>NZ_OLKJ01000017.1:0-51691 GCF_900291005.1 Pseudomonas sp. Kh14
CCTGCTGGCCAATTTCCACCCGCCGTTCACCGTTGCCGGCGCTACCGTATTCGCGGGTAAACCCGCTCCTACACAGACTGGTGGTGGGCACGCCTCGGTGGTTGGACATAGGCCGCCGTGTAGGAGCGGGTTTACCCGCGAAAGGGCCGGGCCTGCTGGCCAATTTCCACCCGCCGTTCACCGTTGCCGGCGCTACCGTATTCGCGGGTAAACCCGCTCCTACAAAGTNCCTGCTGGCCAATTTCCACCCGCCGTTCACCGTTGCCGGCGCTACCGTATTCGCGGGTAAACCCGCTCCTACACAGATTGGTGGTGGACACACATTGGTGATTGGGCGCAGACCGTCGTAGGAGCGGGTTTACCCGCGAAAGGGCCGCCCCTGCTGGCCAATTCCCATCAGCCATTCACCGTCGCAGCCGCCACCGTATTCGCGGGTAAACCCGTTCCTACGCCGTGAACCATCCCTCACCCCAGGGTTTTCCCACCCCCACAACCCGCGTATCATCTGCGCACACAAATCTGAACATTCCCACGCCAGTTCCAGACCATGAGTCTTGCGCACCCTGCGTGCATGGCAGTTTCAGGTACCCAGACAATCATCAGTGACATATAACGAATGGCCAGTTTCGTGGCCAGGCCAGGCATGCCGGCTGTCCGACGGATGGGACGGTGCCCGATGAGATTTGAAGGAATAGGTTTTGATCAAGCGTAGAAAGGTTGCAATCGTTGGTTGTGCGTACCGTTTTCCTGGCTCTTCCAATGCAGGCTTCTGGCAAAACCTGATGGAGGGCCGCGACCTGGTGACCCAGGTTGACCCGTCGCGTTGGAACAAACGCGAGTTCCTGCACCCGGACAAGGCCAGCCCTGCATCCAGCTACACCTTCGCCTCAGGCACCCTGGGTGATATCAGCGCTTTCGACGCTGGCTTCTTCAGCATCTCGCCGCGGGAAGCCGCGATGATGGACCCGCAGCAACGCATGCTGCTGGAAATGTGCTGGGAAACCTTTGAAAACGCCGGGGTCAAGCCGTCCAGCCTGCGTGGCAGCAACTGCGGCGTGTACCTGGGCATCGCCGGTGTCGAGCAGTCCTACCGCCTGCTCGAGGACCTGTCGGCCATCGATGGCGCCACGGCGACCGGCAACACCATGAGCATCGCGGCCAACCGCCTGTCGTTCTTCTACGACCTGCGTGGCCCGAGCATGGCCATCGACACCGCCTGCTCGTCGTCGCTGGTGGCTTTCCACCAGGCGTGCCAGGCCATCCTCAGCGGTGATGTCGACCAAGCCGTGACGGGCGGTATCAGCCTGCACATGCACCCGTTCGGCTTCATGATCTTCGCCAAGGCGACCATGCTGTCGCGCACCGGGCGCTGCCAGTCGTTCGACGAAAACGGCGACGGTTACGCCCGCTCCGAAGGCGGCGGGTTGTTCCTGCTCAAGGACTACGACCAGGCAGTGGCCGATGGAAATACCATTTTGGCGGTGGTAGCGGCCAGTGCGGTGAACACCGACGGGCGCAAGTCCAGCCTGACCCTGCCCAATGCCGAGGCCCAGGCGGCGTTGCTCAAGCGCGCCTACTCCCAGGCCGGTATCTCCCCCGAGCAGTTGGACTACCTGGAGGCCCACGGCACCGGTACCGCGGTGGGAGACCCGATCGAAACCCGCGCCATCGGCGAGGCACTGGGCCAGGCGCGCGGCGCCGGCAACCCGCTGCCAATCGGCTCGGTGAAAAGCAACCTCGGGCACCTTGAAGCCGCCTCTGGCGTGGCTGGCCTGATGAAGGCACTGAACTGCCTGGCCGAGCGCACCGTGCCCGCTACCATTGGCGTGCAGGCGCTCAACCCGAACATCGCGTTCGCCGACCTCAACCTGCAGGTGGTCACCGAGCCCCTGCCGCTGAAGGCAGATGGCCAGTTGACCGTGGGGGTGAACTCGTTCGGCTTTGGCGGCGCCAACGCCCATGTCATCCTGCAAAGCCCCGAGCCACAGGCGCCGGCAGCGCAAGCGGCCAGCGCCCGGCGCGTGCCGTTACTGCTCAGTGCCAAGAGCGAACAAGGCCTGCGCGCAACCGCTGAACGCTTTGCCGCCTACCTGGCCGGGCAGCCTCAGGCCGACTATTACGATGTGGCCTACCAGGCGATGTTCCGCCGCGATGCGCACAGCCACCGCCTGCTGCTGGTTTGCGACAACGCGGCCGAAGCCGCCCAGGCGCTGGACGACTATGCCCAGGACCCGACCCTCAGCGAACTGAGTGCAGTGCTGGAGGCCGGCCAGGCTCTGGACGGCGCCTCGGCACCGGTATTTGTCTACTCCGGCAACGGCTCGCAATGGCAGGGCATGGGCCGGGCGATGCTCGACCAGCCGCTGTTCGCCGCCGCCGTGGATAAAGTGGACGCGTTGTTCCAGCCCTTGGCGGGCTACTCGCTGCGCGCCGAGCTGCTGGGTGACAACGGCGAAGGCCGTTATGCACGTACCGAAATCGCCCAGCCTGCGCTGTTTGCCCTGCAAGTGGCGGTTACCAAAGTGCTGGCTGCCGAAGGCATCCACCCGGTGGCGGTGATAGGCCACAGTGTGGGTGAAGTGGCGGCGGCCTGGGCCAGCGGCGCGTTGAGCCTGGAGGACGCCACCCAGGTCATCTACCACCGCAGCCGCCTGCAGGGCCTGACCCGTGGTACCGGGAAGATGACGGCGGTCGGTCTCTCGGGTGAGGCCACGGCGCAACTGATTGCCGAACTGAAACTGGATGGCCGCCTGGTGGTGGCGGGCGAGAACAGTGCCCGCGGCGCCACTGTCGCCGGTGAGGTTGACGCCCTGGCACTGCTGGAAGCGGCCCTGGAAGAGCGCCAGGTATTCGCCCGCCGCCTGGACCTGGACTACGCCTTCCACTCACCGGCCATGGACCCGATCAAGCAAGCGGTTATCGACGACCTCGCGCATATCCGCCCGCAGGCTACGAAGATCCCGTTCTATTCCACTGTCGTCGGTGGCCAGTTGAACGGCGAACGGCTGGACAGCCAGTACTGGTGGCAGAACATTCGCTTCCCGGTGCTGTTCCAGGGCGCGCTGGCTGCCTTGGTGCGCAATGGCCTGAACCTGTTCGTCGAAGTGGGCCCACATGCGATCCTGCGCAGCTACGTCAACGATGTGCTGGCCGAGTGCGAACAACCGGGGCAAGTGATTGGCACCCTCAAGCGCAACGACCACAGCCCGCTGCTGCTGGAACGTACCGTAGCCCGCCTGCAGATTGCCGCCGTCGAGCCACAGTGGCAGGCACGCTTCCCGGTGACCGGGCGCCCGCTGCGCCTGCCTAACTATGCCTGGCAGCACGACCACTTCAGCTTGCCGGTCACTGCCGAGGCCTATGGCCCGCTGAGCCACGAGCGCGTGCACCCGTTGCTGGGTTACCCGGTAACAGACCAGGCGCTGACCTGGGAAAACCGCCTGGATACCCAGCAGTACCCGACCCTGGCCGACCACAAGGTGGGTGAGTCGGTACTGTTCCCGGGTGCAGGCTTTACCGAGCTGGCCCTGGCGGTGGCGCAACTGCACCAGCCGGGCGAGTTCGTCGATATCGAAGAGCTGGAAATCCACAACCCTCTGCTGCTGAGCAGCGAGGTCATCAAGAAAGTGCGCGTGCAGGTCGAAGAGGCCGACGGCACGTTGCGCATCAGCTCGCGCACGGTGATGCAACGCGAAGACTGGGTACAGCACGTGGTCGCACGCTTGCCGGGCGAAGCGCGCGGTGTGCTGCTGGACACCCGGGCACCGGCGTTGCCAGCCCGCCCGGCAGACTTCACCGGCGAGCAGCACCTGGCAATGACCTGCGCGGTTGGCCTGAACTACGGCCCCGCTTACCAGACTGTGGCCGCAGCCTGGGTGGAGGGGGAGCGCGTGTTGGCTGAGTTGGTCGTGCCTGCTGCCATCGAGCACGAACTGGCAAGCCTGCACCTGCACCCGGCGTTGCTGGATGGTGCCTTCCAGCTGATTACCGAGCTGCTGGCCAGCCGCCAGGGGCATGACGATGGCCTGGCGTTCATCCCCGTCAAGCTTGGGCGCATTGCCTTTACCAATGCTGGCGGTGTTCCGGTGTTGGCCGAGGTGCGTCAGCGCAAACGCACCGCGCATTCGCTGCTGGTCGACTTCACCCTGTTCGATGCCAGCGGCGCTGCCGTGCTGGCGATCAAGGATGCGCGCATGCGTGCCGTGCGCCTGCAGTACGACCGCAGTGGCGATATCAAGCGTATGGGCCATGTAGGGCAGGCCGCGCCAGGCGCGGTTGTGCCTGTGCAGCGTAACGCCGTGGCCTGCTCGCCGTTGGTCGAGGCCTTGCAGTGCCTGGCCGACGAACCGGCACAGGTGCGTTACCTGAATGAAGTGGAGCCACTGCTGGATGTGCTGTGCAACAGCTTTGTCCTCGATGCGGTGGAACAGGCCGGCGGCCGCATCAGTGCCGAGCAGGTCGCGCTATGGTCGCAGGGCCAGGGCGACTTCCTGGCGATGCTGTTGCGCCATGCCGAGCACGACGGCAGCCTGCAGCGTAGCGCGGACGGCAGCTGGCAACTGGTCGACCAGGGCGAGCGCCCGACCTCGCAGGCTATCTGGCAAGAGCTGTTCAAGAGCTACCCCGAGTACTTCCAGATTATCCATTCCGTTGGCCGCATCGGCCGACATCTGTCGGCGTTGCTGGATGGCAGCCAGGCCTTCGACACCCTGCAACCGCGCGAAACCAGCGGTGCCAGCCTGGCGCGCCTGGTGCTGGGTGCGGCAGGGCAGCAGCACCTGCTCAGCGGCATTGGCCAGACCTTGGCCGCGCGCCTGGCGCAACTGCCGCCCGGCCAGCGCCTGCGTGTGCTGGAATTCGGCTTCGGTGGTGCTTCGTTTGCCGAACTGTTGTACGCCGGCCTGGATTTCGATCGCCTCGATTATGCCTACTGTGTCGCCGAGCCTGAGCTTGAGCAGCGTCTGCGTGACGATTGCCCGGCGCTGGAGGTGCTTGGCCTGGAGCAACTGGCCGACGCCGGTACGTTCGACTGGGTGCTGGTGCCTACCGACTTTGGCCCCCTTGGTACGGTGGGTGACGCCCTGCGCCTGGCCAGTGGCCGGCTCAACCCGCACGGCCAGTTGGCGCTGCTTGGGCAGTACCCGGCGCGCTGGGCCGATTTCGTCTTCGGTGCCCAGCCAGATTGGTGGCTGGCCGGCCCGCAGCAGGCGTTGTCGCGCCAGCAAGGCCCGGCGTTCTGGAGCCATGAGCTGCAGCGGCATGGCCTGACCGCGTTGCGCCCGCTGGAGGCGTTGCCGGGTAACGCCTGTGGTAGCTACCTGTTGCTGGCGGACAAGCCCGCCGGTGCCGACACTGTCGCACCCGTGGCAGTGCAGCGCTGGGCCGTACTCGCCGAAGCAGGGCAGGGCGCTGCCCTGCGCCTGGCAGAGCAACTGCGCGCCCAGGGCCAGCAGGTTGACCTGTTGCAGCCGGGTGACGCCCAGGCGCTGGCGGCTCAGCTTGGCGCCTTTGCCCAGCCCCCTGAGCATGTGCTGCACCTGGCCGGTTTCGATAGCGGCACAGGCCTCGATGGCCAGGCCGAGCGCTGCATGCAAGCGGCCGCGCTGGTGCAGGCCTGTGAGTCGCTGACGATCGCCCCGCAGTGCTGGTTGTTCAGCCGTGGCGCTGCCGAGCACCTGCACAGCGTCGACACCGCCGCCGACGTTGCGGCCATCGGCGACGCCGCCTTGTGGGGCTTTGGCCGTACCCTGGCCAACGAATCCCCGAACTGTCGTATTCGCCTGCTCGATCTGGCGCACGCGGCAGCGGTCGAGCTGGCGGTACCTGCGTTGCTGCACGCCGATAGCGAAACCGAGCTGGCCCTGGACGCCGAAGGCCGTCGCTACGTGCCGCGCCTGCGGGTGCTGGCCGACCAGCCGCGCCCCGCAGTGGGCGATGCACAGTGGGTATGCCTGGGCTTCGACCTGCCGGGCCAGCTGCGCAACCTGCGCTGGGAAGTGCGTGAGCCGCGTCAACCGGCGGCGGATGAGCTGGACATTCAGGTGCGCG
Organism: Pseudomonas sp. Kh14; assembly: GCF_900291005.1. Taxonomy (NCBI): domain Bacteria; kingdom Pseudomonadati; phylum Pseudomonadota; class Gammaproteobacteria; order Pseudomonadales; family Pseudomonadaceae; genus Pseudomonas; species Pseudomonas sp. Kh14. Next base: position 6,049 of record NZ_OLKJ01000017.1, read on the forward strand.
CGACGGGCCTTAACTTCCGTGACGTGATGTTCGCCCTCGGCCTGCTGTCGGATGAAGCCATCGAAAACGGCTTCTCCGGCCCTACCCTGGGCTTCGAATTTGCCGGTGTGGTGCAGGGCAAAGGCGCCGAGGCAGTGGGCGACTTCGCCCCGGGTGAACGTGTGGTGGGCTTTGGCCCCTGCAGCTTCGCCAACCGCCTGGTCACCAACGCCAACGCCGTTGCACGCATCCCCGAAGGGATGTCGTTCGAAGCGGCGGCCACCATTCCGAGTACCTTCTTCACCGTGTACTACGCGCTGCATCACCTGGCGCGCCTGGAGCCGGGCGAGAAGGTGCTGATCCACGGTGCTGCCGGTGGCGTGGGCATTGCTGCCATCCAGATCGCCAAATGGCTGGGCGCAGAAATTCACGCCACCGCAGGCAGCGACGAGAAGCGCGACTTCCTGCGCCTGCTGGGCGTCAGCCACATCTACGACTCCCGTTCGCTGGCTTATGCCGACCAGGTGCTGGCGGCCACCGGTGGGCGTGGCGTGGACGTGGTGCTCAATTCGCTGGCCGGTGAGGCCATCAACCGCAACCTGCAGGTGCTGAAGCCGTTTGGTCGCTTCCTGGAGCTGGGCAAGCGCGACTTCTACCAGAACACCCGTATCGGCTTGCGCCCGTTCCGCAACAACATCAGCTATTTCGGTATCGACGCTGACCAGCTGATGAGCGAGCGCCCCGCGCTCACCCGCCGCCTGTTCGCCGAAATGATGGAGCTGTTTGAACAGGGCATCCTGCATCCGTTGCCGTTCCGCGAGTTCGACGCCAACCAGGTGGTCGAGGCTTACCGTTACATGCAGCAGGCACGGCAGATTGGCAAAGTCGTGGTGACCTACGCTAACCCTATCCAGCAAACCGTCGACACCCGCGTGCAGCCGGTGCGGGCACTGCAGCTTGCCGCCGATGCCAGCTACCTGGTCACCGGCGGCCTGGGTGGCTTTGGCTTGCGTACTGCGCAGTGGCTGATCGACAAAGGTGCCCGTCACCTGGTGTTGCTGGGCCGTCGTGGCCCGGCCAGTGAAGAGGCCCAACCGCAGCTGGCGTTGTGGCACGCCCAAGGTATCGATGTGCAGGCCGTGGCGTGCGACATCACCGACCGTGAGCAACTGCGCGGGGTGTTCGATCGCATCGGCGCCAGCCCATGGCCACTGCGTGGCCTGGTGCATGCCGCGACGGTGATTGACGACAGCCTGATCCGCAACCTAGACGGCGACCAGTTGCGTCGCGTGCTGGAACCCAAGGCCAAGGGCGCGCAGTACCTGCACGAGCTGACCCAGGGCCTGGCGCTGGACTTCTTCGTGATGTTCTCCTCGGCCACTACCTTGTTCGGCAACCCCGGCCAGGCCAACTACGTGGCGGCCAACCACTGGCTCGAAGCCCTTGCGCGGCACCGACGTGCTCAGGGCCAGGCAGCCACTGCCGTGCTGTGGGGCGCCATCGACGATGTCGGCTTCCTGGCGCGCAACAGCCAGATCAAGGACGCCCTGCAGAGCCGCATGGGGGGCTCTGCGCTGCGGGCCGAGGCCGCCTTGGCACAGCTCGAGGCCATGCTGTTGCAGGGTGATAACGGCCATGGCGTGCTGGAACTGGACTTCAAGGCCCTGGCGCGCTTCCTGCCGAGCGCCAGTACACCGCGCTTCAGCGAACTGGCCCGTGCCTATGGCGGCGACCATGAGGATGAAGGTGGCGGTGAAGACATCCAGCGCATGCTGGAGGAGCTTGACGATGGCGAACTGCTCGAACGCTTCGTAGACATGCTCAAGCACGAGGTGTGCGAGATTTTGCGCCTGCCGCCAGCACGCCTGGATGCCCAGCGCCCGCTGCAGGAAATGGGGCTCGATTCGTTGATGAGCGTCGAGTTGGTGGTGGCGCTGGAGGAGCGTTTCGGTATTCGCCTGCCGGTGATGGAACTGAGCGACAGCTCCAGCATCGACAAGCTTGCCGTACGCTTGCTGGAGCTGCTGCGCGGTGAAGCGAGCAGCGGCGAAGAGCAACTGGCGCAGAATGTGCTTGCCCGCCATGGCAGCGAGCACAGTGCCGAAGAGTTGGCGCAGTTGAACGCAGCCTTGGCCGACAGCAACGCGGCACCCAACCGATTGATTGATTAAGAGTGCCAGATGACAGCCAGAACCCCGACCGGCCTTGGTGGCGATGCCAAGCAACGCCTGATCCAGCAAGCCCTCGCCCGGCGCCGCCATGTGGCTGCCGAGGGCGAGCAGGGCGCCACCCTGGAGCAGGTACAGCAGGCTGCCCTGAAGGTGCCCGAAGCGCACTATCGCTTTGATCTGCACCCGGGGTACCAGCAACTGCGGGTAATCCAGCAAAGCGCCATGCAGCTGGGCGTGAGCAACCCGTTCTTCCGTATGCACCAGGGCACCGCCGGTGCCCAGACGCAGATTGGCGAGCGCGAGTTTCTCAACTTTGCCAGTTACAACTACCTGGGCTACTCCGGCCACCCGAGCGTGGCCGAAGCGGCCAAGGCGGCGATCGACCGCTACGGCACCTCGGTGTCGGCCAGCCGCCCGGTTTCTGGCGACCGCCCGCTGCACCGCGAGCTCGAGCGCGAACTGGCCCGCCTGTACGAGGTAGACGATGCGGTGGTGATGGTCAGCGGCCATGCCACCAACGTCACCACCATCGGCTACCTGTTCGGGCCACGCGACCTGGTGGTGCATGACGAGCTGATTCACAACAGCGTGTTGCAGGGTATCCAGCTGTCCGGTGCCCGCCGTCTGAGTTTTGCCCACAACGACTGGCAGGCGCTGGACCGCCTGCTGGGCGAACAACGCCAGCACTTCGAGCGGGTGCTGGTGGTGGTGGAAGGCATCTACAGCATGGACGGCGACTACCCCGAGCTACCCCGGTTCGTCGAGCTCAAGCATAAGCACAAGGTTTTCCTCATGGTGGATGAAGCCCATTCGCTGGGGGTGATGGGTGCGACGGGCAAAGGTATTCGCGAGCACTATGGGTTGGCTGGCGATGACGTCGACATCTGGATGGGGACGTTGAGCAAGACCCTGGCCAGTTGCGGCGGGTACATTGCGGGCCGCACGGCACTGATCGAGCACCTGAAGTTTCTGGCGCCGGGCTTCTTGTACAGTGTTGGCATGCCGCCGGCGGTCACGGCCTCTGCGTTGGCAGCGTTGAAGCTGCTGGCTGCAGACAGCGAGCGGGTAGCGCAAGTGCAGGCGCGAGGTGAACTGTTCCTGCGCCTGGCGCGTGAAGCAGGGTTGGACACGGCGACCAGTACCGGGTTGGCGGTGATCCCGGTGATTACCGGCAGTTCGTTCAAGGCCGGCCGCTTGTCCAGCGCCCTGTTCGAGCGTGGTATCAATGCCCAGCCGATCCTGTACCCGGCGGTGCCGGAGCATTCGGCGCGGGTGCGGTTTTTTGTGTCTTGCGAGCATACGGAAGAGCAGATCAGGCATACCGTGGCGGTGGTGGCGGAGGAGATGGCGCGGCTGGGGTGAGGGCCACGGCTACAGCCAGATGGCATCCCAGTGTGGGTAGTTGCCGACATTGGGTGCCAGGCCGGCCCTGACCGGGTTGGCAATGATGTAGCGAGCGGCGTTGAGCAGGTCATCATCCTTGTGCATGGCGCGATCGCAGTAGCCCGCCTGCCAGATGGGGTTGGTTGTTACGCCGGCCTTGTGCAAGGCATGGCTGGACCTTGATTTGAAGCGGCGCATCAACGTGGCCAGCGTCACCTGTTTCAGTTCTATCAGCCAATGCACATGGTCGGGCATGACCACCCAGGCCAGCGTGGCGCAGCTGTTTTCCCGGTCTGCCTGGCGCAAGTGATTGACCACCAGCCTGGCCAGGTTGAAGTTGTGAAACAGCGGGCGACGCTGGTAGGTGACGGTTGTCAGCATGTATAGCCTGCCGGGGTGTGAAACCCGGTGGCGGCGCAGATGGTGGGCGTGGGCGTAGTGCATGTGGTCATCCTTGAGGCTTCGATAGTTCGAGCCAGCGTAGACGCCGTCATGATGCCAGCAGCGATTCAACCATTGCAGAATGTGCCCACTGACCAGGGGGGGACGGTGATTGGCCAAGGATATTGGCCAGCAGGCCCGGCCCTTTCGCGGGTAAACCCGCTCCTACACGACGGCCTGCGCCCAACCACCGATCTGTGCCCACTCCCGATCAGCGTAGGAGCGGGTTTACCCGCGAATACGGTGGCGGCGGCAACGGTGAATGGCCACGGATATTGGCCAGCAGGACCGGCCTCTTCGCGGGTAAACCCGCTCCTACACGACGGTCTGCGTTCAACCACCGGGCCGGTCCGGGTCGGGCGTGGGTCAGATATGCGGTGCCTCATACGCATTCAACTGCTCCACAAACCGCCAATGGCTCTTCTTGCCAAACCCCATCAATCGCTTCAACCGGATATCCCAACGCATGTGGTGGTTGGCAATCCATGGCAATGCAAACAGGTGCGCCCCGCGCCATGGGATGAACGGGTTACGCCGCAGGCTGGCATAAATCTCGACGCGGTGGCTGGCCTGATGGCTCGCACAGCGGGCATGGAATCCAGACGTGTCGGCCACCACCAGGGTGTTGGCTGGCACCGCAAAGCGACGGGGCGGCGGCAGACCGAGGGCCGCCAGCTCGGGCTCGTCAATACGGAATGAACCCTCACGGTGCATCTGCTCGCCGGAGCGCGCCGCCCCCAGGCTTTGACGATACTCCCAGGCCAAACGCTCCGGCGTCAGGCGGTGCGAGCCCGGCACATAACTGAACGGCCCTTGGTCATCCGCCACATCGTCCAGGAACAACCACGCCTTCGCCGTGGGGTGGAAGGTGTCGGCATGCAGGCGGGTCTGCGGGTCCTGATCGGCATTGGCGGCGTCGATCACGATCGACTGCAACTGGTAGGTAATGCCACCGGTATTGGACGACGCATAGGCAATCAGGTCGCGCACCCCACGGTCCGCCACAAACGCCGCGCTGGCCGGGTTTTGCGCCAGCACGTCCTGGTCAAGGCTGACCCGGCGGGTAACCGCGCGGCCCTGACGCATTTCCCAGCCAGTGCTGCGCAATGCACCCAGCTCGGCGCGCAAGGCCGCAAACTGCTCGGCAGGCAGGGCGTTTTCACGAATGAAAAAACCGTTCTGCTCAAAATGCGCGCGCTCACCGGCATCCAGCCGCGAGGCCAGCGCATTGCGACGGTAACCTGCCATGGCCATCGCCAGCTGACGACGCTGCACATGCAGGCCCAGGGCATTGAGCCGGGCGCTGCCCAGCACCGGGTTGTTCTCGAACGACTTGGCATGGGTTGCCAACTGCAGGCAATGCCAGGGGAGTGCCGCGTAACGGCCGATGTCCTTGATCGAAACAGGCATGATCTAGTCCTTTGATGGGGCCAATGGCCGGCCACAGCCGAGCATGGTCCGGGTATAGTTGAGCAACGGCGCCACTCGCCGATAGGCCACCGGCGCCGGGTGGGGCGCGCTGAGGCAGGCGAGGGCGTGCCAGGCATCGCAGGGCAGGTCTTGCTGGACGTCGGCATAGCGCGCATAGCGCAACAAGGCGCCGGCTACCAACTGGTCCAGGGTTAAACGCCGGGTGCGGCGGGGCAAGGGCTGATGGTCCTCGGTCAGGCCCCAGCCGGCATAGAACGGCGTGCCATAGGTGACCACCGGCAGCCCGCGCAGCAAGGCCTCGAAACCGGCGGTGGAACTGAGCGTATGCAGTGCATCGACCTGGCCATACAGGCTGGCGATGTCCACCCCCGCCAGTACCTGATCGGCCAGCCCCACCAGCTGTGCCGGGGCGATGTGCCCGCGGCGCTTGCCGGCCTCCACGTCGGGGTGCGGTTTGTACAGAATCCAGGCATCCGGCAACCGCGCGCGCACCTGTTGCAGCAGCCGCAGGTTGCACCCGGTACCGCCACCGCTGCACAGTGCCGAGGCATCATCCTCGACCTGGCCCACCACCAGTATCCGCAGCTGGCCCGGTTGCCCCAGCAAGGCCGGGCGCACATTGCTGCGCAGGTTGAACTTGCTGGTGCCGCTGGCAACGATCTGCGCCCGCAAGCGCGCCGCTTCGGCCAGGCATGGGGCGTCGAATTCGCCATGCTGCAACAGCTGCTCCAGGTCGCTGTCAGACTGCGCATCGTAATGAATGCCACCCCGGTCCAGCACCAGTGACAGCGCCGGGCTGTTGGTAGCCCCCAGCCCCGTGGAGCGCAAGAAACCATCCTCGACCCGCCACACTGGCACCCCCGCCTGGCGCGCACGTTCGGCCAGGCCGGCCGGCTCGCGTGCAGCCCATACCAGCAGCCGGCCCTGTTCGGCCGCTACCAGGCTTACCAGTTGCGGGCTGTCCACGCTGAAGCGCAGCTGCCCCCAACGGCTTGCGAAAAAGCGCCGGATGTTGTGCTGCTTGTGCCGCTTCACGCCCAGCACCGTGGTGGGGCCGGCAAACGCAGCATCGCGGGCTTTCTTGCTGGCTAGCTGGCGAGCAACGGTCAAGGCATCGGTCAATTGGCCGCTCAATGGGTCGACATAGCGGCAGTAGCGCACATAGGCCGCCGCCACCAGTTGCACAAGGTCTGGCCGTGCCTGCCGGCGAGCAATGGCCATGCGGTCATCGGTCAGCCCCCAGCCCGCATAGAACGGCAGCCCGAAGCAGGTGACCGGCACGCCCTGGATCAACGCCTCCAGCCCGGCCTGGCTGGTCCCCACGTACACCCGCCGGGCACGCCGGGCCAGTGACGCCCAGGCTACTGGCCGCGCCTCCAGCGTTACACCACGGGCCCGCGCGGCATCCAGCAGGCAACTGGGCTTTTGCCCGCCCAGGCAGTCCGGGTGAATGCGCACGCGCACGTCGGCATCCGGGTTTTCTGCCAGGGCCTCATCCAGCATTCGCACGTAGTCGGCTTCGCATAGCCCGCCGCCCGGGATCGAATAATCCCCGGCAGTCTGGTCCACCACCAGCACCAGCGGCCGCTCGCGGCCCAGCGGGTCGTCGTCGGGCAGGTCCTGGGCGTTGTTGTACTTGCCGATGCCGCTGCTGCGCATCAAGGCAATCAGTTCGCGGGCGCAATTCAGTTCATATGCGCTGAGCGCCTCGGGTTGCTGCAGGATGTTTTCCAGTAGCGAAGGGCGGTCTGCCAGGTAGTGGATGCCCACCGGGTCGACCACCATGGACATCGGCGTATCGCCCTCGATGCCCAACGAGGACGAGCGCAAAAAACCGTCCTCCAGCGCAATGTAGGGCAGCCCCCAGCGCTGGCACAGCACCCGGGCATGGGCCGACGACTGCTTGTAGCCGATACCGGCAATGGCCTTGAGCCCCTTGGGCGCCTTGCGGCCACGGCGCCACAGCCAGAAGGGCGGGCCTTCCGGGCCGAGGAACTGCGGCAGGTGCAGGACCTTCCAGGCCACCCATTGCGACATGATGCCGACCCAGCCGGTGCCGTCTACCAGGGCATCGGGTGGCGAGTAACCTTCGGGCGAGTGGGGTGCAAAGGGAGGCGTATTGTGCATTACACGGCCCGCCACATGTTGCGCACCGGCGGGAACGGCACCCAGCGCTTGCGGCGCAGGGCAAAGCCATTATGCAGGTACAGGTGCTGCGCCCGATGATTGCTCAGCGGCACCTCCAGCTCTACTCGGGTAAAGCCCTGGCCGGCGGCGTGCGCGCAGCACGCCTGCACCAGCGCCGAGCCCACGCCTTGCTGGCGTGCGGCCTTGCTGACCCGCAGCCCATACAGCAAGAACGGGTAGCGCCATTCGCGCAGCTCACTCAGGCAGAACCCGATAAACCGCACCCAGCCACTCAATACGCCGAATTCACCAACGAACGGCCGCCAGTGCAAGGCAAACGGCCCGCGCCGGTCATGCTTGAACGCGGCAAAGCCCAGTGCCTGCTCGCCGTCGAAGGCCAGCAGCACACGGTCCCAGTGGATAGCCGACCCCAGCAGGCGATAGCGGCAGGCCGTATTGCCAATCAGAAACGCCAGCGACCCCCGCCCCTCGGTCAGCAAACGGGCCAAGGCAGGGTCGGCGGCACGCTCCGGCGACAGGTCCGATCCCAAAACGATACGCACCACGTTGTCAGGCTACCCCGGCACTGGCCATGGGCGTGTCCTGGCGGGTTGCCGGCGCCAAGGCATGGCCCAGCAATGTGCTGGAAAGCTGCTGCACCGGCATTGGCCTGGCCCCGCAGCCAGGCTGGCGGCGGTTGGACCACACTAGGTAGTCGGTATCACCCGCGGGCGCACCAACAGCCTGGTACACCTCGGGCAGGATCGGCACATGGTCACCGAAGAAGCACAACAGCGCCTCGTTCGGCTGGGCCAGCAAGGTTTCGCGCAGCATGCCCAGCATGCGGTCGGCGTTGCCGATGTGCCGCACATACGGCGCCAGGTCTTTCATGCCCGGTTGCAGCGGGCGGTCGAACCAGGCGGGCAGCTCGTGCGCGGCTACGCTTTCCAGGTGCAACGGGCCATGGTTTTCCATGGTGACCGCATGGATGAACAGCGGCTGGGTGCGGCCTGGCGCCTGCAGCAGCGCGCGGATTTTATCTGCCACGGCGCAATCACCAATGAACGGCCCAGCCTTTTGCGAAGCGTTGAACGCCTTCACATCGATGAATTCATCAAAGCCCAATGCCGGCAACACCTTGTTGCGGCCATAGAAACCACCATCGTACGGGTGGATGCAAATGGTCCGGTACCCCTGCGCCTTGAGCCTGGAGGCGATACTGGGCAGGCCTTGGCGGGCCAGCACCCGGTACGGGTTGAAGCGGTGCACGCCCAGCCGGTCGGCAGGGATGCCGGTAAGGTAGGCGAACTCGGTCCGCACCGTATTGGCGCCCCAGGCTGCCACCTGCAGTTTGCCCCGGGCCAGCGCCTGGCTGGCCAGCAGGTCGTACTGGTCGAGCACTTGCGGGCGCACGCCAGGCCACAGCCCACGCACATCGAAAAACGACTCGCTCTGCACCGAGACCAAGTCCGGCAGCGCCCCGGCCTGGGCCACTGGCGGCTGCGAAGAGGCCGGCGCAGCCCCACCCGCAAACGGCGAGCCCAGCCCGTCCCGGTCCACCGGCGCCCGCGCCGCCCAGAAGTACCGCCACAAACTGGCCGCCAAGCCCCAGCCGCGCACATCCCGCTCGGCATCAAAGCTCGGCTTCACAGCCCGATGCCCCAGGCGCAGCAAGCCCAGGCCCAGCGCCAACGGCAGCAACGCCTCAAGCCGCGCGCCCGCCACCTCGAAGCTCAAGCCCGCCCACAGGTAAACCAGAAAGCCCACCGCCAGCAGCGCGGCCTTGCCAAAACCAAAGAACGGCAAGTACAACCGCGGGAACTTCACTGCATCGCTGAAATACTCGAAATCTGCACACACAAACGGCTCGCGCAGCGAGTGATACTTGGCGTTGCTGACCAGCACGATCAGCAGCCACAGCAACAACACATTCACGCCACTGAACAACGGCCGCGCCGTCAGTGCATACAACAGCCCGAAGGCCACACACCACAGCCCTGCGTGCAGCAGCCAGCAATCGGCCGGGCGACGCAGGGCAGGGCGGGGAACCAGCAGGCGCTCGACCGCGACGGTCAAGCCCAGGCCGATCAAAGCGACCGGCAACATGGAAACATCAATCACTGTACTTCAACCCACGCAGGATCATCGAAGAAAGCCACTGCGGGATTAGCCCCAGCAGCCAGGTGCCCAGGTTGAGCGGGAACGGAAAGCTGATACGCGCCTGGTTCGCCGCCAGCCCGCGCTTGATACGCCTGGCCGCTTTGTCGGCGGTCCACAGAAAAGGTTTAGGCCCGGGCATTTCGAAGCACATCTTCGACTCCACATACCCCGGCACAATCACATTCACTTTCACCCCTTCCGGCGCCAGCCAGTCGCGGATGGCCTCGCCGTACACACGGATGGCGGCCTTGCTGGCGCTGTAGGTCGGTGTGACCGGCAAGCCACGCCAGCCCGCCAGCGAGCTGAACAGGGCGATCTGCCCGTCGCCACGGCTGCGCATGGCGGGCAGGGCGGCCTCGACGGTGGCCAGGGCGGCCATCACGTTCACTTCCATCAGGGCGCGGCTGTCGTCCCAGTCTTCCGCTTCGCCATTGGCACCCACGGCGGTGTTAAGCCCTGCGCCCACCAGCACCAGGTCGGGCTGATGCTGCTCGCTAACCCGGCGCACCATGGCCCGCAGGGCGTCCAGGTCGCGCACGTCGAGGGCCTCCAGCAACACCTGGGCACCCAGGGCGCGGCATTGTTCGGCCATTTCGGCCAGGCGGTCCTGGCGCCGGCCTTGCAGGATCAGCGTCACCCCCGGGGCGGCGTAGGCAGGCGCCAACGCGCCACCGATACCGCCTGTGGCGCCGGTGATGAGGATGCAGCGGGGTGAGGCATGCGAACTCATAGGTATTTTTCGATTCTTGAGGTTTTCGCCATCAGCACTTCCAGGCAGTTGGCCACGGCCATGTCCATGCCGCAGGCGGTGTAGAAGCCGCCGTTGACCTGGGTGGTGTGGATGACGGTGTTGCGGAAGCGTTGAAACAGCGTGTTGTCGGGCGCTTCGGGGTGCTGCCAGAAATCATCCAGCCCGCCCTGGTGGGTTAGCCCCGGCATCGCGTAGATCGGCTCGGCCAGCGTGCAGGTAGGGCGGTGGTGCAGCAATGCAGAAGCCCCAGCGGTACTGTTGACGGTGATCATGCCGGTGATGTGCGAGAGCAGCGTAGGCATGTGCCCGCTTTCCATGAAATCGACACGCTCGGCCACGTCGTACTTGCGCGCCAACTGCTCGGTCACCTTGCGGTAGTTGACCAGCCCGGGCGTCAACGGGTGGTTTTTCACCAGCAGGCGCGCATCGAAGGGGGCGTTGAGCGAGAACGAGTCGATCACATGCTCGATCACCTGGGTCATGTTCTGGAACGGCGAGTGGTCGCGGATTTGCGCATCGCTGTCCAGCTGCAAGGGCAGCAAAAACGTGGGGTGCCGCTCGCGGGCCACTTCGGCCACCAGCGCGTCGTCATGCACACGGGCGCGCAGCAGGCGCATGCCCTGGCGGATGAAGCCGGCGTACTCCATGGCGGCGTTGAACGGGGCATGGGTGCGGTAGCGCGGGAAGCACAGCCGGTTCAGCGCGCCGCCGGCGTGGTACAGCACATCGTGCGTGGCACGTGCGGCGAACGACAGCTTGAACGGGTTGCCATTCTGATAGCGCGGAATGTACTTGCCCACATCGCGGTACCACTGCGGGTCACGTGGCAAACGCGAGTTGTTGTTGACCCCGTCGCGCTCCAGCGTCACCCAATAGGGCCGAAAGTAGCCTTCCTCGAACACGTGCACGCGAATACCCGACAGCCGCGCCAGGGTCACGGCCGGGCGGTGTACCGGGCGACAGTCGCCGAACAGCACCAGGTCGGTGATACCCAGTTGGCGGAACACCTGTGAATACCAGGCCTCCATGTCTTCCGGGGCGTACGGGCAGGTCAGCTGCGCGCCGCCGGGGCCATACAGGGCGTCGCCGACGTTGAAGCGCACACTGTGCACTCGCTGGCCGATATCCCGCAGCCCCTTGGCAAGGCGGCTGAAGAAGGGCGAACTGACACCCTGAAGCAGCAGAAAATTGTGTGACGGGATACGCAGCAGCGGACCACGCGTCGCCCTTGCATTCAGTTGGTCGGGCGCTTCATGCCCAACAAACTGCTCAAGCGTCGTTTCAAGTCCTGCCATCGGGAGGGAGCTCCAGGCTGCGGTAAGGCGTGCCAATTTTGTAGTTCGTATAAGGTTTGTTCGGCGGTGGTGAAGCGGTTGGTCACCAGGCTTACGTAAGTGGGGTAGAGCAGCAGCGTGCCCGCTACCAGCTGGTCCAGCGTCAGTTGTCGGCTGCGCCGTGCCTGCACCGGTGCTTGAAGGTCCATGTCGCGGGTCAGCCCCCAACCGGCGTAGAACGGCTGGCCATAGGTCGTCACCGGCACACCGCGCAGCAGGGCCTCGAAGCCCGACTGCGAGGTCAGTACGTGCAATTCGTCGACCACTTCCAGCAATTGCTGCAGTGGTGTATCGCCGATCACTTCATCGCACCAGTGCACGGTTTGCGCTTCGTCGTCACCACGGGCGCGCGTGCCGGCCAATACCTCTGGGTGGGGTTTGTACAACACCCACGCATCAGGGTTTTGCTCACGCACGGCGCGCAGCAGTTGCAGGTTGCTGCGGATACGGTTGCCGCCAAAGCGGATGGACGCATCGCCCTCCACCTGGCCAGGCACCAGGATCACCCGTTGCGCATGCGCGGGGCGCTGCCAGCTGGCGCCGGGCAAGTTGTACTTGGTCAGCCCCGCCGCGCAGATGGCCAGGCGCAAAGCATGCGCGCGGGCCAACAACTGCGGGTCGAAGGGCTCTTCAGCCAGGATGCGCTCCAGGCGCGAAGGCCGGGTGGCGTCGTAGTAAATACCCAGGTCATCGACCACCCACGACAACGGTCGCGCCTTGCCGGCGCCCAGGCCGACCGAGCGCAGGAAGCCGTCTTCCACGCGGTTGACGGGCAGTGGGTGGGCGCTAAGGTGGGTGTCGTGCTTGCAGCCCCAGGACACCACGGGCAAGTCTTGCGCCAGCGGTTGCTCGGGCTTGACGAAGCGAATGGCCGCGCCATTGAAAAACAGGTTTGCCAGCGGTTCTTTCCAGCGGCTGAAACCCAGCATCTGTACGGTGCCTGGCAGCACGCTGCGGTGCCGCCGTTGCAGGCCCAGCCAGTTGATCAGCACCTCTGGCGTACACGGCTGACCACGTTCTGGGCAGACATAGCGCGGGTAGGCCACCAGGCTGGCATGAATCAGTTGCGCCAACGGCACAGGCTTGCGGCGCGAAGGTGCCGGCAAGCGGTCGTCGGTCAGCCCCCAGCCGGCATAGAACGGCATGCCCCAGGTGTGCACCGGTACGTCCCAAAGCAGGGCATCGAAGCCCAGTTGCGACGTCATCACGAACACTGCACGCATGCGTGGCAGCAAATCGGCCGGGTGAACATTGTTGGCCAGTACCTGCACCCGCGGGTTGCTGGCCAGCGCTGCCAGGTCGAAGTGCCCGGCCTTGCGCCCGGCCACCACGTCGGGGTGCACCTTGAGCACGATGGTGCTATGCGGATAGCGGGCCAATGCCGCCTCCAGCATGGCCCGGAAGTCGCTGGCCCCTGCACCTTGCAACGAGGCATCGCCACAGGTCTGGTCGGCCACCAGCACGCAGTCGGCCGGCAGCGCTGGCAGTTCGATGCGTGCGTCGTTGTACTTCGACACCCGTTGCTGCTGCCACAGGCTACGTAGTGCCAGGGCACGTTGGGTTTGCTCGGCGTCGAGGGGCGTGGCGATCAACTGTTCGAGGCGGGACGGCTGGGAAGCGTCGTAGTACACGCCCACGTCATCGACGATCAGCGACAGGGGCGGCTCGTCGGCGCCCAGGCCCACGGAACGGATGAAGCCGTCTTCCAGCGTTAGAACGGGCTTGCCTGCCTTCCCCGCTCTGGATATTGCTTTGACGGCGCTCGCTTTACGGCCCCAAACCATGACCCAGTCAGTTTTCGAAAGGTGGCGCACGCCTCCGTTTCGCAGCACGAAATCAGGCAGCAAAGATGGCAGCGTGTCTATACGCTGGGCACCTTTTGAAAGCACCAGCAAGCGAGGGCGTGAGACGTCGTCCATAAACCTGAAGCGAGATTCCAATCGATAATTGATCGCGTCGAGCGCAAAGCGCTCACGGTGAGCCAGAAAAAGGGATGGTGCGAATCTTAATACAATTTCACATGAGTGGTGGCTTCAAATGGTTCAAATTTGGCGCCAGAAATCGAAGTTCATCATCGGATTTCGCTGAAGTGATGTCATTTTGATGTCGGCGCTGGGAGGGTTACGCGACTCCCAGAAGGTAATCATACTTTTCTCGAAGTAGGTGCATTGTCCCTTTTGTTCTGTACTCATCAACCGTTTCGGGGCGCAGGCAGTGGTACAGTGCCGTCATCAGGAAGATGTAGCGCATGTTCCTCAACGCCTCGGTTTCGTCGAACCTTGCGGCTAGAGAGTGCCGATATTGGTCTATGAATTCAGCGCGTGCGGTGAGAAAGGTGATCATCTCTGTGCGTCGGAATAAGCTCCCTAGGTAAGCGCCAGCATCAAAGCCGATTCTCCCTACCTTCCCTTCGCTCCAATCGATTACGTGTAACTGACCTGATATCAGAAATAGGTTTTTGCGCAGGTAATCCATGTGGCAAATGCATCGAGTCCCCCCCCTCGCCTGGCGCCCCAGTTTTTTGAGTCGAGGAATCAGAGCTTTGAATCCCTCGCCAAGGTCTGCGAAGCGCTTGTCCTCGTATCCCAGCTGCTCAAGGGAGGGAAGAAAGCGGTCGAAGTTGAAGCGCGGCCTTAACAGGAACCACGGGCGGAAAAAGTCCATGCTCCACAGCAGAGGCTTTTGTGAGAGTGGTTGGCTGGTCAAATAGCTATTGCTATGGCCCTCCAGCTCGGCAATCCCTAGCGCGAGCTGGCGCGCAATTGCCTGCATTCGTGGGGGTTTACCGCGAACAAACTCAGTAAAAATCAGGCTTTCCCAGGGGGTTTCGATGACTCCGAAGCAGGCAGGGTGCCGGAAATGCAAGCATCCACGGAAGATGCCGTCAGCACGATGTAGGCGAGCTTCTTGACTGCCTATGAAGGCTAGCTTGCGAATAGATTTCTCCACTAGCTCAACAGGTTGGCCTGTGCATGGATCAATAAATCGGTGGTGACGCACGTAGTTAACGAATGAGGCGTTAGAGGCCAAGGTCTGGCTGCTTACCTCCAAGGCCCTATCTTTCCACTGAGGCATCAGGGTTCGAAGGTTCTGTTCAAGTGAGGAGCGTTGCCAGCGATAGTGGGTTTTGCTGCCCGAGGGCGGGCGAGAATTTGCGTTCATGACATCCAATCAGGCAGAGCCGTACGTCCAAGTTCTAATCGTTTGCTGCGGTATGCTGCTGCATAGTGACGTTAGGCACAACGAAAAATTGCTCTGATGCCCAGTCTGTGGAGGTTGAGCTTAGCCGCAAAGCCCCGGAAGGCACGGCTCAATGATGCCGATTAGGCTTCTGCCAGAAAAAATGTGATTTCGGAGGCTAGCCGTCCCATGAAACCCTGAAATCGAGCGGCGTACTGATGCAGATTCCTGTCAGTGGTGCGTTGATGTGTGCTGCAGGTAGGAGGGCGCGAAATGTTACAAAAATGCGACTAAGCCTTGCTCTGCTGCGAGGGAGAGATTTGCAGATCGTGTGTGGTATCTGAGTCGAAAAGTGATTCTGCGCCTGCATTGCCATTACGGTGCCGGCGCTCAAGGGGGCTGAGGACTGCTCCCTACGAGGGCGAAGCTCGCGGGTTTTGATCCAGCTCATCGGCAACAAGCGTTTTTTACCCAGCTTCAAGACCAACGAGCTTTGCTTAAGGTTGCAAAGACCTTAATATTCCCCGTTTAGTACACCTCAGTCTTCAGGGACGAAAATGAACCACCTCACGATTGCCAAAGAAGCCTTGATTGCCCAAGCACAAGCCGTTACCCAGCTGGCTGGACGTATTGATGGCGAGTTTCAGAGCGCTGTGGAGCTTTTGCTCAGTTGTAAAGGTCGAGCCGTGGTCTGCGGTATGGGGAAATCGGGCCTTATCGGTAAGAAAATGGTTGCGACCTTTGCGTCTACCGGTACTCCCAGCTTCTTCCTGCACCCGGCAGAAGCATTTCATGGCGATTTGGGTATGCTCAAGCCGATCGATGTACTGATCTTGATCAGCTATAGCGGTGAAACTGACGAGCTGATCAAATTGATCCCAAGTCTCAAATCGTTCGGTAACAAAATCATCGCAATGACCGGCAACGGAAATTCAACCTTAGCTAAACACGCCGATATTTGGCTTGATATTTCCGTTGAACGCGAGGTGTGCCCCAATAATCTGGCACCTACTACATCTACGTTGGCCACGATGGCAATGGGGGATGCTCTGGCTGTGGCTTTGATTGAAGCAATACAGTTTAAACCTATGGACTTTGCCCGCTATCACCCTGGCGGTAGCCTTGGCCGAAAACTGTTGACCCGCGTTCGCGATGTAATGCATTCGCCTGCGCCTGTTGTATCTCCATCCACGAGCTTCCATGATTGCTTGTTGGTAATGACGCGCAGCCGATTAGGTCTGACAGCGGTAATGGATGAAGACAAACTGGTCGGTATCGTTACCGATGGTGATCTCCGTCGGGCTTTGGTGGAAGATGAGGGTGTGATACACGCCAATGTTGAGCTGTTCATGACTGCTCATCCTCACACTATCAAGGAAGATGCACAGTTGTCTGAGGCGGAAGCTTATATGCTTGACAATAAAATTCGAGCGCTAGCTGTGGTTGATGATCAGAACTCAGTAGTAGGCGTGGTCGAGATTTTTGACTAACTAACTGCTTTTTGCACTTTGTTGGCGCTGCGGCGAAGGCCGCAATTATCTGGATGGATACTTCTCTCAAGGGAAGTAGCAGGCTGTAGTAAAGTCTGCTACTTCTTCTCAGCGCTTCTAGGGCGGTGCTGAGGCTTTCGAGTAGAGTTTTGCTTGGGATGTATCGTTGCGTATGCCGTAGCGCCAGTTGCGTTAGTTATTGTGTAGAGAACAACTGTGTTGAAATTATTCAGGTTGGGTGCGTCGGGCGAGCCGGTAAAAATGGACAAAGTGATTGATTTACCAAAAATTGTTGAGCGCCATGAGCGTCATGTCAGCGGTAAGAAAATTTTATATGTTCCGTTGAATCCTGATGTGAAGTCTGAGCGTCTCTTGATCGTCATGAGTGCGCACAATCAGGGTGGCAAGTATATGGCCCTGAGGTCATTCTTGGAGAGTCAGGTCTGTGATCTTCTATTTGTCTCTGACCCTAAAAATTCTTGGTATCTAGACGAAGATGAAGGTGAAGCGTTCTCCAGAATTTTCCGTATGTTTTCGACGGATTATCGACCGAATTCGATTTTCTTTTTTGGATCGTCCATGTCGGGGTACGGGGCGATATATCACGCATTCAAATTGAATGCAAACGCGATTGCTTCAAATCCGCAAATCAATCTGGATATAACCAAGGACTATGCTTGGCCGGAGTTGATTGAACATATTGAAGCTATTGGAGGAAATCACGTAAACCTTGATGAAGTTGCACAGCAAGCTTGGGGCGATTCAGCGGTTTACGTGATCCATGGCCACGATGAAATTGATACTATCAACGTGGAATTACTGACGCGTGTGGCTCCGCCGAACAAGAAACTTATTGTTCAAACCTTGGACGTTGATTCCCATGTGATGTTTTTTGGTAAAGAGGTTGGTTATATTTACTCAGTGATGAATCTGCTTGATACCTTTAGGACGGAGCTTAATCTGCAGGGTATATTGGCACAGCTTGTTCCTGAGGATAAAACTAATCGACGTCTGCTGAGGGCTGAGCGAAAGCAGGCTAAAGTTCAAGACCCGTATCGTACAATGGATCATACAGGTCAAAGCATCTCTTGGCAGAATCGATACCTGCACCAGCAAGCGGGGAGGGAAGTTTTCTTCTCCAATGTGGGCTTCTATTCCGAGGGTGCTCTTTCGGGTGCTACCTGTTTCTTTGATGGTGATCGCTGGCGGTTGATGGGCCCTACGCCTTCAATAAATGATAACCTAATTGCCGTCAATAGCTTCAAGACAGTCCAGTCTGTATCTGCTGCGGAAAACAATCAGTTTGTTAATGAGCACTGGTGGGTGCGGAATGACGCTGCTTCGGACCTAGTGGTTCGAGGTGGTTATGAGTTAATTGAAATTGATCTGCGTTCTGTAAATTCAAAGAATATCTATTTAAGTACTTCGCTGAAGCTTAATGGAAAGGCGTATGATGAAATTAAGGGGAAATACCTAACTCTATCAGCTGATGTTTTTTCAACTGGTGGCGATATATATCTTACGCTCGGTGGGGTTGGTGAGTCAGGGTATCATCATATCAATTCGCCAAAAAACAAGGCCGGCGAATGGAGAAGAATTCACATAGCACAGCAATTTTTGTCCATTAACTCAGCTCACAGGGACTCGATATTTGTGCGGGTCAACGTTGCAGCAGATGGGAAGCCTAAGAAAGTTCTTTTGAAAAATTTAACTCTTCAAGTGGGGTATTTCCCCATGGGTTTTGCATAAGCTAATTAGCTTTTTGCTGCGGCAGGGTCGATGGCGAATGCCACCGACCCTTTAGCTTATTATTGGGCCATCTTTGACATTACTTTGGCGTAGCCTGTAGCTGTGTTGAGTACAGCTTCTTTGCCCTTGGCGAAAAGGATAGCATCGGCGACTTCTCTAAATGCACCGGTTCCGCCAGTTGCCGTCAGTGTATAGGTTGCTGTTTCTTTCACATATGCCGGAGCGTCGGCAACAGCAAAAGAGATGCCGCACGCTGCAAATGCGGGCAAATCAATGCAGTCATCACCTATGCAAGCCGTCTGCAGTTTGTCTACGCCAGCTTTGGACATTAACTCCTCGCAGGCAGAAAATTTATCTTTCACGCCAAACTGGAATAGTGTTACACCTAAATCAGCCACACGCTTGCGAAGTGTCGCTGAGTCCCGGCCTGACAGTACAGCTACACGTACTCCGTTCTCTTCCAGCAGACGCATCCCCATGCCATCTCGGACGTGGAATCTCTTAAGGCACTCACCGCTTGCGTCATAATAGATGCCGCCATCGGTTAATACTCCATCAACGTCGGTAATTACAAGCTGGATATTCGAAAGTGTTGGTGCGGAATCAGGACGCAGCCCACTCATGATTGAACGTACTTGCTCAAGGCACTCGGGGGTATCGACGCCAGGTCCAGTAGGTTCTACATGGTAGGCGCGAATGCAGTAACCAGCCGCTAGCAGGCGCAGTTGCTCAAGCTTCTCTGCATTTTCAATCATGGGTTGTGCAAGGCTTGCATACTCGGCTAAAACATTACGGCGATAAGCATAGACACCGACATGTTTTAGGTAGGTTGCAGCTTCGCTCTCCCGCGGGAACGGTATCGATGAGCGACTGAAGTAAAGAGCGTTGCCATTAGCCGCTAATACTACTTTCACAGTGTTGGGGTTTCGGGCTTCTTGAGCATTAATATGATGACACAAAGTGCCAACGCTAACGCTATTATCGGCCAGCATCCCGGATACTAGGGTTTCGATATCTTCAGGGCGGACCAGCGGTTCATCACCTTGTAGATTTATATATATATCAGCTTCAACTTGACGCATTACTTCCGCAAGCCGATCTGTGCCGGAGGGATGATCAGGCGATGTCATTACATATTGACCACCGAACTGCTGCACTGCTTTAGCAACTCGCTCGTCATCAGTAGCAATGATCACCTGTTCGGCACTTTTCACCTGTAAGGCACGTTCATAGACATGCTGGACCATTGGTTTACCAGCGATATCAGCCAGCGGCTTACCAGGCAAGCGTGTTGAGCCGTACCGTGCCGGGATGACGATCGCAACACGTGGATTAGAGCCTGCCATAATCACAATCCTTGTCTTGAAACGGTCAATATCTTTAATCGATGGTCAGCTGAGGAAGCGATTTAACAAGATCATCAACAGCTTTGATTTGCGCCAGGAATGGTTCAAGTTTATCCAGTGGCAGTGCGCTGGGACCATCGCATTTGGCCTTATCCGGGTTTGGGTGCGACTCCAGGAAAAGTCCTGCTAAGCCTACTGCCATACCTGCTCGAGCTAAGTCGACTACTTGCTCGCGACGGCCACCGGAAGCAGCCCCTGAAGGATCACGGTTCTGAAGAGCATGAGTGACATCGAAAATAACTGGTAAGTCATCGCAAGTGCGCTTCATTACACCGAAACCGAGCATATCAACTACGAGATTGTCGTATCCCATGCAGCTGCCGCGGTCGCACAGAATCAGTTGGTCATTTCCGGCTTCTTTAAATTTGTGAACGATATTTTGTACTTGCGAAGGACTGAGGAATTGTGGTTTCTTGATATTTACCGGTTTACCTGTTTTCGCTAGTGCGACAACCAGGTCTGTTTGGCGTGCCAGAAATGCGGGCAATTGCAGTACATCGACAACTTCGGCAACCGGGGCAGCTTGGTAAATTTCGTGAACATCAGTGATTACCGGTACACCGAACTCAGCCTTAACCTTCTCAAAGATACGCAATCCTTCTTCCATCCCTGGGCCGCGATAGGAGTGGATGGACGAGCGGTTAGCCTTGTCAAAGCTTGCTTTGAATACGTAGGGGATTCCCAGCTTTTCAGTGACGCGGACATACTCAGCACAGGCAGTAAGAGCCAGATATTCTGACTCAAGAACGTTAATGCCTCCGAAGAGTACGAATGGAGCGTGATTGGAGCATTCAATAGTGGAGGTGATTTTCATCATGATTTACTCAGTAAAGCCCATGGGGAAATAGCCAATGGCCAAGCAGGCATTTTTAATTCGGATGACTTTGGGCTTTCCGTCTGTCGCCAGGTTGAATCTTACAAAGATTCGATCTTTATGACTTTCTTTGATCGACGTGAATTGCTCAAAGACTACAAGTCTACTCCAGGTTCCCGGAGTGTTTTTCTCTGAATTTTTGTGATGGTAACCCACATCCCCAACTCCGCCAAGGGTGAGTGATACTTCGCCTTCGCTTGTGTAGATGTCGGCAGTGAAGGTGAGGTACTGGCCTTTGATTTCTGCGACATCGATATTGCTGGGTATGCTCGAATTGATATAGATGTTTTTATTTTTCGCTTCGGAAATTACTATTTCGCAAAAATTATGCGCGCCTGAAATTGTGACGGATGATTCGGCTTCGTTTCGGATCCACCAGTAATCATTAAAGTAGGCGTTGTTCGTGAATGCAGAAATCACACCTTGGGTGATGAATTCATTGCCGGCTATGAGGTTGTCGCCCATTTCATAAGGGACGCTAATTAGACGCCATCCGCGTCCATCATAAAAACAGGTGCCGCCCGATAATTCGCTACCTGTGTACAGTCCTATATTAGCGAAATGTACGAGCTTGCCGAGTTCTTCATGAAGGTAACGTTCTTGCCATGAGACAGCATTCTCTGAGATGTTCAGGGAGCGATACGGGTCAATTACGTTTAATTGTCTGCGCTCAGCTCTGAGCATTTTTTTAACATTACTGGACTCTGTTGCTAAGTCGTTCACCGTAGTAGAAAGGTCTAGTTTTGTCCTAAATATTGACAGCATTGATATTACGTCAAAGACATAATCTACATTTTTCCCGAAGTAAAATGTATGTGCATCACTATCGACAGTTTGGATTATTAGTTTTCTATTATTGGGGACAGCATTGAGTAGAAGGCTGGCATTGATAGTGTCAATATCATCATGGCCATGGATAATGTAGACTGCAGAGTCCTTCCAAATGAAGGGGGCAATTTCTTCGATGTTTGTATGGTTGCCTTTTATGCTGGAAATGTGCTCAACCAGCTCGGGCCAGGAATAATCTTTTGTAATGTCGAGGTTGATCTGTGGGTTGGACGCGATGGCGTTGTGGTTTAGCTTCAGTGCGTGGAGAATCGCGCCGTACCCAGACATTGATGAACCAAAAAGGAACACGTTTCTGCTTTCATAGTTCTTAGTGAAATACGAAATAATGGTTTGATATGTTGCGCCATTGTCATCATCTAGGTACCAAGTGTTCTTGGGGTCAGTGATGAAAAGCAAATCGCATGTCTGCTTGCTAAGAAAAGAACGCAGAGCCATATATTTTTCGCCATGATTATGAGCGCTCATGACGATTAATAGGTTTTGAGAGTGTTTCTCCGGTTCCTGCTTGACGTAAAGAACTCTCTTCCCTGAGACAATTTTTTCGTTTCTCTCGATTATTTGCGCAAGATCGAATTCTATTGTCACATTTTGTCCTAGTAGCAGGCCAGGATATTATTGTGGTTATTCCTGGCCTTGACGGTTAAGTGTTATTTGCCTGAGAAACTCAGCTTTTTAGGAAAGAAGATGTGCATCCAACGGACGCGCTTGTTTTTTGAGTCCAAAAAAAAACGTTTGGGAGTTTTCCAGAACTTTTGCCATTTTTTCTTTTTTTTCTCTGCCGCTTCGATCTTAGCTAGCTCAGTTTGACTCTTTTCAGCGGTTGCTGGCGCGTCCACAGGGTCAGCTGGCTTGGTTGCAGCAGGGGCAGCAACTATTGCAGGAGATGGAGTGGCAGGGGCAGCAACTACCTTAGCAGCTGCTGGGCTTGCCTGGGGCGTTGCGGGCGGGACAGGTGCTGTCGGTTTGGGTGCAGGCGTTACTGCTGCGGGCGTAGCTGCGTTAGCTGGGGTTGCTGGCTTAGCTACCGGAGCATTAGGCTTCGTCGGGGCAGCAGGCTTCGCAGGGGCGACTGCTGGTGGGCCCTTTAGGATAGCCACATGCGATGGGAGATTGAACATCGTGCTCAATTGAGCTTTTCCGGAAGGGAAAGCCGAAACTAACGAATACTGCAGCGTGCGAAGCAGGAAGGTTTCATAGTTGCGGTATTCATTAATTCCCAGTTGGCTAGGGACTGCACCTTTATTTATATCGTCTATGAATTGATCAAGGTTCTCGGTAGTGTAGTCCGAAGTAAAGCCTTTTTTTCCATAGAACGCGTTGCCAAACTGAATTGGTTGATAGCCTTCAAAGGCTGCTTCAATAAGTGCCTGCGAGTTGATCCCTGCGACAAAATCAACTTGCCTGAAGAGGGACTTGATATTGAAGTCCTCAATGAAAACTAGTCGATCATTGGCTGTTGTGATACTTGGTGATGTGTTGAATTCTTTACACAAAGTATCAAGTGTAAGCGGGGACTGAATATTTTTCTTCTTTCGCTCCCACGGATGTGCCTTGAATATAATATTCAGATCGGTGCGGGTTAGAAGTTTTTTGATAAGCTCTATGTAAAAGGCAATGCTATTCAGGCCTACACCTTTGTACTCAAGGACTGAGAAGTCATTTAGTACTTGGCCGGTGATTAGAATGGTCTTTTTTTCGTTTTTGAAGAGCTTTACTTTGGTTTCTTCTGGTTGATTAACGTTTTTGTTCTTTGAGGAAATGACTTTGTTGATGGCTTTGTTTCGTTCGCGGTCGCGCTCCGCAGGTGTCAAGTTCGGCTCAAGAGAATTGTAGTATGCCAGATGCTTGAGGTTTGAATTGTTTGCGATAGGCTCAAACTTCTCTTCGACATAGTTGTCGTTGCCGGTAAAGAAGCTCTCTAATACGAAGATTCGGGCAGTATGAGTACGCACTGCCTCAAGAAGAGATCGCGCGTATGTCAGGCTTCCGGAGAATACAAGGACGAATTTCGGATTGTGCCGTTTCAGCATTGCCGACCAGAATTCGATCCAGTGGATGGCGGCAGCCATATTCCAGAGGAGGGTATCCTTGTGCGCGCTGTACAAAATATCAAAAAGCTCGCGTGTATTATCAGGCAGTGGGGTGCTGCGCATATCTTCGGAGGTTATTACCAGCGAGAGAATTTCTGCTCTGCATACCTTGAACAGATTTATTTGCATCACGCTGAAGTCGAAAAGCTCGTTTGCTTCTAGTTTCTTCAGCTTAGAATAATTTTCTTTCAGCGGCTTCTGGAATTCGGTGTAGTTACCAAAGGCGCTCATCCATGGTTTGAACTCTTCGTTAAATACTGTGGTCGCCTTTTTGTCGGCGAAATAGTCGAAAAGGCTACCGAAGTTACGGGCATGGATGTGTACCGGATCGGCGATGAGAAACTTGCTCATGCGGTTGCCTCCAGCGCTTTGGTGATAGAGTCGTGACTACCTTTCAGGAGGCTTACATGCTGCTTGACATTTCCAAGAATGGAATCCTGCCAGGTAATTAAGTTTTGGCTTGCAGTTTGGCTGGTGTGAAGAAGGTCGGAGTAGATGTTGTCTTCATCGGCCGCCAGTCGATTAATGGTTTCCGCATCAATAGATGGGTCCATGGTCAAGTAGATGCCATGCAGTCCGTCGTCAATAAGGTCGGGAACCATTCCGATCGGGTTCGACAAAACCGGGACGCCCATTGCTGCAGCCTCAGGAATATTGGCTGGGCCGCCTTCAAAGTAACTGGTCATGAGTAGTGCATCGATACCCCGATATGCATCAATCAGGGTGGCGTATGGTAGCTTTTCATAAACCTCGGTGTTGAAGCCGAGTTGACGGAAAATGCGACCTTCCTCTGCTCGGCCGTCGCCTACAAGGAAAAACTCGATTAATGAGGGGTCGAGTCGTTTCGCCAGCTCAAACAGATAGGCCTCCCCCTTAACTTTCCGACCGTACCGTTTAGATACAATGGCAAGCGTAAACTTTTCTCGTTTGATACGGCCCTTGGCTCGTGCAGGGTCAATCAGATGTTGGTTGTAGCCATGCGGTACAACACGTGTATGATGAATACCGTGTTTGGCCAATATTTTTTGCTGAATAGTATTCAGGCAGATAACTACATCCGCTTCTCGATAGCGGTCGAGAAATGCATCGATAGAAAGCCAGCCATCAGGATCGTCCAAATCGTGGTGAACCGTCACGACGCAAGGGGAAATGAGCTTATCTTCGAGATGAGGACGGTGATAGTGGCGTACGTGAGCCCCAATGATCGGTTTTTCACTTACGACATGTTCCGCGAAGCCCTCGGTGTAGCGAGAAAAGTATCTGAAGATATCCTCAAATATACCGCTATGAACGTTATTTGATGTGACGTGGTTGATGGTTATGGCCATTTTCGATTTTTCTGCCCTGAAAATTCGTATGTTTATAGCTGAGTGGGTGTTTAATTAATAGTCGGTAAAATCAGATTCTGATTTTAGTTGTAAGCTCCTGCTGTTCGACCTAGAACCATTGTTTGAACGATTGGGCCGATAACTTTTTGCCATTCGTATACCGCTGCGTTTGTGACGTAAATGGTATCGTCGGGCTTAACTGCAATCTGCCTGGCGTAGAAAATTGCTGCTGGGTCTCGCATGTTCAAGCGAAGCACTGTGGGCTTGGCGTTCGGACCGTCGCCCATCCTGAATACAAAGACACCCTCTGGGTTAGCATTTGCTTCCCGTAATCCTCCTACACTACCAAGTGCATCTAGCAAGCTGGTATGCTGGCTTGGAAGATCTTTGAGGCCAGGTTCGCCTACTGCACCCATTGCAACGAATCTCTGGCGTGCGCGATCTAAAACTACTTCCGAATTAGGGCGCAGAACCATGTTGTTGCCAGCGAGGATGTCTTCGTAATTGAACTGTCTAACTTCGCTGCCTGTACGCACCGTGACATTGACAAGGTGAGGCTCCATGACTGGGCCTCCTGCTTGGTTGACAGCGTCAAGGAGCGTTAGCGGGCCTTGCAACGTACTGAAGCGACCTGGAGCTTTGACTGCTCCCGCAACTAATACGGAGCCAGAAAGATCCCCAACGAGTTCGACATGAGTTTGTACGTCTGACGTAATTCCCTTGAGCTGGCGGCGAATCATATTTTCCACTTCGTTGAGTGTCATCCCGGCAACGAATTGCCGACCAACGTAGGGAAGTGAAAGCATACCTTGCGCGTCGATGCGAGACTTCAACTGGGTGCCGCCGGTAGCAAGAGGTGCAAACAATGCCGATCCTTCGGGAGCGGTGTCGGCAATGAGTACATTAAGCGTATCACCCGCCATCAGCCGGACTTCTGGCGGAGTAGGTTTTGTCACGCTGGCTAGTGCTGGGCGAGCGGCCCCTTGCATGTAAGGAGCAATTGTGCGGGCGTCGATATCAACGAGATTGTAAGCCTCGTTTTTGCTTTCAATTGTGCCCTTGTATGGCCCGGCGCCTGACAAGGTGCCGCCGCAGCCAGTCAGCCCTGCAGTCGCGAGCACGACCGCCATGATTTTGAGGTTAAATGTCATAGAGACGCTCAGTGATTTAATCACGGTGATCCTCGATTGAAGCCAGAATGAAGCGGGTGATACCGTAGACCATCAGGAGACCCAGCAAAATTGTTGCCAGGTTGTACCAGCGCTCCGGGTACAAGGCGAGTTGTGGAGTATTAGGGCTAACAACTGTGACTAAAGTACGAATTTTTTTGCTTGCTTCGACACGCGCATTGTCAAGTGCAGCGACAGCCGTTTTGTAGGTCTCTTCCGCAATCCCTGCATCCAAGGTTAATTGTTGGTAGCGAGAAGCTACGACGTTCAATTGAGAACCCTGAGGCGAGGAAACCAACAATCGTTTTTCTTTGGCTAATTGTTGAGTGATCGCTTGAACTTTTTGCTTTTGCTGACGAATTTGAGGGGCGTCGCCTCGTAGTTTAAAAGACATCTCTGTGAGTGCGGCTTGCTCTTTGGTGTACTGTCCTTCAAGGTCGGCAATGATGGTGGCGCGGCTTTGCGCCGTGTTACCGCCATCCAAAACTTTATTGTCGTTCTGGAAGTTCAGCAATTGAGTCTTACGTTTGGAGTAATTAAGCCGCGCCGTTTCCAATTCGCCTTGAGCAAATTTCATTTGCTCGCGTGCAATGTTGTGACTGACTTCGTTAACGAAGTGTTCGCTGGCCTGAAGGATGACTCGCAGCATTTTTTCGGACAATTCGGGAGTGAACGCCTGGACTTCAACGCGTAGGAGTCCAGTTGTTTCATCGTAGTGTGCCGATACCATGCGCTGGTAGTACTTGAGCAGATCTTCGCGAGGGGCGTCTTTGTCGAGCCAGAAAAAGACGTCGCTGCGTTGAGCGGCGTATTGCTCAATCCACTTTACGCGGTCTTCAAGCAGCAACATCATGTCCATAGACGTGATGAATTCGCGCAGGTAAAGAGTCTCTTCCCGCGAAGCCGGATTGGTGCCAGTCAGCAAGGTGGCAAGTCCCGGTACTTGAGCACCTTGATTATTGCCATCCTGACGTACCACCACTTGAGCGGAGCTGACGAAGCGGTCGACAGCAAATACGCTGTAGTACACACCTGCCAGGATCATTGGTAAGACTACCATGGCGATCGCCAAGTGCCAGCCCTTCTTTTTACCCCTACTGCTCATATTTGGATGCATCCTTGATATCGAACGGTACCGCTTGAAATTATGATTGGGTTGTTTCAGCTGCTGTAAGCCTTTATACCTTCAGATACATCATCGTAAACTTGGATATCACCATTTCGTACCAGTAGTACCACGTCGCAAAGTTTTTCAACCTCGGACATTGTATGGGTAACTAGCACAATGTTGGATTTTTGCAGTTTTTCTTGGAAGACATCGGCGCATTTACGTTTGAATTGGGCATCGCCCACCGACATTACTTCGTCAATAAGGTAGTAATCGAAGTCAAATGCCATGCTTAGGCCGAACGCCACGCGTGAGCGCATACCGGAAGAATAGGTCTTAATTGGTTCGTCGATCCAGTCACCAATTTCGGCAAAATCCTGGACGTAACGAATCTTTTCGCGCATTGCATCGCCGGTTGCTCCGTAGATACGGCAGACAAACTTGATATTGTCACGTCCTGTCATACTGCCTTGGAAGCCCCCCGCCAATCCGACTGGCCAGGAGATGCTTCGATCGGTAATTATGCTTCCAGAGTCGGGCACATCTGCTCCGCCGAGAAGACGCATTAGGGTGGATTTACCAGCACCGTTGCGACCGATCAGTCCAATATTCTTACCTGGCGGTATAGCTAACGACAGGTTGCGGAAGACATACCTCCGACCGTTCGGGGTGAGGTACGACTTGGTGACGTTTCTTAGTTCGAACACGTTTGGCCTGTACTTAACCGTTCTTGGTGGAAATCAAATGCATTCTTCGGGCACGGTATGCGCCCAGAGATAGGAACAGCAATACCAGGGCGAAGCTAATGACATACGCCTCGGATACCCCATCAACAGGCGTATACTGAGGCAAGACTTCAGCTCGGATTAGCTCAAGGATGTGCAGGAAAGGGTTAAGCAGTAGCACCGGCATCATAGCTTGGGGGAGGTATGAGGCAGGGATTAGTACGCCTGAAACGAAGTAAAGGGGAAAAAAGGCCATGCGAATGACAATTTTCAGGCTTGGAAGGGCGTGGGTAATCAGGGCTAGGAGCATTCCTAGTCCGAAGGCGAACAAGAGTCCAAGCAGTAGTGTGGCAACCCACTGCAGGGGGCTATGGACTGACATGTCAAAGCCGAACCACGCGAAGCCAAATACCAGAATGGCGTAGACGGTAGCGGCAATGCATGTTTCTACAATTACCCGAGCAACGTAGGTGTCCAAGGGCTTAATTTGCTTGTAGCCAAACAACGATCGGTTTTCTCGAAGGCTATCCATTAGCCGGAGAGCGGTGTTGCGATAGAGTAGGAACGGCGCCATTCCAACCAGGATGAATACAGGGTATTCCACGCCAGAGATTGTACGACCGCGCATCATCGCGAACAGCACAGAGAACAGCAAAAGGTGGATCAGCGGCTCAAGCAGCATCCACACTGCCCCGAGGCGACTACCGCCAACGCGAGCACGGGCCTCGCGCAGGACTAAGGCGAAAATAACCGATTTCTGTATCTGTAAAGACGAACGAGCTTTCAAGATGGCGACCGCAAAGCAATGCAGCGCGCCTAGGCACGCCGGAATTCATCTTCAGGAAAGGTTCGCCCTGGGGCGATTTCAGACGGATCTTCCGGACACTTCCCTGTTCTAAGGGGCGGAAGGGTAAGCGCGAGAGGGCGTAAGCGTCAAGCAAGACGCTGCAAATGCAACCGAAAGTTCTAATCCTTTAGCCGCATTCGAGACGAATGGCGTAGATTGATGGTGGCATATTGATATCGATTTGGGAAGTCGTGAACCTACAGATTTTTGTTTCCGACATTGCTTCACAGCTTACGCTGGACGGACCGTTTTGGAAGTGAATGGGTTCACACTGTGCAGCCAAGGCATGGGGTTTTGATGGGCAGTCGCTGACTGTAAGGTTTACGACCAAAAAGTGCACCCGACCCGCAGATTTTTGCAGCGATAATTGAGGGGTAGGGGTGCCTTCCGAAGGCGGAGGTAGCTTCAGGAAGCGTAATTTCAAGCGCAAGCAAACCTGCGACAGTGGCCGCGAAACCCATGTGTTTACAGCAAAATCCGCAAAATTATGGCACTCTGCCAGACCTCACTAGCCTTCTTGGCTTGACTTGTATCCGTACCAGAGCATCCGCCCGATGCGCCTGCCTGACCGTGAAACGATGAACATCCCTAACTTCAAGAAGTTGTTTATGCCTGATATTTCAGCAGACGCAGCCAGCCTTATCCATGCCATAGCCTCTGCCACTGCGGTCATCGCTGCGCTGATCGCCGCCAGTGCGATGATCATTGCCCATATGACCTCGGATGTAAAAAACCAGCAAGCCGAAGTGCCCGTTTCCCGGGGGGCGCAGGCGGTTACTGTCGTCCACGAGTCGGACGTGCAGGCCAGGCTGGAGATCGAGCAACTCATTGAGCAGAACGATGCGCTCAGGGCCGAACTGGAGCGCGAGAGGGCCGAGCGGTTGAAGCTGGAGGCCAGCCTGAAGCCCAGAGCGCTGACGCCGCAGGCGCATGATGCGTTCAAGGCATTGGCGGGCGAGCTGAAGGCTAAGACGCTGGCACCGGTGGTGTTGCTGAATATCCACAAAGATGACAAGGAAGCTGTGCGCTTTGCCAAGGAAATTGCCGTTGCGCTGACCAAGGCGGGCGTGCAGGTTCAGATCAAGCAGCTGCCCCTGCAAAAGCACAATACCGGTACCCAGGTGGTCGTTTATGCCGGGGTGGGCGGTGACGAGCTTGAGCAGGCATTCAAGACGGCTGATTTTGCCTCGGATATCAAACGCTCGGGGCAGAGCCCGCGGGTGAAGGTGGATGATGGGGATGCAATTGCCATTTCGGCGTTTATCAGTGTTTATCCGCGCAGTGAGATTTGAGCGGCGGGTGGGGCTGTGATCTTGTAGGCATGGGGTGGATGGCACCGGCGGTGCCGGTGTTCGCGGGCGCGCCCGCTCCCACAGTGTGGGGCTTGGCCACTGCAGTGGTTCGCCCTCGCCACGTCTGGCCTGATGAAGCCCATTTCTTCTGACTGCAAGCGAGGCATAGCCTCGCCTGGTCTCGCGTCATTCCCTTCAGTGGTGCCTGTTTTTCGCAATCTCGATGTCGTTCATCAGGGCTTTTGCGGTGGCCAGCAGGTAGTCCGCAGCGCCCAGCATCTTGTGGTCGTCTTCCATGTCGCCTTCGCGTACCAGGTGCTTGCAGTAGCCCAGCAGGACGGAGACGTGTTCATAGGCGTCATCGACGGGGACGCCGGGTTGGACGCGCAGCAGGTACAGGGTGGGGTTGCCGGCTTCGAGGAAGGTTTCGATGCCTGCGGTGAGGAGGGGGGATTGGTTGTTGTTTTTCATGGTAGTTGCTCCTGATAGGTGGAACTGCCACGCAGATCTTTCTCACGGACCAGGGCGGCAGTCGTACACGGGGTGAGAAACCGAGGGAGCTACAAAGCTCGGCCAGACCGAAGTCTGCCCGCGTACGACTGCCATGACAGGCAAGCCAGGTAGCTCGCATCAGGTTCTCACACCCGGTCACCAACATGGCGACCCGGTGACGTTATCCCTGAGGCATTTCCCCGACAATTCAGCTGCTTCTGACTGGCGCGTAGGATAGTTCGCTTGGTTGTCCGAGCTGAAGAGGTGGGGCGGGGTTTCAGGAAAGTCTGACGTGAGTAATGTGCATTCCAAGGCAAATATCTTCGCGGTGATTGTTGACCGTTGTTGGGGTGGGTTTACACGCGGAAGGGGGGGGCTGCTGGCCAGTTTTTACTGGGTGTTCAGCGGTGCTGCGGCTACCGTATTCGCGGGTCAACCCGCTCCTACGCCGAGCGGGGGGGGGGGCACAGGTCGGGGTGGGCCGCTGGCCAGTTTTTACTGGGGGGCAGGGGTGTCGCGGCTATCGTATTCGCGGGTGAACCCGCTCCTACATTGAGCGGTGGGGGCTGGTCCAGGTGGCCAGGGCTTCGCGTATGCGCGCGCAGGCTTTGCCATCGCCATAGGGGTTATGGGCGAAGCTCATTTCGCGATACGCCGCCTCATCGGTCAGCAAGGTACTCAACGCCCGCACAATCGATGCCACTTCGGTGCCCACCAGCTTGACCGTACCTGCCGCCACGGCTTCCGGGCGCTCGGTGGTGTCGCGCATCACCAGCACCGGTTTGCCCAGGGCCGGCGCTTCCTCCTGAATGCCGCCCGAGTCGGTCAGAATCACACAGGCCCGGGTCATGAGGTAAACGAATGGCAGGTAATCCAGCGGTTCGACAAGGTGGATGTTGCTTACATCCCCCAACAGCCGGTTGACCGGCTCGCGTACGTTGGGGTTGAGGTGGACCGGGTACACGACGTCCAACTCGGGGAATTGCCGCGCAATCTGCACCAGGGCCTGGCAGATGCGCTCGAAGCCGCCACCAAAGTTCTCGCGCCGGTGGCCGGTGACCAGCAACAGCCGGCGCTCGGCTGCCAGGTAGCTGAAGTGGCTGGCGAAACGGGCCTTCAGCGCGGGGCTTTGCAGCTTTTGCTCCACCTCCAGCAAGGCGTCGATCACGGTGTTGCCGGTGGTGAAGATGTGCGCCGGGTCGGTGCCTTCGCGCAACAGGTTGTCGCGCGAGGTGGCGGTGGGCGCGAAGTGCAGCGCGGCAAGGGCCCCGGTCAAGCGCCGGTTGCCTTCTTCGGGCCAGGGTGAATACAGGTTGTTGGTGCGCAGGCCGGCCTCAACATGGGCAATGGGGATTTGCTGGTAGTAAGCCGCCAGAGTGGTGGCAAAGGTGGTGGCGGTGTCGCCGTGCACCAGCACTACGTCGGGCTTGAACGTGGCCAGCACCGGTCGGATGCCTTGCAAGATGGCAGTGGTCACACCGGTCAGGTCCTGGCCGGCTTTCATGATGTTCAAGTCGTAATCGGGGCTGATGCCGAACAGCTCCAGCACCTGATCGAGCATTTGCCGGTGCTGGCCGGTGACGCACACGCGGGCTTCGAAGCGGCTGTCCTGCGCCAATTGCAGGGCTAGCGGGGCCATCTTGATGGCTTCTGGGCGGGTACCGAAAACAGTCAGGGTCCTGAGGGGCACGGCAGTGATCCTCTTGCTCGGGTCCTTGAAGCAGGCCGGTTTCCATTGCTCAAGAAATCTAGCAGGCGAGCAATGGCGTGCCAGTTTGCCGGGGGGAAGCTTACCGACTGGGGGAGGGCGGTTTACCGGGCGGGCCTTGTTCGGCGGGCGTTGTAGGAGGATGGCTGGGCATTCGTGGGCAGCGGGTATCGGACAAACGGGGATTTGGCTACAGGCACAGGGCCAGGGCCTTGTGCATTCAGGGCCGGGCCGAGCGGGGCGAAAACAGCCACGGTTGGTGGGTGGGCGAAGTTGAGCGTTTTGCTGACCGATTCGGTAACCATTCGCCGGGGAGGTTGGGTATTGTGCGGCCGGCTTACCCGCTAGGGTTGGTTGCGCAGCCGAAGGAAAGCGGCTGCTGGAAAATGACCAACCCAAGGAGTGTTGACCATGCGCAATAACGTTCTGTCGTACCTGCTGCTGCCGCTGTTCGCCAGTTTGTCTTTCTCCCTTAGCGCCGCCCCGGCCAGCAACATGGCAGTGGCCGAACCGGTGCCGGTGGTGGCCCAGGCACAGCAGGCGCCGAGGCTGGACTTGAACACGGCGGATGCACTCACTCTGCAAAAGGAGCTGAACGGCATTGGCAAGGCCAAGGCGGAGGCTATCGTGGCCTACCGCGAGGCCAATGGGCCGTTTGCTTCGGTGGATGAGCTGCTGGAGATAAAGGGGATAGGCAATGCGTTGCTGGAGCGCAACCGGGACAAGGTGATGGTGGAGTAAGCGGGCAGGGGCCGGGGTGATGCCCTGGCCCGGCCTTTACGTGCCGGGAATGGGCGCTCCCACAGGCGCAGCGCCTGAAGGTCTGGGTGTTTTAACGGTCTTCTGCGTCCTTGGCATCCGCCTCGGCATTGCGCTGATGTACCTTGCGCAGTTGTTCTTCGGTCAGCGGCAGTTTCTTGGCCGTGTCGCGCAGCAGCATCAACCCGCCGACAATCGAGCCGAGGGCTATGATGAGTATCAGCCAGGCATACCAGGGCATTGTCGTTCTCCTTAGATCGGGCCGTGGGCAACGGTTACATGAATTTTGAGCAATTGCCCGTTCCGTTGGTTCAATTATAGGTGCCAGGCCTTGTTGGGCCAATTCCGTGACCTGCGGGCCCCAAAGCCTGCGCCACTTCGTTTACAATGCGCGCCGTTTTCGACTTGCCAAGAGACCCTGCCCATGTCCGCCTGCCAGACGCCCCTGATCGTCGCCCTGGATTTCCCTACCCGTGAGGCCGCCCTGAAGCTGGCTGACCAGCTTGACCCTGCGCTGTGCCGGGTGAAGGTTGGCAAGGAGCTGTTCACCAGCAGCGCTTCGGGCATTGTCGAAACCCTGTGTGACAAGGGCTTCGAAGTGTTCCTGGACCTCAAGTTCCACGACATTCCCAACACCACCGCCATGGCCGTAAAGGCTGCCGCCGAGATGGGCGTGTGGATGGTCAACGTGCATTGCTCCGGTGGCCTGCGCATGATGGCGGCCTGCCGTGAAGAACTGGCCAAGCGCAGCGGCCCGCAGCCGTTGCTGATTGGCGTGACCGTGCTGACCAGCATGGAGCGTGAAGATCTGGCCGGCATTGGTCTGGATGTCGACCCCCAAGAGCAAGTGCTGCGTTTGGCGGCGCTGGCGGAAAAAGCGGGTATGGACGGTTTGGTGTGCTCGGCGCTCGAGGCCCCGGCACTGAAGGCGGCGCATCCCTCGCTGCAATTGGTGACCCCGGGCATTCGCCCGGCGGGCAGCGCGCAGGATGACCAGCGCCGTATCCTCACCCCACGCCAGGCACTGGATGCCGGTTCGGACTACCTGGTAATCGGCCGGCCGATCAGCCAGGCTGCAGACCCTGCGCAAGCGTTGGCAGCGGTGGTGGCGGAGATTCGTGGGTAATTAACCTGCGGCTGTCCGACAACGGCCTGCGCCGAACCACCGATGTGTGTTACCGCGAATACGGTGGCGGGGGCAACGGTGGACGGCGGGTGGAAATTGGCCGGCAGGCCTGGCCCTTTCGGGCCACCGATGCCTGTGTCGAACCATTGATGTGGCTGCGCCCCCGATCCGTGTAGGAGCGGGTTTACCCGCGAATACGGTGGCGGCGGCAACGGTGAACGGCCGGTGGAAATTGGCCCGCAGGCCCCGCCCTTTCGCGGGTGAACCCGCTCCTACGACGGGCTATGTCGGGCCATCGGTGCCGTGCAGGGGCGTTTAAACCTTTAACACCAACTTGCCAAAATTCTCCCCGCTGAACAGCTTCAACAAGGTCTCCGGGAAGGTTTCCAGCCCTTCCACCACGTCCTCTTTGCTCTTCACCTGACCACTGGCCAACCAGCCGGCAATCTCCTGCGCGGCCTTGCCGTAGTCCTTGGTGTAATCCATCACCACAAAACCTTCCATGCGCGCGCGGTTCACCAGCAGCGACAGGTAGTTGGCCGGGCCTTTCACCGCTTCTTTGTTGTTGTACTGGCTGATCGCGCCGCAAATCACAATGCGTGCCTTGAAGTTAATGCGCGTCAGCACGGCATCGAGGATGTCGCCGCCCACGTTGTCGAAGTACACGTCCACGCCTTTGGGGCATTCGCGCTTCAGGCCGGCCAGCACGTCTTCGGCCTTGTAGTCGATAACGCCGTCAAAGCCCAGTTCGTCCTTCAGGTACTGGCACTTCTCGGCACCGCCGGCAATGCCGACCACGCGGCAGCCTTTGATCTTGGCAATCTGCCCGACAATGCTGCCCACCGCACCGGCCGCGCCGGAAATGACCACGGTATCGCCAGCTTTGGGTTGGCCGACCTCCAGCAGGGCGAAGTAGGCGGTCATGCCGGTCATGCCCAAGGCTGACAGGTAACGGGGCAGGGGGGCCAGCTTGGGGTCGATCTTGTGCAGGCCCTGGGGCTCGCCGGTGAAGTAGTCCTGCACACCGAGGGCGCCGCTCACGTGGTCGCCGGGCTGGTAGCCGGGGTGATTGGAGGCAACCACTTCACCCACACCCAGCGCACGCATTACCTGGCCCAGGGCCACGGGCGGGATGTAGGACTTGCCTTCGTTCATCCAGCCGCGCATGGCCGGGTCCAGCGACAGGTACAGGTTGCGCACCAGTACCTGGCCTTCGCGGGGTTGTTCGGCGGGTACGGTCTCGAAGCTGAAGTCGTCACGGCGCACGGCGCCGACCGGGCGTTTGGCAAGCAGGAAGCGGCGGTTGGTCTGGGTCATGGCGGGTCCTTGTGGGCGGTGGAGGGCGTAAGGCGTTCAATCTACCTTGTTGATGAAGACGGTTCCTTAAAATCACTGACAAGCATGGTAGCCCAACCGTTGCTGTGATGATGCTGCCCGGCCGGGTGGTGGCTGACTATGCTCTGAACCCCACCCAAACCCTCACAGGAGCACGCGATGAGCATGACCTTTTCTGGCCAGGTAGCCCTGGTGACCGGCGCGGGTGCCGGCATAGGCCGGGCAACCGCCCTGGCGTTCGCCCACGAGGGCGTGAAAGTGGTGGTGGCCGACCTCGACCCGGTCGGCGGCGAGGCCACCGTGGCGCAGATCCACGCGGTGGGCGGCGAAGCGCTGTTCATTGCCTGCGACGTGACCCGCGACGCCGAGGTGCGCCAGTTGCATGAGCGCCTGATTGCCGCATATGGCCGGCTGGACTACGCCTTCAACAACGCCGGGATCGAGATCGAGCAACATCGCCTGGCCGAAGGCAGCGAAGCGGAGTTCGACGCCATCATGGGTGTGAATGTGAAAGGCGTGTGGTTGTGCATGAAGTATCAGTTGCCCTTGTTGCTGGCCCAAGGCGGTGGGGCCATCGTCAATACCGCGTCGGTGGCGGGGCTTGGGGCGGCGCCAAAGATGAGCATCTACAGCGCCAGCAAGCATGCGGTCATCGGCCTGACCAAGTCGGCGGCCATCGAGTACGCCAAGAAGGGCATCCGCGTGAACGCCGTGTGCCCGGCCGTGATCGACACCGACATGTTCCGCCGCGCCTACCAGGCCGACCCGCGCAAGGCCGAGTTCGCCGCAGCCATGCACCCGGTGGGGCGCATTGGCAAGGTCGAGGAAATCGCCAGCGCTGTGCTGTACCTGTGCAGTGACGGCGCGGCGTTTACCACGGGGCATTGCCTGACGGTGGATGGTGGGGCTACGGCGATCTGAGTGGATACCGTGCGGGCTGCTTCGTGAGCAAGCCCGCCCCTGAAAAATGCGATCACCAGGCCAGAGCCTACGATGTCGCGTATGGACAGGAGGGGCGTGCCCGGGCCGTTCTGAGCAAGTCGGGCAGCCAGCCGGCCAGCCGGCTAAAAGCTGACGCCTATTTTCAGGCCATACTCGTCACGGGTTTGTTCGTCCGAGTCAGTCATCAGGAACTGCCCGTCCAGTTCATAGTTGTAGCGGCTGAAGTAAAGCGAAGCGTATACCGGCACGGTACCGTGTTGGTTGAACAGCACACTAAGTTCGGCAAAGGGGTTGGTGGTATCTTTCAAATCAACCTCTTCGTTGCTGATGCCATGTATTTTCAATTGCGAATCGCCATTGATAACCTGGCGTATCCCCGCTTCGAAACGCAAGGTGGCATTATTGAAGCGGTAATTGTACCCCGCCGCCAGCTTGGCGAACGGCGTGCGGTTGGTAAGGTCGACATCATGGCGGCTGGTATTGGGTTCCAACCGGTTCCATTTGTAACCGGCGCCCAGCAGCAGGTCGACTGAATGCCGTTCGGCCAGTGCCAACCGCCAACCCAGGTCCAGGTCGGCCTGGCCGTCCTTGAGCTTCTGGTCATGCTGTTTCGAGTACATGCCGCTGGCCTCGGCCTGGTAGACAAGGCCTTGCGTGACCGTCATCTTGTTGCCGTAGTTAATGAATAAGCCACCTTCGGGCATATCTTCGGTTTCATTATTACGGCCGTTGAGTTCCAGTTGGGTGTAGCTCCCTTGTAGGCCAAGGGTGAACAACGGGGCGGTGGAAGTTTCGGCATAGCCAACGGTTGGCACAGTAAACAGCAGCAACGGGGTGACCACAGCAGTAAACATGGCTGTTTTCATTGCAAACTCCAGGGTGCACTGCAGGTCCGGAGAACGGGCCAGTTACCGATCACGATAGCGACGTTTTTATTGTGTGTAGGGGTGTTTAAAAAAATTTCAATACCCCACTTTTGGCGCAAATTTAATGGCGTCAATAGTGTTCGATAAAGTGTGGATTGGAATAAATGAATGTTTTACTTGCGTCGATTTAATATGGGCAGGTGCCGTCGCAGGTTGAGGGACGGGCTATCATTGATGGCCTAGTAATATCTTTTACAGCTGGCACTGAAAGCGACCCTTTTGCAGCCAAAAACGACAAGACATAGCTATTTGACACTATTCTGACGCCAGGCCCTTGTTCATTGGCAGATAACGTTGCCACCCTTAGCCTTCGGGATAACCTCACTGGCTGAAAGGGGATCGGTGATGGGCACGAGCAAGCACGGTGTGCTGGCCAACCTGGGCATGGCCCGCAAACTTGGCCTGGGCTTTGCCTTGGTGCTGCTGCTGACGCTGGCGGTGGCGGCTATCGGCGTCGTGGCGTTGCAAAGCGTTGGCCAGCGCTTCGACAGCTTGCGCAAGCTGGCCCAGTTCAATACCGACTTGCTGCGCTTGCGCGAACATGAGCAGGCGTTTGCCCTGCGCTCCGACATGCAGCAGGCCGACGCTTTGCGTGGCGGCCTGCAGGGTTTGGTCGAACGCGCCCGAGGCCTGCCGGCGCTGGCGGCGGCGCAAACCGATCTCGCCGCCTATGGCCAGGCATTCGAAGCCTTTGTCGAGGCCGTGCAAGCCAAGGAGCTGGCGCTGGACATGGCCAGCTGGTCGGTGTCCAACGTGTCCAACAACCTTGATGTGCTGCAGGCCGGCTTGGCCGATGACGGCGTGTACACCCTCAAGCAGTCCCAGGGCCAGCAGGGTGGCGAGTTTCTTGAGCAAGCCGCGCAGGTGGCCCAGGTGTCGCGGCTGATGCTGCAGGCCATGGACGAAGCCCGGGTACGCCTGGAAAAAAGCCGCAAGGGCGAGGAGGGTGTGAGCCAGGAGCGTATTGCCCAGACGGTGGAGGCCGCTGGCTTGGTCAGCCAGTTGCAAGGCGCGGTTGGCGATGCCGGTTACCAGAGTGTGTTGGGCGAAGTGGCGGGGCACATTGGCAGTTTCTCGGAAAAACTCAACGAATACACCGACCAACTGGCCCGCGAGCAGGGGCTGAAGGCGCAGTTGCAAGCCAGCGCCGAGCGGGTTACCGGGCGTGTCGACCAAGCCTATCTTGGGCAGGAGCAGGCCCTGCAAGGCGAGCTGCAGCGCAATGCCATCGCCATCGGCCTGGCCACGGCGCTGGCGTTGCTTGTCGGCGTGTTGGCCGCCTGGCTGATTACCCGGGCTGTGGTTGGCCCTTTGAAGCATGTGATCGCCCGCGCCCAGCGCATTGCGGCGGGTGAACTGGGCTTCGACGCCCAGGCGCCGCGCCGGGATGAGGTGGGGCAACTGATGCAGGCCATGCAGCAGATGGCGGCGGGGCTCTCGGGCATAGTCAGCGGCTTGCAGCAGGGTATCGAACAATTGGCCGGCAGCGCCCAGGCGTTGTCGACGGTGACCGAGCAGACCAACCGCGAGGTGGGCAGCCAGAAGGAGGAAACCGAACAGGTGGCGACCGCCATGCAGCAGATGACTGCCACCGTGCACGATGTGGCGCGCAATGCCGAGGAGGCGGCGCAGGCAGCCCAGGCCGCGGACGAGAAGGTGGACACCGGCCAGCAGGTGGTGCGCCAGAGCATGCAGCGCATCGAGCAGCTGGCGTCGGCGGCAGAAGCTGCCAGCGCCGGCATCGACAGCCTCAGTGCCGAAATCCACACCATCGGTGACGTGCTGGAAGTGATCAAGAGCGTGGCCGAGCAAACCAACCTGCTGGCGCTGAATGCCGCCATCGAGGCTGCCCGCGCCGGCGAGCAGGGGCGCGGCTTTGCCGTGGTGGCCGATGAAGTGCGCGCGCTGGCGCGGCGTACCCGGCAATCCACCGAACAGATCGAGACCTTGGTGGCCAGCCTGCGCGGCAATGCCCAGCAGTCGGTGGCGCAGATCCGCGGCAGTACCGAGCTGGTACGGCTGGCCGTGGCCGATGCACTGCAGACCGAAAGTGCGCTGGGTAGCATTGCCGCAGCGGTGTCATTGATTCAGCAGATGAACCAGCAGATTGCCGCAGCGGCCGAGCAGCAGAGTTCGGTGGCGGAAGAGATCAGCCGCAGTGTCACGCAGATTCGTGGCAGTGCGGACCAGGCGGCATTGGCGATGCAGGACAATGCCCGGTCCAGTGTCGAGCTGGCGCAGCTGGGCACCGATTTGAAGGGCATGGTGGGGCATTTCAGGTTGTAATCTCGTTGTCTGTGCCGGCCCATTCGCGGGTTTTGTGATTTCCCGTTGTAGGAGCGGGTTTACCCGCGAATAGGCCGCCACAGGCAACAACAACCCTCACCCCCTGCGCGGGTTAAGAATCACCAAGGCCAACACCCCCGCCACAATCCCCCAGAACGCCGAACCAATCGAAAACAAGGTCAGCCCCGAAGCGGTCACCATAAAGGTGATCACCGCTGCCTCCCGCTCACGCGCCTCGCTCATGGCCACGGTCAAACCGTTCATGATCGAACCAAACAGGGCCAGTGCCGCAATCGACAGCACCAGTTCTTTCGGCAATGCCGCGAACAGTGCCGCCAAGGTGGCGCCGAACACCCCGGCAATGCCGTAGAAAATCCCGCACCACACTGCCGCGGTGTAGCGTTTGGCCGGGTCTTCATGGGCATGCGGCCCGGTGCAGATCGCCGCGCTGATCGCCGCCAGGTTGACCCCATGCGAGCCGAACGGCGCCAGCAGCAGCGAGGCAAAGCCAGTGGCCGAAATCAGCGGCGAGGCCGGTACCTGGTAGCCGTCGGCACGCAGGACGGCCACGCCAGGCATGTTCTGCGAGGTCATGGCCACCACGAACAGCGGAATGCCGATGCTGATGGTTGCCGCCAGCGAGAAGCTTGGTGTGGTCCACACCGGCTTGGCCACTTCCAGGTGGAAGCCGCTGAAGTCCAGCAGGCCCAACGCGCCGGACAATGCCGTGCCCACCAGCAGCGCGGCCAGCACGCAATAACGCGGCGACAGGCGCTTGACCAGCA
Source organism: Pseudomonas sp. Kh14 (assembly GCF_900291005.1). NCBI lineage: Bacteria > Pseudomonadati > Pseudomonadota > Gammaproteobacteria > Pseudomonadales > Pseudomonadaceae > Pseudomonas > Pseudomonas sp. Kh14. The sequence continues at coordinate 46,292 of NZ_OLKJ01000017.1, forward strand.
GATAGCTGAAGAACATGCCCAGCACCAGCAGCGTGCGGTGCTGCGCGGCCACGAAGATTTCGCTGCCGATCTTGAACAGGATGCCCGCCAGCAGCGCCGAGGCCAGCGAGGCCGGGATGCGTTTGACCAGGCGCTCGAAGCTGCCGGTCAGGCCGCACACCAGCACCAGCAAGGCGCAGGTGATGTAGGCGCCAATGGCTTCGCCATAGCTGACCCCACCCAGGCTGGTGATCAGCAGCGCTGCGCCGGGGGTGGACCAGGCGACGGTGACCGGTGTGCGGTAGCGTAGCGACAGGCCGATGCTGCATACCGCCATGCCGATCGACAGCGCCCAGATCCATGACGAGATCTGCGCGGTGGTCAGCCCGGCCGCCTGGCCGGCCTGGAACATCAGTACCAGCGAACTGGTATAGCCGGTGAGCATGGCAATGAAGCCGGCGACCACCGCCGAGGGGGAGGTGTCTGCCAGGGGCCGCAGGCGTGCGGAAGTGGCATCGGTCATGAATAAAATCCTTGTAAAGGTGTAAGCAGTTTTTTCAGACTACAGCGAGCAAGGTTGATCCTTGCCATACAGCGGCCATTGCTTTTAGCCGTACAGTCGCCAAATATTGGGCGCAATTGCGAAACTGCTTTGCAGGGAGGGTCGATGTACAAGGTTTATGGCGACTACCAGTCGGGTAACTGTTACAAGGTCAAGCTCATGTTGAGCCTGCTTGGCCGGCCGTATGAATGGCACCCGGTGGACATTCTCAAGGGCGAGACCGAAACGCCCGAGTTTCTTGCGATGAACCCTAACGGCAAGGTACCGGTGCTGGAACTGGAAGACGGTAGCTACCTGTGGGAGTCCAACGCCATTCTCAACTACCTGGCCGATGGTAGCGAGTTCCTGCCCAGCGAACCGCGCCTGCGTACCCAGGTGCTGCAGTGGCAGTTTTTCGAGCAGTACAGCCATGAGCCGTACATTGCCGTGGCGCGGTTCATCCAGTTCTACCTGGGGCTGCCGGACGAGCGCCTGGACGAGTACCGCAAGTTGCACAAGGGCGGCTACAAGGCGCTGAAGGTGATGGAACGGCAGTTGCAGATGACGCCTTACCTGGTGGGTGATCAGTACTCGATTGCCGATGTGGCGTTGTATGCCTACACCCATGTGGCGCAGCAGGGCGGGTTCGACCTGGCAGAGTACCCGGCGGTAAGGGCCTGGCTGGAGCGGGTCAGCAGCCACCCGCGGTATGTGCCGATGGTGGGCTGAAAACCGACCTGTTTTCCAGGCGCTTGCGCAATCCTTGTGGGAGCGGGCGTGCCCGCGAACACGGGCGCAGCCCGTGCCAACCACCGCAGTGCCTGCTTCGCGGGCTCGCCCGCTCCCACAAGGGATCTGCAGCGTCAGTCAGATGGCGGCAAACCGCTCATCCAGGTAAGCGATGATCGCCTTGGACTCATACATCCAGGTCACCTTGCCGGCTTCTTCAATGCGCAGGCATGGCACTTTCACCCGGCCGCCACCTTCTTGCAGGGCCTGGCGGTGCACCGGGTCGTTCTTGGCATCGCGCAGCGCCACCGGCACGTTCAAACGGTGCAGGGTGCGGCGGGTTTTGACGCAGAACGGGCAGGCGTGGAACTGGTACAGCGCCAGCCCCTTGGCCGCTTGCTCGATGCGGGCCTGGGCGGCGGGGTCGCGCTTTCGCCTGGCCGGGCGGCTGATCCAGTCACCGAAGACGATGAGCTGGCCGAGGCCAACCCGCAGGGCTTTGACGATCATGGGCAACTCCTGAAATGCAAAAGCCGACCCTGAAGGGTCGGCTCGGGGCCAGCAACCAATCACTTGATCAGGCTGAGGAACTCGCTACGGGTGGCGGCGTTGTCGCGGAACTCACCCAGCATCACCGAGGTGATCATGGTCGAATTCTGCTTCTCGACACCGCGCATCATCATGCACATGTGCTTGGCTTCGACCACCACGGCCACGCCCGCAGCACCGGTTACCTGCTGCACGGCTTCGGCGATCTGGCGGCTGAGGTTTTCCTGGATCTGCAGGCGGCGGGCGTACATGTCGACGATACGTGCCACCTTCGACAGGCCCAGTACCTTGCCCTTCGGCAGGTAGGCAACGTGTGCCTTGCCAATGAACGGCAGCATGTGGTGTTCGCACATCGAATACAGCTCGATGTCCCGGACCAGCACCATTTCGCTGTTGTCAGAGCTGAACAAAGCGTTGTTGGTGACTTCTTCCAGTGTTTGCTCATAACCGCGGCAAAGGTACTTCATCGCCTTTGCAGCCCGCTTGGGCGTGTCGAGCAGGCCCTCACGGGAGACGTCCTCGCCAATCTGGCTGAGGATCTCGGTGTAGTTCTGTTCCAGGGACATGGATCTACCTGTGGGAAAAAATCGCAAAAACGAAGGGTACGGCGGTGAGGGCGGCGCTGCAAGCGCGGCGTTACTCGTCGCGGCCTTCGAGCATGGTTCGCTTCAGCATCACATACACCGCGCCGGTGCCGCCGTGGCGGGCACTGCACGAGGCAAAACCGAGCACTTGCGGGTGCTGGCGCAGCCAGGTGTTGACGTGGCTTTTGATCATCGGGCGCTTGCCGTCCAGGCGTGCGGCCTTGCCGTGGGTCACCCGCACGCAGCGCACCTCCAGTTTGGTGGCTTCGGCGATGAAGTCCCACAAGGTTTCGCGGGCCTTTTCCACCGTCATGCCGTGCAGGTCGAGGCTGCCCTCGAATGGAATCTGCCCCAGCTTCAGCTTGCGCAGTTGGCCTTCCTGTACGCCATCGCGGCGCCACATCAGCTCGTCTTCGGCGCCTACGTCGATGACGAACTGGTCGGACATGCCATCGATGACCAAAGCCTTGTCACTGCGCACGGTCGCCGCCTGGCGCAGGCCGGCCAGCTTCTGGCGGTCGGCCTTGGGCTTGCCGACGTCGGCACGGTCGTGGCGGATCGGCTTTACGCCGCGCACTTCGGCCTTGAACAGGGAAAAATCGTCGTCTTGCATGATGCCTCCACGTAGGCGGCGTAGTTTACGCGACTGTGGGGCCGTGTGCAGCCTGTGCGGGCCTCTTCGCGGGTAAACCCGCTCCTACGGGGATGTCACAGAGCCTGAAGGCGGCGGGGTACCTGTAGGAGCGGGTTTACCCGCGAAGAGGCCCGCACAGGTTACGCAAAACCATCAATCGTGCTTCTTCATCAGGTGCGGCGACAGGTTAAGCTCCCGCCCGCGGCGCAAGCGGATACGGCTGCGCCGCCAGAAACGCACACCCAGCCACAGCAACAACAAGCCAGCCACGGTGAGGATGCTGGACAACGGTTTGTTGGCGTTGAGTTCCTGCAGGGCAGGGTAGTTGCCCAGCAGGCCGGCGACGCCGGCCATGGCCAGCAGTACGCCCAGCGTCGCCAGCAGGGCCGACAGGCCGGCCGCCAGGCGGGCGCCCCAGTTACGCGGTTCGCGCGGGCGCAGGCGCTTGGCGTCGAAACTGCCTTTAAGCTTCATTCCGCTCTCCTCGGTGGATATCCGGAATTCGACCTGCTGCTGCCCATCGGGTTCCGCCCGGCTGCCGGGCGGTCCTGCAAGCCGCTCAGATCAGGCTGGCGGTGGGTGCGACGCAAGCGAAGTTGTCAGCCATCACGGCCATTTCGCACTGGTGAATCTGCGCGGCCGGAATGACGCCGTCCTTGAATGCCAGGTCGCGGGTGGCCGACGCGTCTTCTACCAGGGTGCACCGATAACCATAGTCCTTGGCGCGGCGAACGGTGGTGCTGACGCTGGAATGGCTCATGAAACCACAGACGATCAGGTCCAGGTGGCCCAGCTCCTGCAATGTTTCGTGCAGCTTGGTGTTCTTGAACGCGTTGGGCATGCGTTTTTCGATGACGATTTCACCTTCCAGCGGCTCCAGCCCCGGAATGAACTGGCCAGCCGGCCCCTGGGGGTCGAAGCGGCCACCAACAGTGCCCAGGTGGCGAACATGGATGATCGGACGGCCGCTCTTACGGGCGGCGTCGAGCAACCTGGCGATGTTGGCCACGGCCTCGTCCATGCCCGACAGCTTCAGGGGACCACTGAGGTACTCCTTTTGTGCATCGATGATGATCAGGCTGGCGTGGCTCAGCTTGGCCGGCGGATAGTCGCGGCCAGTGAGGCGAAACATCGTGGTTGGAACGGACATCAAGGGCTCCTTGGATAGGGCTTTTGTATACCTATTCTCCCCTGCCTTGGCGCCAATGGGAATGGTTGACAACGCAAGCGGCGTAGTTACTGGCCTGTGGCTAGCCTTTGGGCAAGGCAAAGGAACAAATGTGTGGGTGGGGCTGTTAGACTTTTGTCCGGTCTGAAAATAGGAGTACCCCGTGATCACATCCCGTCTGCGCACGCTGCGCGACTACATCCGCTGGGCGGTCAGCCGCTTCCACGAGCATGACCTGTTCTTCGGTCACGGTGCCGACAACGCCTGGGACGAAGCCCGCCTGCTGGTGCTGGGTGCGGTGCACCTGCCATGGGAGGTGGCCGACAGCTACCTGGATTGCATGCTCGAGGACGACGAGCGAGTACGCCTTCAGCACCTGCTCAAGCGCCGTATCGAAGAGCGTGTACCGGCCGCCTACCTGCTGGGCGAGGCCTGGTTCTGCGGCATGTCGTTCATCGTCGACGAGCGGGTGCTGGTGCCGCGTTCGCCCATTGGCCAGCTGATCGAAAAACGTTTCGAGCCGTGGCTGGCCAGCGAGCCGGCGCGCATTCTGGACCTGTGCACGGGGTCGGGCTGCATCGGCATCGTCGCCGCCGACGTGTTCCCGGAGGCCGAGGTGGTGTTGGCCGACCTGTCGTTCCAGGCCCTTGAAGTGGCCAACCAGAACATCGAGCGCCATGGCCTGGACGGGCGCGTGTACACCGTGCAGGGCGATGGCTTTGGCGGTTTGCCGGGGCAGCGTTTCGACCTGATCCTGTCCAACCCGCCGTATGTCGACGCCGAAGACTTCGACGACATGCCGGCCGAGTACCACCATGAGCCCGAACTAGGCCTGGCCTGCGGCAGCGACGGCCTGGACCTGGTACGGCGGATGCTGGCCGAAGCGGCTGACCACCTGACCGAGAAGGGTTTGCTGATTGTTGAAGTGGGCAACAGCCAGGTGCATGTCGAGGCGTTGTACCCCGAGGTGGACTTTGCCTGGCTGGAATTCGAGCGTGGCGGGCATGGGGTGTTCATGCTCACCGCCGAGCAGTGCCGCCAGCATCAGGAATTGTTCAAGGCCCGCGTTTAGGCTATTTGGGGCTGCTTTGCAGCCCATCGCGACACAAGGCCGCTCCCACAGATTGATCGCGATACCTTGGACTGCCCCCCAAAAGTTGGACAGTTTTAAGCTGCAGCCTGAGCCCTGTATTCCACAGGGCTCAGGCCATTGAGT
>NZ_OLKJ01000018.1:0-31122 GCF_900291005.1 Pseudomonas sp. Kh14
ATTGAATTGCTCGGTGTACTTACCCATAGATCCCCCAAGGGTTGGATTAGTGTCCAACTTCTTGGGGGCAGTCCACCTTGTGGGAGCGGCCTTGTGTCGCGATGGGCCGCGAAGCGGCCCCAATCTCCACCGGCTGATGCGGTCTTAGCGGGTTGCAATCCAGATCAACAGCCCTGCCTGGAACACGGTAAACGCCACCAGGCAGGTAATGGTGAAACGCAATCCGCCGTCTTCGCGCTGGTATTTGGCCACGCGCTCATCCCGCTCGCGCAGTTGCCCTTCCTTTTCCTGCAGTTGCTGGTCGGCCTGCTGCAGCAGGTTGGCGGCATCCAGAATCTCTACCCGCTGCAGGCGCTCGCTGCTCCAGGCGGCCTTGAGCTGGCCCACCGTCATATCCGCGGTGCGGCCCTTCAGGTGCTGGCTGTCCTCGTACTGCACCTCGATACCCACCCCGCGCAAGCACTGGTCACGGCGAAGGCGTGAGTCCTCGTTCAGGGCGTCCTTGCTCGGCAGCGCCATGCCTTCCACCCGGTAGTGCGACCACTTGCGCTGCAACCACTGTGCGGCCTGGGCCAGCATGAAACGGCCGATGCCACGGTTTACCGGTTCCAGTTGCAGGCCATGTTCATTGCCAATACGCACCAGGCGCTCGGCATGGTCGACGCGGATGTCCAGGCGGTTCTGCTCTTTGTGCACTTTCTGCCCAGGCAACTGGATTTCCATGCGCAGCAGGCTGTGTGCCTTGTCATGGCGCTCGGCATAGCCGAACTGCACAAAACGCAGCGGCCGTGCACCGGTGCTGCGGTCGGTCGGCAGTGCTGCCAGGCGCAGCAGCTGGAAATGCTCGGCGGTCAGCTCGGCCCAGGGCAGGGCGGGGATTTCCTGGGGTTCTTCGGCCGGCTCGACGGCGGTGGGGGAGGTGGTCATCAGGGCTTGTCCTCAGCTATGCCTGCTGTATCGGCAGGCATGGCTGAGACCTGAGCCTGTTTGACTTACGCCGAAGGCAAATGCTGGATGAACGTCACAATTCGCTCGCCCAGCTCGCGCGCCAGCGGCAGCTCGGGGTTGAGGTAGCTGTCGCGCTGCTGGCTCATGCCCTTGGGGCTGATGCGCAGCATGTGGTTCATGCCATCGATCAGGACCAGTTGTGCATCTGGCTTGGCCGCTTTCAGCCGTTGGGCGTCGGCCACGTCCACCTGCACGTCGTTGCGCCCCTGCACGATCAGCGCGGGCATGGGCAGGCGGGCAAAGGCTGCTGCCGGGTTTTGCTGGAACAGCGAAATCAGGTACGGCTGCACGCTGGGGCGAAACACCTGGCGCAGCGGCGCTGGCACATCCAGGCTGGTCTGCCCGGCCTGCAGGCGGTCGAGCAGGGCGCTGCCACTGGCCAGTTGCGCGGGCGGCAGGCGCTGGGCCAGTTGTTCGTGCAGCACCTCGGCCAACGGCCGGCCGCTGCCGGCCAGGGTGATGACTGCGCTGGCGCCAGCCTGCTCGGCGGCCAGGCTGGCAATCAGTGCGCCTTCGCTGTGGCCAATCAGGATCAGCGGGCCGAAGCGCGGGTCGGCTTTGAGCTTGTGGCTCCAGGCGACCACATCGGCCACGTAGCGCTCCACGCTGAGGTCACGCTCGTCAGGCGTGGCCGGCTGGCTGGCGGCCACCCCGCGTTTGTCGTAACGCACGCTGGCAATGTGTTCGTTGGCCAGCAGCAGGGCCAGGCGCTTGAGGTTGTCGACCCGGCCCGACGCCGGGTTGTTGCCGTCACGGTCGGTGGGGCCGGAACCGGCGATGATCAGCACCACTGGCGGCGGGGTGGCCTGTTGCGGCAGCAGCAGGCTGCCGTGCAGCACGCCCTGGCCGGTGTCCAGGTCGATCGGGCGTTGCAGTACAGTGGGGGCGGCGGCCTGGGCCAGGCCAGTGCACAGCAGGAAGAGCAAGGCGACGAGGCGCGACATCATGCGGTACTACATGGGGAGATGTGGGTTTGACCCACTGTTGGCGGGAAGGTTCTGGGAAGCGAATGGCAGGTTCGGCCCTTTCGCGGGCACGCCCGCTCCCACAGGTATTTCACAGCATTCGGATCTGTGGTGATCCTGTGGGAGCGGGCATGCCCGCGAAGAGGCCCGCACAGGCGATCAAAGCATCTGTATACTGCCGCTTTCACCCATTTCTGGCAGATTTCGCGGAGCGTCCATGTCCGGCAATACCTACGGCAAGCTGTTCACTGTCACCACCGCTGGCGAGAGCCATGGCCCGGCGTTGGTCGCCATTGTCGATGGATGCCCTCCGGGCCTGGAAATTTCCCTCGCCGACCTGCAGCACGACCTTGACCGGCGCAAGCCCGGCACCAGCCGGCACACCACCCAGCGCCAGGAAGCCGACGAGGTGGAAATCCTTTCCGGCGTGTTCGAAGGCCGCACCACCGGTTGCTCGATCGGCCTGCTGATCCGCAACACCGACCAGAAGTCCAAGGACTACTCGGCCATCAAGGACCTGTTCCGCCCGGCCCACGCCGACTATACCTACCACCACAAGTACGGTATCCGCGACTACCGCGGCGGCGGCCGCAGCTCTGCCCGTGAAACCGCCATGCGCGTGGCCGCCGGCGCTATCGCCAAGAAGTTCCTGGCCACCCAGGGCATCACCGTGCGTGGCTACATGAGCCAGCTGGGCCCGATCGAAATCCCGTTCAAAACCTGGGAGTCGGTGGAGCAGAACGCCTTCTTCAGCCCCGATCCGGACAAAGTACCTGAGCTGGAAGCCTACATGGACCAGCTGCGCCGAGACCAGGATTCGGTGGGCGCAAAAATCACCGTGGTCGCAGAAGGCGTGATGCCCGGGCTGGGCGAACCGATCTTCGACCGCCTGGATGCAGAGCTGGCCCATGCGCTGATGAGCATCAATGCGGTCAAGGGCGTGGAAATCGGCGCCGGCTTCGCCAGTGTGGCCCAGCGCGGCACCGAGCACCGGGACGAGCTGACCCCGGAAGGCTTCCTCAGCAATAACGCGGGCGGCATTCTGGGCGGTATTTCCTCGGGCCAGCCGATCGTTGCCCACCTGGCACTGAAGCCCACTTCCAGCATCACCACCCCGGGCCGCTCGATCGATGTCGATGGCAACCCGGTGGACGTCATCACCAAAGGCCGCCACGACCCGTGCGTGGGCATCCGTGCCACGCCGATTGCCGAGGCGATGATGGCCATCGCGTTGATGGACCACCTGCTGCGCCACCGTGCGCAGAATGCCGATGTGCAAGTGAATACCCCGGTGCTGGGCCAGCGCTGATCCAACTGCACCGGCCTCTTCGCGGGTAAACCCGCTCCTACATTGGGATATCACTGCCCTCAGGTGCAGTGACAGGGTGGATCCGCGTAGGCGCGGGTTCACCCGCGAAGAGGCCGGCCCAGGTCCCCACAAGGCCACCCCATGCAACCCATCCCCTACTGGCGCCTGTCCAGCTTCTACCTGTTCTACTTCGCCCTGCTGGGCTCCACCGCACCTTTCCTGGCGCTGTACTTCGACCACCTGGGCTTTTCCCCGGCGCGCATCGGCGAGCTGGTGGCCATCCCCATGCTGATGCGCTGCGTCGCCCCCAACCTGTGGGGCTGGCTGGGCGATCGCACGGGCCAGCGGCTGTTGATCGTCCGCCTTGGCGCGTTGTGCACCCTGGCCACCTTCGCCCTGATCTTCTTCGGCAAAAGCTACGCCTGGCTGGCGCTGGTGATGGCCCTGCACGCGTTCTTCTGGCATGCGGTGCTGCCGCAATTCGAGGTCATCACCCTGGCCCACCTGCACGGGCAGACGTCGCGCTACAGCCAGGTACGTCTGTGGGGTTCGATCGGTTTCATCCTCACCGTGGTTGGCCTGGGCCGCTTGTTCGAATGGTTGAGCCTGGACATCTACCCGGTGGCGCTGGTCACGATCATGGCCGGTATCGTCGCCGCCAGCCTGTGGGTGCCCAATGCCCAGCCGGTGGAGCAGGGTGGGCGCAGCGGCACGGGGGGCTTTCTGCAGCAGTTGCGTGCCCCGGGGGTGATCGCGTTCTACGCGTGCGTGGCCTTGATGCAGCTCAGTCACGGGCCCTATTACACCTTCCTTACCCTGCACCTGGAGCACTTGGGCTATACGCGCGGTGCCATCGGCCTTCTATGGGCGCTTGGGGTGGTGGCCGAGGTGCTGATGTTCATGGTCATGAGCCGCCTGTTCGCCCGTTTCAGCGTGCAGCGCGTGTTGTTGGTCAGCTTCCTGCTGGCGGCATTGCGCTGGCTGCTGCTAGGTAACCTGGCGCAGGAGCCGGCAGTACTGATCTTCGCCCAGCTGCTGCACGCGGCCACCTTCGGCTGCTTCCACGCCGCCAGCATCGCCTTCGTCCAGGCCAGCTTCGGCGCTCGCCAGCAGGGCCAGGGCCAGGCGCTTTACGCAGCGCTGTCGGGGACCGGCGGTGCGCTGGGGGCGCTGTACTCAGGCTACAGCTGGAAGCTGCTGGGCCCCACCTTCACCTTTGGTATGGCCAGTGCCGCAGCCTTGGCCGCAGCCGTTATCATTGCCCTTTGTTCGCAACCGACCAGGACCCGCCCCTGATGAGCATTCTCAGCGTTTTCCACCCCGCCAGCCCGGCACTGCCGAACAAGGTGCTGACTCACCACGACGACATCGCCGCTACGTTGGCCGAGCAGGGCGTGCGCTTTGTGCATGCCGACCCTGGCCTGCGGGTGCGCCCGGGCACGGCCCAGGACGAGGTGCTGGATGTTTGCCGCGTGTACCTGGATGAGTTGATGACGGCGCATGGCAGCAAGGCCTTCGCGCTGCTCAACCGCGACGGTGAAGACCCGGCCCAGGTCGATGTGCGTGATGAGCATGTGCATGATGCCGACGAGCTGTTCGCCGTGGTCAGCGGGCGGGCGCAGGTTGGCCTGCGGCTGGGGGACTGGGTGTATTCGGTGCTGTGCGAGAAGGGTGACCAGCTGCTGGTGCCGGCCGGGACGCGGCGTTGGGTTGAGTTGGGTGATACACCGTTTTGCCTGGCGTTGCGCTTGTATGGCAGCGAGCAGGGCATGCAGGCGCGGTTTACCGGGGATGTGACGGCGCGGGCGTTTCTGGGGATCGACGAGTTGTAATGGCATTGCCGGCCTCTTCGCGGGTGAACCCGCTCCTACATTGGTTGCGCCGCCCTTAGGCATCGCGCAGTCAATGTAGGAGCGGGTTTACCCGCGAAGAGGCCAGTTCAGGCAATACACCCCTCAGCGGTACGTCGGCAAGGCAAACCGCTGCTGGCTCTGCAGCATCGAGATGACCGGCAACTCACTGGCCTCTTCAGCCAGATCACGACGGATGGCACTGATCGCCCAGGACAGCTGTTCGGCACTGTGCAATTGCCCATAGGTCAGCACCCGGCGGGTAACCTTGCCATCCGCTGCGCGCAGGGTAAGCAGTACACCGCCATCGGGCCGGGCTTTGGTATTCACCTGATAGGCCGAAAATACCGATGCGAACTTTTGCTGGATGAGGTCCATATCAACTCCTGGCTGGTGTGTGGCAGACATGAGTTGATGGTTGCAGTGACCGTGCCAGAATCCTGGTTGGCAAAAAATCTAGTAAAAACAGTCAGTTACGGTGAATTTGCAGAAGCGGCATCGTGCAGGCTGCACGGTCGTGCATTTTGCACAGTGCATTTTGCACGGGTCAGGGTTTGCCTATCGGCCTTATAGAATCTGAACCTTTGACCGCAATGGCATGCCTGACGAACACTTGGGCCATCAATTATGCCAGGAGGTTCCCTATGTCCAGCCAAGCCGCACCTGCCACAATGACCGACGACGAAACCGCTGCGTTCGCCGAGCAGGTGTTCGAACGTGCCCGTCAGGGCGACGCCGACATGCTCTGGCGCCTGCTTGCCAGCGGCCTGCCGGCCAACCTGCGTAATCACAAGGGCGATACCTTGCTGATGCTGGCCAGCTACCACGGCCACCACGAGGCGGTGCGGGTGCTGCTGGCGCAAGGTGCCGATCCGCTGATTGCCAACGACAACGGCCAGCTGCCGATTGCCGGTGCTGCGTTCAAAGGGGACCTGGCGATGATTCGCCTGCTGGTGGAGCATGGCGTGCCGGTGGATGCCGCCGCGCAGGACGGTCGCACCGCGCTGATGTTGGCGGCCATGTTCAATCGCAGCGAAATCCTCGACTACCTGCTGGCACAAGGGGCCAACCCGGCGCACCAGGATGCCCGCGGCATCACTGCCCTGATGGCGGCGCAAACCATGGGCGCAGCAGACACCGCCGCGCGCTTGCAAGCGCTGGCCGGCTAACCGCCGGGGGGCATTTGCGGCTATCCTTGGCGACTTTTCACCCGTCGCAGGCCCCCTTTCATGAAAACTCAGTTGCTCGAATTCATCAGCCTCATTGGCGCCGGCTGCATGCGTGAGGCAGACATCGAGCGTATCGCCGACGAGGCCGCCCAAGCCTACGCCGACCCTGTCGCCTTTCTGGCCGCCAACCCCGACATCAACTACGACGACACTTTCCCGATTCCTTTGGGCGAATGGGTGGTGCTGGGCAGCCTGCCGGATACCGTGGTGTTCCAGGCCGACAGCTATCTGGAGCTGTTCCAGCAGATCAGCGACTCGTTCGACAACAGCGTGCCGTTTACCCTCAAGCCCAAGCAACTGGCCCGTACCGAGCCACTGACCGCGCTCAACCGTATCCAGGTACAGATGGGCGCGCTGAACAAGGAGGCGGGTGGTTATGTGCTGCTCAACTTCAGCCAGTTGCTCGATGACGAGCTGCAGATGGTCATGGTGGGGCAGCAGGACCTGGCACGGGTAATGGAGCTGGGGGCAGCGCTGGGCATCAAGGTCGAACCGGCGCTGGAAGCCCTGAAAGTCGCCGTCCACATCTAAAGCCTGGCGCAGTCCCTGTGGGAGCGGCCTTGTGTCGCGAAAGGGCTGCACAGCAGCCCCGGGATTTCAGCGTCGATGCAAATAATGCCGGGGCCGCTTCGCGGCCCTTTCGCGACACCAGGCCGGTGTTCAGCCTCAGCCCAGCGCGGTATCGAGAAACATCATCACCGCAAACCCGCCCATCAACCCCAAGGTCGCCGCTGTCTGGTGCCCGTTGCGGTGGGTTTCGGGGATCACCTCGTGGCTGACCACAAAGATCATCGCCCCCGCCGCCAGCCCCATGCTGATCGGGTAGGCGAGGGCAAAGCCGGTAGAAATACCCAGCCCGATCACCGCCCCTAGCGGCTCCATCAGGCCCGACCCTATCGCCACCAACGCGGCCTTCAGGTTAGAAAGCCCGGTGGCGCGCAAGGCCAGTGCCACGGCCAGCCCCTCGGGGATGTCCTGGATGGCGATGGCACTGGTCAGCGGTAGGCCGATGTTCATGTCACCATTGGCAAAGCTCACGCCAATCGCCATGCCTTCAGGCAGGTTGTGCAGGGTGATCGCCAGCACGAACAGCCACACCCGGCTGATGCGCTCGGCTTCGGGCCCGCACGGGCCGGTGCTTTCGTGTTCATGCGGGGTGAAGCGGTCCAGGCCCAGCATCAGCAGCACACCCAGGCTCATGCCCAGCACCACGGTAAACGCAGCGGCCGGGCCGTTGCCCGTGATCTCGCGGGCAGCCTCCAGGCCCGGCAGAATCAGCGAAAACGAGCTGGCGGCCAGCATCATGCCGGCAGCAAAGCCCAGCATCACATCCTGGGTACGCGCGTTGACATCGCGCAGTACTACCGCCAGCACGGCGCCCAGTGCGGTGGCGCCAAAGCCGGACAACCCGCCCAGCATGGCCAGGTGCAGGTTGTCGGCATGGTCGCCGTTCACCGCGTTCCAGAGGCTGGCGGCCAGCAGCACGCACACCGCCAGCAGGCTCAGCCCAAGGCCGGCGCTGAGCCAGGGAGTATCGGTAACCTGCTGGCGCCAGGCCTGCAGCAGTGAAGATGGGGCGGCGCTTTGGCTGTGGGTGGGCGGCATGCGAACCTCGAATCAGTGAATGCAGTCAGTCTACCGAGGGACCTGCGACATCCGCCAAGGATTCCCTTCTATTGGCGCGATAGCTGACTATGCTGTGCAGCAAAGCCTCTGGACAGGAATTCAGATATGGGATCTACCTTCAACAGCCTGGTCGGGCTGATCATTCTGGCGCTGGATATCTGGGCCATTCTCAACGTGATCAAGAGTGGCAGCGAGGTGGGCATCAAGGTGTTGTGGATCTTGTTGATCGCCTTGCTGCCGGTGGTGGGGCTGGTGATCTGGGCGATTGCCGGGCCGCGGGGAAATGTGCGGCTCTAGGCGCGGTACTGACATAGCCAGTAATGGGGCCGTGACAAAATTTTCACATTGGTTTAAAGAGAATCCGCACCCGCATAATGCTGCGTTGGCCTAGCGCCATCGCCTCTTCGCAAACCGCAATCCTAGGACCTTCCCATTCATGGCTAACTCCGACGCCTTGAAGCAACAGGGCGCGCGAACGTCATTTTCGCCGACCCTGAAATCCCACCTGGCCTACACGCTGCTCAGTGGCCTGGTGATCATGCTGATGCTCAGCCTGGTGCGCCTGGCGCTGCTGGCCTACAACAACGACATGGTCGGCGATACCCCTTATTCGACGGTCGCCGAAGGCTTCCTCAACGGCTTGCGCTTCGACCTGCGGGTGGTGGTGTACATCAGCATCCCACTGCTGCTGGCCATGCTCAGCCCCTGGGCCATGGCCCGGCGTGGCGTGTTCCGTTTCTGGCTGACCCTCGCTTCGAGCGTGGTGATGTTCCTCGGCCTGATGGAAATGGACTTCTACCGCGAGTTCCACCAGCGCCTCAACGGCCTGGTGTTCCAGTACATCAAGGAAGACCCGAAAACCGTCATGAGCATGCTCTGGTACGGTTTCCCGGTGGTCCGCTACCTGCTGGCCTGGGCCTTCGGTACCTGGCTGCTGAGCCTGCTGTTCAAAGGTATCGATCGCGCTACCCGCGCCGAAGGCCTGCACCGCGTTGCCCCGTGGTACAAGCGCCTGGCGGTATTCATGGTGATCTTGCTGGTGGCCGTGGCCGCTGCCCGTGGCACCCTGCGCCAGGGCCCACCGATGCGCTGGGGTGATGCCTTTACCACTGACTCCAACTTCGTCAACCAGCTGGGCCTGAACGGCACCCTGACCCTGATCGACGCCGCCAAGAGCCGCTTTGGCGAGGACCGTGCCAACATCTGGAAGCCAGTCCTGCAGCAGGACGTGGCCACGCAAAGTGTGCGTGAGCAACTGCTGACCGCCCACGATACACTGGTCGACGCCGACGAAGCCGCCATCCGCCGCGACTTTGTGCCGCCAGCTGACCGTACCCTGCCGATCAAGAACGTGGTGGTGATCCTGATGGAAAGCTTCGCCGGCCACTCGGTAGGTGCGCTGGGCAGCCCCAACAACATCACCCCGTACTTCGACAAGCTGGCCAAAGAAGGCCTGCTGTTCGACCGCTTCTTCTCCAACGGCACCCATACCCACCAGGGCATGTTCGCCACCATGGCCTGCTTCCCCAACCTGCCAGGTTTCGAATACCTGATGCAGACCCCGGAAGGCGGCCATAAGCTGTCGGGCCTGCCGGCCCTGCTCAGCGCCCGTGACTACGACGACGTGTACGTCTACAACGGCGACTTTGCCTGGGACAACCAGTCCGGGTTCTTCGGCAACCAGGGGATGACCACCTTCATCGGTCGTAATGACTTCGTCAACCCGGTGTTCTCCGACCCGACCTGGGGTGTATCCGACCAGGACATGTTCGACCGCGGCAACGAAGAGCTGGCCAAGCACGATGGCAAGAAGCCGATCTACGCGCTGCTGCAGACGCTGTCCAACCACACGCCGTATGCCCTGCCGAAGGACTTGCCGGTAGAGAAGGTTACCGGCCAGGGCCGTCTGGACGAGCACCTGACCGCCATGCGTTATTCGGACTGGGCGCTGGGCCAGTTCTTCGAGAAGGCGCGTAAGGAGCCTTACTTCAAGGACACCCTGTTCGTCATCGTCGGTGACCATGGCTTTGGCAACCACCAGCAGGTTACCGAGCTGGACCTGGGCCGCTTCAACGTGCCGCTGCTGCTGATTGCCCCGGGCATTCAGGAGAAATTCGGTGCGGTGAACCACACCGTGGGTACCCAGGTCGACATCGTGCCGACCATCATGGGCCGCCTGGGTGGCAAGGCTCGCCACCAGTGCTGGGGGCGTGACCTGCTCAACCTGCCCGAGGGTGACCAAGGCGTGGGCATGATCAAGCCGTCGGGCAGCGAGCAGATTGTCGGGCTGGTGCAGGGTGACCGTATCCTGATCGAGTCCAAGGACATGAGCCCGCGGATGTACCGCTACCAGTTGGGCAGCGAGTTCAAGGCCGAACTGATCGAAAGCCCGGACCAGCCGGAAATGCTCAAGAAGCTGGAAGCGTATATCCAGACGGCGACCAAGAGCCTGCTGGATAACACCGCTGGCGTAGTGCACGGCACACCGAAGTAAACCGGGGCCGCGTTGCGGCCCATTCACGGGCTTGCCCGCTTCCACAGGCTTGCACAGGGTTCGAACCTCGTGCTGGCCCTGTGGGCGCGGGCAAGCCTGCGAATGGGCCCCGCACAATTTTCCCGGACTGAACATTATCCCCGCCCCAAGGTCAGTTATTCAGGCATCACACACCTGGTGTTCGTTGACTGAGAGGGTCCGTTCAATGAAAGAGTGGGAAGTCATTTTTGCCGACCAGAAGGGCGAACCGTCCACATTGCTGTTGCATGCCGAGCATTGCCCCAGCGAGGAAGACGTTGCGCGGGCCATCCGCTCACACCTGTTTCCGGTGATGGACGAGCTGGACCTCAACGACTTCCAGGACCGTATCATCTCCCCGACCGCACGCTGGCTCAAAGAGCATAGCGGTGTGACCATCACCAGCATTCACGAAGTACCCTGAACCACACGTTTGCGTGGTGCCTTGGCAGGCGCTACGCTGGTGGAGGGCCTACCTGTTCTGTGGGTTGGCGCCGCCTCAATAATTCGCGTCTTGCATCAGCTCGAACTGCCCGGCCGTTGCCGGCAGGTGCGTAGTGCACGGAAAGTCTATCCATTGCTTTATTCAGGAGGACGATTCATGAGCAGCCAGAACGACGATATCAGCAGCAACGTCCTGCGCCAGATGAAAGCAGGCGGTTTCGACTTCACCCAGATCCACCCTATCGAGTTCTATGCCGTATTCCCGGACGAAGCAGGGGCCCGTCGTGCAGCCGGGCAGTTTCGCGGGGAATCGCTCAATGCCCAGGTGAAGGAGCTGGGCGACGGTGCCTGGCACCTGGAACTGAGCAAGGTCATGTACGCCACCCATGGCGGGATTGGCGACTTTGAAGAGGCCTTCGAGCAGTTGGTGACACCGTATGGGGGGGAGGTGGAAGGGTGGGGCGTCAAGCACGAGCGGCTCACGGCCTGACAGTTTTGTGTTGGCCCCTTCGCGGGTTAACCCGCGAAGAGGCCCTCAAGGCTTACGCGCTGCCATGTGCCCCAAATAGGCCAGCAGCGCATCCAATTCCTGTTCACTCAACACACTTTCGGCAAACCCCGGCATCTTCGCCTGCGGCCACCGCCGCAGGCTTTGCGGGTCGCGTATCAACTTGCGTAAATAAACCGGCTGAAAATACTCGGTCGGGTTATACGGCACATTCAAGTCCGGCCCCACCTGCCCATCTCCCGCACCGTTCAACCGGTGACATACCAGGCAATTCTGCTGGAACAGGGCAAAGCCCTGACGCACCGGGCTGTCGGTTGGCAGCATCGGGTCGGGTAGCAGCGCAGGAAACCGCTGATCCACCGGGGCCAGCTTGCGAAGGGTGGCGATCTGGAATGGCCACTGTTCAGGGCGGATCCCGCTGGCCTGCGGCGCAGTCCATACCAGGTAGAACGGCCCGGCACTTGGCTTGCCTTGACCCAGTGGCGGCCACGGCTTGCCTGGGTCTTCCACGGCCAACCAGGCCCGTGCTGGACCTGGCTGCAGCAATTGCGCAGCGGGCATTTCGGCGGCAAAGCCATCCAGCGCCACGGCCTGCAGGTGATCGCGGGCGCTCACCCCTTCCAGCAGCGTGGCCAGCGGCACCGCCCGATAGTGCATGGGGCGTTTGTAGGATACGTCCTGCTCGATACTGATGTCCTGGGCCTCAGGGTGGCCAAGCAGTTCGGCGCTGCTCCACTGGCGCGTTGTAGAGCCCAGTTCAAGGTGCAGTTGCGCCGCCGACAATGGCAGGCTCAGGACCAACGCTAGCAGGGCAAGGCAGTGGCGCATAGGCAATCTCCGACCATCAAGGCCAGCAGGTTACCTGTGCGTTGCCCGTTGGCGCCACCGCCGCAGTCAGCCAAACAAACGTGTCAGGTTCGGCAAGATCAACAGCAACGTGGTGGCAAATAAAATGAGCCCAGCTTGGCGAATTTTCGATTGTCTGAACATGGCGGACCGCCTTCTTGTTGTTATTCCTGAATACCCGTTGGCTTCCTTGTCGCGCTTCGGGTCGATCGCAGCGGCGTTGCATGGCGCCGGACTGCTTGCCTCTTGAAAGTGGATATACCTTCAACAGTAGGGTGTGCGTTATCCATATTTGAGAACCCTTTGTTCTAACCGTTCACTAAAACCATTCCTCTGGCTATGAGGCTAAGTGCTATCTAGCTGGCACGCTCTATCTAGACAGTGGCGCAAGTACCCGGCAGGCGCCGACGAAATGTGACCGTTCGTCAGTGCAGCCTACTTGCTTGTACGTGCCTTTCGCGGCAGTCTCTACAGCAGATTCCCACCCATGTCGTTCAGGACTACCCCTATGTCGTTACGCATCTGCATCCTTGAAACCGATGTCCTGCGACCGGAGTTGACGGCGCAATATCAGGGCTACGGCAGGATGTTCGAGCAGCTCTTCTCGCGTCAGCCGATTGCCGCCGAATTTTGTGTGTACAACGTGATGCACGGCGACTATCCCGCCGACAGTGAAAAGTTCGATGCCTACCTTGTGACGGGCAGCAAGGCCGATTCGTTCGGTACCGACCCGTGGATCCAGACGCTAAAGGCCTACCTGCTCAAGTTGTACGAGCGCGGTGAAAAGCTGCTGGGCGTGTGTTTTGGCCACCAGTTGCTGGCCTTGACCCTGGGTGGCAAGGCCGAGCGGGCTGAGCAAGGCTGGGGCGTGGGTATTCATCGCTACTCGTTGGCGGCGCATGCGCCGTGGATGGACCCGGAGGTGTCGGAGCTGACCTTGCTGATCAGTCACCAGGACCAGGTGACCGAACTGCCGGAAGGCGCTACGGTGATCGCCTCCAGCGATTTCTGCCCGAATGCGGCGTATCACATTCGCGACCAGGTGCTGTGCTTCCAGGGCCACCCGGAATTCGTGCATGACTACTCCCGCGCACTGCTCGATGCGCGGCAGGAATACCTGGGTGACGAGGTGTATCACAAGGCTGTCGCCAGCCTGACCACCGAGCACCAGGGGGATTTGGTAGGGGAGTGGATGTTGCGCTTTATCCAGCAGCCGTCAAAGGCCAGCGACAGCGCCGCTTAATCGGTGGCAACCCTTCGCGGGCACGCCCGCTCCCACAGGTGATGCACAATTTCAAGCACTGTGCGCAACCTGTGGGAGCGGGCGCGCCCGCGAAGAGGCCATCAAAGCCAACCCGATTTCTTGAAGCTGGCATACAACCCGGCACACCCCGTCGCAATCACACCCAGTACCGCGAAGTAACCGTAGTGCCAGCTCAGCTCTGGCATGTTCTGGAAGTTCATCCCGTAAACCCCGGCAATCGCGGTAGGGAATGCCAGAATCGCCGCCCAGGCTGCGAATTTGCGCTGCACGATGCTTTGCCGTGACGACTCCAGCAGCATGCCGATCTCGATCGTCTGGCTGGCAATGTCGCGGATGCCGGCCAAGTCTTCCATCTGTCGCGTCACGTGAATTTGCACATCACGAAAGTACGGGCGCATGTTCTTGTCGATGAACGGGAAGCTCAGGCGCTGCAGTTCTTCGCTCACTTCAACCAGAGGTGCCACGTAGCGGCGCAGGCGCAGGATGTCGCGGCGCAGGCTGTGCAGACGGCGGATGTCGTCTTCCCGCAGCGAGCCGCCCAGTACGCTTTCCTCCAGCGCTTCGATCTCGCCATGAATGGCCTCGCTGACCGGTTGGTAGTTCTCGGTGACGAAGTCGAGCAGGGCGTACAGCACGAAGTCTTCGCCATGTTCCAGCAGCAGGGGCCGAGCCTCGCAGCGCTGGCGGACCATGGCGTAGGATTTGGAGTGGCCGTTGCGGCAGGTGATGATGTAGCCGTTGCCCGCGAAGATATGGGTTTCGATGAATTCCAGTTTGCCTTCGTGGCGCACTGGCGAATAGGTGACGATGAACAACGCGTCACCGAAGGTTTCCAGCTTGGGTCGGCTGTGTTTTTCCAGGGCATCTTCGATGGCCAGTTCGTGCAGGTTGAACTGGGACTGCAGGTTGGCCAGCTCTTCGGCATTGGGCTCTTCCAGGCCGATCCACACGAAATGCCCCGGCTTGCGCGCCCACTCGCTGCCTTCGTCGATGCTGATGTTGGTGACCTTCCTGCCGGCGCTGTACACCGCCGATGCCACGACTCGACCCATGGTTGTCCGCTTATTCGTTTGAACACGGATACAGCTTGGGCTGTACCCGGCTCGAGAGCAACCCGGATCAGGCCAGTTCTTTTTCCATGCGGTCAATGCACTGCTGCATTTGCCCCCGGCATTGCTCGATCAGCGCTGGCAGGTCCTGCAGCGTCATGCCCGTCGTGGCAATGGGCGGCAGCGAGCGCACAATCACCGTGCGCTGGCGCCAGCTGTTCAGGCTCAGGCGCCTTGCATAGCGGCTGACGCAGACCGGCACGATCGGTACACCGGCCTCGATGGCCATGTGAAACGCGCCTTTCTTGAACGCCAGCAAGTGCTCGCCGGGATTGCGGGTGCCTTCGGGGAAAATCCAGATCGAGGTGTCGTCCTGCAGAACCCGGGTGGTCTTCTGTATGGCCCTGCGCGCCTGATAGGCATTCTTGCGGTCGACCAGCACGTTGCCGCCCAGCCAGAACAGTTGGCCGAACAGCGGGATCCAGCCCAGGCTCTTCTTGCCGA
Organism: Pseudomonas sp. Kh14; assembly: GCF_900291005.1. Taxonomy (NCBI): domain Bacteria; kingdom Pseudomonadati; phylum Pseudomonadota; class Gammaproteobacteria; order Pseudomonadales; family Pseudomonadaceae; genus Pseudomonas; species Pseudomonas sp. Kh14. The sequence goes on from NZ_OLKJ01000018.1 coordinate 15,115, forward strand.
TGGCGACGGTGCGCTGCGGCACCACTTGGCCCAGCACGAACAGATCGAAGTTGGACTGGTGGTTGGCCACGATCACACAGCCGGGCGGGTGGTCCCACAATGGGCCGACTTCGGCCTTTACCTTGATGCGCATCAGCCAGGTGGCCGGCAAACTGTAGAGCCGGGCGAAAACGCGGCTGTTGTCAGGGTTGAAGGGGCGGCACAGACCAATGATCAGGCCCACGGCGCCAGCGGCCAGAAAATGCAGCGCCAGCAGAAACATACGCAATGAATAAAGCATAGTACGACTCACACCAGACATTCGCCTTTCAGTGTACGGGTGTACACTGGCTGGGGCAAACCTGGCTGCATGACTGTTCCGGCCCTTTCGCGGGTGAACCCGCTCCTACACAGGTTACGCATGCCCGTTGAACTGCGGATTTACACGCGAAAGGGCCCGTGCGGCTAGCCCATATGCTGCTGATCCAGCTCGATTGCCTTGTCCAGCGCCTCCAGCAGCCCTTTGCGCACTTTCAGCTTGGTGTTCTTGTGCGCCAGCATGTTCAGCTTCTTCAGCTCCCGCGCTGCGGCCATTGCCGTTTCCTGCAACTGCTCGGCAGGCACCACCTTGTCGAGGAAGCCGGCATCCACGGCACCCTGCGGGTCAAACACTTCGGCATTGATCACCGAGCGGTGGAAGGCCGAGCGGCGCAGGCGGTCGCGGGCCAGTTCAATGCCGGCGTGGTGCATGGTCATGCCGATCTGCACTTCGTTCAGGCATACCTTGTACGGCCCTTCGACGCCAATGCGGTAGTCGGCCGACAGCAGCAGGAAGGCGCCCTTGGCCACGGCATTGCCGGGACAGGCCACCACCACCGGGAACGGGTGCGACAGCAGCCGGCGGGCGAGGGTGGAACCGGCGGTGACGAGGCTGATGGCCTCTTGGGGGCCGCGGGTCATCACCTTGAGGTCGTAACCGCCCGACAGAATGCCCGGCTGCCCGGTGATGATCACTACTGCACGCTCCTCGGTAGCGCGGTCCAGCGCTGCATTGAAGGCAGTGATGACGTCCGGCGAGATGGCATTGACCTTGCCGTTGTTCAGGGTAAAGGTGGCGATGCCGTCTTCGGCGTGGTAGGTAATCAGCTCGCTCATGGCAGAGTCCTTTTGTTGGCGTGGCGACGACGTTACCCAGCGCCAGGGGCGAGGTAAAGCAGCAAGGCTGACTGGTCGGTCAGTGCTCACGGCAGCCCAAGTGCAAATACATGAAAAAATTGAAAAAAATGCTTGCCAAAGGAAACGTCTTTCACTAAATTAGCGCACCTCGACGGGCCGCAAGGCTTGAAGAGAAACGGTGAAGTGTCCGAGTGGTCGAAGGAGCACGCCTGGAAAGTGTGTATACGAGAAATCGTATCAAGGGTTCAAATCCCTTCTTCACCGCCACATTCTACAAAAAGCCCCCGCGCTGAAAAGCACGGGGGCTTTTTGTTTTCAAGGCCATTGGGGCTGCTGCGCAGCCCATCGCGACACAAGGCCGCTCCCACAGGCAATCGGGGTACACCTGGACTGCCCCCAAGAAGTTGGACACCAATCCAACCCTTGGGAGCAGTCCACACCTGTGGGAGCGGCCTTGTGTCGCGAAAGGGCCGCAGAGCGGCCCCGGCAATCTAGAAGCTGATCGAAGCCGAAAGCCGAGCGGTACGCGGTGCCCCCTGGAACAGGTAGTTATCCCCCAGGTAATCGCCCACATCGCGCCAGTAACGCTTGTCCAGCACGTTATCCACCGTCAGCCGCAGCACCGTGTCATACCCGGCAATACGTGTACGGTAGCGGCTGCCCAGGTCGAACACGGTATACCCGCCAACCTCCACATTGCCCGCCTGGCTCGCATATTTGCTGGCGCTGTACCGCGCCCCGCCCAGCAGCGCCAACCCTGGAACCGGCAGGGTATATTCCGCATGCAGCGCCGCCCGGAATTTAGGCACGTTGATCGCCTGGTGCCCTTCATAGGCTTCGGTACCGCTGTTCTGCACCCGTGCCCGAATGGCTGCCGCACTGGCCTGTACCTGCAGGTTCGGGGTCACCCGGCCGCTGGCGCCCAGTTCCAGGCCGGTATTTTTCTGCTGGCCTTGCTGCACGTAGGTGAAGTTGCCGGTGCCGTCCGGGCGCGCGTACTGGTAAGCCTGTCGGATCTGGAACAGTGCGGCACTCAGGCTCAGGCCTTGCCAGTCGTGCTTGAGGCCCAGTTCCAGTTGGCGGGAGGTGGTGGGCGCCAAGATCTCGAACCTGTTCTCAGCGGAAAATGGTGCGGTACCGCCTGCAGACAGCCCTTTGGCGTAGCTCGCATATACAGTGGTGTTCGGCTGCAGCTTATAGATAACTGCAGCATTGGGCAGCAGTTCGTATTGGCGGGTACGGCGCCCGGCTACGCCGTTCTCGTCCCAGGTCTTTTCATCCAGGCGCACTTCGCGGGCGCCCAGCACGGTCTGCCATTGCTCGTTGAAGCTGATGCGGTCGCTGACGAACAAGCCGTACTGACGGCTGTCCAGTCGGCGTTCGCTGGCGCCTACGGGTTTGTCGGACGGGTCGAATGCAGGGGCGCCGGTGTTGATGTTGCCGGTACCGACCCATTCCATATAGCTGGGGCGCTGATCCAGTGTGCGTCGCTGAGCACTGGTACCCACGGTCAACTCATGCCCCACGCCCAGCGCATCGAAGTGCCCGTTGAGCATGGCCTGTGCCTCGTCGGTACGGCGGGTATCGTCGGGGCTGCGGAAGTCATAGATGTCGTAGTCGCCATTGCTGCCGAAAAACGCACCCTCGCTCGAACCCCAGGCAAACGCGCTGTAGTCGTCGATCACCACTTTGCTGCGGGAGGCGCTCAAGGTGCCGGTCCAGGTATCGTTGAGGCGGTATTCGAAGCGCCCGCCCAGGTTCAGCGAGTCGTTCTGCACGGGCTTTGCCCAATGCTGGTAGGCCAGGCGGTCTTCCGGGTCGATGCCGTGGGGCACTTCAGTGCCTCCGAGCAGTTGGTAACCCGGCACCGACGCCTGTTCGCGATGCTGGTACTCGGCATCCAGCTGCAGGGTGGCATCCGGGTTGATCTGCCAGTCGAATGCCAGCGAGGCGAAGTCGCGCTTGCCGTCAGCGTGGTCGACGTAGGTGCGGATGTCTTCATGGGCCAGGTTGGCGCGCAGGCCGAACTGCTTTTCGCTGCCGAACCAGCCGCCAAGGTCGGTGGCCAGATAACGTTCGCCCTGTTCGTTGGTCGATACCGTGACGCTGCGTATGTTTTCGGCGCGCTTGGTCACATAGTTGATCAAGCCGCCAGGCTCCGACACGCCGGTCTGCAGCCCGGACAGGCCCTTGAGCAATTCCACCTGCTGCTTGTTCTCCAGGGCTACGTTCTGCTCCCCGGCTATGGTCTGGCCATTGATGCGATAGCTACTGGCGGCGTTCAGCTCGAAGCCGCGCACGTTGAAGTTTTCGTAGTAGCCAATGGGGGCATAGCTTTCGCCGACCGAGGCATCGCTTTGCAACACTTCGCTAAGCTTGCGTACCTGGCGGTCTTCCAGCAACTGCTGGCTGAACACGCTGACGGAGGCGGGGGTGTCGAGCAGTGGCGCGGGCTGGAAGCCGCCCACCGCGGCCTGGCGTGCCTGGTAGCCATCATTGGCGTATGTGTCGGAGACCTGCAACGGGGCCAGCATCACGCTGTCTTCGGCAAACACAGAGGGGCACTGCAGGGCCAGGCCCAGGCTGAGCAGGCTCAGGGGCAGGCGGGGGTGATGCGGGGGCATGCGGTGGGGCTCCTGGATGCGCGATACCTGTGCCGGCCCTTTCGCGGGTAAACCCGCTCCTACACCGGTTGGTGAAACACCGGGTGGCGATACACCAGTTGGTGATCCCCCTGTAGGAGCGGGTTTACCCGCGAAGAGGCCGGCACAGGCCATGAAAAAGGCGGCATCTTACCAGCCGCCCTCTACATAAAACGATCCAGGCCCAGCGTATTCAGTCAGCCTGTCCTGATCGACCGCTTGTGCTGCCGCCAGTTGTCATCGATCTTCGACCAAGTCTTGCCATCGGTAATGGCCATCAGCTTGCGTCCATCCTTGAAGGTGGCCAGAAAGGTCGCTTCTTCTTCCTTGCCACCCAACCACAGCCCGGCCAGCAGCCCTACTGGCCCTGCCACCAGGGCGCCGGCCATGCCCCAGCCCAAGGCGCTGCCAAGGCTGCGGTTGGTTTCCAGGCTGGCCAGCCGCAAGTCGCTGATGCGTGCCAAGGAAATCCGCTCACCGGGTGAGGGGCTGCGCGCGGTCTTGAGTGTGAGCGATCCATTGCGATACTCGCCTTCACCTTGCAAGAAATCGCCGGACTGTACCGTGAGTCTTGTCATAAATTCATCCTGTCAGGGAAAGGGCATTCCAGCGCTTAATGAGCGCTGCCCAGGCAGGCAAGTCAACGGCATTGCGACGGAGGGTAGTGCGGTACTTTGTCGCCGTAGCTAGTGGCCTCTTCGCGGGCACGCCCGCAGGTGTATCACTGCCCTGAGGTTTGTGAGGCACCTGTGGGAGCGGGCGTGCCCGCGAAGAATCCAGTGGCCATTTATCAGGCTACTTGCAAGGTGTTCTTGCGCTTACGCTCGGCCAGGCCCCACACCAGCAACCCCAGCCCGCCAATTACCAGGCCGGCCACCACAATCCCCATCCAGCCCTGGCGCTGGAACAGCTGCGTGCCCAGCAACGACCCAAGCGCCCCGCCAATGAAGTAGCAGGTGATATAACCGGCATTCAGCCGCGTACGTGCCTCGGGCCGCAGGGCGATCACTGCGTTCTGGTTGCTCACATGCACCAGCTGTACTGCCAGGTCGAGCATCAGCACCCCCAGCAGCAAGGCGAGCAGGGACTGTTCGGCAAACCCCAGCGGCACCCACGACAGCAGCAACACCACCAGGCCCACGGTGGTACCCAGCGCGCCCTTGCCGCGGTCTGCCAGGCGCCCGGCCCAGTTGGCCGACAACGCACCCGCCGCACCGGCCAGGCCGAACAGGCCGATTACTGCATCCGAATAGTGGTAGGGGCCTTTCGCCAGCAGAAACGCCAGAGGTGTCCAGAACAGGGCGAACAGGCTGAATGCCAACAGACCGAGCAACGAGCGCAGGCGCAGCACGGGCTCTTCGATGAACAGACGGAACACGGAGCCGATCAGCGCCGGGTATTTCAGCCCGGCGTGGCTGTGGTGCTGTGGCAGGCTGCGGTACAGCGCCACGGCGGTAACTGCCATCAGCACTGCGGCCAGCACGTAGATACTGCGCCAGCCACCCAGCTCGGCCATGAAGCCGGCAGCAGTACGTGCCAGCAGGATGCCCAGCAGCAGGCCGCTCATCAGTGTGCCAACCGCGCGCCCACGCTGATGGGGCTCGCTCAGGGTTGCTGCCATCGGCACGAGGATCTGTGCCACCACCGAGAAAAGCCCGGTCAGCGCCGTGCCGAATAGCAGCCAGGGCAGGCTGGGTGCGCAGGAGCTGATGACCAGGCCCAAGGTGGAGACAACGGTCATCACGGTAATTAGCCGGCGCTGCTCGAACAGGTCGCCCAGCGGTGCCAGCAGCAACAGGCCGGCGCCATAGCTGAGCTGCGCGGCAATCACGATGCTGCCGGCACTGGCGGTGCTCAAGCCAAACTGCTGGGCGATGCTGTGCAGCAGCGGTTGGGCGTAGTAGTTGCTGGCCACGGCCAGGCCTGTGGCGGTGGCCATCAGCAGGATCAAGGCGCGGCTGAGAGTGGGGGTGTGCATACAATTCTCGTGGGGGCAGTCGTGTGTGGTGATGATTATCAGCAAGTACTAGGCATGACACCAATGTATAGTTTTCAACCTATTCATCTTGAAAGCAGATAGATCGATGAACCTCAAGCAGCTCGAATATGCCCTTGCTGTGGCCGACACCGGCAGTTTTACTCGCGCGGCGCAGCGCTGCCATGTGGTGCAGTCGGCCCTTAGCCATCAGGTGGCGCGGCTGGAGACGCAGCTGGGGGTGAGCCTGTTCGAGCGTAGTTCGCGACGGGTACGCCTGACACCTGCGGGGGAAGCCTTTGTACTCAGCGCACGGCCAGCGGTGGAGGCGGCCCGGCGCATTGCCGATGACGTGGCGGCGGCCTGCGGCCAGGTCCGCGGGCGGCTGGCGATTGGTGAAATCAGCTCGCTCACCGCGCTGGACCTGGTCGACCTGTTGGCGGTGTTCCACGGTCGTTATCCGGATGTGGATGTGCGCTGGCTCACGGCCAAGAGCGAATTGCTGATCGCTGATGTGCTCGAGCGGCGCCTGGACGTGGGCTTTATCGGGCTGTGGCAAGGCGAAGTAGTGCAGGGGGTGCAGCATCGGTTGCTGGCCAGGGAAGAACTGGTGGCGGTGTTGCCGTTGGCGCATCGCCTGGCGGGCAGGGCACAGCTGGCGCTGGCTGACCTGGCAGGCGAAGTGTTGGTGGACTTCCCCGAAGGCACTGGGGCGCGACGCCAGACCGACGAGGCGTTTCAGGCGGTGGGGTTGCAGCGCAGGGTGCAGTTCGAGATCGGGCATGTTCGTCTGGTAGAGAAATTCGTGCAGCGGGGCATGGCCGTCGGCCTGGTGCCCGAGCGGGTGGCTCAGGGCATCGAAGGGGTGGCCGTGGCGCGGTTGGTGGATGCACCGGTGCGGCACTTGTATGCGGTGTGGTCGTCCAGCCCCACGCCGGCGGCCCGGGCTTTTCTGGACGTGATGGAACAGTGCCTGGGGGCAAAGAAAGGCTAAGCCTGTGCCGGAGTTGTCGCGGCACAGGCAACCTTTCAATCAGGCTGCAAACCCACCATCCACCGTCAGGCTGGCCCCGGTGATATACCCGGCTTCAGGCCCTGCCAGGTAAGCCACGAAGCTGGCAATCTCCTCCGGCTCGCCATATCGCCCAATGGCCATCAGCGGAATCAGGCTCTCGGCAAACTCGCCACTGGCCGGGTTCATGTCGGTGTCCACCGGGCCGGGCTGCACGTTGTTCACGGTAATGCCCTGCGGCCCGAGGTCGCGGGCCATGCCGCGGGTCAGGCCAACCAGTGCCGACTTGCTCATGGCGTACGGTGCACCACCGGCAAACGGCATGCGCTCGGCGTTGGTGCTGCCAATGTTGATGATACGACCGCCCTGGCCCATATAGCGTGCCGCGGCCTGGCTGGCGACGAACACGCTGCGTACGTTCACGGCCAGCATGCGATCGAAGTCGGCCAGGTCGAACTCTGTAACCGGGGCCACTGCCAGCACACCGGCGTTGTTGACCAGGATATCCAGCCGGCCCAAGGCCTTCACGGTGTCATCCACCGCCAGCTGCACGGCTGCGGCATCAGCGCTGTCAGCCCGCAGGGCCAAGGCGTTGCCGCCGTTCTCGGTAATTTCCCGAGCCAGTTCTTCAGCTGGGCCGGCAGAGCTGACATAGGTGAAGGCCACTTGCGCGCCTTCGCGGGCCAGGCGCCGTACGATGGCTGCGCCAATGCCTCGGGAACCGCCCTGAACCAGGGCCACTTTGCCTTCGAGTGTAAGTTGCTTGGACATGCTGTTCTCCTGCGGGAAGCCAGGCCGAAATGCCTTGGATGGGCACAGTATCGGCGCTCGATTGCCTACTGATAAGATGGTAATCACTATCAGCAGAGTAAACCTTTGGTTGCTAATCATGGCCATGGAATCGTTTAGCGCGTTGGAATGCTTCATCCGCAGTGCCGAGGTCGGCAGTTTTGCCGAAGCCGCCAGGCGCCTGAGCCTTACCCCGGCTGCCGTGGGCAAGCACGTTGCGCAGCTGGAAGCGCGCCTGGGTGTGCGGTTGTTCCAGCGTAGTACCCGCAAGCTGACCTTGACCGAAGCGGGGCAGCGTTTTCTTGGCGAGGTCAGTGACAGCTTTCGCACCATTCAGTACGCCGTGGCCAACCTGGCCAGTGCAGAAGGCCAGCCGGCCGGGTCGTTACGGGTGAGCATGGGCACGGTGTTCGGGCGTTTGTACGTGCTGCCGTTGCTGGGGGAATTCTTGCGCCGATACCCGGCGATTACCCCGGATTGGCATTTCGACAACCGCCAGGTGGACCTGATCGGCCAGGGCTTCGATGCAGCGATTGGCGGTGGTTTCGAACTGCCGCCGGGGGTGGTGGCGCGCAAGCTGACCCCGGCGCACCGGGTGTTGGTAGCGGCGCCGGCCTATCTGCAGCGGCACGCGCCGATAGAAGACCCGCAGGTGCTGCAACGCCATGACGGTATCCTGGTGCGGTCACCGCAGACCGGGCGGGTGCGCTCGTGGCCGTTGACCAGCCGTTGGCAGGCGCAGCAGCCGTTGCAATTGCGCCAGGCGATGACCATGAGCGATTCGGATGCGGCGTGCGCGGTGGCCGAGCAGGGGCTGGGCATTGCCCTGGTAAGCCTGCCGTTTGCCGTGCCCTACTTGCTGGCCGGGCGCCTGCTGCGGGTGTTGCCGGACTGGTATGTGGACGATGGGCATATCAGCCTGTATTTCGCCGAGCACAAGCTGTTGCCGCGCAAGACCCGGGCGTTCATCGATTTTGTGGTGGAGCAGTTTGCCGAGCAGGGACTGGCGGGGCGGTTCGATGCCCTGCAGGCTCTTTAGAGAATTATTGCCTGTGCCGGCCTTTTCGTGGGCCCGCCCGCGCCCACAGGGATATCACAGCCCTGAAGACAGTGGGGGCCTTGTGGGAGCGGGCGTGCCCGTGAAGAGGCCGGTTCAGACAACATCGACAATGAACGATACCTGTGCGCCCAGGTTCACCTCGTCATCCACGCGCTTGCCCAGCAGTTGCTGCCCCAGCGGCGATCGTGGGGTAATCACCGTCACCAGCCCGTCACCCTCGCCAATCTTCAACCCCGCTGCCTCAGGCCCGAGAAACAGCCGGCGCTGCCCGCCATGTTCATTTTCCAGGGTCACCAGGTTGCTTACCTGCACACCGCGCGCCGGGTCGTAATCACGCAGCAGCAACTGCTGGTAGATCACCAGCGCCTGGCGGATCTCGGCACTGCGGCGCGCCTGGCCGGTGGCCAGGTACGAGGCCTCCAGGCCCAGCGTGTCGTACTTGTTCTCGGCGATGTTCTCTTCGGCGGTGGCGGCCTCGTAGGCGGTTTGCGCTGCGCGGGTCAGCACGTCCAGGTCATGCTCGAGGGTGGCGACAATCAGCGCCAGCAGGTGGGGCTTGTCCATGGTCAGTAACAGAACTCCAGCACGTTGGCCTGGCTTTTTTCGGTGGGCGCGGTACGGTTTTGCTGCAGCCAGAACTGGCACTTGGGGCTGTTGAGGTTGCGCGGGTTGCCTTGGGCGGCATCGGCGGCCTGTTGCAGCTCCTGTTTGTGCAGGATGTCCTTGTAGCGTTCGAACATCTCGGCCTGGGCATCCTGGGCAGTGGTCGGCGCGGGGGTTGCAACGGGTCGGTAGGCGTGGGGGGCTACAACCTGGGCCAAAGGTTGCACCTGCTGGGGCCACAACTGCTGGACCAGCCACAGGCTCACGGCAATGGCCATGGCGCCTAGCCACAGGCCCAAGGCAACGCACATGATCAACGGCAACGGCTTGAGGGTGATCTTCAATTCACGGTGGCGCGGCATGGCAGCCTCCTGGCAGCGTGGTAGGGGGGCATTGTCGCATGCGCTTGGGCATTTTTCTGCGCAGGTGCTTTTGTCAGCGCCAATTTATGCGCAGAATTCGCGGTTTTTGCACCAGCACGGGAGGGGCGCATGAAAGCCACCTGGGACATCTTCTGCAGCGTCGTCGACAACTACGGCGATATCGGCGTGACCTGGCGCCTGGCCCGGCAGTTGGTGGCCGAGCACGGCCTGGCGGTGCGCCTGTGGGTGGATGACCTCAACGCTTTCACGCCCATGTGCCCTGGCGCCGATGCCACGGCGGCGCAACAGTGGCAGCACGGTGTGGATGTGCGCCACTGGCCGGCAGCGTGGTTGCCGGTGGCGCCGGCCGATGTGGTGATCGGCGCGTTTGCCTGCCAGTTGCCCACAGCGTATGTCGAGGCGATGCGTGCCCGCCCGCAGCCGCCGCTCTGGCTCAACCTCGAGTACCTGAGTGCCGAGGACTGGGTGGAGGGTTGCCATGGGTTGCCTTCGCCGCAGCCCAACGGTTTGCGCAAGGTATTCTTTTTCCCGGGCTTTACCGAGAAAACGGGCGGTTTGCTGCGCGAGGGTTCGCTGCTGGCCCGGCGTGATGCGTTCCAGCAGTCGGCGGATGCGCGCCGTGCTTTTTTGCAGGGGCTTGGTGTAGACCCAGTGCCGGGTGCGCTGCTGATCTCGCTGTTTGCCTATGAAAACCCACAGCTGGGCAACTGGCTTGATGCCCTGGCCACGGCTGACCAGGCCTGCCACCTGTTGGTCCCGCAAGGGCGCATTGTCGCGGGGCTCAGCCAGTGGTTGGGCGAGGGGCCGCTGCAGGTGGATGATGTGCGCAACCGTGGGGCGCTGACCGTTCAGGTGATGCCTTTCGTCAGCCAGGACGACTTCGACCGGCTGTTATGGAGCTGTGATTTCAATGCCGTGCGTGGCGAAGACTCGTTCGTGCGTGCGCAGTGGGCGGGGCAGCCGATGCTCTGGCACATCTATGTGCAGGACGAGAATGCTCATTGGGAAAAGCTCGAAGCGTTCCTTGCGCATTATCGCTGCGGCCTGTCAGACGATGCCGATGCAGCCCTGCTGGGCCTTTGGCGTGCCTGGAACATGGATTTCGACATGGGCCAGGCCTGGCGGGCGGCCCGCCAGCATTGGCCGGAACTGCAGCAGCATGCTCGCCTTTGGGGGGCGCGACAGGCCGCTCAGCCGGACCTTGCCACAGCGCTAGTACACTTTTACCGAAATTCGCTATGATACGCGGCCTCGATTTTTATAAATCCATCCAGATTCGGATACTTCGTAATGAAAACTGGTAAAGAACTGAAACCCGGTACCGTCCTGCGGATCGACAACGACCCGTGGCTGGTTCAAAAAGCTGAGTTCACCAAGTCGGGCCGTAACAGCGCGATCATGAAGACCAAGCTGAAGAACCTGCTGACCGGCTACAAGACCGAAACCGTATACGGTGCGGACGACAAGCTGGACGACGTGATTCTGGATCGCAAAGAAGCGACCCTGTCGTTCATCAATGGTGACGAGTACACCTTCATGGACACCACCGACTACACCATGTACGAGCTGAACGCCGAAGACATCGAAGCCGTTCTGCCGTACATCGAAGAAGGCATGGAAGACGTCTGCGAAGCCGTGTTCTTCGAAGGCCGTCTGGTGTCGGTTGAGCTGCCGACCACCATCAGCCGTAAAGTTGTCTACACCGAGAACGCTGCTCGTGGTGACACCTCCGGCAAAGTCATGAAGCCTGCCAAGCTGGCGAACGGTACCGAGATCTCGGTTGCCGACTTCATCCAGATCGACGAGTGGATCGACATCGACACTCGCGACAACAGCTTCAAAGGCCGTTCCAAGAAGTAATGCTTCTTGCGAGACGCAAAAAACCCGGCGCAAGCCGGGTTTTTTTATGCCTGTGTGCTCGTGCTTTTGTGGGTGCAACTGTCGTGCTCAATTTCTAAAAGCTGGCGCAGATCCGTGTGGGAGCGGGCTTGCCCGCGAACACGGGCGAAGCCCGTGCCATCCACCGCGGTGTATTCTTCGCGGGTAAACCCACCCACAGGGGATCGCGCAAGCCTTTGCGTCTTAGACGGTTACGTGCAGGCGCACATCCACATTACCGCGGGTGGCATTGGAATACGGGCACACCTGGTGCGCCTTTTCCACCAGCCCTTCGGCATCGGCCTGGGCCAGGCCCGGCAGGTTGATGTGCAGGTCGATGTCCAGGCCGAAACCGCCCGGGATCTGGCCGATGCCCACCTTGGCGGTGATCGAGGCCTCTGCCGGCAGGGCTTTCTTCTCTTGCCCGGCCACGAACTTCAAGGCCCCGATGAAGCAGGCCGAGTAACCGGCGGCGAACATCTGCTCGGGGTTGGTGCCGTCACCGCCCGCGCCGCCCAGCTCTTTGGGGGTGCTGAGCTTGACTTCCAGCTTGCCGTCGCTGGAGCGGGATTTGCCGTCGCGCCCACCGGTGGAGGTTGCTTCTGCGATGTACAGCGGAGTGACCTTTTGCATCTTGAGCCTCGCTAATGTGCTGTGCACTCCCGTTTGCAGGAGGGCGGGGGTTGGTGTGAGATTTAAATTAGCGCGCAATTAGTTAGTGCGCAAGACAAATCATCACCGTTCATCGGAACGGCCATTTCACAGCATAGCGCTCAGAGGTTCTTTTGCAGGTTGTCGCGCAGGTTCAGCAGGTCGGCTTGCAGTTTCTGCAGCTGCTCCAGGCTCCGCCCGCTGGCCTTGAGAATGCACGGCGGCACCTGTTTGGCCTGCTGTTGAAGGGCGCGGCCTTTGTCGGTCAGCTGTACCATCACTACCCGTTCATCTTCACGGCTGCGGTTACGCTGCAACAGGCCTTCGCTTTCCAGGCGCTTGAGCAGCGGGGTCAGCGAGCCTGGGTCGGTCAGCAAATGCTGGCTGATTTCACCCACGGTCAGGCCGTCACGCTCCCAGAGCACGAGCATGGCAAGGTATTGCGGGTAGGTCAGGCCCAGCGCCTGCAGCAGCGGTTTATAGACCTTGGTCATCAGCAACGAGGTGGAGTGCAGGGCGAAACAGACCTGGTTGTCCAGCAGCAGCTCGTCACAGGAGGCTTGGGTGTCGGCGTTCATGCAGGTCCTTGAAAGTCATCAATGGAAAATTCTGGCACGCTGATCATCAGTGCGCGAATTAATCGCGCAGTTCACTGCGCAAGGCCAGGTCCCAGGGTGGAATCGGGCTGAAGCGGCTCTTGAGGAATTCGAGCAGCAAACGGCTGCGAGAGTTCGTTTCATGTGCCAGGCGTAGCGCGTAAATGCCGCTGGTCTCGGCTTCAGGCAAGCCGCCGTCGCAGAACAACGGGATCAGCTCGCCGCGTAGCAGGTATTCACTGATCAGCCAGGTGGGCAGGTGGGCTATCCCCAGGCCGGCGAGGGCGCCGAACAACAGGGTTTCGGCATTGTTGGCGGCCATGCGCATGCGCGCGGGGCGATACAGGCGGGTTTGCCCGGCTACTCTGAAGCGCCAGGCGAACGGCGGCGCCAGGCCATCCCAGTCCAGCCCGTCATGCCCGGGCAGTTCGCTGGGGCAGGTGGGGATGCCGCGGCTGGCCAGGTAGGCGGGGCTGGCGCAGGCGATGCGCACCATGTAGGCGAGCGGTGTGGCGACCAGGCGGGTGTCGGCCAAGGGGCCGGCGCGCAGCACCAGGTCGACCTCGCCCAGGTGGCTGCCCTGCAGGTCGACAAAGCTGTCGATCAACCGCAGTTGTACGTCCAGGCCCGGGTAGGCCACCAGGAAGTCGGCAATGGCCGGGGCCAGGTGGCGGCGGCCAAACGCGGCAGGTGCGTCGATACGGATCAGGCCTTCCGGGGCATTGCTCAGTGACACCGCTTCAGCCCGGGCCAGGCGCAACTCCTGGATGATGCGCCTGGCCCGCTCGGCAAAGGCGTTGCCTGCAGGCGTGGCCCGCACCGCGTGGGTGCTGCGGGTGAACAGGCGGCTGCCTACGGCGCTTTCCAGGTTGTCGATGCGCCGTGCTACCGCAGACGGGGTCAGCGGGTGGCGACGGGCGGCGGCAGAAAAGCTGCCGGTTTCCAGCACATCGAGGAACAGGGTCAATTGGTCGGTCAGGGTATCGGGGTTCATGGCTGCCTTGCTTTTGCGAAAAACGCACAGCCATTGTGCGCTGCTGTGCGTTTCCCCGCCAGCGCACAATCGTTAGCATGCTCGCATTATTGGTACAGGCGGACGAGGCCCTGATGATCGAGTGGTTGTTGTATATCGTGCTGGGCGCTGCCCTGGGCACCATGGGGGGCTTGTTCGGCATTGGTGGCGGGCTGATTGCGATTCCGGCGTTGGGCGTGCTGTTTGGCCTGGACCAGCAGTTGGCGCAGGGGACCGCGTTGGTGATGGTGGTGCCGAACGTGCTGCTGGCGCTGTGGCGGTATCACCAGCGCAACCGCATCGCGTTGCGCCATGCGCTTCCGCTGTCGGTGTGCAGCTTCTTGTTTGCCTGGCTGGGGTCGATCTGGGCGGTGGGGCTTGATGCGCATTCCATGCGTCTGGGTTTTGTCGGCTTCCTGGTAGCCTTGGCGGTGTGGAACGTGGTGCGGATGTTCATGAAGGTGTCGCCGCCGAGTGCCGAGCTGCGTCATGCCTGGCCGTGGCTGGGTGTGCTGGGCAGCTTTGCCGGCACCATGGGCGGCTTGTTCGGGGTGGGAGGGGCCGTGGTGGCCACGCCGATCCTGACCAGTGTGTTCGGCGCTACTCAGGTGGTGGCGCAGGGGCTGTCATTGGCGCTGGCGGCGCCGAGTACCTTGGTCACGCTGGTGACCTATGGCGTGCACCATAGCGTTGACTGGGGGGTGGGGATTCCCTTGGCGGTGGGTGGCTTGCTCAGCATCAGCTGGGGCGTGAAGCTGGCCCACGCGTTGCCGGAGAAAGTATTGCGGGCGATGTTCTGTGTGTTCCTGGTGGTCTGTGCGGTGATGCTGGGGTTTGAGCTGTGAGATTTTGGGGCCGCTTTACGGCCCCCGATCACTTGAAACCCTCAACGATGTAGTCGGCCATGCAGTCGGTGATTGGCGAGGGGGTTTGCGTGCTGCGCACCAGCATCACATTGGCCATCGGCAATTGCGGCAGCCCTTCGCTCTCACCCAGAATGCGGATGTTGCCCCCGATCAGGCTCTGCAGCTGCGCGGTCACTGCCAGCCCGGCGGTGACGATGGCAAAGATTGCCGCCAGGCTTGGGCTGGTGTAGGCAATACGGTAATCGATGCCCTGTGCCTCCAGCGCATTGCAGGTCCAGGCGCGACAGAAGCAGTCGGTGTTGAACAGTGCCACCGGCATCGGCCGCTGTTCGTGTGGGCAAAAGCCTTCTGCTGCGGCCCACACCAGGCGTTCCTGGCGTAGCAACTGGCCAATCTCGTTGCCGGGCTCGCGGGTGACGATGGTCAGGTCCAGGTCCTGGCGCAGCATCAACTGCTTGGACGAATCGCAATGCACTTCCACCTGCACCAGCGGGTAGGCTTGGGCAAAGCTCGACAAGATGGTCGGCAGGAAGCGCATGGCGTAGTCGTCTGGTGTGCCGATGCGCACCAGCCCAACCATGTGCGGCATGCGCAGAGTGTTGAACACCTCGCCGTGCAACTTGAGAATGCGTCGGGCATACCCCAGCAGTACCTGGCCTTCGGCGGTCAGCCGCACCTGACGGCCATCACGTTCGAATAGCTGGCGCTGCAGAATGTCTTCTTCCAGGCGTTTCATCTGCATGCTGACCGCTGACTGGGTGCGGTTGACCACTTCGCCTGCGCGGGTAAAGCCGCCTTGCTCGGCAATGGCGACGAAGGTGCGCAGGACATCCGCGTCGAGGCTCTGGTACTGGGACATTGCATCAATCTCCGAGATGCATCGCATCAGAAACATTCGTTGGATTGATCTTATGCCTGGCGTGAGACTGAGGCCATCAACACGGAGGGCTTCACGATGAAAGGTCATGTCAGCAGCATCCAGCAACCTGCCTTTTCCCTGAGCTACCTGTGGCACGCGGCCTTGCAGCGTCCGGCGCGTTGGCTGGAGTTGTACCGACAGCGTCAGGAGCTGGCCAGCCTCAGTGATGCAACCTTGCGCGACCTGGGGTTGAGCCGGGCGGATATCCAGCAAGAGGCCGAGCGGCATTTCTGGGATGATCCACTGAGGAAGTGATGCCAGGCGTGGCAGTCGCTTTTGCTCCAGCTCCAGCTCCAGCTCCAGCTTTTGCTTCTGCTCTTGCTTTGGCTTTTGCTTCTAAGTGCGCGGTCCTCCCGGGAGCAAGCCCGGAGCGAGGGGACCCCGGAGCGTAGCGTAGGGGCCGGATGATGGGAGCCGACGGTTTTGGTTACTTTGGCCACGACCAAAGTAACCCGCCGGAAGGGCGG
>NZ_OLKJ01000019.1:0-67320 GCF_900291005.1 Pseudomonas sp. Kh14
GGCCTGCGCTCGGCCTCCTGAAGTCGCAATCTGCGTCGCCTGAACTACCGCGCGCTTAGAAGCAAGATCAAAAGCGAAAAGCGAAAAGCGCTCAGCGCCGCACCTGCTTGAGGGTTTCGGCAATCAGGAATGCCAACTCCAGCGACTGATCGGCATTCATCCGCGGATCACAATGGGTGTGATACCGGTCAGACAACGCATCCTCGGTGATCGGCCGGGCACCGCCGATGCATTCGGTGACGTTCTGCCCAGTCATCTCGATATGGATACCGCCGGCATGGCTGCCCTCGGCCTGGTGTACTTGGAAGAACTGCTTCACCTCATCCAGAATCTGCGCAAAATCGCGGGTCTTGTAACCGCTGCTGGCCTTGATGGTGTTGCCGTGCATCGGATCGGAACTCCACAGCACCTTGCGCCCCTCGCGCTCGACAGTGCGGATCAGCCCCGGCAAGTGGTCGCCAACCTTGCCCGCGCCCATGCGCACGATCAGGTTCAGACGCCCCGGGTCGTTGGCCGGGTTGAGCGTGTCGATCAGGCGGATCAGCTCTTCGGGGTTCATGCTCGGGCCAACCTTGACCCCGATCGGGTTGTGCACGCCACGCAGGAACTCCACATGAGCGCCATCGAGCTGGCGGGTGCGGTCGCCGATCCACAGCATGTGCGCCGAGCAGTCGTAGTAGTCGCCAGTCAGGCTGTCCTGGCGCACGAAGGCTTCTTCATAGTTCAGCAGCAGCGCTTCGTGGGCTGTGAAGAAGCTGGTTTCGCGCAGTTGCGGCGCACTGTCCAGGCCACAGGCACGCATGAACGCCAGGGTTTCATCGATGCGATTGGCCAACTGGTGGTACTTGTCGGCCAGCGCCGAGTTGGCAATGAAGTCCAGGTTCCACTTGTGCACCTGGTGCAGGTCGGCAAACCCGCCTTGGGCGAACGCGCGCAGCAAGTTGAGGCTGGCGGTGGCCTGGTGGTAGGCCTGCAGCAGGCGTTCCGGGTCCGGAATGCGGCTTTTGGCGTCGAAACCGATGCCGTTGACAATGTCGCCACGGTAGGCGGGGAGGGTGACGTCGCCGATGGTTTCATCGCCAGATGAGCGCGGTTTGGCGAACTGCCCGGCCATACGCCCCACTTTCACCACCGGGCAGCCGGCGGCAAAGGTCATGACAATGGCCATTTGCAGCAACACCTTGAAGGTGTCGCGGATTTTTGCAGCCGAGAACTCGGCGAAGCTCTCGGCGCAATCGCCGCCCTGAAGCAGAAAGGCACGGCCTTCGGTGACCTCGGCGAACTGCCGGCGCAGCTCGCGCGCCTCACCCGCGAACACCAGCGGCGGGTAGCTGGCCAGGGTCTGTTCAACCTTCAGCAGGTGCGCGGCATCGGGGTAGGTCGGTTGCTGCTGGATCGGCAGGGCGCGCCAGCTGTCGGGGCTCCACGGTTGGTTCATCTTGGGCTCGGTCTTGTCGGTTGTAGGCTATGGGCCATGGTAACAGTTGGCGCTGCGCTTGTTGCATCAAGGGTGTTGGCGGACAATGCGCGTTTTTGCGCAGGTGGGTGGTGGACATGACGGCGGAACGGCAAGAGCGGCTGCTGGCACGGGTAGAAGATGCTTTTGGCGTCATCAGCGTGTACGAAGTAGACGACTACCGATTTCTGGAATTCGGCGATGCGATCGAGCAAAGCTGCGTGTTCACGGCCGACCCCAGCTGGCTGGAGTACGACTACACCCGCGCCATGCTGGTGGGGGCGCTGTGTCACGAACTGCCGGAGAGTGCGCTGTTTCTGGGCCTGGGCGCCGGCACGCTGACCCAGGCCTGCATGAAGTTCCTGCCGCTGGAAGACATCGAGGCCATCGAGCTGCGCCCGGATGTGCCGCGCCTGGCCATGGATTACCTGGGCCTGGACGACGACCCGCGGCTGTATGTGCGCATCGGCGATGCGCTGGAGCTGCTGCCCACGGCAGAGAAGGCCGACCTGCTGTTCGTTGACTTGTACACCGACCATGGTCCTGGGGTCGGGCACCTGGCGTGGAACTTTCTGGAGAACTGCCAGCAGCAGCTGAACCCGGGCGGCTGGCTGGTGATCAACCAATGGGCCACTGATGATGGCAGGCCGCTGGGCGCGGCATTGCTGCGCGGGTTGTACCACCGGCATTACTGGGAACTGCCTGTGAAGGAGGGCAATGTGATTCTGCTGGTGCCGGCAGACCTGGAGCAGTCGCTGGACCTGGACGGTTTGAGAGCCCGGGCCGAGGCGCTGGCGCCGCGTTTGGGGTACAGCCTCGAGGGGCTGATCCGCGAGATTCGGCCGGCTACCTGAAAGGCTCAACCGCTCCGACACCGAGCGCGTAAGGCTTAAAGGGATTATCGATTCAGCCTGTTGCGCGCGATGGCCCGATACTGGCCCTGCCTCCATGAAAATTTTCCTCACGTACGCGACTATTTCAGGTATAGTACGCGCCGGTCTTTTAGCGGACCTCAAAATCAGGTGGTGCAAATCCTCCGAGTCCAGCTTCGGCTGCGCGTCCGCTAGGCGGACCTTCCCAAGTTTTCTTTTTCAATCGTTTTCGCAAATCCCCGCCGCCAAAGCTGCCTGGGTGACCTGACGGTCTTTCAAGGCATGTGCAGCTTTGGAGCATGGGTCTTTGCGGATGCACCTAGAGGCAGACCCATGACCCAGGAAACCGGCGGCTTCGCCGCTCTCGATCTTAACCCGAACATTGTTGCTGCCGTTGTGGCTACCGGCTACGAAGAGCCGTCCGCCATTCAGCAACAATCGATCCCGATCATCCTCGCCGGTCACGACATGATCGGCCAGGCGCAGACTGGCACCGGCAAAACCGCTGCCTTCGCCCTGCCGATCCTGAACAAGATCGATGTGAGCAAGCGCGAACCGCAAGCCCTGATCCTGGCGCCAACCCGTGAGTTGGCGCTGCAAGTTGCTACCGCTTTCGAAACCTACGCCAAGCAGATGCCGGGCGTGAACGTTGTCGCCGTCTACGGTGGTGCCCCGATGGGCCCACAGCTGCGTGCGATCCGCAACGGCGCGCAAATCGTCGTGGCCACCCCGGGCCGTCTGTGCGACCACCTGCGTCGTGACGAAAAAGTCTTGTCGACCGTACAGTACCTGGTACTGGACGAAGCCGACGAGATGCTGAAGCTGGGCTTCATGGACGACCTCGAAGTGATCTTCGACGCAATCCCGGCTACCCGTCAGACCGTACTGTTCTCCGCAACCCTGCCGTCGTCGATCCGTTCGATCGCCGAGCGTCACCTGCGTGAACCCAAACACGTCAAGATCCAGACCAAGACCCAGACCGTTACCGCGATCGAGCAGGCCCACCTGATGGTCCACGCGGACCAGAAGATCCCGGCTGTGCTGCGTCTGCTGGAAGTGGAAGAGTTCGACGCGCTGATCGCCTTCGTGCGTACCAAGCAAGCCACCCTGGACCTGGCCGCCGCGCTGGAAGCCAAAGGCTACAAGGCTGCTGCACTGAACGGCGATATCGCCCAGAACCAGCGTGAGCGCGTGATCGACTCGCTCAAGGATGGCCGCCTGGACATCGTCGTCGCCACCGACGTCGCTGCCCGTGGCCTGGACGTACCGCGCATCACTCACGTATTCAACGTTGACATGCCGTACGACCCGGAGTCCTACGTACACCGTATCGGCCGTACTGGCCGTGCCGGTCGCGATGGCCGTGCACTGTTGCTGGTTACCCCGCGTGAGCGCCGCATGCTGCAGGTGATCGAGCGTGTTACCGGGCAGAAGGTTGCCGAAGCGCGCCTGCCGAATGCCCAGGCCGTGCTGGATGCCCGCATCAAGAAGCTGACCTCGAGCCTGGCGCCGCTGGTAGCCGAAGCAGAAGCCACCCATGGCGAGCTGTTCGACCGCCTGACCACCGACCTCGGTTGCAGCGCGCGCGCCCTGGCTTCGGCCCTGCTGCGCAAGGCCACCAATGGCCAGGCGCTGGACCTGGCGGCGGTAGAGCGTGAGCAGCCGCTGGTGCCGAGCTTCGCCCCGCGTGGTGAGCGTACCGAGCGCGGTGAGCGTGGCGAGCGTCCTGATCGTGGTGACCGTGAGCGCCGTGCACCGCTGCCGTTGGCCGAAGGCCGCGTGCGTTGCCGTACCGCCCTGGGTGCCCGTGATGGTATCGCTGCCAAGAACCTGCTGGGTGCGATCCTCAACGAAGGTGGCCTGGCGCGTGACGCTATCGGCCGCATCCAGGTGCGCGACAGCTTCAGCCTGGTCGAGCTGCCGGAAGACGGCCTCGAGAAGCTGCTGTCCAAGCTCAAGGACACCCGCGTGGCTGGCAAGCAGCTGAAGCTGCGTCGCTACCGCGAGGATTGATCCTGGCGTAATGAAAAAATCCCCGGCTTAGGTCGGGGATTTTTTTTGCCTGTACCGGCCCTTTCGCGGGCCTTCAGTCGAACCGATAGATGTCCATCCCCAGCGCGCCCAGGGTAAATCCCTGATGCACCACGCCGAACTTGCTCCCGGCCCCAAGGGCAAAGAACAGCGGCAGCAAATGCTCATCACTGGGATGGTTGCGCACCGCAAACGGCGCCTGCTGCCGGTAATCCAGCAACGCCGCCTGGTCATCCTCCTGCAGCCGGTCTACCACCCAACCCCTGAACGCCAGCGCCCACGGCTCGATCACATCCGGCCCTGCATGCCAGTCCAGCTCACCCAGGTTGTGGGTAATGCTGCCCGAACCCATCAGCAGTACATCCTCGGCACGCAACCCCGCCAGTGCCTGGCCCACCTTCAGCTGCAGCGCCGGCCCCATGTGGCTGGGCAGTGAAACCTGCACCACAGGAATGCGCGCATCTGGATACATCAGCGACAGCGGCACCCAGGCGCCATGGTCGAATGGGCGCTGCATGTCCAGCCGCGCGGGTAGCCCCGCAGCCTTCAACCGCTCACTGACCTCGCCAGCAAGCCCGGGCTCGCCCGGCGCCGGGTACTGCACCGCATACAGGGCCGGTGGGAAGCCGTAGAAGTCATGCCAGGTTTCGGGCTGTGCGCTGCCGGTGACCAGCAGCTCGCGGCTTTCCCAGTGTGCCGACACCACCACGATCGCTTTCGGCCGAGGCAGCGCGTTGGCCAACCCGGACAGTGCCGGCCCGCTGGCGCCGGGTTGCAGGGCAAGCATGGGGGAACCATGGGAAATGAACAGGCTGGGCAGCATGGCGGGGTCCTGAAGGTTAAGATGCAACCATCTTCGATTAAGTACAGATCGAAATCCAAACCAAGTTTTACCGACAAATCATCAAAAAATCGGGAGTGATCATGGAACCAGCGTTCTGGCAGCAACGGTGGGCCGACAACCAGATCGGCTTTCACCAAGCGCAGGTGAACCCCTATCTGCAGACGTATTGGCCACAGTTGCAGTTGGCGCCCGGCAGCCGTGTGCTGGTGCCGTTGTGTGGCAAGAGCCTGGACTTTGCCTGGTTGGCAGGGCAGGGCCATCGCGTATTGGGTGTGGAGCTGTCGCGGCGGGCGGTGGAGGATTTTTTCCGTGAGCACGGGCTTGAGGCCGAAGTGCGGCAGCAGGGCGCATTTGAGGTTTGGCGCAGTGGAGATGTGCAGCTGTGGTGTGGCGACTTCTTTGCCTTGCGGGCAGAGGATGTGGCTGACTGCGTGGGGCTGTATGACCGGGCGGCGGTGATTGCGCTGCCGGTGCAGATGCGTGCGCGGTATATGCAGCTGTTGTCGGGTTTGCTGCCGGCGAATTGCCGTGGGTTGGTGGTGACGCTGGAGTATGACCAGTCATTGTTGGCCGGGCCGCCGTTTTCGGTCAGGGATGAAGAGCTGAGGCAGGGGTTTGCGGGGTGGCAGGTGGAGCAACTGGAGGCTGTGGAGGTGATTGAGGAGAGCCCGAAGTTTGTGCAGGCCGGGGCGTCGAGT
Organism: Pseudomonas sp. Kh14; assembly: GCF_900291005.1. Taxonomy (NCBI): domain Bacteria; kingdom Pseudomonadati; phylum Pseudomonadota; class Gammaproteobacteria; order Pseudomonadales; family Pseudomonadaceae; genus Pseudomonas; species Pseudomonas sp. Kh14. The sequence continues at coordinate 5,902 of NZ_OLKJ01000019.1, forward strand.
TTGTTGGAGCGGGTGTACCGGCTCAGCCGGTAAGCAGATAGGGCAGGCTGCGCCGACCCATGTGGGAGCGGGCGTGCCCGCGAAACAGGCGACGCGGTAGATGGCACCGGCTTTGCCGGTGTTCGCGGGCGCGCCCGCTCCCTCAGAAACTGCGTGAGGCCGGGTGAATAAAAAAGGGCGACCGAAGTCGCCCTTTGTTTTTATCAGGTGGATCAGCCGCGCTGGCGCAGGGCCTCGATGCGGTCTTCCAGCGGTGGGTGGCTCATCAGCAACCCAGCCAGGCCGTGCTTGAGGCCGCCATTGATGCCGAAGGCCTTCATGGTGTCCGGCATGTGCACTGGCAGGCCTTGTTCCACGCGCAGGCGCTGCAGGGCGCCGATCATTGCCGCGGTACCGGCCAGCTGCGCACCGGCTTCGTCGGCGCGGAATTCGCGGCGGCGCGAGAACCACATCACGATCATGCTGGCCAGGATGCCAAGGATCAGCTCGGCAACGATGGTCGCCACATAGTAGGCAATGCCTTGGCCCTCTTCGTTCTTGAAGATGACCTTGTCGACAAAGTTGCCGATGATGCGTGCAAAGAACATCACGAAGGTGTTCACCACGCCCTGCACCAGCGCCAGGGTGACCATGTCGCCGTTGGCAACGTGGCCGATTTCGTGGGCCAGTACCGCGCGCACTTCATCGGGCGAGAAGCGCTCCAGCAGGCCCTGGGACACCGCGACCAGCGCGTCGTTGCGGTTCCAGCCGGTGGCGAAGGCGTTGGCCTCGTAAGCCGGGAAGATACCCACCTCAGGCATTTTGATGCCCGCTTCGCGGGACAGCTCTTCGACCGTTTGCAGCAGCCATTGCTCGTGGCGGGTGCGCGGCTGGCTGATGATCTGGGTGCCGGTGGTCATCTTCGCCATCCACTTGGAGATGAACAGCGAGACGAGGGAGCCGGCAAAGCCGAACACGGCGCAGAACACCAGCAGGCTGCTGAGGTTCAGATCGACCCCGTTGGCGGCCATGAACCCGTTGAAACCGAACAGGCTCAGGGTAATGCTTGCAACCAGCACCACCGCGAGGTTGGTGGCTACAAACAACAGAATGCGCATCATGGTTGTTACGTTCTCCTGACGGATGAGTTGTCGCTTACTGCGGGGTATATAAGGGGCCTGCCGCGCCGATTCAATCGGGGGACTATTTCAAACTGTGTACGGCGGAGTATGGCAGAGGATGGCGTGGGGGCTGTGGGATAGAGCGTTGCAGGATGTAAGAAACATTCGGCTTGGGGTTGCGTCAAGGCCGCTGGGTGTTTGCCGCAAGTGGTGTGGCGCCTGTGAGATCGAGCGCCGCCCGCGCGGCGCTTCGCGGGTAAACCCGCTCCTACGTTTGTTTCGGACCAATTATGCCTGTGGGATTTGCGCGCGAACGCCCTGGCGCATGGCTCGATATCGCGTCGTACGAACAAGGCGATCGCGCGCTCCTGGCACAGGATGGACTGGCCCGAAACAAACGTAGGAGCGGGTTTACCCGCGAAGCGCCGCGCGGGCGGCGCTCGATCTGCGCCCCACCACCACCACCTCGTCGAACCTCTCGTCGCCCCCACGGCGCTCCCATCAAATCCTACTGCGAATAACCCTTCAGGAAATTGCCGATCCGGCCAATTGCTGCTTCCAGGTCATCCACGCGCGGCAAGGTCACCACGCGGAAGTGGTCCGGCCACGGCCAGTTGAACGCCGTCCCTTGTACAATCAGCAGCTTCTCTGACAGCAGCAGGTCAAGGGCGAACTTCTCGTCGTTGAGGATCGGGCAAACCTTCGGATCGATCCGCGGGAACGCATACAGCGCCCCCATCGGCTTCACGCAGCTGACACCGGGGATATCGTTGAGCAGTTCGTAGGTGCGGTTACGCTGCTCCAGCAGGCGGCCTGGCGGTAGCACCAGGTCGTTGATGCTCTGGTAGCCGCCCAGCGCGGTCTGGATGGCGTGCTGGGCCGGCACGTTGGCGCACAGGCGCATGTTGGCCAGCATGTCGATGCCTTCGATGTAGCTTTGTGCGTGGTGCTTGGGCCCGGAGATGATCAGCCAGCCGGAGCGGAAACCCGCCACCCGGTACGACTTGGACAAGCCGTTGAATGTCAGGCACAGCAGGTCCGGGGCCAGCGAGGCGGTGCTGATGTGCACGGCTTCGTCGTACAGGATCTTGTCGTAGATCTCGTCGGAGAACACCACCAGGTTGTGCTGGCGCGCCAGCTCCAGCATGCCCAGCAGCAGCTCCTTGGAGTAGACGGCGCCGGTCGGGTTGTTCGGGTTGATGATCACCAGCGCTTTGGTGTTCGGGGTGATCTTGGCCTTGATGTCCTCAAGGTCAGGGAACCAGTCGGCCTGCTCGTCGCACAGGTAGTGCACCGGCTTGCCGCCGGCCAGGCTCACGGCGGCTGTCCACAGCGGGTAGTCGGGGGCCGGGATCAGTACTTCGTCGCCGTTGTTGAGCAGCGCCTGCATCGACATGACGATCAGCTCGGACACACCATTACCCAGGTAGATGTCCTCGATGGTGACGCCTTCGATTTCCTTCTGCTGGCAGTACTGCATCACGGCCTTGCGTGCGCTGAACAGGCCCTTGGAGTCGCTGTAGCCCTGTGCGGTGGGCAGGTTGCGGATCACATCCTGAAGGATTTCATCAGGCGCCTCGAAGCCAAACGGCGCCGGGTTGCCGATGTTCAGCTTGAGGATGCGGTGGCCTTCCTCCTCCAGGCGTTTGGCGTGCTTGAGCACTGGGCCGCGAATGTCGTAGCAGACATTGGCGAGCTTGTTCGATTTGCTGAACTGCATGATGGGATCCCGATTGAGAAAACGCGCTACGCCCCGCCGAAAGGTTTGAAAGGGCAGGAAGCGGGTGCCAGACTGAACGCCTGGCACACGAAGCCAACTAATATACGTGCCACCCGCGCCCCGGAAAAGACGGTGTGGGGTGAAATTCAGCCTGCCGAGGTTTCTACATGAAAAAGATCGAAAAAACCCTGGACGAATGGCGGTCGATGCTCGACCCCGAGCAGTACCAGGTCTGCCGCCTCAAGGGCACCGAACGGCCATTCAGCGGCAAGTACAACAGCGAGCGCCGCGACGGCATCTACCACTGTATCTGTTGCGGCCTGCCGCTGTTCGATGCGCAGACCAAGTTCGACGCCGGCTGCGGCTGGCCGAGCTTCTACGCGCCGATCGAGGACAGCGCGATGATCGAGATCCGCGACACGTCCCACGGCATGATCCGCACCGAGGTCACCTGTGCCCGTTGCGACGCGCACCTGGGGCATGTGTTCCCTGACGGCCCGCCACCGACCGGCCTGCGTTACTGCATCAACTCGGTGTGCATCGACCTTCGTCCGCGCGACTGACCGGAGCCCGATCATGGCTGCAACGATGCTGAACATCCCCTGCGTGACCCTGGGCGGCGAGCACAAGACGCTCGGCGACTTCCCGGGCAAGGTGCTGTTGGTGGTCAATACCGCCAGCCAGTGCGGATTTACCCCGCAGTACAAAGGCCTGGAGCAACTGTGGCAGGCCTACCGCGACCGTGGCCTGGTGGTACTGGGTTTCCCGTGCAATCAGTTCGGCAAGCAGGAACCTGGCGATGCGCGGGAAATTGCGCAGTTCTGCGAGCGTAATTTCGGCGTGAGTTTTCCGCTGTTTCGCAAGGTCGAGGTCAACGGCCCGGGCGCTCACCCTCTGTTCGTTGAACTCAAGCAACGCGCGCCGGGTATTTTGGGTAGCCAGAAGATCAAGTGGAACTTCACCAAGTTTCTGGTCGACCCGGCCAGTGGCCAGGTCAAGCGCTATGCCCCCACCACCAAGCCACAGGCCCTGGAGGCGGACATCGAGCGATTGCTCAGCCGCTGAAGGGCACCCAATGGTCGACCAGGGCCAGTAGCTCTTCGCGGCGGAAAGGCTTGGCCAGGTAGTCGTTCATGCCCGCCGCCCGGCAGCGTTCGCGCTCTTCGGGCATCGCGTTGGCGGTGAGGGCGACGATGGGCAACTCGGGCCAGCGGCCGCTTTGGCGGATACGCCGGCTGGCCTCGTAGCCGTCCATCACCGGCATGTTGCAGTCCATCAGCACCAGGTCGAATTCCTCACGCGCCAGCAGCTCAAGGGCTTCCGCACCCTGGGTGGCCAGTTGCACCTGGCAGCCGAGCTTGGCCAGCATGCCCTTGGCCACCAGCTGGTTCACCGGGTTGTCTTCTACCAGCAGTATCCTCGCACGGCCTTGCTCCTGGGTAAGGACCGGGATGGCCAGCGGGTGTTCGGGCTCATGGCCTTGCAACGTGCGGCGCAGGGTCTGGTACAGGGCGTTGCGTGCCAATGGTCGGGCCAGCTGGTGCAGCGGTGCCAAGGCCAAGGACTGCTCGTTGGGCAGGAAGTTGCCGTAGGCAGTCACCAGCAGAATCGGGGTTTTCAATGCCGGGCGCAGTTCGAACAGGTGCTCGACGTCGTCGGTGATCAACAGGTCGACCACTGCCGCATCCAGCGTGGCGTAACTGTCATGGCGCTGGTAGGTCAGGCCCCAGGCGGGCAGCAAGTGCTGTAACAGTTCATTGAGCCCGCTGCCGGCTGCGCTCAGTGCGGCCACGCGGCCATGCAAGGGCGCTGGCGGGATGGCTTCGGTGTGCACGGTCAGCGGCAGCTCGGCGGTAAAACTGCTGCCAAAGCCCGGCTCGGAGCGAATGTGCAGGTGGCCTTGCATGGCCTTGCACAGGTTGCGCGTCAGCGCCAGGCCCAGGCCGGTGCCACCGTACTGGCGGGTGATGCCGGCGCCGGCCTGGGTGAAAGGCTGGAAGATGCGCGCCTGGGCGTCTTCGGGGATGCCGATGCCGGTATCCCGTACCTCAAGACGCACACCACCGACAATGGCCGCCAAGCGCACATCGACGCGGCCGAAGCGGGTGAATTTCAGCGCGTTGGACAGCAGGTTGCTGACGATCTGCCGCACACGCGTGGGGTCGCCGAGCACGCTGCTGGGGAAGTCGCTGGCGATCAGGCAGGTCAGCTCCACACTTTGCGCGGTGTTCTGCGACAGCAGGTTGGCAGTGTCTTCCACCATCGAGCCCATGTCGAACGCAATGCGTTCCAGTTCCAGCTGGCCGGCATCGAACTTGGACAAGTCGAGAATATCGTTCAGCAGCTCTACCAGCACCTTGCCCGAGTCGTGGGCGATAGCCAGTTGCTGGCGTTGTTCGCTGGGCAGCGGGTTGTCCAGCGCCAGGGCGATCATGCCCAGCATGCCGTTGAGCGGGGTGCGGATTTCGTGGCTCATGTTGGCCAGGAAGGCGGCGCGAGCCTGGGCCATGTCCAGCGCTCGGCTGCGGGCTTGTTCCAGCTCCTGGTTGGACAGGCTGAGGCTGCTGTTGCTGGCCTTGAGCTCGTTGGTGCGCGCCGACACGATGTCTTCCAGCTCGTTCAGGTACTGGGTCAGACGGTTTTCCGCAGTGCGCCGCTGTTCGATCTCGGTGGCCATGCTGACGAACTGCTGGTTGGCGACCTTCACCAGCACGCCGATTTCGTCATGCTCATGTCCGTGTGGGCATTCCAGGCGCGTTTGCCGGGGTTTGCGCGGGTCGCTGCCGCTGAGTGCGCCAATCACCGTCACCAGCGGCTTGGTCAGCATCATGTAGAACAGCGCCAGCAGGAGGCCGGTGAGCACCAGGCTGCGGGCAAAACCATTGAGCAGGGTGATGCCGGCACGTTCGAGAAAGCGGCTGCCGAAGGCGAAGGTGTCGATGTCCAGGTACAGGGTGCCCAGGTATTGCTCCGGCATCTGGGTCAGGTACAGGCGCTCCTTGAACTGGCGTTGCTCGCCGAACAGGAAGTCGCTGAGTGGCCGGGAGCGGTCCTGCAGTTTTGGCCGCTCGACATCGGCCAGTACCGTTTCGTTGTTGTCGATCAGTCGTGCGCGGATGACGGCCGGCGACTGCAGCAGGCCGCGGGTCAGCTCCAGCGCCAGTTCCGAGTCGATGTTGTAGGCGATGCGCGAGGCCGGGTTGTGGCTGATTTGCAGCAACGCGTTCACTTCACGGTTGATGGACGCGTCTTCGCTGGCATAATCGATGCCGATCTGGATGAGACTGAGCAATGTTCCCAGGATGAAGCCGACCAGGACTGTCAACCGGGCTTGCTTGTATGACAGGCGATTGGTGAACTTGATATCCATGAGTCCCGAGCCGGTTTCCCGTTCCTTGCGCTGCGCAAGCATAGCCGAATAGCCCCGGCTGCTGGTGGGTCTGTCTGTTCATTTCAGTTGATCGCCAAGCGGGGGCCGCTTGGCGCCCCTTCGCGGGCTTGCCCGCTCTCACAGGTACAGCTTAGCCCCAGGCTGAAGGCAAGCCCTGTGGGAGCGGGCAAGCCCGCGAAGGGGCGCGCAGCGGCCTCCAAAAAACTGAAATTGTTAGGAGTCGTCATGGACGCTCGCTTGATCGCTTTTCTGGACCGCGCCGAATCGGTACTGGCGCGCCTTGAACCCCTGTTGCCGGCACAACGCCCGCACATCGACTGGGGCACCACACTGGCCGCGCGCTGGCAGCGTGATGGCCGCAGCGGCTACCTGCTGCCGCTGGACGTCAGCCTGGACATCCGCCTGACCGACCTGATCGGCATCGACAAACAGCGCGACCAGCTGGGCCGCAACACCCACCAGTTCATCAACGGCCTGCCAGCCAACCACGCGTTGCTGTGGGGCTCGCGTGGTACAGGCAAGTCGTCGCTGGTACGTGCCCTGCTGGCCGAGCACGCCAGCGCCGGCCTGCGCCTGATCGAAATCGAACGTGACCACCTGGCCGACCTGCCGCGGGTGGTCGAGCAACTGCAGAAGCTGCCGCAACGCTTCATCCTGTTCTGCGACGACCTGTCGTTCGAAGCCGGGGAGGGCGATTACCGGGTGCTCAAGAGTGTGCTCGACGGCTCGCTGGAGCAGGCCCCGGACAACGTGCTGCTGTACGCCACCTCCAACCGCCGCCACCTGGTGCCCGAGAAGGAAAGCGACAACGAGAACTGGAAGCGTGTCGACGGCGAGCTGCACCCCAGCGAAGCGGTGGAGGACAAGATTGCCCTGTCTGACCGTTTTGGCCTGTGGCTGTCGTTCTACCCGTTCACCCAGGACCACTTCCTGAACGTTGTCGAGCACTGGATTGGCCAGTTGGCGCAACCTGCTGGCCTTGCCTGGCAGCGCACCGAAGAACTCGACATCCTCGCCGTGCGCTGGGCCACCGGCCGCGGTAACCGTAATGGCCGTTGTGCCTATCAGTTCGCCCGCTACTGGGTCGGGCTGCAATTGCTGGAGCAAAAGTAAATGATCGACCTCAATGCCAGTGGCGCCGGCCTCGACGGCTATAACCTGCTGGCGGCGCAAGTGCAGGCGCTGTTCGCCGACGAGCGTGACTTCATCGCCAACGCCGCGCAGTTTTCCGCGTTTCTGTATAACCAGGTGGACGACCTGAACTGGGCGGGGTTCTACCTCAACCGCAACGAAGAGCTGGTGCTGGGCCCGTTCCAGGGCCAGGTGGCGTGTGTTCGCATTCCGTTCAGTAAAGGTGTGTGCGGGGCCGCGGCGGCAACGCGGCAGACCCAGCGGGTAGAAGATGTACATGCATTCCCGGGCCACATTGCCTGTGACAGTGCCTCCAACAGTGAGCTGGTGATCCCGTTGGTGAAGGACGGCAGGTTGATTGGCGTGCTGGACCTGGATAGCCCGACGGTCGGGCGGTTCAGCGAGGCGGACCAAGTGGGGCTGGAGCGGTTGGCGGCGATCTTTCTGGCGTTGACTGACTGCTGATCGATGTTGCCTGTGCCGGCCTTTTCGCGGGCAAGCCCGCTCCTACAAGGGCCTGTGTCCGGCCGCCGATGTGTGTCCACCTTTGGTGTAGGAGCGGGTTTGCCCGCGAATACGGTGGCGGCGGCCGCGATGAATGACCAGGGATATTGGCCAGCAGCCCCGGCCCTTTCGCGGGTACAGGTTAACCAATCAGTCGTAGATCACCTTCTTCTTCCAGGTTTCTTCCTCATCGGTCTTGAGCCCATCGGTCAATTCGTTGTGCTCGTCCTCCGCCGGTGCCATGCGGTCCAGCACCTGGGCATTGGCCCGGGCCAACAGTTTCTCAAGATACGTCAGCTGCTCTTCATACACCTTAGGCTCGGGCTGCTTGCGCAAATACTGCACACCGCGCTCGAAGGCCAGGCGCGCCTGGCCGGGCTGGCCTTTTTGCAGGGCCTGTTGGCCGAGGTTGTTGAAGAACTCTATATGCAGCAGCACCAGGATATGGCGGATTTCCTTGACCCAATGCTTGGCCTCGACGGCGGGCAAGAAGCCCTCATGGGCAGCGCGGGTCACCTGATTGTGCAGCGCCTCCAGCAAGAAGCGTACGTCCTTGGCCTTGATCTCGGTGTGGATCGGGTTGGGTGGGTTGTTGACCGGGATCTTGTCGCCCAGGGCAATCAGCCCTTCCAGTTCGGCGATGCGCGCCTTGTATTCGGCATTGCGCTTGTCCACCGCCAGCAGGCGCTGGTTGAGGTTCAGCTCCAGGCGGGTCAGCAGCAACTTGAGGGGCGGGGTCATGAACTGGCCGGGGAACGTCTCGGTAATCTCGCCACAGCGGCGCAGGCGGTCGGCGAGCTCGATCTTCGTCCGGGCGCGTTCAAGCTTGCCATTCTCGACCACATTGTTGAGGTAGCCGATCACGATCAGCAAGGCGATGCCCGCCACGATGAGCAGGGTGATCAGAAGTGGTGTCACCGTTAATGCCTCATGAATAGGTTTGCATGATTGAGTGTAGGAGCGAGATTGCTCGCGAGAGGCCCTGACAGCCATTCTCTTTTTCTATCGGCAAACTGTGCCATGACTGGATGCTGGCACATTAATGCTGACTTGACGCCAGAAAATCAACGCCAAACCCTGGCAGGGGTACCAAAACAGCGCTGGGTGTACCCGGAAGTCATTGATTTAAATAAATTTCTACAAAGGGGTTGACGCCTTCCCGAACCATCCATAGAATGCGCGCCACTTGCAGCGTAAAGCACACAGCGAAACGCGGCAGGGAGTGAAAGCAGGCAGTAATGCCAGCAGCGTGTCCCCTTCGTCTAGTGGCCTAGGACACCGCCCTTTCACGGCGGTAACAGGGGTTCGAGTCCCCTAGGGGACGCCAATGCGGGAATAGCTCAGTTGGTAGAGCACGACCTTGCCAAGGTCGGGGTCGCGAGTTCGAGTCTCGTTTCCCGCTCCANGGAATAGCTCAGTTGGTAGAGCACGACCTTGCCAAGGTCGGGGTCGCGAGTTCGAGTCTCGTTTCCCGCTCCAGTTTCTCCGGCACTGCTTAACGGCGGGGCAGGAAAAGAAAATCCAGGCTGAATCGTGAGGTTCATGTTCTGGTGCACTGAAAAGTGTTGTGTGTCCCCTTCGTCTAGTGGCCTAGGACACCGCCCTTTCACGGCGGTAACAGGGGTTCGAGTCCCCTAGGGGACGCCAAATGCGGGAATAGCTCAGTTGGTAGAGCACGACCTTGCCAAGGTCGGGGTCGCGAGTTCGAGTCTCGTTTCCCGCTCCANGGAATAGCTCAGTTGGTAGAGCACGACCTTGCCAAGGTCGGGGTCGCGAGTTCGAGTCTCGTTTCCCGCTCCAGTTTAAATACTGTGGCGTCTATGCGGTGCAGTGGTGGTGAAGGCTGTAAAGGCGCTTCACGCCGAACGTGGTAAAGCTTCAAATTGCGGGAATAGCTCAGTTGGTAGAGCACGACCTTGCCAAGGTCGGGGTCGCGAGTTCGAGTCTCGTTTCCCGCTCCANTGCGGGAATAGCTCAGTTGGTAGAGCACGACCTTGCCAAGGTCGGGGTCGCGAGTTCGAGTCTCGTTTCCCGCTCCAAATCAAGATCTACAGAGTTCCATGAGATTCTGTAAATCCTCGAAAACAGACGCTTCGGCGTCTTTTTTCGTTTCAGCGCAGTTCGCCCAAATCCATCATCAGCCTTGAAATTCAATGTGCCACTGCTAGGCGCCCTTCGCACAGACGACAGTGCAAAGCCTGCGGGGGCTTTGAGGGCGTGGTTCCTTGTCGAAGCCGGTTTCCTTGATCAGCAGAGGGAGTGGTTTTTGTCAACCCACCAGTGTCACGGGTACGTAAGGGAACGGGATCCAGGTGAGTTTGTTGTCCACGCTGAAATAGCACAGGATGTCGATCTGATAAGAGACCGTGAACACGCTCAGCGCTGCCGGGGTTACCGAACCTACCGTCATGATCCCTGTTGCCGACGTTACCGGGGTCGCGTCTGTGACCACGACAGGAGCGTCGCCTCCATCGTTACGCTTGCCGGTGATGTGCAGCCTGACGAACTGACTGGTATCCCTGAGTGGCCACGTGTTGAGGGTAAAGGTGGCTTGGTCTCCCATCCCACTCAGGCTCAGCTCACCACTCTGGATCGCCTCACACTGAGGCGCGGGCAGATTGGTGGGGGTTCGTACCGTCAGCGTGTGAAGCCCGGATGTATGAGTTGTGCCGCGACGGGTTACCGTGTAATACAGCGCAAGGCTACTGCCCATGCGTGCCGCAACGTTGGTTCTGGGGATGGGGCAGGCAATGTCGCCGGTAGCCACCTCGACGGGGGCGTCATAGGCGCCGTGTTCCCCTGGGTTTGCCCAGTATACCCTCACGCTGTCAGCGGGCTCGAAGGGGTTACCCGCTTTTATGATGATGGTTGCGCCATTCGAGGCCCGAACCGGGTCCAGCGTGCTGCTGCTTCCCGTACTGCCCGTTTCCTTCAGGTAGGGTGTGGAGAAGTTCACGGGTAACGGAGTGGGTTTGGCGTCCAGCAGCACAATTTGCGACTGTAGTTCTGGCGTGCCCAAATAATCCTGAACCGTGTACCGCGCATAGCGTAGGCCGTCAGCCATATCACGGATGTGCTTGCCTGGGATGATCACCTTCAGCGGTTTGTTGATGTCTCCCTGTGTTACGGGCCTGCTCCCCGCCTGGTGCATGCCGGAGGGGGAGGTGGACCAATACCAGGTCAGCACATCACCCACACGGATACCTGAATAAAGGGGCACAGTGGCCTCCAGTTCTTCATTGTGCTCCACCAGATAGGCGTCGGTGACACCGTTTTGGACTACCTCAGGGTCGAACACCAGCATGTTGTCCGCCGGTAGTTGAGGGGGCGTTCGGTCGATGGTGATGTGAAAGGGTAGTGAAGACGAAGGGTTGCCGCTGTAGAGCTTTACATGATGAAACAGGGTATGTCTCCCCTCGCTGAGCAACAGGTGTTGCGGTACGTGGAGGAACAGGTCGTCCTCGGGCACCGGCGCTGTCCATGACTTTTGAGCGACTGCTGTATCGTCCCAGTACAGCGTCAGCGTTTCCTCACCCATTGCGGGATTGGAGTTCTTCCACATCTTGAACCTGACTTCAAGCGGCTGATGCGTTGCGCTGAAACGCAGTAAATGGGTTTCGCCACCCTCAAGGTCTGGTAGCAGCGCCGCGATCTCGGGTGGATCGAGTGGGTCTGCCTGAGTGGTCCGCCCCTTGAGCGAGGACCAGAGTGAACGGATCAGGGTAATCAATGGCATGGCTTGGTCTCCTGTCAAGGACAAGCATTGAGTGCTGATTTGTGCCCTGCGTGCGCCGGACTGCGCCGCAGGGTGCTGCAATCACCAGTTGTAACGGACGCCCACGCTCACCCCCCAAGGCTGTTCGAGCTGCTCGCCGTTGGCATAGTCGAACTCCGCATGTACCTGCCATTGCTGGTCCCAGGCTGCCACCACACCGGCGCCCAGTTCGGCGCGCGAGCCCGCCAGGTCATTGTCGAGGCTGTTGCCGTTCACCTTCACGCGGTTGTTGTTGACGAACTCGTGAGCCCCGGCAACCCGTACATAAGGCTGAATCATGCGGCCCTGGCCGTAGTCGAAGGTGCGCCCGGCAGTTGTACCCAGCTTGCCCTGCAGCGAGCGGGTGTCGTCACCGCTGGCCTGCAAGCCATTGGCCAGGTGATACGACTGACCTTCGATGGCCATGGCTGCCAGTTGGGCATAAGGCTCGATGAAGTAACCATCCTCCAGCTTGATATGCCGACCGGCCTCCAGTGACACCCCGATGCCGTGATTGCTGTAGTCGCCTTTGGTCTTGCTGCCATCACTCAACTGCACATCGGCACGGTTCTGGTAGCGGTTGACTTTTACAACGCCATCGAAGTAGTAGCCGTTTTGCGAGTCGAGCCAAGTGGTGTAGGCCCCCATGTGGTAACTGTCGACCTTGCCCGAGCTGCCGCCCTGCAAGTTGAGGTCTGAGTTGCTGTAGCCCGCTGTGACCCCGATCAGCCAGTTGCCATCGCCGATTGGCAGGCGACCGTCGGCACCGAACGACAGCCCTTGTTGCTGCTGCTTGTAGCCGAAGCCGGAGGTAGAAGCGTTGAACTGGTTGCCATAGCTGCGCATCCAGCCACCCGATGCGCCGTCGTTACGGCGTACCTCACCCATGCGGCTGCGCAAGGTGGTAAGTTCGCCATACCAGACGGTAGGGGCGGTATTGGCCAGTGCCAGGATGGTCTTGGTGCCATTGCTGAGCGAGCGCATCGAGGCGTCCAGGTACCAGTCATTACCGCGCTGGGTCAGGCCATAGGCGAAGGTGCCCAGGTCAACCGGGCCGCCAGCCAGCGAGAAGCTCGCATCGCCTGCGGCGGTATGCACCAGATGCAGTTCGGTGTCGGCCAGCGGGTCTTTGCCTGTGCTGGTCACGCGGATCTCATGGTTGCCGGTGGCGGTACCCGTCACCTCGAGCAGGTCGCTTTTGCCGTCGGCAAAGTCGGCGTTCATGATGAAGGTGCCGCTACCTTCCAGGTTGGCCACCTGCAAGGTGTAGAACTCGCCATCATCACCAAACGCCACTGCGCCGCCGTCCAGCGCCAAGTCCTTGAGCTGTGCGTCGCCAGTCATGGTCCATTGGCCACCGCTGTTCAAGGCCAGCAGGTCAAGGTTGTGCAGGCGGCCTTTGAGGGTTGCCTGGTTGGCCAAGGTCAGCTTGCCGCTGCCGCCTTCGGCGACGACGATATCGCCCTCCAGGGCGCTGGCGCTCACCACGATGTCGGCGGTGCCGACGGCGCCGACTTCCACCAGTGTGCCATTACCGGCCTTGAGGGTGGAGCCGTTCAATACCTCGATCCTGGCACTCGCCGGTGCGTTCCCCGCCGTAGCGACGGCAATGGCAGAACCGTTCAGGCCCTCTACGTGGCTGGCATCCAGTACCACTGTGCTGGTTCCGGCGGGCTGGCCGCTGTCGCCACGCACGCGGAGGCCATCCTGGTCGCCGACGATGCGGCTGCCTGCAGTGGCCTGCAGGTTGCCATCGAACAGGTTGATCCCGGCACTGTTGGTGTTGGTGCCAGTGACTTGGCTGGCTGACAGCGTCAACAGGCTATTGTTGATGACCGCGCCCACCGCGCCGCCGCTGATGGTGCTGTCAAACGCGTCAACCCGTGCGTCGCTGCCTATGGACAGGCCCTGGAAGGCAGATGTCACGCGGCTGTTGCTGATAGTGGCCCCGGCCGCGCTGATGCGCAGGCCTGCGGCGTTGCCAGTGGCGTTTACCTGGCTACCATTGAGCACCAGCCTTGAGCCCTCCAGCACCCTGATGTCACGGGTAATGGCGCCGTTGGCCGTGAGGGTGGCGCCGTCCATTACCGTGTAGTTGTCAAGTGCTGCGCTGCCATCGATCGTTGTGTCATTCTTGATCAGTGTCTGGGCCCAGCTGTCCGGGCTGAGCAGAAGCGCAGGGGCCAATGTGGCTGCGCGCAGAACCTGGCGTAGGGGCAAGGGGGAGAATGCTGACATACGAATACCTGTGTCTTGTCCAAGTCGGAACCGGCCAGCGCCTGTTGCAGGCTGGCCATTGGCGCCGAAGTCTATGGATTTAGCGGACATTTCCTGTAGGAAAAGCCTGATTAAGCTCGCGGCTTTTCCTATCTATGAGCGCGGGCTACCTTGCCAGCCCGTCCTTGGGCGCCCCGTTCATGGAACCGCACAGGTGCCTGTTCCAGCAGTGCCCAGGCTGACCACAGCTTCGGCTGTTTTCGATGTGACGGTTTCTCCCCCGTGCTGGAAGCTGTACTGCACGCGGCCGCGACCATCCGCGCCAAAACCAGTGGGGTCATAGATACTGAGGATGTGGGGATTGTAGGGTTTGACTTCCCAATAAAAGCCCTCAGCCGCTTCTGCTGCGTTGATTGTGCGGGTCTCGGTCAGTCTGGCTTCTGGGATCTCATTATCCCCGGTGTAGCCACCCCATCCAGTCCATGTCAGGGTTACCTCACCGCCATTGGGCAGGTACTGGTTCAGTGGTGGCACGAACACCTTGAACGCAGGGTCGCCAGTTGGCTTCAGTGGGTCTTCCCAAAGGGATTCACAGTTGAGGAATCTATTATTGTACAGACGTTGAAACTCGGGAGCCTCCGGCTCGATGACAACGGCGTTGGCATTGACCATTGCAGTAGGCGAATTTTGCTCGTTACCTGCCCCGGTCGCTTTGCGGATGGTGTAGTGCACCGGTAACGTGGGGTTATTGCTGGCATTAAGTATGTAGGTCCAGGGAAGCGGTCGCTCGATATCTGCAGGGTGGCTTAAATCGACATCATACCTAGCCTCGGTGACCAGCGTGCCGGCCCAATAGAATTCCATGATGTCAGTATCTTTGGCATCGTCATGACGTTTGACCTTGAACGTTGCCGCCTCGCCGGTATCACTCCGATCCAGCACGTTTTCCTGTTGAGAGTTCTTGCCCCAGACCGCAGGGGCGTCGAGTTTGCTGTTGATGGGGTCTGGCCAATCAGGGTCGGGGTCGGGACGGCCGGGGCCTGCGACAGAGAAATCAACCTTCAGCGTGGTGCTTTCAGGGCCATAGGGAACACCATGGCGCAGTACACGATAACTGACGTCGGTCTCAAGTTCGGTATCTGCGGCGCCATAGGCTTCACGCAGGCGATCGGGCGGTACACTGATGTAAAACGGCAGATTACGCGAGCCAATCTCTTCGGTGAAAGGTTTGGAGGTGCCCCAGGTGACCTCGACAATGTCGCTTCTCCGATAGTTGGTATAGTCGACTTCAACCGTGACGCCTGCCTGCGCATCGGCCAGGTCGATCATGCCATCACCTTGGGCGAGGGGTACTACCGGCGCTTGCAGCGCGGTGGGTAATGACCCAAGGTTTACATAAACCTCTGCGATCTTGGAGATGCGGCTGCGGTTGGTGGCTTTATCCAACAGGATATAAACAATGTAGAAGTGACCGTCACTCAGGCTTTCTATGTCGGTCTTGGTTATCAGCAGTTCCCGGTTCGCGGGTAGTGTGCCATGACCAATGGGGGGCGGTATTTGCCCCTCAACCGGAACGGTGTCAGAGTAATAAAGTGCGTAAGTATCCTTTTCGTCCTGATCAGTATAAGGCGGTAATGTTACTGTCAGGCCGTTTGGGTTGGTGCTGAAAAAAGCGTCTGTCACCACGTTTCCATTGAGTGCCGCTGGTTCAGGTTCAACAGCATCCCACGGTGGTGTTTTATCGAAAATCAGATCGATTGCGGGAGAGTATTCTGGCGTAGGTGTATTGTACCTGTCGATTCTATAGCGCAGTTGGCGCTTGCCATCATGGGGGTAATCAGCTTTGGGGATCTGCAGCGTCGTAGGGAATACACTGTCCTTATCGTATTGGGCGCTGGCGCCAACTTCCAGAAAGTCACCGACACCTGGCCCGTCAACGATAGCCATTTCCAGTTGCAATGTGTCCTTGTCACCCTGGGTTGGGTCGGGCAGGTTTAGCCATGCCCGTATGAGCACATCAAGGTCCGCATCGAGGACGTCCTTGTTCAAGGTCCCGTCCGCTGGGTCGACTATCCCTTGGACTTCAGGGGGCGCCACGTCATCGACCTGCTGCGCCGCCAACCTGGCAACACGCTGTTTTTGATAGTCAAGACGTGCTTTTGCTGCAAGTAGACGTGCCGAGTCATTGCTCATGCGAAGTGCTCCCATACACATCACGATAAGGAGGGGCCGGGTTGGCCTGCTACCGGTTGTTGGTGAGAGAAGGCTAGCGTGGAGTGGAAGTTGTGGATACTGGTAAAAATGCTAGGTGGGTCGATAATAAGTAAATAAAAAGCCAGCCCAGTTTAAGCTGCAGCCCAGGATTCGGGTTGCAGGTACTTGCTGAGCAGGCTTTTTAGGTGGCATCTACTAGGGGTTTGAGAATGAGCTGCTCCAATTTTAATCAAGTACTAGGCTCTGTACGAAAAGCCTTGATACTTGTTCATGCTGCGTTGAAAACAGCCTCGGAATGCTCATGTACTCCAGTACAGTCGGGCGCGACCCCGGCCGTTCCTCGGCTGTTTTCGCCTTGCCTGACCTGCGTCTCAAGACTTTTCGTACAGAGCCTAGTAGATTGTGTTGCTCAGTTAGGCGCGGGGGCGTAGATGAAGCGACCCAGTTTTGTATGTCTGTTTACCCACTGGGTAAACAAAAAACTAGGTTGATTATTACCCCCGCCAGCTGCGCCAGCGGCTTCGTCCAGATTGCTAGCTGTATTCTGCACAATACCCGTTGGCACTACATTAGTCGCTTTGCTGCCAGAGAAAGCCAACTTGCCCACAGAGAATGCTACTTTGCCAACTGCTACAGAGGCAGCTGTTATACCCAGAATCATTGCCGCCGTTCCCGCAGCCTCATCGTTGTTGATGACTGAAACTGCCTGCGCTACGGTACCGCCAAGGGACAGCCCTGCAAAGAGGGTGTTCGTGAGCGTTCCTTTAATGGTGGTAGCTGCAACCTTGACCAATAATCTTTGCACGAAACCGGCGGTACCTGCTCTGACGGCCATGGTCGCAGCGCTCATCCCGGCTTCCGCGGCAGGGCCGAGTGCCCCTACCGCAGCCAGTGACGCACCTGCGGTAAATACTGCTGCAACGGTAAGCGCTACCCCAAGGCCCAACATGATCCAGTTCAATGTGCCGCCACCAGGCTTCCTGCGCCCCAGCCAGTTAGGGTCATCTTCGTCAGGGCGCCGCGGTCTGCCACCGTCGCCCGTGGCAGTCAAGCCGCTGGGGTCGCGCAGGGCAATCGGGTTGTTCAGGCAGTAGGTGTAGGGGTTCAGTTCACCGGTGTCGAACACGCTGCGCGGATCGGGGCTGTTGAAGCGCCTAAGCCCCGGATTATAGGCACGCATGCCCCGCCCCAGCAGGTACCAGTCACTGCCTTCATCCAGTGCCTCACCGTTGAAGCCCAAGTTGCTGTGGACAGGCACCGTGACGTGCCGCTGACCATAGGCGCTGTAGCGTATGTCGCGAACCGCGCCAGCTTCGCATTCGGCGATGACACTGTGGCTGGAATCGGTTTGCAGCAACAATGTTCTGGCGGGGGCATCGCTTTGCTGGGCCAGTGGTATATCGGCATGGAAGCTAAATCGTGTGTAGTTGCCGTCCTGGATGGCCAGACTCAGTCGGTTCTCGTCGAACCACAGTTGCCTTGGCGAGCCACTGGCTGTCTGGCT
This sequence comes from Pseudomonas sp. Kh14, assembly GCF_900291005.1. NCBI lineage: Bacteria > Pseudomonadati > Pseudomonadota > Gammaproteobacteria > Pseudomonadales > Pseudomonadaceae > Pseudomonas > Pseudomonas sp. Kh14. The sequence continues at coordinate 23,437 of NZ_OLKJ01000019.1, forward strand.
GGTCAGTAGTTGCCCTTCACCGTCGTATTGATATTGGCTTTGGCCTCTGATTTGCAACAACTGGCTTTCTTCGTCGTACTCCAGCACGCGGCCATGCTGGTCGACCGTCAGGTTACCATTGGCATCATGGAAGAATGTGACGGTTTCTGGCGTACTGCCGCTCGTGGAGAGCGTCAACGATTTCAGCAGGAAACGGTCGTCTTTGTTGTATTCATACGTCGCACTCTCACTGGTGCCGTCATCAAAGCGGGTGAAGCAAACACGAATATTGTCAATGCTGTCGTAATCGAACGCCTGTTGGCGGGGGGTGCGGCCTGCCTCGTCTTTGGGGATCTCGCGGCCGCTGTATTCGACCATGCTCAGTCGCCCCAGCCGGTCGTAGCGGAATGCTTCCCCGAGCACAACATCATCATCAGGCCCGGGCCCGTCGTGCAATACGCGGCTTTGGAGCAAATTGTCCTTGCCCCACACCTGAGTCAACGTAGGCAAAGGCCTTGTGTCTAGCTGCTGGGTGCGCTTGTTCTCACGCCCATGGTCGTCGTACTCAAGAGATGTGGTCAGTGTGCTGTTGTTAACTGTGTCGGTGCTGGTTACGGATATCAGCCTGCCCAGGCCGTTGTAGCCGAAACATGCCAGCAGGTTGCCTTGGCGTGTCGCCGTGATGAGCCCTTTCTCGTCGTATTCATGGACGGCAGTCATGCCCCCGGCATCTTTGCTCGATGTCAGGCGGTTGTGGAAGGTGCGGACATACTCGGCCGTGCGCGGCACATCGCCTGCCGTTTCGAGGGTTTCGCCGGTCAACTGATCATGCGCATTGTAGTGATAGACCCGTTTGCCGTTGGCACCGCGCGACTCCTTCATCCTGGCTGTGATCGGGTCATAGATGTACTCGTCGCCTTTTTCGTCAGCATTCACGCGCATATGGGTAGGAAGAGGGGAGAGCGCCAGGTTGTACTCGTAGCTGATGGTATCGCGCGCGCCGGTGATCATGGCCGCTGGTTTCGATTGGCCGGGTTTGTACCGCAACTCTTCGGTGCGCTTGCCAATGGTGCGCGAAGTCACCTTGCCCACCCCGTTATAGCACTGGCTGCCCACCTCGAAGGGTGGGTCGGACTCGCGGTTGGAAAAGGCGGTGATACTGGTCGACCATTCGGCGTCCGTGTGGTGGGCATAACGATGCTCGATACGCGTTTCGGTTGGCCGCGTGCTGGCACTCAAGCGGCCGAACGGGTCGTATTCGAATGTTGTCTCATACTGGCGTTCATCGAATTTGCTCACGCACCGGCCAAGGCCGTCGTAGTGCATCACCTGTTCCGCCTCGATCACATCGACAGGGCTCAGGCGTTCTATCCGTACCGCCTTCTCGAACGCGTTGCTCCAGGTCCTGACCTTCTCGCTTTTCTCCGTTTGCTGCGCCACCTGCAACCATGTGGTCTTGCACACATTCCTGTTTTCATCTTCCACGGTGGGGTCGAAAAGCGTGTGTTCCTGAACGTTGTCGTGGCGGATCACCACACTGCGCCCTTCCCAGTTGTCGTACAGGTATCGCTGGGCCAGGTACGGCACGTCGGCAGGGAAGGGTTTGCCCTCCAGCCAGTCGTACTGCCTGTCTTCAATTTCGCGTCCCCAGGCGTCGTGCACCAGTTCCTGGACCTGGAACAAAGCGTTGGGCCTTGTCGGGTCTATATGGCTCGCCAGCACCTGGTGCACGCGGCCCAAACCATCGAACCGCGTTTCAGTGATCACGGATGTAGGTGAGGTATAGCGCTGGCTCGCCTGCTCACCCTCTTCGGCACAAAGCGCATACTCATTACTGCGCACCGCTTCGCTGGCGCCACCCCCTGCCACGACTTCAAAGGTCTTGCGGTGCAGTTTGTCGGTGACGATGCGTCTCTCTACCCTGTCCTCGTCGTTGCTCAGCACCAGTTCGCCAGAGAACAGTGAGTGCCCTTCGCTGGTCTGCATGCTGGCCTGGTCATGCCCCACGGTGTCATGCACCGTTTTCAGCACGGTAATTGGAGCCAAATCATGCAAGCGCTCGTCGTGCATCTTGTCCCAATCGAGCGTCTCGAACTGGTAGGCATAGTCAACAGTGCTTTCCAGCATTTCAGGCTGGCCCGGCTCGCCAAAGGCGGGGTTCGGGAAGCCCGTGGTGCGTTTTTGCAGGCGACCATGTTGCAATGGCTCTGCCAGTTGCACTTCTTCATTTTCCTGCTCGTGATAGTCATAGGCTGTGACTTTCAGTGTGCGATCGTTGTGGCTCAGTGTTTCGCTATGAAGGGCACACCAGCTTTCCTGCCCGGTCGCTTCGCTGCTGCTGGCCAGTACTTTGATTTGTTTGTACGTATGCGTCGTGACCAGTGTCTGGGCGTTTCCACCGTGCCCAGCCGCCGGTGTCACGGTTTTGGTGTGTAGGTCGCACACAAAGTTTTCAGCATTGCCTGGGTAACCCGCATCCCCATTCCGGTACCAACGGTTTGTCTCCACGACGCCGGTCGCTGCTTGCTGCATCAACACATTTCCGTGATCGTCGTACTCGACCCTGATGGTTTCCACGCGTTGACGGCCGCTATCGCGCAGCCGCCAACGGGTTTCGATTTTGATCGGGTACTGACAGGCGTTCACTTGCTCCTCGAAGCGCCCGGGCTTCAGGTTATATGTCGTGATTTTCTCTTCAATGAAATTGCCGATGACTTCAGTGTTGTCGGCGTTCAGCTTGGTGCCCCGATACACAGCTTCACGGGTGTTCAGGTGAAACTTGTTGAACTCTCGGACGGTGCTGCGTACGGGCCTTTCATCCACCCAGAGTGTCTCTGTGGTGGCATAGTCATAGTCGATTTCCTTGCGGAACAGGTTGTCCAGGCCATCGTCTATCCACTCCAGTGGTGCATTGCCACCCAGGAAGTTGTGACCGTTGCTGGAATAGGTGTAACGCGTGTCGATCGGGGGTTGCTTATTGCCTGGGTGCTGCACATGCTGTGTAACCCTTGGCAGCGGGTCCAGGCCCGAACCGATCGGGAACTGGTGGCCGTAATCATCGTATTTCAGTTCTTCGAAACCGCCCGCAGGGGTGTACACCGTGCTGATGCAATCGACATTCCTGACGCTGATATAGGAAAAACGCCAGCTCGCCTGGTTGTCGGTGGGCAGTTCGATGCGGGTTACCCGGTTGTTGGTGCCCAACACCATGGTATAGGTGGCGTTACCCGTGTCAGTTGGCATCCTCAGCTGCACATCACCGTTACGAACGGCCTCCAGCAGCGTGACGCCGCGCATGTCGGTGATCTTGGTCAACATCGGGAAGCCGTTATGGGTGCCGTATTCCAGGTTCAGCCAATGCCCCTGGCGGCTGAAGATGCGGGTCGGCACCGCCCTGCCATTCGTGCTTGAACCTTTTCGCTCGAGCACTTCCACCATGCCGGAGCGGTGCACCACCCGCCAGCGGTCTTCAGCGTCCTCATACAGGTGGAACGTGTCGATCTTTTTCTCCGACATCGTCAACTGGTTGGTAGCGCCAACACGGCCGTCGGCTTTGAACGTTTCGCCATTGGCCAGGGAAATGATCCTGCGTTTCTGGGCAGGGTCGAACTCGGTGGTGGGCAGGCTCCAGCCCCTGCCAAAGCCGCGGTCCTGTGTGTTCAGTTGGCTGTAGCGTAGGTTCAATTCGATTTCAGGCGCCAACAGGTCACTGCCGTAAAACGCGGAGAGGGCGATTTGAAAGGAATAAAGGCCCGTTCGCGAGTCAACACCGCTCTGCATGTGATTGAAAAAATTGAAGGCATTGGAATTGATACTGGATTCAGTGGCCATGATGAAGAGCGCTCCAGGGGTGAGGTACGGGATGCATAAGCACGGACACTAGCAAACGGCATAACAGTTGCCACCTGTTAAAAGTGCTAGTTTCGGCAAGGCGGGCCAAGGTGTAAAAAATCCCCATCGAGATCAGCAGTTAAAACCAGTGCTGATCAAAGCAATTAATAGGGTGGGGATTAGCGAATGAAACTTCGCAAGCGGCATGGCGAGCAATCCGAGGGCTTAATGGCTTCAACTGCGGCGCTGCCGCGCCCCGAGATTCCGTTATTGAAGGGTGATTCGCTGAGTCTTGATGACTTAGGGGCTGAAGCGCTGAAAACGTACATCAAGTACCCAGGAATAGACCTGGGGCATTTCGTCGCTCCGCGCTTTTTCGGGTGTGGTGCACTGGGGGAAATTCACGACCGTGACCCAAACCCGCTAGAAGTGACTGATCTGGAGCCTGATGGCAGTTTCTTGATTGAAATAGATAATAGCCTGCTGCAAGGCCTGGACAAGGGCTATGCGTTCTATTCATACGCGCGAACCGATATTCGGGGTAACGTCATGCCAGGCCCGGCCCTGGAAGAGTCATCCGGCCGGCTGTTTTTTTATATCAACAAGCAAGTTGAGCCTGCTCTGATGTTGCCGCCGCCGCACTTTATGGACAGTGACGGTCTTGTAATTGACCTCGAACGCTTGAAGGGAGATGGCCGTGTTGTTACCACCCATTATCCCTTCATGACGGCGGGTGATAACGTTGTGCTTTCATGGAAAGACGAATTTGGTAATTCCGAAAATTACACCAAAGAGCTGGGTGAGGGCTCTGGCGAGCCATTGGTTTGGGTAATTGACGAAATCAAGTTTTTAATAGCCGGTGGGTGGTGCGAGCTGAGCTATACCGTCAACTATAAAAACGGTGGAATAAGCCAGTCTCCGGTCCAGCGCTTCACCATCAAGCTAAACGCGGGGCAGTCGCCAAGTTTGCCCCCCCCGGTAATACCGGGGCACAGTGGCGGCTGGCTCGACCCGGCCAAGTATGGGGACGGCTTACCGGTTGAAGTGGATGATTACGGCATTCGACACGGTGATGAACTGCTGCTTACGGCTGTGAGCAAGAAGGTTAGCCGACACATGCTGCGTATAGACCGTTCAATTCTGGATAGCAAGCGCTTGCGTTTTCTTGTGCCGGCGCAATGGTTGCAAGAACACATCGGTGAAGCGGTAAAGCTGACTTGGCAATGGGCCAGGGTGGGCGGGGCAGCCGACTCCACACCCTTGGATTTTGTCTTGAAGAAGCCGTTGGTTCTTAAGCCTCCGTTCAACCCGGATGCTACACAGCAAGAACCTGAGCCGGGCGAGGAAGTTGATCCAGAGATGGTTTCATTCGCTTTCATCAGCCCGAGTCTTTTGACGTTGGGGACAAAAATCCGAGTGCCGCAGGAGTCGGAAACCAATGATGGCAAGATAACCATGTACTGGGAGGGGTTTGGTACTACAGGTAAGTACCAAACCGATAAACCCACTGTCGGTAATCCCTGGGAGTTCCAGATTCCCCGTGCTGTGATACCTGCCAATTTTGGCAAGCGGGTCAAAGTGTTTTATACCGTTAAAGATGCTGATGATGGCGAGCAACGCTCACCTGCCTATGGCTTGAAAATTCAACCACTGACATCCGATGCTTTTCGAGCGGTTCAGTGCCCGGACTTTGCGACCTCGGACATTCCAGTGTCGCAGGTTATCGATAGTGTAACGTTTACGTTGAACAGTAATAGCTGGCTTTTCTTCGCGCAGGGCCAGATTGTACGCGTTTATGTTACGGGGAAGTCAAAGCCGGGCGAGCCCTCCTTGCCAGAAGAAGTGATACGCGATGACAAGCCAGTCTCTGCGGATGAATGGAATGAGGGTTGGTTGCGAATGAGCCTGAGCAAGGAGTATCTGTTGAAGCTTGAGGAGAATACTCATTTCCATGTGTACGTAAAAGTCAGTTTCGATGAGGGTACAAGCTTTGTTCAAGGCCGGACTGCCGAGTTCAAGGTAGTGCCTTGAATTCCAGGTCTTGCGGCAAGTGTTGGTTAGATGACTCGTGATCGGTGAATGTCACTGATTTGTTATTTTTGTGAGGATAGAACCATGGCTGAATATAGCTTTGAACAATTGTATGCGTGGCTGCTAGAGGAAAAGCGCAGCCTGAAGTGGGGCATGATTTCTTTCATGGACAGGGAAAAGCTGAATCGTCTGCTGCTGCAGGTTTACATTCGTCGGTTCAAAACAGACTCTTACCTCAAGCCCTTGACCGGGAGTATCGAGAATGGCCCGGACCGGCGTTTTGCACTAAACCAATTTACCCTGGATTGGCCGCGATTGGGCTTCCTGGGCGGGGACGCCAACGATTCCACCGCGCGCTTGACCACACAGGTCATGTCGGGAACACAGTTGGGTTTGCGTAACGCAGCCGGGGAGTGGGAAGTTCGGGAAATACGCGAAACCAGTCCGCTGCTGGGGCCGGAACTTAACCTGAAACTGCTACTGGCCAACGTGCCCGGCGTGGTAGGTGAAGAGGGGCGCGTGCGACTTGACTTGAAAGAAAGCTCCGACTTCAGCATTAACGTATCAGACGACCCCGGTGAGCAACGGCTGGTGGGTGAGTGGTTCAAGCAAAAGTTTGACGGGCTGGAGGCCCCAGAACGTGTGTTTACGCTTGGCCAGATAGAAGCAGGTGGTGATCCGTTACTGCGCGCCAAATCGTTTGCCTTGCGCACGCAGGCACGCAAGCGCGACCCAGACGATGACGAAGGCGCGGTACTGGCCATGGTGCGCTTTGAAGGGGATGAAGAAGGGAACATCCCTGGAAATGATTTTCGCTACCTCCTTCCCAATGACATGTCCTATGACGCGACGGTGTTGGTTGAACCCTCGCGAATCATGTTGGCACAGTTGGTCGAATCCCTGAAAACGGTCGTGCGTGGCGTCGAGTTTGACGTTGTTCACGACGAAGAGGGCAGGCTAGTAGGGGCTGTGGCTAAAAGTGGAGAGATGAGCATTGCAGCGCAGACGCTAGAGCATAAATTCACCACAGACCCAGATATGCTCGGGCGAACACTGAACGTGACCTTTAAGGTCTTCATGGATGAGGTTGTAATTAAGCTTGATAAGGTTTTTAAAGTTTCGATCAATGATGATGAGGTAGAGATCGAGTGGCACGTTACAGGTGTAATGGCCATTGAGCCGATATCTCTTGATGATGACACAGGGATGATTGGCAGGACGTTGGATAAAGATTGGGTAGATACTTCTGAGTTTTACCGGCGCACTCAGGATGATTTCAGCTATAAGTTTATTTGTTCATATGAGCTTGATAGTTCAGGTGTTGCCTTGAAGTTTGTTGCTTTGAATCTGGAGGAGATTCATGCGCCGGCGCCTGTGATTGGAGATATTAAACTTCCCGAGGTGCCACCAGTTGATCAAGATTACTGGATTATTTTTAATCTCATGATGTTTTATCTTTCGTTCATGATTGTTCAGATTCACAGTTTTCTGCACGCTGTATTCAGCGCGGTTGAGGGTGTAGAAACCCCAAGTGTTGAGGTGCTCCTGCGTGAAGCGTTTGAGACAAATTTTGAATTTACCAGCCCCCTCCGTGAATTGGTCGATAACACCATCAAGCTTAATTTTGGCAATGCCCTTATCAGCCAGTCTCTTTACGCTCCTGGTGATCTCGTCTTCTTTGGCGCTGTCAATCCGACCGTAACCGCGTTCGCCATCGATCCCATGCAACATACCCTGGTGGCGGGAAGCGCGCCCTTGCAGTTCAACACGGTCCCGGCGCACCCCGGCCTGATTCGCTGGACGTGCGAGCCTGTACTGGATTCTGTTTCCAACGGGCAGATTGGTTCGATCGATGAACATACCGGCTTGTACACACCGCCGGCTGCCTCGGATTTCGATGGCGACTTTGTACGGCTGCGTGTCAATGCGCGGCACATAGGCACCGACTTCAGCAGTTCGGCACTGATGACTGTCTTGAGGTCGGGTTTGCACATCAGTCCGCTCCTCTATGTGACACAGGTCAACAGCACGCCCCCCACGGTCAACTTGCGAGCCGGCTACCTGGGTGATGTAACGAACTTGAAGTGGGAGCCGCCTCAATATGGCCAGTTGGCCGCCGACGGTAAGACTGCAGTTTATACCCCCCCTGCAGTGATGCCCCCCCTGGATGGCTACCCTGACGAGCTTGCCTCTTTCGCGCTCGATAAAATTACGCTGAGTGATTCCACTGATGGGGAGACCGCGCGCGTCGCATTGGTAATCACCGAAGGCAATGCGGGGCTGCCAATGAAAATTACGCGTGAAGTGGATGTTGCGGCTGGCACTGTGCAATTGAAAGCCAAGGTGGGTAACGTTGAATTAACTCCGGCTCAAGCCCAATGGAAAGTAGTGTACGGCTCAGGTGTCATCGACCCCAATACCGGTATCTATACCCATGATGCGTCCAGCAGTGATCCATTTGCTGTGATATCAGCAACGCATGATACGGTTTATTACGGCGTTTCTCACCAGTATGTAGTGCAAACTTTGCCCCCGGCGAGGCTGGAGGATGCTGTGCGCGGCGTAGGTGCTTTCCAACTGCCCAAAGTATAAAGGAAGATTCGTCATGAGCATGAACAAACCGTCATTGCTGGGTGATTGGTTGGTCGATAACCCGGACCTGATGAAATGGGACAGTATTACGGGCGTGTGCCTGACCGCAGGCAATACCGCGCTTCGGCAAACCCATGCCACCCATCTAAGCCAGGGACACGAAATTACAGATTTATCTGGCCAGCTTGAAATCGACATGAGCGATATCGTTTACCACTTTGCAGGGTACCAGTTGTCAGGGCCACAAGTGGGCATTAATCGCGCGAGTTACGAGAGCACCCGGTTGGAAATGGTGGCCAACTTGCATGGTGGAACCCTGGTCATGACCGAAGGCGGCAATAAAGTCCTCAGCCTATCCGAGCATGATGCGCTACAAGGCCTTGAGCTTAAACAACAAGCCAGCGCAGATTTCAAGAATGGCGCATTGGTGCTGGATGTGTCCAAAGGCGAAGACATGCGCCTTGCAGTGAGTGAGCACGACAGCGAACAACTGTTGGCGGGTGACTGGTTGCGTCAGCAATTGCCAGTAGAAGCCGAAAAACTTGAGTACCCGCTGGTCAAGGGGTTGCAGGGGCAACCGGAGCTTGAATTGAGGGTTGCCCAGCTTGCCACACAGGCGGATGCCCAGGACAAGGGCGACACCTTGGTCGTGTTTGCGTCTTCGCAGTATGGCAGTGCGGGGGACTTGCCCAATATCAATGGCGATTTCCCACGTCTGCTGCCAGACCCGCCTGAGCCAGAAGATGCGGTGCAGTTGCTCAGTGCACGTGTGCTACACCGTAATGCCTTCCTCGCTGGTTTCACCCAGCTGTTGGACGGGGGGCGTTTCAGCTACCGCAGTGAAGACGGGCGGCTTGTCGAGGTGGTTGCTGAAGCGGGCACCTTGCAGATACCGCCTACGAATTATGAGTCCCAAGGATATATCTTTGCCGCCAAGCCCTTCCAGATAGGCGCGGCAGGTGGGGTTACAGCCACTTTCGAGCTGGACCTGATCACCTTGCAGTGGCATGGCGAGGCCACGATTGACTTCAGCTGCCTAGCCAAGGGTGAAGAGGTACCTTCGGAGTTCAATGCGGATTTTGCCCTGTCGCTGCGACACCGTTTTTATTTGCTACCCAACATTGAAAACGATCAGGGCTTGCTGGAAGGGCAGTTTTTCTCCCCCTGGCCGGAAGCACTGGAAGCCCATGCCCGGCGCGGCCTTCCCGAGGGTGATGAATACGAGGAACTGCGCTTGCAGGCAGGGGACTTTGCGGCCTACGCGGTGAAGCGGGCAATCCTGCTGGCGATTGCAAAAAAACTCAACCCTGCAGCCCCGGAGCAGTGGATGGAAGCGCTGACAATCGGGGGTGGCCATACCATAAAGTTCAACCCTGCCGACCTGGCGTTTCCCGGTGCGCTGTTGGCTTCGGGTTCGCTGAGCCACGATGCTGCGTTTCGCATTCGCGATGACGATGTGAATGTGCTCGCGGGCGGCTTCCATGAATTCATAGTGGATAACCCGCACAACGAGGCGCTGACCTGGACATTGGAAACCCTCCCTGGCGGGCCTTCCGACCCTGGCAGCTTCGTCGATGGCAAATTCCGGGCACCTCCTGCGCACACCTTGCAGAGGCGCTCGGGGCAAGTGCTGGTGATCGCCTCCAACGAGGCGGGCCAGAGAAGCGTTGCCGTCGTTACGGTGCTGCGCCAGCCACTGACGGTCAACCCATTCATCACCGTGATGCAAGCCGGCACACAGCGCCTTTTGAATGCAGGGGTGCTGGACGAAGCGTCCCTCGAAACCAAACCGCTGAAATGGACGATGGTCAATCCTGACCCTGAGTACAGCGGCGAGAAGTTGGAAGAAGACCAGGGGCGTCGTTGCCGCTACATGGCCAAGGCAGCCGATTCGAACGAAGAACAAACCTATTGGGTGGAATCGTTTGAGGTGGAGCTCGAAGAGCCCGCCGGCAAGCAGGCCGTACATGTGCTGGTCACCCTGCGGCAGCCCATGCTCAGGGTGAAGTTGGCCACTGCACCAAAGCGCGATGGCAGCATGCAATTTGAAGCTTACGTAGGTTCGAACAAAGACCCGGTGGCCGCACAGTGGCGCCTGGCAGTGGGGACGGGGCAAATCGACCCTGACACCGGCCTGTACGTGCCCGCGCAGAGTGGGCCGCAATCCCCCGGCATTGTGGTGATTGCCTCCCATGAATCAGAGGGGTACGGGCGCTTTGAAGGGCACCTGATCATGCCCTCGCAGCCCGACCGCTTTACTGCCTTGTGCCAACAGATGCTGGCATCGAAGACGCGCTCGGTATGACCCACTCGCGTTCACTGACAGGAGAATGACATGTCAAACCCCATTTCCTATGTGTTGCAGCGGATGGACAAGCGTCCCATTACCGAAGGTTGGGGGGCCGTTGCGGCGTTCAGCCGCGCGCGCCTTAACGAGGTGCTGCTCGAGCAATACAAACAGCGTTTTAGTGCGTTGAGTTTCGTTCCGCTGTTCAATGCAGACGTCGACCATGAAGACCATATCCGCACACAAAGCGTGTTGCGCGGGATCGAATTTGGCCCGCCGCTGCTTTCATTTGCCAATGCGTCGCTGGAGAACTCCACAGCACAGCTGACCTTCCCTATCCTGGCCGGGGTCTACAGGCGTCAATCGCCATTGGCAGAAAACCTGCAGACGCGCTTCATCATCGATGCGTCCATGGGTTATTCGCTGATGATGAACGTCGACCTCAAGCTGGTGACCGGCGAGATCGACCGGCGCGGGAGGGTCACGCTGGACCTGGCGGAGGCGTCCAGTTTCAGCTGCAACCTGGGGGGTGAAGACGAGCACCTCAATGGCCTGATCACTGCCGCCATGCTGGATTGGTTCAAACGGTTACCCGCGCACCAAGGCCAGTTCGAATTGGGCATGATTGACTTCTCAGGCTACTCGGCTTTGTCGCCCGTCAACTTCACTATCCTGACCCAGCCGGCGCCAGGCGCCAAAGTCTTGGGGGCGGACAATTATGGCGACGGTGCGGTACTCACCTTCATTCAGTTGCGGGCAAATACGCAGCCAGGCCAGATACCAAAGTCGTTTCCCTACCTGATTCCCGATGACCTGGACGAAGACGGAAGCGAGCTTTATTCGGCGACCATCGTTGTGGACAAAGCCCTGCTAGGCCATGTGAGTGACGACAATCTGGATGTTCTGGCATCGATACTGTTCGGGACGTTGCACAAGTTCGAGGAGCGCGAACGGCATACCCCGCACGACCTCGCAGTGTTTGGCAGCATTGTCGCTGTACCCCCGTTATATACCATCGACTCGCCCACCACTACCGTGCCTGCGGGCGGATCAGTCAAGTTTACCCTGCGCGATCAGGCAGGGGAGGAGGTGCAAGCCAGCCAATGGTATGCCCGCAGCCGCCAGAGCCATTTGGCGGTGGGCGATGGTGAAATCGGCCCTGATGGTCTTTACCAGGCTGTTGGGCTTGAGGATATTGGCCATCACAGCCTGACAATCTTTATTACAGCCGAGCTTGATTCTGACGATGGTAAAGAAACGCATCGCGTGACCACCCAACTGATCGTGCAGTTCGAGCAGGTTCAGATCGCGCCGCGGGTGGGTGTGTTTGCCGCGCGCACGCCGATTGCACTGAGCGCGGCCATGCCGGGGGGCAATATCGAGTGGTCGCTGCTCGGAGATCCGCGCGGTCAGCTTGCGCAGACCCACGGCCACCGAAATTCCTATACCGCCGAAAAGGCGGCCAGCCGGCGCCAGCTGACTGTCCAGCAAGTGCAAGCCACAGGCAGCCAGCAGCGTATGTCGACACTGGTCATGCTCAATGGTTTGCAATCGATGGTCATCGACCCTGTACGTGCAACCGGCCTGAAGCCAGGTGAGGTCGTGCCGCTGATAGAGCGAGACCCGGAATTACTGCCAGACGCACGTCGGCGCTGGAAACTGATCGGCCCGGGTACCCTGGATGGCGAAGGTAACTATATCGCCCCTTCAGGTGAAGAACAGGGCGCCAGTGTCGTGACCTGCGAGTTGGTGGAGAATGGCGTGGTGCTGGCGTCAGGCTACAGCTTGCTCGAATTTGGCGAAGCGCAATTGGTGGAAGAGGGCACCTGGATCAGGTTGAAGAGCTATACCATCACCGTACCGGGAGGGACCGAGCAAGGTGCCAAGGGCGAACTGCTGAGGAACGGGTTCCAGTCTTTACGGCTGCAGGTAGTTATCGAAACCGAGCCTGTGGATGGCCAGTACTATAAATTGACTGCAGACGAACGCGCCACCATCGGCTTGACCATCAAGCAAGATAAACAGGAAGTGGCTTCGCTGCCTGATCACAACAACCCCAGTGGCGGCTTGGATGCAGCCGACAAGAGAGTTTGGGGTATCCGTCGTGTGGCTAACCGTTTTGATTTGGTGTATTCGCAATTGGCCGAGGCGCTTCCTGCCAGAAACGAAGAAGCGATAACCCGGCAGGATCTCTACCTTCATACCAAGGCGCGGGCAGGGCAGGCGACCACCTTCTACAGTATGTTCTTAGCCGACGCGGGGGGGCCCTATCAATCCGATGATAACAGCGGCAACGTGGGGGCCACGATTGAAATAACGCCCAAATCACCTCCTGTCTTCGGGGAACAAAACTATTCCTGGACGCGCGTGCGTGTAGAAGGTAGTACGGGTCTCCCGAACGAACCCGGTGACCCGGCGTTCGATTATAATTTGGTAACGCAGGATTACTGGATACTCAAGTTGATTAACAGCAGCTTCGAAACCATCGAGTTTCTGGCGCGGAACGCATCGGACCCCCATATCAGCACTTCCATGATTCGTTGGGAGTCCGAAAACAAAAACGAGGTAATGTTCAGTTTTACCGGTTCTATCTTCCGGGACAGCGAAGCCAAGGACGCCGCTAAATGGAATTCAGGGGAGGCTAATAGCGTCCCTATCGACTTTGATGAGAACTTGTCAAAGCTCATGGCCAACCGAGAGGAACTGAAAAAAACAGTATTTGACGATGTTTTTGAACAGGGTACCTTGGTAATCACTAATCATCGGTTGATGGATTTCGACTACGTCGGGGGAGAAAACGCTACGCGTGATCAACTTTCGAGATCCCTGGTGGTTTTGCTACGGGATCGACAGGGTAATGCCCATTATCGGCGCTTCGCCTACAGAGGCCCCACTACGCTCGGTCATCGAAACTACATCGACCATACTTTGTTCACGCCAGTTTAAGCGGATGGGCCGCCTGCTGCGCGGGCGGCCTGTTAAATATATTGAAAGGAGTGTAATCATGAAACTCTGCCAGTCTGCGTGGTGCGTTGGTATGCTCTCGGCTTTGTTGTCAGTGGTGACAGGTGTTTATGCACTTGACAATCCTTCCGAGGCGAAAAGCACGGCACAAGTGTATTTTGCGGGTGGTAAGGATGAGCCTGATGCTGGAAACACCTGCTCAATTGAAATAGAACCGAATGGACCTCATAAATTTAATTTTCCGAATAATGGTTGTAAAAACGACGATATGTATTGGTATCGAGTCGAGAACGCCCCGTCGGGTACATTGATCACAATGTACTCCGAGGCTCACTGCCCCGATGGCGAAAGTTGGTGGTTCACAATTAGAACATATATACAGCCGACAACAACCGGCTGGCGAAAGATCGCAGATTTAGGGCCGGCCGCACTGAAATCTATTGTTACGGGAGGTGTTCTTCTTGATCAAAAGAAATATTCAGAGGGTTCCCAAGTGGGCGGTAAACTCTCTTGCGTGAAAATTGACCTCTAATCCCGAGCTACTCCAAGGAGAACGATGATGTCCGATGAACGTTCGGTGCATTCCAACGCCTTCAACTTCATGAGCCACTTGACGGGCGGCGTCGATTCACGCACGGGCTTGTACACTTTCACCGCCAAGCTTCGCAGCATTTCGGGCAACGACCAGTCGGGGCCCGAGTTTGACGTGACGTTGCGCTATAGCCCGCTCAGCCTTGCCGACAGTGGTTTTGGTACAGGCTGGAACCTGCGCACCACCGAATTCGACCCTGCCCAGAACCGCCGGATCATTTCCCTGGCCAATGGCGAAACGTTCAAAGCCGACGGCCGTGCCGGCGCTACCAACCAGTTGACGATGTCGGAGAAAAAGATCGACACGTTCCACCTTTATGAGGACGCTGAAGACCGCTGGCGGGTGGTGCACCGCTCCGGCGTGGTGGAAGTGCTCGAGCGAAAAGGTTCGAGCCCGTACGTCAGGGCAGTGCCGACCCGCATCTTCAGTCGCCAGGGCCATTGGCTGAATCTGGAATACGGCACCCATAACGGTTTTCCGATGTTGACCAAGATTACCGACATGCGCGATGTCACCTTGTTGGAAGTCGTTCGCAATGACAATGTGCAGTTGACGATGCCGACAGACACGGGTATCGCCACCTATACCCTGGTGTTGGGTACCGGCAACCGGGTGGACCGCATCGAACTGCCCATCGACAACCCGGTGGACCGCGCCGGGCTGCGCATCGAAAAACCGCCGAGGTGGGGCTTTACGTATAGCCGCATCAGAGATATCTATTGCATCAGCACGGTCTACACCCCTTCGGACGGTAAGGATGAACTCACCTATGGTGATGGCGGCCACCAGTTCCCGATCGGTTCGGGCCTGGACCCCCTGCCAAGGGTTACACGGCATGTGCAGCACCCAGGCCATGAGCAACCTTCGATCGACACGCGTTATACCTATTCCAGCAACGGTTACAACTTCCTGGGTGGCAATGCACCGCTGACCTGGGTAAACGATGGCCTGGACAATCTGTTCCGCCAGGTTATCGACTATGACTATGCCACCACAGAGACACTCTGGGTTGATGAAAAGCCCGTACGCAGCACCGTCCGCGAGTTCAACAAGTTCCACCTGCTTACCAGGGAAACGACCTATGTAGGTGAGGCGCTGAATGCCGACGAAACCGAAGTTATCGGCAACCAGATCAAGGAAGTCCAGACGGGGTATAACCTCAAGCCTGGCGCCCTGTTCAAGGAGCAGCCAAAGTATTGTCAATTGGTCCACAGCATCGATACGTCCTGGTGGTTGAAGGACGACCCGTCCGCCAGGTTCACGTTGGCGGAAGCCAGCACCTACGACGATCACGGCAACCTGAAGACGCATAGGGCCGTCACTGGTATTGAAGAGACTTACACTTGGTATGAGGCAGAAGAGCCGGGCTTCCCAGGCCATGCAGAAGGCTTCGTTACCTACCTGAAGGAAAAAATCCAGAAGCCGGCAGCCGGCTATCCCGGCAGTGCTGCGGTTCGCACCACGCATTACACCTATCAGCAGTTGCCAACGCTGACCAGTGCCCAACCGCATACCCAGCAACAGAACTGGCTGGAAGTGCAGGTCGAAACCTATACCAGTGGCAATGAAACAAAAGCTACACACCATGCTTTTGAGCAGGCTAAGGATGAAACGGGCAATGAGGCTGATAAACCATTGCAACATGGTCGCCTCAAGAGCCAGCAAACGCGCTACCCGAACCCGAAAAAGGGTGAACCGAACGAACCGGACACGCTCGACACCCTGATGGCGCATACTTACACCTTCGAAACACTCAGCTGGGATGCTGCCGAGGGTCGGGGCCCCTTGGTCAAGGGCACCATGAAAGTGCTGCAGGACAAGCAGCTACTGACTGGCTACGACGGCACCAACAAGGAAATCAGAGTGCAGCGCTCCCTGGCATCGGGAGAAACGGTGCTCAGCCGTGATGAAACCAATACGGAAATCATGACCGTATGGGACGCACTGCTGCGCGTCGAGCGGGAGATTGTCAGCCCGGGCAAGGAAGAAGAGGCGTTTAAACGCTACGAATATCAACTGAGCAACGACGAGGGCGTTCAGGCCACCCAGACACAATACGATGTGAAGGGTGTGATGACTGTGGCCTATTTCGATGGTGCCCATCGCACGATCAGGGAAGAACGGGAAGACCCGGACAATGGTCTGCCCAAAGGGGGTACCAAACCCATCTACACGGCCCGGTTCGACGCATGGGGCAGGTTGCTGGAAGAGACTGAAATTGACTGGCTCAAGGGCCGTGACCTGCCTTTGAAAAGCGGCTACAAGTACGATGCCTGGGGTGAGCAACTATGTGTCGTCGGCCCTGATGGCGTAGGCGAGTTCGCGCAAACCAACCCGATCGGCGATGGAGAAACCGGCCCGATCAAACGCGAGTGGCGGCAGAAGGTGCTGGACGCTGAGGGGAACGAACTGGAAAACGGCGCCAAGACCGGGGTCACTGAAACCCAGCTGAACCGCTTTGAGTTGCCTGTGCAGGTTCGACGGTGGGTGCAGGAGAAGCCGACTGATGAACAGGAAACCGTACTCAAGAGCGAGACGCTGACCCAATACGATGGATTGGGTCGCAAACATCAGGAAGAGTCAGGGCTGGGTAACGCGGAGCAAAAGCAGAGAGAAAAATTCACCTACGATGGTTTCGATCGCCTGCTGGCTCATGAACTACGTAAGGATGAGGTTGTTTACAGAACCTTTGCGGCACACACCGACAAGGACTTACCCATCACCATTCGGGTGAATGACCTTGAGCTGCTGGGTGAGCAACACTTCAACGGCCTGGACCTGATGGATTGGTCGAAAACCGGTGGCCGTTTACAGGAATATGAATACAAGACGGGTGAGCTCAAACCCAACAAGGTAAGCACGCCATTGGGTGTTATCGAATACGATTATCGTCCCTACCTGACAGAAGAACCTGTGCTACGAAAACTGGGGGGCAAAGAAGCCAATTATGTGTTCGACAAGCAGAACGCACGCCTGGAAAGCTGTGTCGAGGCCCAAGGGCAATCGATTTCGCGCACGTACTACAGCACGGGTGAAGTACGCGTTGAAACGCGTGGTGAATACGACATGGAGTATGGCTATAGCTACAGGGGGCGAATGGAGTCGTACCGGGATGTGCTGAACCAGACCCAGATCAATGAATACGACAATGTGGGTCGGCTTGATACCACCACACTGGGAGACCTGTCGAGCCAATTCGCATACGACGACCTGGGGCGTACAGCGAGCTATGCAACCACTGATGCATCAAGCGACCCGGTCAATACGCTTAAAACGACGTTGGAATATGATGACCTGGAGCGCGAGCGTTCGCGAACGTTCACTTTCAGCCAAGGGCCCGAGCAAGTACTTACCCAGGAATATGACGAATTTGACCGCATCATTGAACGCGTTCTTGCAGAAGGCCCTGCGACACCGCCCACCGTGCTGCGTAAAGAAACGTACAGGTATGATTTGCGCGGTCGGCTGGTCGATTATACCTGCGAGGGCGACCTGTGCCCAATTGACCCTCATGGCAAGAAGATAGCCCGCCAGGTGTTTGGCTTTGACGCGGTGGATAACATTCGTCAGGTTGTGACGCAATATGACGGCGGTGGGCGTAATCTGGCGATCTACCATTTCACAAACCCTGCGGATCCTGCTCAGCTTTCAGGCATTGAAAACAAAGTCGACGATCTTGAGCCCACTCATACAGAGCTTTTTTACGATGAAAATGGCAACCTGACACACGACGAAGCTGGTCGTATTCTGGAATATGATGCGCTCAACCGTCTGATCAAGGTGACAGACCCTGAAAAAGGGGAGTGCCTGTACGGTTATGACCCGCAGAATATTCTGAGTTCGACCGAGAGTGAGGCTTGATACTGCAACCTGAACCTGGATCAATCCGGCGCCCAAGTCCTTAATGGACGTTGGGCGCCTTTTTGTCCGCTCGGTTCAACGGTAGCGAAGGGTGAAGTTCAAAGCGCCGAACGCGTCGCCGGCAACGACTGCGCTGGCCTCGTCAGTCTGGTAGAAGCGTGCGCCAAAATTCAGCACGGTGGTGTTTTCCTGGATCGGTTGGAGGTGCTCTTCCCGTTGCAGCGGTAGGGGGGTACCGTCATCTTTCAGCACCTGGATGCCAACCCCTTCCGCTGTGGAGTCAGTGGTGAGCGTGAATACGCCGTCCAGCCCCGGTACGGGGGTCGACCCCTTGGTGGGTTCGAGTTCGATGGTTGCCATGGTCAGTCCCCCCGGGTCTGTCTTGCAGTTGCTCAGGGTAATTGAAAACGGCACGGTCGCTGTTGTGGTGCCTTTGCCGACGAAATGTGATTTGTCCCATGTCTGCAGCTCTACGGGGGTGTCGCTTATCGGGTCGCCGATGAGGGCGCATTGGGTTTGCAACACCTGGGCCTGTAACCGATAGCGCAGTACCAGGCCCAAGCCTGTGGCATCGAAATGCCCGGTGAACAGTTCGGTGTCTATCGTATGCTGGCCGGGGGCAATATCCCCCGTTTTGACCAGGGTGACCTCGCTCGTGATACCGCTGAGCTTGAAGCCCCCAAGCTGGTTGTTGGCCTGCATGGTCGACCGCATCGGGATGAAAGGGTTGTGTGGGCCACCCTCTGGCATGAAGAAAGTGGGGACTGCGCCGTTGAAAGGTGCCCGTAGCCGGATGCGCGCGCCGACCCCGTCGATGTTGGTTTTCAGGATATAGCCATCGGAGGGCTCACCTTCAACGGGGGGGAGCGGGTCGGGAAATACATCCCTGGCGTTCATGTCGAAACGCCAGAGTACGTCGCCATCGTTGAAGCAGAGCAGTTCCGAGCGTGGCATGGACTGGGTATACGAGGACAGGTTGGGTGTGCCGATGGCGCTGCCTGGCTCGGCGTTCGCAGGGACATGCATCACGCCGCTGAGTATGCGCGTTATGGTCATTGGCTGGCTGCCGACGGTCCAATTGCAGCGGTCGGCGGCGTGGGCTTGATAGCTGCTGAGCAGCGCTATGGGCAGCGCCCAAGGCATGAGGCGTTTCATTCGCAGTTCCTGGTGTTGAGCGGCCGTTCTGGGCACGAGTTGCATGGCGAGAAAGGCGCGGGTGAAGTCATTCACATGTCAGCGATAGCACGCGATAGCCTTGCTGTTGAGCAATGGTCTGCGGGTCCAGCGCGAAGCTGCAGCGGTTTTCGGACGCTTCGCCCCAGCGCGCTTCAAGGCGCTGCAGGCCGTCGGCAACAGACACCATCACGCGGCCTGCCGGGCCGATCATGCCCAACACGTTTTCATTGGCGTCGTGGAGCTGGCTGCCAAAGGGCAAAGGCTGCTGGTCTTTGGTGGCAAGGGTCAGCACCACACGGTTGGCGCGACGGGCCTGGAACTGGGTTTTGATGACTGCGCCGCGGCGAGGTATGGCATTGGCGATGCCGTTGCTGATCTCGACCTCCGGGTTCAGCCGGTCGGTGTCGAGCACGAGCTGGTTCAGCCGGTAGGGACGCAAATGGGGAACCAGGGCATAGCCTTTGGTGTTGGTGCGCACGGCGCCGTGGCTCTGTAACCCCACGTCAGCGGTATCGGGGACATGCAGCAGACCAATGGTTTCGCCCAGGTAGGGCCCGAATTCCAAACCATCAGCGTGCAGCAATGCCGCGCCACTCATATTCAGCGACAGGCTGCTGTAGTCATCCGATACCGAGAGGCCGGCGCCGAGGGTTGCCTGAGGTGCCTGGTAGGCCACGGAAAGGCCGGCGCTTTGTTGCCGCTGTTCGCTGGATGCGACTGTGGCATTGTAGCTTACGCGGTCCACTTGGCCGTTCAACGCTGCCCGCTGCGAAGTACCGTGGGCAGAGTTTTGCAAGTCAAGGCTTAAACTGCTGCTGCGGCCGAACTCCAGCGGCAGGGATACGCTCAGGCCAAACTGACGGTCACTGCCCGAACTGTTTTGCGTCAGTGATTGCGACCCGTAGAGGTTGTAGCTGACGCCGTTGTGCGAGGTGTTGAAATTGAGTTGGAACTGACGCTGGCTATCGCTGCGTTGCCAGTAATCCTGCTGCGAAAGCGTAAGGCTGAGTGTGCTGCGCTCGCCCACACGCTGGTTGATCGAGCCCTCTATTCGGCTACGCCGGCTGCCCAGGAACAATCGGTCGCTGCTGCGCTGGCTGACCCACTCGTCGAAGTCTCGATAGCCTTGGGTGGAATAGCGATACCCGGCAAAGCGCAAGTGTGTGCCGTTGTTGAAGGCTTTGCTGTATCTGGCGCCATAGCTCATGCCTTGCAGGGAATGATGTTCCATGGGGGCGATATCGCTGCGTGCATGGGTGATATCGAAGGAAAGCGCCCCAATTGTCCCCAGGTCCCGTGCGATGCCGATGGCGCCGGCGGTGTAGCCTTGGCTGGCCATCAAGCCGCCATACAGGGTGGCATTCCAGACCATGCCCAAGGCCATTGTTCCTTGCCACAGCAGCGGGTCATCTTGGCTTTGGGCCGGGTTGTAGCGGCCCAGCGTGGTGCTGTAGCGCCAGACCCCGGGACGAAGCAGGTTGGTAATGCTGGCATAGGGCTGGATGAACCGCCGCACCTGGCCATCGGCTTCGGTCAGTACCACCTCCAGCTCGCCCGTGGCGCCCACGTTCAGGTCGTCGATAGCGTACGGGCCAGGGCTGACATACGTTGAGTAGATCGGGTAGCCGTTCTGCCACACTTCGAGTTTGGCGCGCGATTGCGCCACGCCGCGCAGGGTGGGGGCATAACTGCGCATCGCGTCAGGCAGCATGTCGAAATCGGAGGCAAGACGCACGCCGGTGACTGGCACGCTGCGGAATATGTCGCTGCTGGTGAAGGTTTCGCCCAGCGTGATGTTGCCCCAACTGCCTGGCAGGTCGTGCTGGGCGTAGGTGTAGGAACGGTCCCAGGTTTGCCGGCCCTGCTCGTCGCGGCGCCAGGACTGGTTGCTGCGCAAACGCCAGCCGGCGAGGTTGATGCCGCTGTTCAGGAACAAATCCTGGCTGTTCTGGCTGCCGCGTCCGCGGCTTTGGCTTTGCTGCGTGGCCGCCTGGTAACTGACGAAGGCGGCCGGTATGCCATCTTCCCAGCGCGCCGGGTCTACCTGGCCTGCCATATCGCGCTGCAGTGCGATTTGCGGTATGGAAATAGCCAGTTGCAATAGGCTGGCATCGAAGTCGACGCGTGCGCCCGGCACCAGCCTGGGCAGGTCGAGGCAGGCGTTTTCAAGTGTGGTGGGGTCAGAAATGGCATCCAGTCGCAGCCCCAGTTCGGCCATCAGGCCGGGGGGCAGGCACGGCTGCAATTGCCCATCCCCGGCTGGCGGCTCGAACGCAAGTTCATGCACGCCGGCGGGGCTCAGGTTGACCAGCACTTGCACGGGATAGCGCCCGGGCGGCAACTCTTGCTGTTCGGACAGCGCGTGCAGGGCCTGAGCGGCGTTCGTCCTGGGCTGCCCAGGGGACAGGTACAGAAAGCTTGCCTCGAACTCGGCGCCTACCGGTGGTGTGGGTGTTGCCAGCACCTTGCCGGACGCCAGGCAGAGAACCATTGGGCAAACGTGGCGCAGGCGAATACGCCTGCACCCGTGGGGTTGCAGGATCATTGTGGTTCCTTCAGGAGTGGCCGGAGGTCAGGGGGTGTCGTGCACCGGAAGCGTCAGCGGTTTGCTGATGCCGCCGTAGTCATTGATCACCGCTACGATGGCCTGCAAGCCGGGGCCTTCCAGGCTGGGGGGCAGCAGGTAGCTGAGCTCGGACATGGGGGGCACCATGTCTACACCCGGCAGGGCTTCCTGTTGCTTGCCCTTGACCAGGTCCAGCCGGTTGAAGGTGTAGTGATAGGGCGTGGGGTTGTGCAAAGTCAGGTGTGGGCGGCCGTCGCGCAGGGTTCTGACCAGGCGTAGCTCCTTGAGCCTGTGCTCCGGATTACCTTGAACCTGCGTCGGGCGGTAGAACAATTTAATCCGCGTGCGCAGGGCAATGTTCAGGGTGTTCTGTTTACCGTCGATGGCCTGGGGAATTTCTTGCAGGTTGAAAAAGAACAACGATTCGCGGTCCTGGGGCAGGTCGTTTGGCAGGCCGCTGATCTGAACCGACTGGTCCTTGCCTGCAGCCAGCCTGAACAAGGCCGGGGCGGTCATGAGCGGTACGGCCGTGGTGGTGTCATCGGCCTGGGTATTGACCCAGGTCTGGGCGGCGAAGGGGCGCTGGCTGGGGTTGGCAACTACCACCGAAGCGCTGCGCTGACTGCTTTCGTAGATGATGCGCGTGCTGCTGATGGTAAGGGCGGCCTGGGCGCTGTTCAGCAAGCTGGCCAGAAGCAGCAGGCAACCGCCCAGCATCGTCGAAGTGCGGGTGACGGGGAGCATGGAAAATGACCGATTTTGAGTGACAGTGGGATCCAGGTGCGCGAAGGCACCTGGCAGGGCATCAAGGCAGCGTGATACTGAAGTTCACATCTGCGTTGGCATCACCATCGGTCACTGTGCCGGTCTTCAAGTACGAAGCGTAGAACTTGAGGTCTGTTACGCCTGTGGATGCAATGTCGTACTCCTTGGATGGCGTTCGCGGAGCGACATTTCCCAACATATCATCCTTGATGGCCAACGCCAGGCCCTGCGCTAATCCACCGCCGCTGCGAATGGCATAGTAAGCATTTCCAGGGCCTGCATCGCCGTGGTGAGAGTTGAATGTGACTTGGGTTTTGTAAGGACTTGGAATATTGCAGGTGCCTACATCTGCATCAACGCGTAACGCGAATGGGATGTCGGGGGTGACGGTGTTGGTGTCGAAGTATTTGACCGCGTAGTTTCCAAGCTCAACGGCGCCAATTGCGCCCGAGCCCGGTATGACAATCTCGATCGGGCAAGTACCGCCGCCGTTGATATGCCCTTTGAAAAGGATCTGGCCTCTTTCATCGGCAAAAGCCGTGGTACTTGCCAGGCCCAAGGCTAGCGTCATGAAGATCTTGTTCATGGTTCAATCCATACGTTGATAGGTTGGCTGGCTGCGTGAAGGCACGCAGCGTTTCAGGGTTGCCAGGGCATCCTTGAAACGAGCGACAGCGTACGGGCGGGGGGGCGAAGCGGATGTAGGGCGGAGTGCGACCAGCGTGTTGAAATGTCGACAACCACCCGGCTAGAGCGCCGGGTGCATGGAAAGATCAGTGACGGGAGGCTGGGCCGGTTGGGCTCAATAGCTGTTTTTCAGCATGCCAGTCGAAGGGTTCGTCATTCTGCTCTGCCTCGTAGCGGCGCTCCTCCAGTTGCTGGTAAACGGACAGTTCTTCATCGGGCATGTAGTGCAGGCAGTCGCCGCCGAAGAACCACAGCAGGTCCCGTGGCACCAGGTGGGCGATTTGCGGGTAGCGCTGAATCACCTGGCATGTCAGGTCCTGGCCCAGGTATTGGCTTTCCAGTGGGTTTTGCGGCAGTAGGGTCAGCAGTTCGTCGAAGCGTTCGAGGAACAGGGCGTGGCTTTCCTCCGGCACCTGCTCGGCTTCACCCAGGGCCACCAATATGGTGCGCAGGTGGTTCAGCAGTTGCAGGTGATATTCCAGGTGGGGGTTAGCCATTGGGGTGGTCCTCGAGGTGGTTGAAACGGGGCGCGGAGTATACGCCGGTTGGGGAAGGGGCCGCAAAACGGCCCCTGTCTCAGCGTACCTTGCCTTGCTCCGGTAGCAGCTGTGCCTTGTCGAAGGCATCCACGTCGATCACCGCACGGCGCGCCTGCTCGGCAGCATGCAGGTGTTGCGCCTGATCAGGCTGAAGTACACCACTGTCGACTGCCGCATCGATCACCGACTGCCCGGGCGCTGGCTGTACCTTGCCTTCCTTGATTGCCCGATGCAGCGTGTTGTGCAGCGGCGTCGCCTCCTCCAGCAGGTCGCAGGCCCGTTGCAGGGCTGCCACCGGGTCGCCGTCGGCTTGCGGCCTGAAGCAACCGGCAAGCAGCTCTTCCAGCGCAGGGTCGCCTTTGCTGCGCCCGATCAGCGCTGCCACCTCGGCGTCCAGTTCATCGCTCGGCCCGGTGTGCCGGCGGCCGAAGGGGAATACCAGCACCCGTAGCGCGCAGCCGACGAAGCGGTTGGGGAAGTTGTCGAGCAACCGGTCCAGCGCGTGCTCCGCCTGGCCCAGGCTTTCTTCCATCGCCCAGCGCAGCAGGGGCTGCATGTGCTCGGGCGAACCGAGATCGTGGTAGCGCTTGAGCGCGGCACTTGACAGGTACAGGTAACTGAGTACATCGCCCAGCCGGGCACTCAGGCGTTCCCGGCGCTTTAGCGCGCCGCCGAGCAGCATCATCGACAGGTCCGCCAGCAGGGCAAAGGCGGCGGCCTGGCGGTTGAGGGCCCGGAAGTAGCCTTGGCTCAGCGTGTCCCCCGGTACTTTCTCGAAAAGCCCCAGCCCCAGGTTGAACACCAAAGTGCTGGCCGCATTGCCGGCGGCGAACAGGATGTGTTTCATCAGCAGGTCATCGAATTCCTGAAGCGCCTGATCGTGGTCTTCACGCCCGGCCAATGCCATTTCCTTGAGCACGAACGGATGGCAGCGAATGGCGCCCTGGCCGAAGATCATCAGGTTGCGCGAAAGGATGTTGGCGCCTTCGACCGTGATGAAGATCGGCGCCCCTTGCCAATTACGGCCCAGGTAGTTGTTCGGGCCCATGATGATGCCCTTGCCACCGTGCACGTCCATGGCGTGCTGGATGCATTCGCGGCCACGCTCGGTCAGGTGGTACTTGAGGATCGCCGACAGCACCGAGGGTTTCTCGCCCAGGTCCACGGCCTTGGCGGTCAGCAGGCGGGCACTGTCCATCAGCCAAGCGTTGCCACCGATGCGTGCCAGTGATTCCTGGATGCCTTCGAAGGCCGCCAGTGGCACGTTGAACTGCTCGCGGATATTGGCGTACTGGCCGGTCACCAGGCTGGTGTACTTGGCGGCACCGGTGCCCACGGCTGGCAGGGAGATGGAGCGGCCCACCGACAGGCAGTTCATCAGCATCATCCAGCCTTTGCCAAGCATCGCTTGGCCGCCAATGAGGAAGTCCAGCGGGACGAACACGTCCTTGCCGCTGTTGGGGCCGTTCATGAACGCAGCGCCCAGTGGCAGGTGGCGTTTACCGATTTCCACCCCGGGGGTATCGGTGGGGATCAGCGCCAGGCTGATGCCCAGTGCTTCCTCATCGCCCAGCAGGTGGTCCGGGTCGTAGGCCTTGAATGCCAGGCCCAGCAGGGTGGCGACCGGGCCGAGGGTGATGTAGCGCTTTTCCCAGTTCAGGCGCAGGCCGATCACTTCTTCGCCTTGCCACTGGCCTTTGCAGATGATGCCGGTGTCGGGCATGGCGCCAGCGTCGGAGCCGGCCAGTGGGCCGGTGAGTGCGAAACAGGGGATTTCCTCGCCACGGGCCAGGCGCGGCAGGTAGTGGTTGCGTTGTTCGTCGGTGCCGTAGTGCAGCAGCAGTTCGGCAGGGCCGAGGGAGTTGGGCACCATTACCGTGGAGGCCAGGTCACCGCTGCGGGTGGCCAGTTTCATCGCCACCTGGGAGTGGGCGTAGGCGGAGAAGCCCTTGCCGCCGTATTCCTTGGGGATGATCAGGGCGAAAAAGCCATGTTGCTTGATATGTGCCCAGGCTTCGGGCGGAAGGTCCAGGTCCTGGCCAATCTGCCAGTCGCTGACCATGGCGCACAGCGCTTCGGTAGGGCCATCGATGAAGGCCTGCTCTTCTTCAGTCAGCTTCGGTGCGGGGTAGGCCAGCAAGGTGCGCCAGTCGGGGCGGCCACTGAACAGTTCGCCGTCCCACCACACGGTGCCGGCGTCGATGGCTTCGCGCTCAGTCTGCGACATGGGCGGCAGGGTGCGCTGGAACCAGCGGAATACCGGGGCGGTAAAGACTTTGCGTCGCCACTGCGGCAGCGCAACCAGGGCGATCTTCAGGGCAAGCACCACCCAGATCAGGGCCAGCAGCCAGCCGGGGGCACTGCTGAAAATGCCCATCAACAGCACATAGGCCGCCATGATGCCGAGAATCTGCAAGGGCGCCAGGCGCCGGTGCGTGAGGTACGCCGCGCCGATCACCAGCACCACCAACCACAACAGCAACATAATCGGTCCTCCTTGGAACCAAGGGCTTGAGCCGTCCCAGACAGCTTAGACGCAATGCTGTGAACGGCATGTTCAGAACAGTGACAGGGTGTGGCGGTGGGAGTTTCAGTTCATTTGTTCGCCTGTACCGTTCCATTCCCTCCTACAACGGTATGTGGCAAGCCCCCCCGATCGATGTAGGAGCGGGCTTGCCCGCGAATGCGATGGTGAATGATCTGGGATATTGGCCGGCAGGTCCGGCCCTTTCGCGGGTGAACCCGCTCCTACAACGGAACGTGGCGATGCCACCGATTGATGAATGTGGTGGCGGCTGCGACGGTGAATGACCGGGGATTGGCTGGCAGGCTCGGCCTATTTGCAGGTAAAACCCATGCAGGAATACCGGTGACGTGAAGACGGTGGTGATCCTGTGGGAGCGGGCTTGCCCGCGAAGAGGCCAGTACAGGCGGTGAAGGTCTGGAGTAGACTGTGCCACCTCCGCATTCAAAAGGATGTTGCCATGCTGAAGATCTGGGGCCGCAAGAATTCGAGCAATGTGCGCAAGGCGCTGTGGATCGCCCACGAGTTGGGCCTGGACTTCGAATCCATCGACGCCGGCGGCGCCTTCGGCGTGGTCAACGAGCCGCACTACCGCGCCCGCAACCCCAACGGCCTGGTGCCGATGCTCGAAGACGGCGACCTGACTTTGTGGGAGTCCAACACCATCGTTCGCTACCTGTGCGCGGAGTATGGCACGGAGCAGGGCTGGTATCTGGCAGACCCACGCCAGCGCGCCCTGGCCGACAAGTGGATGGACTGGACCACATCGTCCTTCGCCGCACCCTTCCGCCCGCTGTTCTGGGGCCTGCTGCGCACGCCGGAAGACCAGCGCGACTGGGTGGCAATCAACGCCGCGCACAAGCAGTGCGCGCAATTACTGGCTATTGCCGACGAAACCCTGGCCAATCAGCCGTACCTGTCCGGTGACCAGATCGGCATGGGCGACATCCCACTGGGTAGCTTCATCTATGCCTGGTTCGAACTGCCCATCGAGCGCCCGGCCATGTACCACCTTCAAGCCTGGTATGAACGCCTGAAGCAACGCCCGGCCTACCAGGCCGCAGTGATGACCGCGCTCACTTGAACCCGCTTCGATAGTCATTATCAATAGATGTGACTGTACTTGTGCAGCCTGGCCTAGCACCATGGCTGCACTCACTGCGCCAGTGACTTTACCTGGCGTGTCCTGCACCTTTTTCTTCGGTAAGTGACCCGCTATGAGTTCCGCCCTGTCCATCCGACAGCTGACCAAGACCTACGGCAATGGCTTTCAGGCCCTCAAAGGCATCGACCTCGATGTTGCCGAAGGCGACTTCTTCGCCTTGCTCGGCCCCAACGGTGCCGGTAAATCCACCACCATCGGCATTCTCTCGACCCTGGTGAACAAGACCAGCGGCACAGTGAACGTGTTCGGTCACGACCTGGACCGCGAGCCCTCCGCGCTCAAGCGTTGCCTGGGCGTGGTGCCGCAAGAGTTCAACTTCAACCAGTTCGAAAAGACCTTCGACATCGTCGTCAC
This sequence comes from Pseudomonas sp. Kh14, assembly GCF_900291005.1. Lineage (NCBI taxonomy): Bacteria > Pseudomonadati > Pseudomonadota > Gammaproteobacteria > Pseudomonadales > Pseudomonadaceae > Pseudomonas > Pseudomonas sp. Kh14. The sequence goes on from NZ_OLKJ01000019.1 coordinate 51,350, forward strand.
CCAGGCCGGGTACTACGGCATCCCGCCCAAGCTGGCCAAGGAGCGCGCCGAGCAGTACCTGACCCAGCTGGGCTTGTGGGACAAACGTGATGTGCAGTCGCGTTCGTTGTCCGGCGGCATGAAGCGGCGTCTGATGATTGCCCGTGCATTGATCCACGAACCGCGGCTGCTGATCCTGGACGAACCTACCGCCGGGGTGGATATCGAGCTGCGCCGCTCGATGTGGAGCTTCCTCACCGAGCTGAACCAGAAGGGCATCACCATCATCCTCACCACCCACTACCTGGAAGAGGCTGAACAGCTGTGCCGTAACATCGGCATCATCGACCATGGCACCATCGTCGAGAACACCAGCATGCGCCAGTTGCTGGGCAAGCTGCATGTCGAAACCTTCGTGCTCGACCTCAAGCAGGACCTGGCCGCGGCGCCGGTACTGCAGGGCTACCCGTGCCGGCTGCTGACCCCGCATACCCTGGAAGTGCAGGTGGAGAAGGACATCGGCATCACCGCGCTGTTCGGCCAGCTGGCGCTGCAGAACATCGAAGTGCAGAGCCTGCGCAACAAGACCAACCGACTCGAGGAGCTGTTCGTGTCCCTGGTGGAAAAAAACCTGTCGAAGGTGGCCGTATGAGTGTGGAACTGCGCACCAACTGGGTCGCCCTGAACACCATCGTCTACCGCGAAGTGCGGCGCTTTCTGCGCATCTGGCCGCAAACGTTGCTGCCGCCAGCGATCACCATGGTCCTGTACTTCGTCATCTTCGGTAACCTGATTGGCCGGCAGATCGGCGACATGGGTGGCTTCACCTACATGCAGTACATCGTGCCGGGGCTGATCATGATGTCGGTGATCACCAACTCCTACGGCAACGTGGTGTCGAGCTTTTTCGGCAGCAAGTTCCAGCGCTCGATCGAAGAACTGATGGTGTCGCCGGTGTCGCCGCACACCATTCTCGTCGGCTATGTGCTGGGTGGGGTGCTGCGTGGTTTGGCGGTGGGTGTGATCGTGACCATCCTGTCGATGTTCTTCACCGACCTGCAGGTGCACCACCTGGGCGTGACCGTGGTGGTTGTGCTGCTGACGGCCACCATCTTTTCGCTGCTTGGGTTCGTCAACGCAGTGTTTGCGCGCAACTTCGACGACATCTCGATCATCCCGACCTTCGTGCTGACGCCGCTGACCTACCTGGGCGGGGTGTTCTACTCGATCAACCTGCTGCCGCCGTTCTGGCAGACCGTGTCGTTGGCCAACCCGGTGCTGCACATGGTCAACTCGTTCCGCTACGGCATTCTAGGGGTGTCGGATATCAGCATTGGCACGGCGATCACCTTCATGCTGGTGGCTACTGCGGTGCTCTACGTTGTTTGCGTTCGCTTGCTGGTCAGCGGCCGCGGCATGCGGGCCTGAAGCCTTGCACCGGCATTGGCGACGACGCCACTGCCGGCCCACCCACCAGCGCCAGTAGAACATGGTGGAGAAGTAGGCAAGGATGCCCAGCACCACGCCGCACACCACCGAGCCGAGCAGGAAGGGTTGCCACAGCGTCGACAGCTGGTCGGTGATCCACTGGAAGGTCAGTTCGTCGGGCAGGGTGCGCGGCGGCACCTGCATCAGCCAGGCCCCGGTCATGTAGGTGACGAAGAACACCGGCGGCATGGTCAACGGGTTGGTCAGCCACACCAGGCTGACGGCGACCGGCAGGTTGCCGCGCACCGGGATCGCCAAGGCCGCCGCCAGCAGCATTTGCATCGGGATGGGAATAAGCGCCGCGAACAGGCCCACACCCATGGCTCTGGCCACCGAATGGCGGTTCAGGTGCCAGAGGTTGGGATCGTGCAGCAACTTGCCGAAAAAGCGTAAGGACTTGTGTTCCCGAATGCTGGTCGGGTCCGGCATGTAGCGTTTGAAAAGTCGGCGCGGCATGTAGGCTCCCGGAGCGTTGACCCTGGCAGTATGCCCTTAATCCTGCTCCGACTCGTTTAGAGTTTGTGACAATTGTTGAGCAAGCGTTGCCGGCAATTGGGCTATGCCTCAGGAGGTGATTCGCCTTCTGGAGCTCTACCTCATGCGCACAGGGATGTTTGCGCTCGCGCTCGGGCTGTTGTGCCTGGGCTTTCTTCCTGCATTGCCATCGGTCGGATGGTTGATAACCCTGGCAGCCTGCGCTGTCGGCAGCCTGTTTACCCGCGTCTGGCCACTGGGTTGGTTTCTGCTGGGCTTGTGTTGGGCGTGCGGGTCTGCTCAGCAGGCCCTTGATGATCGTCTGGCTGCCGGCCTGGAGGGGCGCACCTTGTGGCTGGAAGGGCGGGTGGCGGGTTTGCCGGCCCGCACAGCACAATGCGTGCGTTTCGAACTGGAAGCGCCACGCTCGCGGCGGGCCGAACTGCCTCAGCGCTTGCAACTGAGCTGGTTCGACGGGCCGCCGCTGCGGGCGGGCGAGCAGTGGCGGCTGGCGGTGACCTTGCAGCGCCCGGACGGGCTGCTGAACCCGCATGGGCCCGACCGTGAAGCGCAGTTGCTGGCGCGACGGGTGGGCGCTACGGGTACGGTCAAGGCGGGGCAGTTGCTGGCGCCAGTCGCCGGTGGTTGGCGCGATGCGCTGCGTCAGCGCTTGCTGATGGTCGAAGCCAATGGCCGACAGGCAGCGCTGGTGGCCCTGGTGCTTGGCGATGGTGCGGGCCTGGCCCGGGAGGACTGGCAGACGTTGCAGGCCACCGGCACGGTGCACCTGCTGGTGATTTCCGGCCAGCACATCGGCCTGGTCGCCGGTTTGCTCTATGGCCTGGTTGCCGGGCTGGCGCGTTGGGGGCTATGGCCGGCAAGGCTACCGTGGTTACCCTGGGCCTGCGGCCTGGCCATGGCCGCAGCGCTGGCCTACGGGTGGCTGGCTGGCGGTGGGGTGCCAGTGCAGCGGGCCTGCCTGATGCTAGCCGTGGTGCTGCTCTGGCGTCTGCGCTTTCGCCACCTTGGCGTTTTTTTTCCGTTGCTGGTTGCACTGGTCGCTGTGCTTGTCTTCGAGCCACTGGCGGCGTTGCTGCCTGGGTTCTGGCTGTCGTTCGCCGCCGTGGCCACGCTCATCTACTGCTTCAGTGCCCGGTTGGGTGGTTGGCGGCCCTGGCAGGCCTGGACGCGTGCGCAATGGGTGATCGCCGTCGGCTTGCTGCCGGTGTTGCTGGCCACCGGCTTGCCGGTGAGCCTCAGTGCGCCGCTGGCCAACCTTGTGGCGGTGCCGTGGGTCAGCCTGGCGGTCTTGCCGTTGGCGTTGCTGGGCACGCTGATGTTGCCGCTGGCGGGCGTTGGCGAGGCGTTGCTCTGGCTGGCAGGTGGCCTGCTGGATGTGCTGTTCCGCGGGCTGGCGCTGGTGGCGCAGCAGCGCCCGGCATGGGTGCCGCCGGCCCTGCCGTTGTGGGCCTGGCTGCTGGTATGTCTGGGTGCGCTGTTGATTTTGCTGCCCCGTGGTGTGCCGCTGCGCGGGTTGGGAGGGGTGATGCTGCTGGCGCTGTGGGTGCCCCGGGAGCCGGTGCCGTTCGGCCAGGTCGAGGTCTGGCAGCTGGATGTTGGCCAGGGGTTGGCGGTGCTATTGCGTACGCGGCATCACAGCCTGCTCTACGATGCCGGGCCGGCCAGGGGGGAAAGCGACTTGGGGGAACGCGTGGTGCTGCCAACCTTGCGCAAGCTGGGGGTGGGCGGCCTTGACGTGATGGTGATCAGCCATGCGCATGCCGATCATGCGGGCGGGGCCGGAGCCATTGCGCGTGGTTTGCCGATCAAGCGGATAATCGGTGGGGAAGCGCTGGTTGATATTCCCTTGCAGCCTTGTGCCAGTGGCGAGCAATGGGATTGGGATGGCGTGCGCTTTTCGCTGTGGCGCTGGGTGGACGGGCAGAGCAGTAATGACCGTTCCTGTGTGCTGTTGGTCGAGGCGCAGGGCGAGCGCTTGCTGCTGGCGGGGGATATGGAAGCTGCTGCCGAACGGGCCTGGCTGGCGGACACTGAAGTGCCGCGTATCGACTGGCTGCAGGCGCCGCATCATGGCAGCCGCAGCTCGTCCACCGAGGCGTTCGTCCGGGCTACCGCACCGCGCGGGGTATTGATTTCGCGGGGGCGCAACAACAGCTTCGGGCATCCGCACGTGCAGGTGGTCGAGCGGTATGGGCGGCATGGAGTGGTGATGCATGATACGGCAGTGGAGGGGGCATTGCGGTTGGTGCTGGGGCGGCATGGGGAGGTTGAGGGTGTGCGCCGACAGCGGCGATTCTGGCGTGATGTTGGTGGTGGCTGATCTGGCCCTTTCGCGGGTAAACCCGCACAGTTACTGCACGGCCCAGAGGCCCGACCCGGTCGCCTGACAGCCGAATTCCCTGACCTCCGGCAGATGAGCCCTCGGCGCGCCTATGGTAGAGTGGCGGCCTTTTTCCGAAGGGGCGTTTATTGTGTGGGAATTGGTCAAGTCCGGTGGTTGGATGATGCTGCCGATCATTCTGAGCTCCATCGCTGCCATGGCTATCGTCGTCGAACGCCTGTGGACCTTGCGCGCCAGTCGCGTCACCCCGCCGCACCTGCTGGGCCAGGTATGGATGTGGATCAAGGACAAGCAACTGACCAGTGACAAGCTCAAGGCCCTGCGTGCCGATTCGCCACTGGGTGAAATCCTCGCGGCGGGCCTGGCCAATTCGCGTCACGGTCGGGAGATCATGAAAGAGTGCATCGAGGAGGCCGCCTCGCGCGTCATCCATGAACTGGAGCGCTACATCAGCACCCTCGGCACCATCGCCGCCATGGCGCCTCTGCTCGGCCTGCTGGGCACCGTGCTGGGCATGATCGACATTTTCAGCGCCTTCATGGGCTCGCAGATGACCGCCAACGCCGCCGTGCTGGCCAGTGGCATCTCCAAGGCCCTGGTCACCACTGCGGCTGGCCTGATGGTCGGTATCCCGGCGGTGTTCTTCCACCGCTTCCTGCTGCGCCGCATCGATGAACTGGTGATCGGCATGGAGCAGGAGGCGATCAAGTTGGTGGAAGTGATCCAGGGTGACCGTGAAGTGGAAGTGGCCGGAGGCAAGGCGTGAAGTTCCGGCGCAATCGCCAGCGGGAGAACGTCGACATCAACCTGGCGTCGCTGATCGACGTGGTGTTCGTCCTGCTTCTGTTCTTCGTGGTTACCACTACCTTCACCCGCGAAACGCAACTTCGCGTCGAGCTGCCCGAAGCCACCAGCGCCGAGCCGGCGCCGGCCGACCCGGGCAAGCTGGTAGAAATCACCATCAGCGCCGAAGGCGTGTATTCGGTGAACAACCACCTGCTGCCCAAAAGCGACCTGGCCACCCTGAGCGAGGCCATAGAGCGCGAGTCGGGCGGCGACAACACGCTGCCGCTGGCCATTAGCGCCGACGGCAAGACCCCGCACCAGGCTGTGGTCACCGCAATGGATGCTGCCGGCAAGCTCGGTTTCAGCCAGTTGCGCATGACCACCGTCGAGGCGGCCCAGGGCACGCCTTGATGGCGTTCGCCGACCGCTTGCTCGCTGCCTGGTACGCCGGGCATCCGGCGCTGGCGCTGCTGCGTCCGCTGGAGGCCTTGTATCGCCGCGTGGTCACGCGCAAGCGGGCACGTTTTCTAAGGGGTGACAGTGCCAGCTACCGAGCACCGGTACCGGTCATTGTGGTGGGCAACATCACCGTCGGTGGCACCGGCAAGACGCCGATGATCCTCTGGCTGATCGAACACTGCCGCCAGCAGGGGCTGAAGGTGGGTGTGGTCAGCCGCGGTTATGGTGCCAAGCCTCCACAGCTGCCCTGGCGGGTGCAGGCCGATCAGGCGGCCGATCAGGCGGGCGACGAGCCGCTGCTGATCGTGCAACGCACTGGCGTGCCACTGATGATCGACCCCGATCGCTCCCGTGCCGTGCAGGCATTGCTGGCAAGCGAACCCCTCGACCTGATCCTGTGCGACGACGGTATGCAGCATTACCGCCTGGCCCGTGACCTGGAACTGGTGCTGATCGACGCTGCCCGCGGCCTGGGCAATGGCCGCTGCCTGCCGGCGGGGCCGTTGCGTGAGCCGGCCGACCGCTTGCGTGAGGCTGACGCGGTGCTGTTCAACGGCGCCAGCGAAGACCGCACCGATGGTTTTGGTTTCCGTCTGCAGCCGTCCGCCCTGGTCAACGTGCGCACTGGCGAGCGCCGTGCGCTCGACCATTTCCCCGCCGGCCAGCGCCTGCATGCGGTGGCCGGTATCGGCAACCCGCAACGTTTCTTCAACACCCTGCTGGGGCTAAACTGGCAGCCGGTGCCGCATCCCTTCGCCGACCATGCGCAGTTCAGTGCCCGGAGCCTGGCTTTCAGCCCGCCACTACCGCTGGTCATGACCGAGAAGGACGCGGTGAAATGCCGGGCCTTTGCCGCTGACGACTGGTGGTACCTGGCCGTCGAAGCGCAGCCTACGCCGGCTTTCAGCGCCTGGTTCGACAACCAGTTGCAACGCTTGTTGCGCAAACCCTGAGCCCATTTTCAATTTCCGGCCACCTGGCCTAAAGGAAGCCTCCAATGGACACCAAACTGCTCGATATCCTGGCCTGCCCGATCACCAAGGGCCCGCTCAAGCTGAGCGCCGACAAGACCGAGCTGATCAGCAAGGGCGCTGGCCTGGCCTACCCGATTCGCGACGGTATCCCGGTCATGCTGGAAAGCGAGGCACGCACCCTGACCGACGACGAGCGTCTTGACAAATGAGCCTTGAATTTACGGTTGTAATCCCCGCCCGGCTGCGCTCCACCCGCCTGCCAGGCAAACCGCTGCTGCTGATTGCCGGCAAGCCGATGGTGCAACATGTGTGGGAGCAGGCCCGCAAGAGCGGTGCCAGCCGTGTGGTCATCGCCACCGACGACACCAGCATCCTTGAAGCCTGCCAGGCCTTCGGCGCCGAAGTGCTGATGACCCGTGCCGATCATGAATCGGGCACTGACCGTCTGGCCGAAGTGGCCGCGTATCTCGGTTTGCCGGCTGACGCCATCGTGGTCAACGTGCAGGGCGACGAGCCGCTGATCCCGCCGGTGATCATCGATCAGGTGGCGGCCAACCTGGCTGCGCATCCGGAAGCGGGCATCGCCACCTTGGCCGAGCCGATCCATGAGCCGGAAACCGTGTTCAACCCTAACGCGGTCAAGGTGGTGAGTGACAAGAACGGCCTGGCCCTGACGTTCAGCCGAGCGCCGCTGCCCTGGGCCCGCGATACCTTTGCCAAGGCCCGCGACGTGCTGCCGGAAGGGGTGCCATATCGCCGCCATATTGGCATGTACGCCTACCGTGTCGGCTTCCTGCACGACTTCGTCAGCTGGGGCCCATGCTGGCTTGAGCAGTCTGAAGCGCTGGAGCAGCTGCGTGCCCTGTGGCACGGCGTGCGCATTCACATCGAGGACGCCATCGAGGCACCTGCCGTGGGTGTCGATACCCCTGAGGATCTGGAGCGCGTACGGCGCTTGCTGGAGGCCTGATGCGCGTCCTGTTCGTGTGCCTGGGCAATATCTGCCGCTCGCCCACTGCCGAAGGCGTGCTGCGCTATCAATTGCAGGCCGCCGGGCTCGCCGACAAGGTGCAGGTGGCTTCTGCCGGCACCGGCGATTGGCATGTCGGCAAGGCCCCAGACAGCCGCACCTGCAAGGCGGCGCTGGCGCGTGGTTATGATCTGTCGCAGCAACGCGCCCAACAGGTCAAGGCATCGCACTTCGCCGAATACGACCTGGTGTTGGCCATGGATGAGCACAACCTGCGCGATCTGCGGGCCCTGCGCCCGTCCACGGCAGAGGGTGAACTCGACCTGTTCCTGCGCCGCTACGGTGCAGCACTGGATGAAGTGCCAGACCCTTACTACGGTGGCGCCGATGGCTTCGAGCAGGTGCTGGATCTGGTGGAAGCGGCTTGCCAGGCGCTGGTACTGGAAATCAAGGGGCGTCTATGACAGTGCAGTGGCAGGAGCAGGTATCGCTCAAGCCTTACAATACCTTCGGCATCGACGTGAAGGCGCGCTATTTCAGCCAGGTGCAGGACGACCAGCAGGTGCGTCAGGCGCTGGGCCAGGCACAGCAAAGAGGCTTGCCGGTACTGGTGATCGGGGGTGGCAGCAACCTGCTGCTGACCCGTGATATCGATGCACTGGTGCTGCACATGGCCAGCCGCGGTCGGCGTGTGCTCAGTGACGATGGCGAGTGTATCGTGGTCGAAGCCGAGGCCGGTGAGCCGTGGCACGCGTTTGTGCAGTGGGCGCTGGCGCAGGGCTATTGCGGGCTGGAGAACCTCAGCCTGATCCCCGGCACCGTCGGTGCTGCGCCGATGCAGAACGTGGGCGCATACGGGGTGGAGATCAAGGACGTATTCGCCGGGTTGACAGCCCTGGACCGTGAGACGGGCGAGCTGCGTGACTTCGGTTTGGCAGAATGTGCTTTCGCCTATCGCGACAGCCTTTTCAAGCGCAACCCCGGCCGCTGGTTGATCCTGCGTGTGCGCTTTGCCTTGACCCGCACCCTGCACGCTCATCTGGATTACGGCCCGGTGCGCCAACGCCTGTCTGAGCAGGGGGTGATCGAGCTGACCGCGCAAGCGATCAGTGATGCAATCTGCAGCATTCGCCGCGAGAAGCTGCCAGATCCGGTAGAGCTTGGCAATGCCGGGAGCTTCTTCAAGAACCCGGTGGTAACGGCTGATCTGGTCGAGCGAATTCGTGCGCAGTATCCCGCGGTTGTGGCTTACCCCCAAGCGGATGGCCAGGTGAAACTGGCGGCGGGCTGGTTGATTGAGCAGGCGGGCTGGAAGGGTCATCGTGAGGGTGATGCTGGCGTACATCGCTTGCAGTCGCTGGTGCTGGTCAACTATGGCCAGGCGAGCGGGGCGCAGATGCATGCGCTCGCGCGCAAGATTCAGGCGGATATCTTCGAGCGGTTTGGGGTTGAGTTGGAGATGGAGCCTAATCTTTACTGATTTGCCGGCTGTGAACCTCCCGTAGGAGCGGGTTTACCCGCGAAGAGGCCAGTCAGGCAAACCAAAAAAAGCCCCGCCAGTTCGCACTGGCGGGGCTTTTTCATTCAGCTTTGGCTATCAGCCGTGATGAGGTTTGTGCTCATCGGCGGTTTCCAAGGCTGGTTCCTGGGAAGCTGCAGCAGCTTCCTGTGCCGCTTTGGCAGCAGCCTCGGCCTCGCGCTTGCGGCGACGCACTTCACGTGGGTCGTTCGGTGCGCGGCCGTTGGCCAGCATGACAGTGGCAGGTTCGACCACTGCAGGTGCCGGTGCAGGCTCGGCCACCACTTCTGGCTGGGCTTCGACAACCGGGGCAGGCTGTACGGCAACCGGAGTGACTTCGGCCACGGCCGGGGCCTGTTCGATTTCACCGGCTTCTACCGCTGGGGCTTCTGCTGGGGTTTCAGTGACCACGGTTTCTGCAACCACGACCGGCTCAACAGCAGGTGCATTTTCAGCGACAGGCTGCGGGGCCATTTCGACCACAGGCTCGGCAGTTGCCGCGGCTGCGGCCACTGGCTCGGTGACCGGCTGCTCGACCGCTGGGGCCACGGACGCTTCTTCAGCTTTGGTGACCGCTTCGACCTGCTCGACCGGTTGGGCGGCTTCGCTGTTGTCGGTTTCCGCAACGGCGGCGACTTCAGCGGTGGCGCGCTCGGCCTGCTGGTTGGCCTGGGCTTCTGCGTCGGAGCTGATGTTGCTGCTTGCGACAGCAGCCGTCACGGCAAGGCCGGCAGCCAGTTCGGCACCCAGCTCGGTGGCCTGGTGCTGTTGTGGCTGCTCTTCGCTGCCTTCTTCTTCACTGCCGTCGATCAGCTCGCCATTGGCATTGCGCTGACGCTCACGACGGTTGCTGCGACGACGCTGGCCACGGGAGCGGCGGCGCGGGCGCTCGCCATCGGTGCCTTCCTGCTCGTCTTGCAGCAGCTCTTCGCCTGGCAGTTGCTCTTCGGCCAGTTCGGCTGCCTGTTCGGTTGCTTCTTCGGCAGCGCGTGGTTGGCGCTCTTCGCGTGGTGGGCGCGGGGCGCGCTCTTCGCGTGGAGCACGTTCTTCGCGAGGGGCGCGTTCTTCACGTGGGGCACGTTCTTCGCGAGGGGCGCGTTCTTCACGCGGTGCCCGTTCTTCACGTGGGGCACGCTCTTCGCGCGGTGCGCGTTCTTCACGTGGAGCACGCTCTTCACGCGGTGCGCGCTCTTCACGCGGTGCGCGCTCTTCACGTGGCGCTCGCTCTTCGCGGGCTACACGTTCTTCACGCGGCTGGCGCTCTTCGCGTTCGGTTGGCGGGGTAGCGTCCAGCGGCTCGCGCAGTTCGCGAACGCGCTCTTCGCCGCGGTTGCTACGGCGGTCTTCGCGTGGCTGGCGCGGAGCACGTTCTTCACGCGGTGCACGCTCTTCACGTGGGGCACGTTCCTCACGCGGTGCACGCTCTTCGCGCGGGGCGCGTTCCTCGCGCGGGGCACGCTCTTCACGCGGTGCGCGCTCGGCACGCTCTTCACGCGGTTTGCGTTCTTCGTCGCGGCGGCCGTTGCGGTTGCGGCTTTGCTGGCGGCCGTTGCGGCGTTCTTCGTTGCGCGGGCTGCGCTCGGCAGCCGGTTTTTCGGCGGCGGGAACCACTGGCGCGGCGGCAGGCTCGTCCTTGCCGGCGAACAGGCTCACCAGTGACTTCACCAGGCCTTTGAACAGGCTTGGCTCCGGAGCGCTCGGGGCAGGGGCGACTGGGGCGGCAGCCTGGGGCTCTTCAGCGGCGGCCGGTACCGGTGCGTTGGCGCGGGCCGGGGCCGTCTTCACTGCGGCTTCCTGGCGTACCAGGGTGCGGGTGGCGGTCGGTTGCGGCGCTTCTTCGGCTTCGGCGGCAGCGATTTCGTAGCTGGACTGGTTGTTCAGCACTTCAGGGTTGTCGTCGCGCAGGCGCTGGACTTCGAAGTGCGGGGTTTCCAGGTGGTCGTTCGGCAGGATGATGATGCGCGCACGGGTGCGCAGCTCGATCTTGGTAATCGAATTACGCTTTTCGTTCAGCAGGAAAGCGGCTACCGGGATCGGCACTTGAGCACGTACTTCGGCGGTGCGGTCCTTCAGGGCTTCTTCTTCGATCAAGCGCAGGATGGCCAGCGACAGCGATTCGACGTCACGGATGATGCCGGTGCCGGAGCAGCGTGGGCAGACGATGCCGCTGCTTTCGCCCAGCGATGGGCGCAGGCGCTGACGGGACATTTCCAGCAGGCCGAAGCGCGAGATGCGGCCTACCTGCACGCGGGCGCGGTCGGCTTCCAGGCATTCACGAACGCGCTCTTCAACGGCGCGCTGGTTCTTCGCCGGGGTCATGTCGATGAAGTCGATGACGATCAGGCCGCCGATGTCACGCAGGCGCAGCTGGCGGGCGATTTCCTCGGCCGCTTCCAGGTTGGTCTGCAGGGCGGTTTCTTCGATGTCGCTGCCTTTGGTGGCGCGCGCCGAGTTGATGTCGATCGACACCAGGGCTTCGGTCGGGTCGATCACGATCGAACCGCCGGACGGCAGGTCGACCACGCGCTGGAAGGCCGTCTCGATCTGGCTTTCGATCTGGAAGCGGTTGAACAGCGGTACGCTGTCTTCGTACAGCTTGACCTTGCTGGCGTACTGCGGCATCACCTGGCGGATGAAGGTCAGCGCTTCTTCCTGGGCGTCGATGCTGTCGATCAGCACTTCGCCGATGTCCTGGCGCAGGTAGTCGCGGATGGCGCGGATGATGACGTTGCTTTCCTGGTAGATCAGGAATGGCGCGGCGCGGTCCAGGGACGCTTCCTTGATGGCGGTCCACAGCTGCAGCAGGTAATCCAGGTCCCACTGCATTTCTTCGCTGCTGCGGCCAAGGCCGGCAGTGCGCACGATCAGGCCCATATCGCCCGGTACGGTCAGGCCGTTCAGGGCTTCGCGCAGTTCGTTGCGCTCTTCGCCTTCGATGCGGCGCGAGATGCCACCGGCGCGCGGGTTGTTGGGCATCAGCACCAGGTAGCGGCCGGCCAGGCTGATGAAGGTGGTGAGGGCGGCGCCTTTGTTGCCGCGCTCTTCCTTCTCGACCTGAACGATGACTTCCTGGCCTTCGCTGAGCACTTCCTTGATGTTGACCCGGCCTTCTGGGGCCTTCTTGAAGTACTCGCGGGAGATTTCTTTCAGCGGCAGGAAGCCGTGACGTTCGGAACCGAAGTCGACGAAGGCGGCTTCGAGGCTGGGTTCGATGCGGGTGATCTTGCCTTTGTAGATGTTGGCCTTTTTCTGCTCGCGCGCGCCGGACTCGATGTCCAGGTCGTAGAGACGTTGGCCGTCCACCAGGGCTACACGCAACTCTTCGGGTTGAGTCGCGTTAATCAGCATTCTTTTCATGTTGTACCGTCGGTTTCCGGGCTGCCGGAAACGGCGTTCGGCACACACGACGTCTCATGGTCGGTGCCAAGGTGCGCAAAGGGTGGCCGGGCCACCCCCGTGTCGAGCGACGTTCGGCACCAGCCGGTTGCCCAGCCTGCCGTTGTCGCGACGACGCGTCCTGTTTGCTGCGGTGCCAACAAGGCCCCGGTGGCTTCGAATAGGTATCCGAATCAACCAAGCGGGCCTTGTGCACTCAGTCAGGAGGAGGAATCAACCGTCAGCCGTGGACGCCCGGAGGGCATCTGTTCAGGACCTTATCCGCTCACCAGCCGTCAGTGGGCTGGTGGCCGGACGCGGTGCTACACGGTCCGAGGGCTGTGCATCTCCACCCTGCACGTATCCCTGATAATTCGGGTGCTGCCGCGCGCTGAATCCGCAACGGGTTGCATTTTTCGCCAGCGCTGGTTCTGCGCTGGCGCCATTCATGTCCAAGGCAGGTATTTCCGAAGCATTCGCCGGGCGATGCGTGGAAGCGACTCGCGGGCAGAGGTGCAGCGAAAAGAATCGGGTAAGCAGGTGAAACACCGCACTTGTCGTTTTTTTTCGGTCTTCTCTACACGGCGCTGGTGGCGATTCCAGGCATTTCGGTAAACTGGCGAAAACCCCGTAGGACGGCCTCGCGTCCTGGAGAATTGCGAAGGTCAGGGACCGGCAAAGAGCCTGGTGCCGCTGGCCTGCCGCTTTTGGCGGCGTTCGCGACTATAGCAGCAATGATTAAGTGCTTCAATTCCATAAAAAATTGTTATGATCCCGCAATGACGACCAATACCCCTCCGACTTCCGGCGTTCAGCTGATCGAAGTCGCGCCGGAGCTTGCCGGCCAACGCATCGATAATTTCCTCATCACGGCCCTCAAGGGCGTGCCCAAGACGCTGGTCTACCGCATCCTGCGCAAGGGTGAGGTGAGGGTCAACAAGGGCCGCGTCAAGCCGGAGTACAAGATCCAGGCCGGCGACATCGTGCGGGTTCCGCCCGTCCGCTTGCCGGAGCGAGACGAGCCGGCGCCGGTGGCCCAAGGCCTGCTTCAGCGCCTGGAAGCCGCCATTGTCTACGAAGACAAGGCGCTTATCGTGATGAACAAACCGGCCGGCATTGCCGTGCACGGCGGCAGTGGCCTGAGCTTCGGGGTGATCGAGGCGCTGCGCCAGTTGCGCCCGGACGCCAAGGAGCTGGAGCTGGTGCATCGCCTGGATCGCGACACGTCTGGCCTGTTGATGATCGCCAAGAAGCGCAGCATGCTGCGCCACCTGCATGCCGCCCTGCGCGGCGATGGTGTCGACAAGCGCTACATGGCGCTGGTGCGCGGCCACTGGCCCACCTCGAAAAAGCAGGTCAACGCGCCGTTGCTCAAGAGCAACCTGCGCTCCGGTGAGCGCATGGTCGAAGTGAACGATGAAGGCAAGGAGGCGCTGACCCTGTTTCGCGTGCTGCGCCGCTTTGGCGACTTTGCCACCATTGTCGAGGCGCGCCCGATCACCGGTCGTACCCATCAGATTCGCGTGCACACCTTGCATGCCGGGCACATGATCGCTGGCGACAGCAAATACGGCGACGAAGACTTCAGTCGCGAAATTCGCGAGTTGGGTGGCAAGCGCCTGTTCCTGCATGCCTACGCGTTGACTGTACCGCTGCCGGACGGCGGTGAATTGAAGCTCGAGGCGCCTGTGGATGAGGTCTGGGCGAAAACCGTTGAACGTCTGAGTGCGTCCTGACCCATGAAAAAAGGCTATGAGCTACTGATCTTCGACTGGGACGGCACCCTGGCCGATTCCATTGGGCGTATCGTCGAGGCCATGAATGTCGCCGCAGAACGTGCCGGCGAGGCGCAGAGCAGCGACAATGCGGTCAAGGGCATCATCGGCCTGGCCTTGGACGAGGCGATCCACACCCTGTACCCGCACCTGGCGCCTGCAGAGGTTGCCAGCTTCCGCCAGCACTATGCCGATGTCTATGTTGCGCTGGATCAGCAGCCTTCGCCGTTGTTCGATGGTGTGGTCGAGTCGCTGGATGCCTTTCGCGCCGAGGGTTACCGCCTGGCGGTGGCCACCGGCAAGGCCCGTCGTGGGCTGGATCGGGTGCTCAAGGCCAATGGCTGGGAGCGGTTCTTCGACATCACCCGCGCCGCTGACGAGACCCGTGGCAAGCCACACCCGCTGATGCTTGAGGAAATCCTCGGGCATTGTGGCGTCGAACCGTCGCGTGCGCTGATGGTCGGAGATTCGGCATTCGACCTGCAGATGGCCAGCAATGCCGGCATGCATTCGGTTGCGGTTGGCTATGGTGCCATGTCGCTGCAGGCGCTGGCCGAGTTTGGCCCGCAGGTATGCATCGATCACTTTTCCCAGTTGCGCGAGTGGCTGGGTGGTTCCGCAATTCCATTTCCAAGGTAGGTAAGCATGGCAGACGAATGGAAAGCCCCTGAGGCCGAGCCCGGGGAGCGCGAAGAGCGCAACAGCTGGAGGCTGCTGGAAAAGACCTTGCTGGCCAGCGTGCAGGAGCAGCGACGGTCGCGGCGCTGGGGGATCTTCTTCAAGCTGCTGACCTTCGTCTACCTGTTTGGCATTCTGGCGTTGTTCTCGCCGCTGATGGACATGGACAAGGCCGCTTCGCGCAGTGCCAGCCATACCGCGCTGGTCGAAGTGCGCGGGGTGATTGCCGATCAGGAGGCTGCCAGCGCCGATAACATCGTCAAGAGCCTGCGCGAAGCGTTCAAGGACGACAAGACCAAGGCGGTGGTGATGCGCATCAATAGCCCGGGTGGCAGCCCGGTGCAGGCGGGTTACGTGTATGACGAAATCCGTCGCCTGCGTGCCGAATATCCCGCCATCAAGCTGTATGCGGTGATCGCTGACCTTGGTGCTTCCGGTGCCTATTACATCGCCAGTGCGGCGGACGAGATCTATGCCGACAAGGCCAGCCTGGTGGGTTCCATTGGGGTGACGGCGGCGGGTTATGGCTTTGTTGGCACCATGGAGAAGCTAGGGGTCGAGCGGCGTGCCTATACATCGGGTGAGCACAAGGCGTTCCTTGATCCGTTTTCGCCGGAAAAACCAGAAGAAACCCGGTTCTGGCAGGGCGTGCTGGATACCACGCACCAGCAGTTCATCGCGATGGTCAAGCAGGGGCGGGGCGAGCGCCTGAAGGATAAACAGCACCCGGAGTTGTTCAGCGGCCTGATCTGGTCGGGTGAGCAGGCCAAGGCGCTGGGGCTGGTGGATGGCTTGGGCAGTGCCAGCTATGTGGCGCGTGAGATCGTGGGCGAGAAGGAGTTGGTTGACTTCACCGTTCAGGAGTCGCCTTTTGATCGCTTCTCAAAGCGCGTGGGTGCCAGTGTGGCAGAGCACCTGGCGATGTGGATGGGGTTCCAGGGGCCGCAGTTGCGTTGAGTTCGTCGCAGTTCTTGTGGTGCCTGGCAGGTCGAGCGCCGCCCGCGCGGCGCATTGCGCGCAGGCTCGCTCATCAATCGGGGTGCCCAGCGGTGCGTTGTAGGAGATCACCCAGCCCTTCCGGGCTGCGCTGTCGCGCAGCAAACATTGAAGTACACGACTTTAGATTTGCAGT
>NZ_OLKJ01000020.1:0-24908 GCF_900291005.1 Pseudomonas sp. Kh14
ATCAGGTAGTGGCTGCGTGAGGCTTAAAAAAACAATGGGTTGCATTTTGTTTGATGAGAGCGGGTTTACCCGCGAATAGGCCGGACCCGCGGTCCAATATCCCCGATCGTTCACCCTCCCGGGCGGCGCTCGAACTGTCGGGCGCCAAAATCTCCAGCCAGGTTACGGAACCATCACCCCTTCCTTGGTCAGCATATCCACCAGCCGAATCAGCGGCAGCCCGATCAGGCTGGTTGCATCGCACCCATGGGTGCTCTGGAACAGGCTCACCCCCAACCCCTCCGCCTTGAAGCTCCCTGCGCAATCCAGCGGCTGTTCCGTCGCGACGTAGCGCTCCACGCGCTCGCGGCTCAATTCGCGCATCGTGACAGTAAACGGCACGCAATCCACCTGGCATTGCCCGGTGGCGCTGTTCAGCAGTGCCAGCCCAGTCAGAAAGCTCACCTGCTGCCCGCTACACTCCAGCAGTTGCTCGCAAGCCCGTTCGAAGGTGTGCGGCTTACCCAGCACCTGTTCGCCCAGCACAGCTACCTGGTCCGACCCGATAATCAGGTGCCCGGGATGGCTGCCCGCCAAGGCCTCGGCTTTTTGCCTGGCAAGGCGGCGTACCAGTTCAACGGCTGGCTCGTCTTCCAGGCGCTGCTCGTCTATATCGGGGCTTGCCCAGGTGAAGGGCAGATGCAGGCGAGCGAGCAGTTCGCGGCGATAGGCAGAGCTGGAAGCCAGTAACAAAGGAAGCATGGTAGACTCCGGGTTCGGTTGAACCAATTCTATCACGCACGATGCCGCCTAATTTCCTTTGACAGGGGCGGGGGGCATCCCTAGAATGCTGCGCCTATGTTGAATGACCCGATTCCACCTCACGTTGACCCGCGCAAATTAGCCGATCGTGGCGTAACCCTCAACGGTTCGCTGCAACTCGCTGATTTGGAAAGACTCTGCGACCCGCTTTCCGACAATGTCGGTACGGTGCAGGCGAAGTTCGATTTTGAACGAGATGAACAGCACGTGGTGGTAATCCACAGCGAGCTGGACGTCGAAGTCAAGATGGTTTGCCAGCGTTGTCTTGAGCTGGTCACCCTACCGATCCACAGCGAATGTACATACGCCGTGGTGAAGGAGGGTGCGAATACCCAGTCGTTGCCGAAAGGCTATGACGTGCTGGAACTGGGCGAAGATCCTTTGGATCTGCAGGCATTGGTCGAGGAGGAGCTTTTGCTCGCCTTGCCAATCGTGCCTGCTCATCATCCGGAAGAATGCCAGCAGCCGGCGGGCGCAGACGAGCCCGAATCGAGCAAGGACGAGGTATCGCGGTCCAACCCGTTCAGTGTTTTGGCGCAGTTAAAGCGTGACCCAAACGTTTAGGAGTTAATCAATTATGGCTGTTCAGCAGAACAAAAAATCCCGCTCTGCCCGTGACATGCGCCGTTCGCACGACGCTCTGTCGGAAAACGCGCTGTCGGTAGAGAAAACCACCGGTGAAGTTCACCTGCGCCACCACGTTTCGCCAGAAGGCGTATACCGTGGTCGTAAAGTGGTCGACAAGGGCGCTGACGAGTAATCCTTGTCCGCTCAGGTCATCGCGATCGACGCAATGGGCGGGGACTTCGGTCCCCGCAGCATTGTCCAGGCTAGCATTGCCTGCCTTTCGGCTACCCCCTCGCTCCATCTGACCCTCGTCGGTCAACCCTCCCTCCTTGAAGATCTCGTCAGTGGCCTGCCAGCTGCGGATCGCGCGCGCCTGCAGATTGTCGCCGCCAGTGAGGTAGTCGGCATGGACGAGCGGCCATCCCAGGCGTTGCGCGGCAAGCCGGATTCGTCGATGCGCATCGCCCTCGAACTGGTGCGCGACGGAAAAGCCCAGGCCTGTGTCAGTGCCGGCAATACCGGGGCGCTGATGGCGTTGTCGCGCTTCGTGCTCAAGACCCTGCCGGGTATCGACCGGCCGGCCATGGTGGCGGCGATCCCGACCCAGACGGGTTACTGCCAACTGCTCGATCTGGGCGCGAATGTGGACTGCAGTGCCGAAAACCTCTACCAGTTCGCGGTAATGGGCTCGGTGGCCGCTCAGGCCCTGGGTGTGCATCGGCCACGCGTGGCGCTGTTGAATATCGGTACCGAGGACATCAAGGGTAACCAGCAGGTCAAGCTGGCTGCCACGCTGTTGCAGAACGCCCGCGGCCTCAACTATGTCGGTTTCGTCGAAGGGGATGGCCTGTACCGGGGCGAGGCAGACGTGGTGGTGTGCGACGGTTTTGTCGGCAACATACTGCTCAAGTCCAGCGAGGGCCTGGCGACGATGATCGGTGCGCGCATCGAAAAACTGTTCAAGGGCGGTGCTTTTGCCCGCATTGCCGGGGCCGTTGCCATGCCGCTGCTCAAGCGTCTGCAGGCCGACCTGGCGCCGGCGCGGCATAATGGGGCGAGCTTCCTGGGGCTGCAGGGCATCGTCATCAAGAGTCATGGCTCGGCGGGCGTGCAGGGGTTTCAGAGTGCCATCCAGCGGGCGCTGATCGAAATTCAGGAAAACCTGCCGCAGCGGCTGCATGGCCGCCTTGAAGACCTGTTGCCTTAGGCATTTCGCCGATGAAGTGCTTAAATGTGACCGCTTGGTCTGTGTTTCCATCCAAGTTTTCAGATTCCGCGCCTGGCCTCGGGCTTGGCGCACACTATCCGACGACAAGATCATAAGGGCTTGTTCAATGTCTGCATCCCTCGCATTCGTCTTTCCCGGTCAAGGTTCCCAGTCGCTGGGCATGCTCGCCGAGCTCGGCGCCGAGAAGCCAGTGATCATCGAAACCTTCAAGGAAGCGTCCGAAGCGCTCGGCTACGACCTGTGGAAGTTGGTCCAGGACGGCCCGGAAGAGCAACTTAACCAGACCGACAAGACCCAGCCGGCAATCCTTACTGCGTCCATCGCACTGTGGCGCCTGTGGCTGGAAGAGGGCGGCGCCAAGCCTGCCTTCGTTTCCGGGCACAGCCTGGGCGAATACAGCGCCCTGGTCGCCGCTGGCAGCATCAGCCTGAAAGAGGCTGTTCGCCTGGTCGAGCGCCGCGGTCAGCTGATGCAGGAAGCCGTACCGGCCGGTCATGGCGCCATGGCTGCCATTCTCGGCCTGGACGATGCTGTGGTCGTGGAACTCTGCGCCGAAGCCGCTGAGGATGAAGTGGTCAGCGCCGTGAATTTCAACTCGCCTGGCCAAGTGGTGATCGCCGGTAACAAGGCAGCGGTAGATCGCGCCATGGAGCTGTGCAAGGCCAAAGGTGCCAAGCGCGCCCTGCCGCTGGCGGTCAGCGTTCCGTCGCATTGCGCCCTGATGAAGCCCGCCGCTGAGCGCTTTGCCGATTCGGTCAATGCCATCGAATGGAAGGCCCCGCAGATTCCGGTGGTGCAGAACGTCACTGCCGCCGTCGCCGCCGACCTCGATGCCCTCAAGCACGACCTGCTGGCACAGCTGTACCAGCCGGTACGCTGGGTCGAGTGCGTGCAGACCCTGGCCGCCAACGGTGCGGTCAACCTGGTCGAGTGTGGCCCGGGCAAGGTCCTGGCTGGCCTTAACAAGCGTTGCGCCGACGGCGTGACCACCTACAACCTCAACACCCCTGACGCCGTTGCTGCCACCCGCGCGGCACTGGCCTGATTTGGAGAAGCTTGCATGAGCCTGCAAGGTAAAGTTGCAC
The DNA here is from genome assembly GCF_900291005.1 of Pseudomonas sp. Kh14. Taxonomy (NCBI): domain Bacteria; kingdom Pseudomonadati; phylum Pseudomonadota; class Gammaproteobacteria; order Pseudomonadales; family Pseudomonadaceae; genus Pseudomonas; species Pseudomonas sp. Kh14. The sequence goes on from NZ_OLKJ01000020.1 coordinate 3,682, forward strand.
TGGTTACCGGCGCCAGCCGTGGCATTGGCCAGGCCATCGCCCTCGAGCTGGGGCGCCAGGGCGCGACCGTGATTGGTACCGCCACTTCGGCGTCCGGCGCCGAGCGCATCGCTGCCACCCTGAAAGAACACGGCATCACCGGCACCGGCATGGAGCTGAACGTGACCAGCGCCGAATCGGTTGAAGCAGTACTGGCCGCCATTGGCCAGCAGTTCGGCGCGCCGGCCATCCTGGTCAACAACGCTGGTATCACCCGCGACAACCTCATGCTGCGCATGAAAGACGACGAGTGGTTCGATGTCATCGACACCAACCTGAACAGCCTCTACCGTCTGTCCAAGGGCGTGCTGCGTGGCATGACCAAGGCACGTTGGGGTCGTATCATCAGCATCGGCTCGGTCGTCGGTGCCATGGGTAACGCGGGTCAGGCCAACTATGCGGCTGCCAAGGCCGGTCTGGAAGGCTTCAGTCGCGCCCTGGCGCGTGAGGTGGGGTCGCGTGGCATCACCGTCAACTCGGTGACCCCGGGCTTCATCGATACCGACATGACCCGCGAGCTGCCGGAAGCTCAGCGCGAAGCCCTGCAGACCCAGATTCCGCTGGGCCGCCTGGGCCAGGCTGACGAAATTGCCAAGGTGGTTTCGTTCCTGGCGTCCGACGGCGCCGCCTACGTGACCGGCGCTACCGTGCCGGTCAACGGCGGGATGTACATGTAATACTGCAACTCAATGTGACGGGTTTCGTAAAAAAAGAGTCATACTGCGAGCCTAAAATCCGTTATAAAGCTGCAACCAGATTCCAGGCAGCGGGTGTGGTGACTAGCCTGAAGGTGCGTTTAGCTTGAAAAGCGAACGTCTTTCTATAAAATTAGCCACCGGCCAGCTGCCTGACATATATCCATTAGGAGTGAAAACTAGGTATGAGCACCATCGAAGAACGCGTCAAGAAAATCGTCGCCGAGCAACTGGGCGTCAAGGAAGAAGAAGTGACTGAGACTAAGTCCTTCGTCGATGACCTGGGTGCCGATTCGCTTGACACCGTTGAACTGGTGATGGCTCTGGAAGAGGAATTCGAGACCGAAATCCCTGACGAAGAAGCCGAGAAGATCACTACCGTTCAAGCTGCCATCGACTACGTCAAAGCCCACCAGGCCTAAGACGCTACAGTCGACGTTTCTTGTCGGGGAAAACCGCACTGCCTTCGCCGGCGTGCGGTTTTTTCTTTGCGAGCGCCTCGCATTTTTCAGGCGGCTTCGTTCACCGCGCACCAAGAGCCTGTTGCCATTTCATTCCAGCACTTGAATGCAATGGCAAGAGACTCTGTTATTAGAAAAGGAGAGTACTGTGTCGCGTAGACGCGTCGTGGTCACCGGTATGGGTATGCTGTCGCCACTGGGTACCGATGTACCGAGCACCTGGCAGGGCATTCTGGCTGGCCGCAGTGGCATCGGTCCGATCGAACACACGGACCTGTCTGCCTACTCCACCCGTTTTGGCGGCTCGGTGAAAGGCTTCGAGGTTGAGCAGTACCTGTCGGCCAAAGAGGCCCGCAAGCTCGACCTGTTCATCCAGTACGGCCTGGCGGCTGGTTTCCAGGCCGTGCGTAATGCCGGCCTGGAGGTCACCGATGCCAACCGCGAGCGTATTGGCGTGGCCATGGGCTCGGGTATCGGTGGTCTGACCAACATCGAAGAAACCAGCCGCACCCTGCACGATTCAGGGCCGCGCCGCATTTCGCCGTTCTTCGTGCCGGGTTCGATCATCAACATGATCTCCGGTTTCCTGTCGATCCACCTGGGTCTGCAAGGGCCGAACTATGCCATCGCCACTGCGTGCACCACCGGCACTCATTGCATCGGCATGGCCGCGCGTAATATCGCCTACGGTGAAGCTGACGTGATGATCGCCGGTGGCGCCGAAATGGCTGCTTGTGGTCTGGGCATGGGCGGTTTTGGCGCTTCGCGCGCACTGTCTACCCGCAACGATGAACCAAGCCGGGCCAGCCGCCCGTGGGACAAGGGCCGTGACGGCTTTGTGTTGTCCGACGGTGCTGGAGCCCTGGTGCTCGAGGAGCTGGAGCACGCCAAGGCCCGCGGGGCGACTATCTATGCCGAGCTGGTTGGCTTTGGCATGAGCGGCGACGCTTACCACATGACTTCGCCGCCCGACTCTGGCGAAGGCGCTGCCCGCTGCATGGCCAACGCCTTGCGCGATGCCGGTATCCAGCCGGAAGAAGTCAGCTACATCAACGCCCACGGCACTTCTACCCCAGCGGGCGATGTGGCCGAAGTGGCGGCGATCAAGCGCGTGTTCGGCGAACATGCCTACAAGCTGGCGGTCAGCTCGACCAAGTCGATGACGGGCCACCTGCTGGGCGCCGCAGGCGCGGTGGAAGCGATCTTCAGCGTGCTGGCAATCAATAGCCAGATGGCCCCGCCGACCATCAACCTGGACGAGCCGGACGAAGGGTGTGACCTCGACTTCGTTCCCCACCAGGCGCGCAGCATGCCGATCGACGTGGTGCTGTCCAACTCGTTCGGCTTTGGCGGCACCAACGGCTCGCTGGTATTCCGCCGGTTTGCCGACTGATGCACAGCTGGATCGACGGCCAGCCGGCGACTGCACTCAACCTGCAGAACCGCGGCCTGGCCTACGGCGATGGCCTGTTCGAAACCATCGCCGTGCGAGGTGCCCGGCCCAGCTTGCTGGACGGCCACCTTGCACGCCTGGCACTGGGTTGCCAGCGCTTGGCGATCAACACCGATCTGGCGCTGGTGCGCGACGAGCTGCTGCGTTACGCCAGTCAGCTGGGTGAGGGTGTCGTCAAACTCATCCTTACCCGCGGCGATAGCCAGCGTGGCTATGCGCCAGCTGTTGATGCAGCGCCGCGGCGTATCCTGCAAGGCAGCCCATTACCCCGTTATCCTGTCGAGCATGCCGGGCATGGCGTGCGTTTGTTCCCTTGCCAGACCCGGCTTGGGGAACAACCACTGTTGGCCGGCCTCAAACACCTTAACCGCCTGGAGCAGGTGCTGGCCCGTGCCGAATGGCAGGACAGCGACCATGCCGAAGGCCTGATGCGTGACGCGCAGGGCAGGGTGATCGAAGGGGTTTATAGCAATCTGTTTCTGGTGCGTGATGGCGTGCTGCTTACCGCCGATCTTAGCCGTTGTGGCGTGGCGGGCGTGATGCGTGCCGCACTGCTGGAGCAGGCCCCGCTGCTGGGTATTGCGGTGCACGTCTGCGACCTGTCGTTCGAGGCGCTTGAGCAAGCGGATGAAGTATTTGTTTGCAATAGCGTTTACGGCATTTGGCCCGTGTGTGGCGTAGCCACGCTAAACTGGTCGCCGGGCCCGCTCACTCGTAAACTGCAGGCCGTTGCCCGTACGTTACTGGAAACCTGAATTCGTGAGACGTAAATTCCTGCTGTTGCTGGAAATGGGCTTGATCCTTGCCGGCCTGGCGTTTGGCTGGTCGGCCTGGAAGGTCAACTCGGTCCTGGAGCAGCCTCTGCACGTCACGCAGGAACGCCTGCTGGATGTGCCCAATGGCACTAACCCCAACCGCATGTTCTACAGCATGCAAAGGGAAGGTTTGCTTGACGATGCTGTCTGGTTGCGTTTGTACTGGCGCTTCAACATGGCCGGCACCCCCCTGCACACCGGCGAGTACCGTCTTACCCCTGGCATGACCGTCGAGCAGTTGTTCGACGCCTGGCGCCGTGCCGACGTGGTGCAGTACAACCTCACCCTGGTCGAAGGCTGGACCTTCCGCCAGGTGCGTGCGGCCGTGGCCAAGCATGAAAAGATCAAGCATACCCTGGACGGCTTGTCGGATGCCGAGGTCATGGACAAGCTTGGCCATACCGGTGTATTCCCCGAAGGCCGCTTCTTCCCCGACACCTACCGTTTCGTGCGGGGTATGAGCGATGTCGAGTTGCTGCAGCAGGCCTACATGCGTCTGGACGAAGTGCTGGCCAAGGAGTGGGCCGAGCGTTCCACCGACCTGCCGTATCGTGATCCGTACCAAGCGCTGATCATGGCCTCTCTGGTCGAAAAGGAAACCGGCATTCCGCAGGAGCGCGGGCAGATCGCCGGTGTGTTCGTGCGGCGCATGCGCCTGGGTATGATGCTGCAGACCGACCCGACGGTTATCTATGGCATGGGTGAACGCTACAACGGCAAGATCACCCGCGCCGACCTGCGCGAGCCAACGCCCTACAACACTTACACCATGACTGGGCTGCCACCGACCCCGATCGCCATGGTCGGCCGCGAGGCGATTCACGCGGCGCTGAACCCGTCCAATGGCACCAGCCTTTACTTCGTCGCCCGCGGCGATGGCAGCCATGTGTTTTCCGACGACCTCGACGACCACAATTCGGCAGTGCGCGAGTTTCAGCTCAAGCGCCGGTCGGACTACCGCTCCAGCCCTGCGCCGCAGCAAGAGACCAAGCCAGGTGCTGATGATGCCGAACAGGCATCGGGCGCCGACGATGCGCAGCGCCCTGAGCCCCCAGCAGCGGACCCGTCAGCAGCGGACGAGCCAACTGCGCAGCCAGCCCCCGATGAAGCGCCCGCGCAGGATGCCCCTGCCGGCGGTGCGCAAGCGGCCGAGCGGCCGACGCCTGACGAACAACATTAAGGACTGCCTGTGAGCGGCTTGTTTATTACTTTGGAAGGCCCCGAAGGCGCGGGCAAGAGCACCAATCGCGACTACCTGGCCGCGCGCCTGCGCGAGCACGGCCTGGACGTGGTGCTGACCCGTGAGCCAGGCGGTACGCCGCTGGCGGAAAAGGTGCGTGAACTGTTGCTGACGCCCAGCGACGAAGGCATGGCGGCCGACACCGAGCTGCTGCTGGTGTTCGCCGCTCGCGCCCAGCACCTGGCACAGGTGATCCGGCCGGCGCTGGCCCGCGGGGCTGTGGTGCTGTGTGACCGTTTCACGGACGCCACCTATGCCTATCAGGGCGGCGGTCGTGGTTTGTCGGTCGAGCGTATCGCGGTTCTGGAGCAATTCGTCCAGGGCGACCTGCACCCAGACCTGACCCTGGTCTTTGACCTGCCGGTAGAAGTGGGCCTTGCCCGCGCCGCCGCCCGTGGCCGCCTGGACCGATTCGAGCAGGAAGGGCAGGCCTTCTTCGAAGCAGTGCGCCAGGCATACCTGCAGCGCGCGCAAAGCGCGCCACAGCGCTACAGCCTGCTTGATGCGGCACAATCCCTGGAAGCGGTGCAGCGTGACATCGACGCACTGCTGCCAGGCATTCTGGAGCGTTGCCGTGGCTGAGGCCTACCCTTGGCAGCAGGCGCTGTGGCAGCAACTGGCCGGTCGCAGCCGGCACGCCCACGCTTACCTGCTGCATGGGCCGCAGGGTATTGGCAAGCGGGCCATGGCCGAGCGTCTGATGGCACGCCTGTTGTGCCAGCAGCCGCAGGGCCTTGACGCTTGTGGAGCGTGTAAGTCGTGCCTGTTGCTCAAGGCCGGCAGCCACCCGGACAACTTCGTCCTCGAGCCGGAGGAGGCTGACAAGCCGATCAAGGTCGACCAGGTACGTGAGCTGGTGGCCTTTGTGGTGCAGACCGCGCAGCTGGGCGGGCGCAAGGTGGTGTTGATCGAGCCGGTCGAGGCGATGAATGTCAACGCCTCCAACGCCCTGCTCAAAAGCCTTGAAGAACCTTCCGGTGACACCGTGTTGTTGCTGGTGACGCACCAGCCCAGCCGACTGTTGCCGACGATCAAGAGCCGCTGCCAGCAGGTAGCCTGTCCGCAGCCCAGCCTGGCCCAGAGCCAGGCATGGCTGGCTGGCGCTTTACCCGACTGCGACGAGGTCGAGCGCGATGAGCTGCTGACGCTGGCAGCAGGTTCGCCATTGATGGCGGTCAGCCTGCAGGCGCAGGGTGTTCGCGAGCAACGCGCGCTGGTAACCGACGGGGTGAAGAAGCTGCTCAAGCAGCAGCAATCGCCCAGCCAGCTGGCCGATGCCTGGAGCGGTGTGCCGTTGTTGCTGCTGTTCGACTGGTTCTGCGAGTGGACGCACCTGATCCTGCGCTACCAGTTGACCCAGGACGAAGAAGGGTTAGGCTTGGCCGATATGCGCAAGGTCGTGCAATACCTGGCGCAGAAGAGCCGCCAGGCCAAGGTGCTGGAGGTGCAGGCATGGATCCTCGAACAGCGCCAGAAGGTACTGGGCAAGGCCAACCTCAACCGCGCCTTGTTGCTTGAATCGCTGCTGGCTCACTGGCTGCAACTGCCGGGTGCCCGCTGATTTTCCATTTTTCATGTGTGCCGTTATCCCATGCTCGTAGATTCCCATTGCCACCTCGACCGTCTTGACCTCACTGCCCACCAGGGCTCCCTCGACGCTGCCCTGCAGGCGGCGCGTGAGCGTGGGGTCGGGCATTTCCTGTGCATTGGCGTCAGTGCCGAGAATGCGGGTGCAGTGAAGGCGCTGAGCGAGCAGTACGCTGACGTCGACTGCTCGGTGGGCGTGCACCCGCTGGACCTGGCCCCTGGCGAAACCCCGGCGTTGGAATGGTTGTTGCGCGAACTGGCCCACCCGCATGTGGTGGCGATTGGTGAAACCGGGCTGGATTACCACTACGAGCCGGAGGCTGCCGAGCTGCAGCAAGCCTCGTTCCGTCTGCATCTGGAGGCCTCCAGGCAGACCGGCAAACCGGTGATCGTGCATACCCGGGCGGCACGTGCCGATACCCTGGCGCTGCTGCGTGAGGCGAACCTGCCGCAAGCGGGCGTGCTGCACTGCTTTACCGAGGACTGGGACATGGCCAAGGCGGCGCTGGACCTGGGTTATTACATTTCGCTGTCGGGCATCGTTACCTTCCGCAATGCCGAAGCGTTGCGGGAAGTGGCGCGGCAGGTGCCGGTCGATCGCTTGCTGGTGGAGACCGATTCGCCCTACCTGGCGCCGATTCCGCACCGGGGCAAGCCGAACCTGCCGCAGTATGTGCGGGAGGTGGCGGAGTATGTGGCTTCGCTGCGTGGGGCCAGTTATGAGCAGTTGGCCGAGCAGACTACCGCCAACTTCAAGCGGCTGTTCCCGTTGGCGCGGGTGGATTGATTCACCGGGGTTAGAGATTGTGTGAGGGTCACAAGGTGCCTGCCACAGCCCTTGCAGCGCCTGTGAGATCGAGCGCCGCCCGCGCGGCGCTCGATCTCACAGGCGCTGAAAATCATGCGTCACGCACCCGACAGCCGTCACACCATCCTCCCCACAAAAACACAAAAAAAACCCGGGTTCTGGGGGAGGAATCCGGGTTAAGACCATTAGGAGTAAAACAAAGGTACGCGGTCCCTGAGCACCTTTATCGGCGCGCCACTGGGGGGGATGCGCCGCGCCAACACTTCAAGTATTGGTCAGGTTTGGCGCAGTGCCAGTGCATATTGGACGTTTTTTAAACAGATTTGGAATACGCCAACGTTTCATTCCTCCCGCAGCGTATGGCCGTATGCATCGTGAAACACAGACATGCGTGGATGATCCGTGCAATTTCCCGCAAGTTAGGCATAATAAACCGCTTCGATTGTCATCCAGTCCTTCCCATGCAGAAAGAACCTCGTAAGGTCCGTGAGTTTCGCCGTCGCGAACAGGAAATCCTCGATACCGCGCTCAAGCTGTTTCTCGAGCAAGGTGAAGACAGCGTCACCGTCGAGATGATCGCCGACGCCGTGGGCATCGGCAAAGGCACGATCTACAAGCACTTCAAGTCCAAGGCGGAGATCTACCTGCGCCTGATGCTCGACTACGAGCGTGACCTGAACGAGCTATTGCACTCGGCCGACGTCGACCGTGACAAGGAAGCGCTGTCGCGCGCCTACTTCGAGTTCCGCATGCGCGATCCGCAACGCTACCGGCTGTTCGACCGCCTTGAAGAAAAGGTGGTCAAGGGCAATCAGGTGCCGGAAATGGTCGAGCAGCTGCACAGCATCCGTGCCTCCAACTTCGACCGCCTGACTCAGCTGATCAAGGGCCGTATCAGCGAAGGCAAGCTCGAAGACGTGCCGCCGTATTTCCACTACTGCGCTGCCTGGGCTCTGGTGCACGGCGCTGTGGCGCTGTACCACTCGCCGTTCTGGAGCAACGTGCTGGAAGACCAGGAAGGCTTCTTCCAGTTCCTGATGGACATTGGCGTGCGTATGGGCAACAAGCGCAAGCGCGACCCGGAACCCTCAAGCTGAGCATTTAGCGAAACTGCGTCGTGCGTCCTCTGCGCGGCAGTGCAGCCCGAAGCGTTGGCTATCGTTTGGAAATTCGGCATTGCGCATTGGGGCTTGCAAAAACCTGATTTATGAGTCAGGTTTTGCCGGCCCCTTCATCCATGCCGGAGTCATTCATGATTGTCGATCGTCAAGGCAGGCGGTTTCGCAACCTGCGCGTCAGCCTGACGGCTGCCTGCAACTACGCCTGTACCTACTGCGTACCTGACGGAAAGCGGCTGGTGGCGGCGCAGGACGAGCTGTCGGCGGATGCCTTGGCCCGTGGCGTGGCCTATCTGATCGAAGCCGCCGGCATCGAGCGCCTGCGGATTACTGGCGGTGAGCCACTGGTCAGCCCGCGCCTGGATGCCTTTCTGGCTGCCGTGGCCAAACTCGACCTTGATGACGTCTCGCTGACCACCAACGGCCAGTTGCTGGCGCGCAAGTTGCCGCAACTGCAGGCGGCTGGGATTCGTCGGCTGAACGTTTCCCTCGACACCCTCGACCCGCTGGCGTTCCGCCAGATTGCCCGTGGCGGCGACCTGGGCACTGTGCTGGATGCAATGGAGCAGGCCAGCGCTCTGGGTATGCGAATCAAGGTAAACATGGTGCCGATGCGCGGGAAAAACCTTGATCAGGTACTGCCGCTGCTGGATTACTGCCTCGCACGCGGCTTCGAGCTGCGCTTCATCGAGCTGATGCGCATGGGCCACCTTTCTCACGATCGCAACGCCTTCCTCCAGCAGTTTGTAGGCCTCGACCAGCTGCTTGCGCTGATCGGCGGCCAGCATACCTACGCCCAAGTGAATGCGCCGCTGGATGCCACTGCCATGCGTTACCACATCCCCGGCAGGGGCCACTTCGGCGTCATTGCCAACGAAAGCGTTCCGTTTTGCCGTACCTGCTCGCGGCTGCGCCTGTCTTCTACGGGCTGGCTGCATGGCTGCCTGTCGTCAGGTAACCGGCACTTCGTCGGCGACCTGCTGGAAAAACCACGTCATCAGGCGCTGCCGGCCTTGCAGCGGTTGTTGGTCAAGGCTTTGGCTGACAAGCAAGACGTAGCCTTTTCTGGCGGCGTGACAGTCATGAAAGTGATCGGTGGCTGAAGCTGGCGCAAAAGCTGCATCCGCCGGCTATTCGCCGGTTTTTCGTCGCCGGCCACTGGAGGAAAGATGCGTAGCCTGGTCTTGCTGCTGGCGCTGATGGCGCTGGGCGGCTGCATGAATGTCAGCGATATGGGCGAAGGCGTCCGCTATCACATGAGCGATGCCGGTCTGCTGGACCACAGCGAAACCCGTCGCACCTTGTCGATCCGCCTGCAGCCTGATTCGTTCATCTTCATTGGCCAGGGTGCGTTCGTGCCGCCGGGCGAGGGGCCGGTGCCTCGGCAGAATGCAGTGGCCCAGCAGGCCTTCAAGAGCTTCGTCGAATACTTCCCGATGGTACGTCGCGCCCAGGGCCCGCTGGGCCTCGAAGAGGCCATCGCCCAGGCGCGTTCGGTGGGTGCGGACTACGTGTTGTACACGCGCTTCGCACGTACCGACGATCGCATCGGCAATGGTGACGAGTGGTATGACGAGCAGGCCGTCGACCGCTTGGGCTGGGACACTGGCGTGGTGCAGATGATGCTGATCGAAACCAGTACCCGCTACCTGATCGACACCGCACGCATCAAGAGCCGTGGCGGTTTGTTGACGTTCCACGACAACACCCCGGAGGATTTGCTTGGTGCGCCGATGCGCGAGTACGCTCGTAGCCTTCTGGGCATGAGTGAGTGAGGCAAGCGTGATGAGCGACTCCGGCAAGGCCAATGACCTTCTGGCACAGATCCCCAAGGCCAAGGGGCTGCCGCCGGTGCACCTGTGGAACCCGGATTTCTGTGGTGACATCGACATGCGCATCGTCCGCGACGGCACCTGGTATTACCTGGGCACGCCGATCGGGCGCAAGCCGATGGTGCGGCTGTTTTCTACCATCATTCGCCGCGACGGCGATGACTACTTCCTGATTACGCCGGTAGAGAAGGTCGGCATTCGTGTTGACGATGCGCCATTCGTGGCCGTGTTGCTGGAAGTGCAGGGCGAAGGCGAACAGCAGGTGCTGCGCTTTACCAGCAATGTCGAGGACCAGGTCGAGGCGGGGCCGGATAACCCCCTGCGGGTAGTGATCGACCCGGTGACGCAGGAGCCATCACCGTATGTGCTGATGCGCAGCAACCTGGAGGCGCTGATACATCGCAATGTGTTTTACCAGCTGGTGGAGCTGGCGGTGCCGCGTGTGATCGATGGTGAGGAATGGCTTGGGGTGTGGAGCAAGGGGGCGTTTTACCCGATCGGGCGCAGTGGCTGAGGCCTATGTTAGCGATGCCGGCCTCTTCGCCGGTAAACCCGCGAAAGGGCCGGGCCTGCTGGCCAATCTCCACCCGTCGTTCACCATTGCCGCCGCTACCGTATTCGCGGGTAAACCCGCTCCTACACACGCATCGAGGGCGGCACAGGCCGTTGTAGGAGCGGGTTCACCCGCGAAAGGGCCGGGCCTGCTGGCCAATTTCCACCCGCCGTTCACCGTTGCCGCCGCTACCGTATTCGCGGGTAAACCCGCTCCTGCACACGCATCGGTGGTTGGTCACAGGCCGTCGTAGGAGCGGGTTCACCCGCGAAAAGGCCGGTACAGGCGAAAATCGGCCCCCTGCTTTTCCCCCGGATTGGCCATTTTTCTTCAGCCAGTAAGGGCCTAACCTGCAGGCACTAGTCCTCCAGGAAAGCTCATGAATCCACTAGCCATCATCCTCTTCGCGCTGCTCGCCGCCCAAACGCCCGCTTGGGCCCACGGTGATGTCGCCGACCAGGTCAGGGTCCTGCAACAACAGCAGCCCTCTAATGCCCCCGGCAAAACCGCCGTCATGCTCACCGTCAGCTACGCCCCGGGCGAGGCATCACCCGCGCATCAGCATCCGGGCGCAGTCATGGCTTACGTCCTGGAAGGGGCGGTGGTATCGAAGCTCAACAGCGAGCAGGAAAAGACCTACAAGGCCGGCGATTATTGGTACGAGGCGCCGGGCACCGTGCACAGCGTTTCACGCAACGCCAGCAAAACCCAGCCGGCCAGGTTGCTGGTCTGGAGCCTGGTGGACGAGGGCAAGCCAGTGACCGAGGTGCTTGGCCAATAATTCCAGCGCAACGAAAAAGCCCCCGGTTGCTTACGCAACACGGGGGCTTTTCAATGTCTGGCTCCGCGACCTGGACTCGAACCAGGGACCCAATGATTAACAGTCATTTGCTCTACCGACTGAGCTATCGCGGAATCTGCGCGTATCTTACTGATTGCCTGGGAGAAGTCAACCCACCCCCAGGCAAAACAATGAGTTACAGCACTTCCACGATCGCTTTGGTCACCACGTGGATGTTGCTCTGGTTCAGCGCGGCCACCGCGATACGGCCGGTGTCCAGGGCATAGATGCCGAAGTCGTTCTTCAGTCGGGCGACCTGTTCAACGGTCAGGCCCGAGTAGGAGAACATGCCGACCTGGCGGCCAACGAAGCTGAAGTCGCGGTTGGCACCGTATTCGGCCAGCAGCGATACCATCTGCTTGCGCATGCCGTGGATGCGCTCGCGCATTTCGGCCAGTTCGGTTTCCCACATCTGGCGCAGTTCTGCGCTGTTCAGCACGGTGGCAACAATGGTTGCGCCGTGGGTTGGCGGGTTGGAGTAGGTGGTGCGGATCACGCGCTTGACCTGCGACAGCACGCGGGTGCTCTCGTCCTTGGAGGCGGTGACGATCGACAGTGCGCCGACGCGCTCGCCGTACAGCGAGAACGATTTGGAGAACGAGCTGGAAACAAAGAACTCCAGGCCCGACTCGGCGAACAGGCGCACGGCGAAGGCGTCTTCGGCGATACCGTCACCAAAGCCTTGGTAGGCCATGTCGAGGAACGGCACGTGGCCCTTGGCCTTGACCACTTCCAGGACGTTCTTCCAGTCGTCCAGGTTCAGGTCGACACCGGTCGGGTTGTGGCAGCAGGCGTGCAGCACCACGATCGAGCCGGACGGCAGGGCGTTGAGGTCTTCGAGCATGCCAGCGCGGTTGACGTCGTTGGTCGGCGCATCGTAGTAACGGTAGGTCTGCACCGGGAAGCCGGCCGATTCGAACAGCGCACGGTGGTTTTCCCAGCTAGGGTCGCTGATGGCAACCACGGCATTGGGCGAGAGGCGCTTGAGGAAGTCGGCACCGATCTTCAGCGCGCCGGTACCACCGACGGCCTGCACGGTGACCACGCGGTCGGCGGCCAGCAGTGGCGACTCGGCGCCGAACAGCAGCTTCTGCACAGCCTGGTCGTAGGTGGCGATGCCGTCGATCGGCAGGTAGCCGCGCGAAGCGTGCTGGGCGGCACGCTGGGTTTCGGCTTCGATCACGGCGCGCAGCAGCGGAATGCGGCCTTCCTCATTGCAGTACACGCCTACGCCCAGGTTGACCTTGTCGGTACGTGGGTCGGCGTTGAATGCTTCGTTGAGGCCCAGAATAGGGTCGCGGGGTGCCAGCTCGACAGCGGAAAACAGGCTCATTGTTACCTTGGCTCTGATTGGAGTGTGATAGGGCGTACACGCTCCAGCCGAATGCACTGAAGCGGTGCACAAACGGGGAGTCAGTATAGTGATACCGACCGGTCACCGCGACACTCTGGCGCAGCTTTTGGGGCTATTTGCGCAAATATTTTTCGACCATTGGTCTAAATGCCGTGTCCACCGTTGCATGCGCCCACACCTGTGCCTTTGAAAGCGCCCCCGAACGCGCGCATTTGGGTATAGACTACTGGCTAAATTTACAGCTGCTGCACCGCGAGGTCCTTCATGTCCGAGTTCCAGCTCGTCACACGTTTCCAGCCGGCCGGCGACCAGCCCGAGGCTATCCGCCAGTTGGTCGAAGGCATTGAGGCGGGGCTGTCACACCAGACGTTGCTCGGGGTGACCGGTTCGGGCAAGACCTTCAGCATTGCCAACGTCATCCAGCAGGTGCAGCGGCCAACGCTGGTGCTGGCGCCCAACAAGACGCTGGCCGCCCAGTTGTACGGGGAGTTCAAGGCATTCTTCCCCAACAACGCGGTGGAGTACTTCGTTTCCTATTACGACTACTACCAGCCGGAAGCCTACGTGCCGTCGTCAGACACCTTCATCGAGAAGGACGCCTCGATCAACGACCACATCGAGCAGATGCGCCTGTCGGCGACCAAGGCGCTGCTGGAGCGGCGTGACGCGATCATCGTGACCACTGTGTCGTGCATCTACGGCCTGGGCAGCCCCGAGACCTACCTGAAAATGGTCCTGCACGTGGACCGTGGCGACAAGCTCGACCAGCGCGCGCTGCTGCGCCGCCTGGCCGACCTGCAGTACACCCGCAATGAAATGGACTTTGCCCGCGCCACCTTCCGGGTACGCGGCGACGTGATCGACATCTTCCCGGCCGAATCGGATCTGGAAGCCATCCGCATCGAGCTGTTCGACGATGAAGTGGAGAACATCGCCGCCTTCGATCCGTTGACCGGCGAGGTTTTCCGCAAGTTGCCACGCTTCACTTTCTACCCCAAGAGCCACTACGTCACCCCGCGGGAAACCCTGCTGGAAGCGGTGGAGGGCATCAAGGAAGAACTGAAGGAGCGTCTGGAATACCTGCACAAGGCCAACAAGCTGGTCGAAGCGCAGCGTCTGGAGCAACGCACCCGCTTCGATCTGGAGATGATCCTCGAGCTGGGCTACTGCAACGGCATCGAAAACTACTCGCGCTACCTGTCCGGGCGCCCGGCCGGGGCGCCGCCGCCCACCCTGTACGATTACCTGCCGCCCGATGCGCTGCTGGTGATCGACGAATCACACGTCAGCGTTCCGCAGGTCGGCGCCATGTACAAGGGCGACCGTTCACGCAAGGAGACCCTGGTCGAGTACGGCTTCCGCATGCCTTCAGCGCTGGACAACCGGCCGATGCGTTTCGACGAGTGGGAGGATGTCAGCCCGCAGACCATTTTCGTTTCGGCCACTCCGGGGCCCTACGAGGCTGAGCATGCCGGGCGTGTGGTGGAGCAGGTGGTGCGCCCGACCGGGCTGGTCGATCCGCAGGTAGAGGTGCGCCCGGCGCTGACCCAGGTCGACGACCTGCTGTCCGAGATCCGCAAGCGTGTCGCGGCAGGCGAGCGAGTGCTGGCGACCACGTTGACCAAACGCATGGCCGAGGACCTCAGCGATTACCTGGCCGACCACGACGTGCGGGTACGCTACCTGCACTCGGACATCGATACGGTAGAGCGGGTGGAGATTATCCGCGACCTGCGCCTGGGCACCTTCGACGTGCTTGTGGGCATCAACCTGCTGCGCGAGGGCCTGGACATGCCCGAGGTGTCGCTGGTGGCCATTCTCGATGCGGACAAGGAAGGTTTTCTGCGTTCCGAGCGCTCCCTGATCCAGACCATTGGCCGCGCGGCACGTAACCTCAATGGCCGGGCCATCCTGTATGCCGATAACGTAACAGGCTCGATGCAGCGGGCCATCGACGAAACCGAGCGTCGCCGCGAGAAGCAGATCGCCTTCAACGAAGCCAACGGTATCGTGCCCAAGGGCGTGGTCAAGGACATCACCGACATCATGGAAGGTGCCACCGTGCCCGGTGCGCGCAGCAAGAAGCGCAAGGGCATGGCCAAGGCGGCGGAGGAGAGCGCCCGTTACGAGGCCGAACTGCGTACGCCGGGCGAGATCACCAAGCGCATCAAGCAGCTGGAAGAGAAAATGATGCAGTTCGCCCGCGACCTGGAGTTCGAAGCTGCGGCGCAGTTGCGTGACGAGATTGCGCAACTGCGGGAGCGGTTGATTACCAGTTGACCCCTTTGTTGCCCATGAACGGTCAGAAAGTGGCCTGACTGGCCGCCACCTTGGCCTGGTCGGCGGGCTATCGTTCCATACATGTAAACAAATTTGACGGCGGCGCAGGGCCCGTCGACAAGTGACGTTCGCGCCATTGCTGGAGCCCGGTGCCCGCCTCCTGCTAACATCCCGCCTTTGTTTCATCTTTCGTTCGAGACTCTCCATGACCACCGTACGCACGCGTATTGCGCCATCGCCTACCGGCGACCCCCATGTCGGCACTGCCTACATCGCCCTGTTCAACTACTGCTTTGCCAAGCAGCACGGCGGTGAGTTCATCCTGCGCATCGAAGACACCGATCAGCTGCGCTCCACGCGTGAGTCGGAGCAACAGATCTTCGACGCCTTGCGCTGGCTTGGCATCGAATGGAACGAAGGCCCGGATGTCGGCGGCCCACATGGCCCTTACCGGCAGAGCGAGCGTGGCGAAATCTACGCCAAATACGCCAAGGAACTGGTAGACGCCGGCCACGCCTTCTATTGCTTCTGCACTGCCGAAGAGCTGGAGCAGATGCGTGCCGAGCAGCAGGCTCGCGGCGAAACCCCGCGTTACGATGGCCGTGCGTTGCTGATGAGCGCCGAAGAAGTGCAGCGCCGCCTGGATGCTGGCGAGCCGCACGTGATCCGCATGAAGGTGCCGAGCGAAGGGATCTGCGTGGTGCCGGACATGCTGCGCGGCGATGTCGAGATCCCGTGGGACCGCATGGACATGCAGGTACTGATGAAGAACGACGGCCTGCCGACGTACTTCCTGGCTAACGTAGTCGACGACCACCTGATGGGCATCACCCACGTGCTGCGTGGGGAAGAGTGGCTGCCATCGGCGCCCAAGCTGATCAAGCTGTACGAGTACTTCGGCTGGGAGCAGCCCAAGCTGTGCTACATGCCGCTGCTGCGCAATCCGGACAAATCCAAACTGTCCAAGCGCAAGAACCCGACCTCGGTCACCTTCTACGAGCGCATGGGCTTCATGCCTGAAGCGATGCTCAACTACCTTGGCCGCATGGGCTGGTCGATGCCTGACGAGCGCGAGAAGTTCTCGCTGGCCGAAATGGTCGAGCACTTCGACCTGTCACGTATCTCACTGGGCGGCCCGATCTTCGACATCGAGAAGCTGTCCTGGCTCAACGGCCAGTGGCTGCGCGAGCTGCCGGTAGAGGAGTTCGCCGCACGCCTGCAGAAATGGGCGTTCAACAGCGACTACATGATGAAGATTGCCCCGCACGTGCAAGGCAGGGTCGAAACCTTCAGCCAGGTTGCCCCGTTGGGCGGGTTCTTCTTCGAAGGCGCGCTCAAGCTGGACGCCAAGCTGTTCGAAAGCAAGAAACTGTCGGCCGACCAGGTGCGCCAGGTGATCCAGCTGATCCTGTGGAAGCTTGAAAGCCTGCGTCAGTGGGAAAAAGAGCGCATCACCGGTTGCATCCAGGCTGTGGTCGAAGCGCTGGAGTTGAAGCTGCGTGACGCCATGCCGCTGATGTTCGCCGCCATCACGGGCCAGGCCAGCTCGGTTTCGGTGCTGGACGCCATGGAAATCCTCGGCCCCGACCTGACGCGCTACCGCCTGCGCCAGGCCTTGGACCTGCTGGGTGGGGTGTCGAAGAAAGAAAACAAAGAATGGGAAAAGCTGTTGGCTTCCATTGCCTGACTGCGTTCCGAAGACCGCTGTTGAGCACTGTGGGAGCGTCCTTGTGTCGCGAAAGGACCGCAACGCGGTCCCACAATCTTTGACTCGACGCAAAACCGCCGGGGCCGCTTTGCGGCCCTTTCGCGACACAAGGCCGCTCCCACAGGCATTTCCCTGAGGGCCAAGTGGCCGGTTTGAGTGGAGCGGGGCGGTAAGTGATTGTTATCTGTGAAAAAATTTTTGAATATTTTTGAAAATTAGTTTGACAGCCCTGCAATCCGATCTTAATATGCGCCCCGTCCACAGCGATGAACGAAAACGAAGCGCCAGGCACCCAGCCAGCGATTCAGTTCAAAGCTACATTGTGGGGCTATAGCTCAGCTGGGAGAGCGCCTGCATGGCATGCAGGAGGTCAGCGGTTCGATCCCGCTTAGCTCCACCAANGGGGCTATAGCTCAGCTGGGAGAGCGCCTGCATGGCATGCAGGAGGTCAGCGGTTCGATCCCGCTTAGCTCCACCAAATTCCGCTTAGCAGCCAAGGCTGATAAGCAAGATCGGGTCCAGCAAACCGGTCTTGAAGGTAAGAAGGTTCGTCCCCTTCGTCTAGTGGCCTAGGACACCGCCCTTTCACGGCGGTAACAGGGGTTCGAGTCCCCTAGGGGACGCCANGGGGCTATAGCTCAGCTGGGAGAGCGCCTGCATGGCATGCAGGAGGTCAGCGGTTCGATCCCGCTTAGCTCCACCAATTTTGCCGCGGTTCGCGTTAGCGGATCGGCACGAAGGTTACGTCCCCTTCGTCTAGTGGCCTAGGACACCGCCCTTTCACGGCGGTAACAGGGGTTCGAGTCCCCTAGGGGACGCCANGTCCCCTTCGTCTAGTGGCCTAGGACACCGCCCTTTCACGGCGGTAACAGGGGTTCGAGTCCCCTAGGGGACGCCACTTTTCCTGCGTTTTGCAGGGCTTTAAAAGGCTCGTCGATTATTGATGAGCCTTTTGTTTCGGGGCTATAGCTCAGCTGGGAGAGCGCCTGCATGGCATGCAGGAGGTCAGCGGTTCGATCCCGCTTAGCTCCACCATNGTCCCCTTCGTCTAGTGGCCTAGGACACCGCCCTTTCACGGCGGTAACAGGGGTTCGAGTCCCCTAGGGGACGCCACGTTTACCCGCGTTTTGCGGGACTTTAAAGGCTCATTCGCTTATTGAATGGGCCTTTTGTTTTTTCCCTCCCAACATTTTCCTCCGACAAGCGGCTGCCGATTTTGCTTGCCAAAAAATATGATGAGAATAATATTTCGATCATCATATTTTGTTTGGTGTGTGCCAGATGAGCGACAAGAAGAGCAGAACCCGCGAACGCATTCTGGAGGCTGCGCGCAGTGCGCTGATCCAGCACGGCCCGGCCGAGCCCAGCGTCAGTCAGGTGATGGGGGCGGCAGGCCTGACCGTCGGCGGCTTCTATGCGCACTTCGACAGCAAGGACGAGCTGATGCTCGAAGCGTTCCGCCAGTTGTTGGGTGAGCGCCGTGCCTTGCTCGCCCAGGTCGACCCCAATCTCGATGGCGCCGGGCGGCGAGCGCTGGCCGGGGCCTTCTACCTCTCCCGTAAGCACCGTGACTGCGAAATACATGCTTGCCCGCTGCCTAACGCGTTGGGCGAAATGCAGCGCCTGCCGGAGGTCTTCCGTGAGGTGCTGGCCGAGCACATCGAGTTGATGACTGCCGCGATGGTCGACCGCCCTGAGGATGCCGACAAAGCGCTGGCCGACCTGGCCCTGATGGTGGGAGGGCTGGCGCTGGCCCGGGCCTTGGGGACCAGTGACCTGTCTGACCGTATTCTGCGCGCCGCCAAATCGGCGGTGCTTTAACCCTGGAGCATGGCGATGACCACCCTGAGCTGGATTCGCGGTGTCAATGGCACCTTGGGCCGTCTGGCCCCCGAGCATGTCGCGGGCAAGATGCGCCGTGCCTTCATGAGCCCGCGCAACCTGCCGCCGCGGGATTGGGAGCTGCCTGTGCTGGCCAGCGCCGAGCGCATTACACTGCGCTTCGGCCTGTCTGCCTTGCGCTGGGGTCAAGGGCCGACCGTGCTGCTGATGCACGGTTGGGAAGGGCGCCCGACGCAATTTGCCGCCTTGATCGAGACCTTGGTTCAGGCAGGGCATACGGTGGTGTCGCTGGAAGGGCCTGGGCATGGTCGTTCGCCTGGCGAGCAAGCGAATGTGGTGCTGTTTGCCCGGGCGCTGCTTGAGGCTGCGGCTGAGTTGCCGCCCTTGCGTGCAGTCATTGGCCATTCCATGGGTGGGGCAAGCGTGCTGCTGGCTTTGCAGATGGGGCTGCGTACAGAGTCGGCTGTCAGCATTGCAGCGCCGGCGCGGTTGCTCGGTGTGTTGCGTGGTTTTGCCCATCGCCTGGGGCTGCCAGCACGGGCACGGGCAGCGTTCATTCGCCAGATCGAGCGCGATGTGGGCATGCAGATTGCGCGGCTGGATGTCACGGGTTACCAGCTGGAACTGCCAGGGCTGGTGGTGCATGCTTCCGATGATGCTCTCGTGCCCGCAGATGAGGCACATGTCATCCACAAGGCCTGGTTTGACAGCCGGCTGATGCTGCTGGACGAGGGTGGCCACCAGCGAGTGCTGGCCGACCCACGGCTGAGTGAAGCCGTGCTCGAATTGCTGGCTCGGGCTGAAGCGGTCAGTGTCGGGGCGCCTTCAGCCGCGAACATCGGCATCGCCGCCGGTGCCATCCACCGCGGTGTCTGATTCGCGGGCAAGCCCGCCCCTATAACGACCGCCTCAGGCTCACAGGGGCTGGACATTGCCCCGCAGATCGCTGCTAAATCGCCTTTTGCGCCAAGGAAGCGAAAATGAGCTGGGACCTGGCAACACCCTTCGTCATCGACCTGCGCGTCGGCAGCGAGGACATCGACGGCCTTGGCCACGCCAACAATGCCGTCTACGTCACCTGGCTTGAGCGCTGCGCCTGGCGCCACTCCCAGCGTCTGGGGCTGGACCTGGCCGAGTACCGGCGCCTTGACCGGGCGATGGCTGTGGTGCGCCACGAAATCGACTACCTGGCCGCCGCCTATGAAGACGACGAGCTGCAACTGGCCACCTGGATCATTGACTGGGACCAGCGCCTGCGCATGACGCGGCGGTTTCAGCTCAAGCGCCCGCGCGATGGTGTGACGCTGCTGCGCGCGCAAACCACCTTTGCCTGCATCGAGCTGTCCAGCGGCAAGCCCAGGCGCATGCCGGCGGAATTCGTCGAAGGTTACGGTCCGGCGCTGATCGGCGCCTGAGTCGCCGGCATTTTTGTTAAACTGCCGGCTTTTTCCGCTGAGACCCCGACATGCAAATTGCCCTGGCCCCCATGGAGGGGCTGGTCGACAACATCCTGCGCGACGTATTGACCCGTGTGGGCGGTATCGACTGGTGCGTCACCGAGTTCATTCGCGTGTGCGACCGCCTGCTGCCGGCGTCCTCGTTCGACAAGCTGGCGCCTGAACTGCGTCAGGGCGCGCGCACGGCTGCCGGTGTGCCCATGCGCGTGCAATTGCTGGGTTCGGACCCAGTATGCCTGGCGGAAAACGCCGCACTGGCTTGCGAGCTTGGGGCGCCGGTGATCGACCTGAACTTTGGTTGCCCGGCAAAAACGGTGAACAAGTCGCGCGGTGGTGCGGTACTGCTCAAAGAGCCGGAGTTGCTGCATGCCATTGTGCGTGAAGTGCGGCGGGCGGTGCCGGCGAATATCCCGGTGACCTCGAAGATGCGCCTGGGCTTCGACAGCCCCGACGGGGCACTGGAGTGCGCCACGGCGCTGGCCGAGGGCGGTTCGGCGCACCTGGTGGTGCACGCACGGACCAAGGTTGAGGGCTACAAGCCGCCAGCGCACTGGGAGTGGGTGGCGCGGGTGCAGGATGTGGTCAAGGTCCCGGTGTTTGCCAATGGCGAGATCTGGACGGTCGATGACTGGCGGCGTTGCCGCGAGGTCAGTGGCGCTGAAGACATCATGCTTGGGCGTGGGCTGGTATCGCGCCCGGACCTGGGCCTGCAGATTGCGGCGGCGCGGGACGGGCGCGACTATCAGCCGATGAGCTGGCATGACTTGTTGCCTCTGTTGCGTGAGTTCTGGCGCCAGGCCCAGGCCAAACTGTCGCCGCGTTATGCGCCGGGGCGGATGAAGCAGTGGCTGGCGATGCTGACTCGCAGTTACCCTGAAGCGGTGGTGTTGTTTGCCGAGTTGCGCCGGGAAGATGACTGCGCGCGGATCACTCGGTTGCTGGGGGTAGAGGCTCAAGCCTTGGAGGCTTGCGTCGCCTGAACAGGCCTCTGGTACTGCACCTGTAGGAGATCACCCAGCCCTTCCGGGCTGCGCTGTCGCGCAGCAAACATTGAAGTACACGACTTCAGATTTGCAGTGGCGCTGACATTTTGTAAAAGAAAAGGCGGCTGGCCCGGTAGGGCCAGCCGCCTTTTGCTTTGTTA
>NZ_OLKJ01000021.1:0-114331 GCF_900291005.1 Pseudomonas sp. Kh14
TATCAGGTAGTGGCTGCGTGAGGCTTAAAAAAACAATGGGTTGCATTTTGTTTGATGAGAGCGGGTTTACCCGCGAAAGGGCCGGCCCTGCTGGCCAATCCCCACCCGCCGTTCACCGATGCCGCCGCTACCGTATTCGCGGGTAAACCCGCTCCTACACAGATTGGTGGTGGACACAGGTCGGTGATTGGGCGCCGGATCGAGGGTGGACACAGGTCGGTGGTTGGGCACAGGCCGTCGTGTAGGAGCGGGTTTGCCCGCGAAGAGGCCGGCCCTGCTGGCCAATTTTCACCCGCCGTTCACTGTTGCCGCCGCTGCCGTATTCGCGGGTAAACCCGCTCCTACGCCGGATCGAGGATGGACACAGGTCGGTGGCGGGGCACAGGCCGTCGTGTAGGAGCGGGTTTACCCGCGAAGAGGCCGGCCCTACTGGCCAATTACCACCCGCCGTTCACTGTTGCCGCTGCTACCGTATTCGCGGGTAAACCCGCTCCTACGCCGGATCGGGGGTGGACACAGGTCGGTGATTGGGCGCAGGCCGCCGTGTAGGAGCGGGTTTACCCGCGAAAGGGCCGGCCCTGCTGGCCAATTACCACCCGCCGTTCACCGTTGCCGCTGCTACCGTATTCGCGGGTAAACCCGCTCCTACGCCTGATCGAGGATGGACACAGGTCGGTGGCGGGCGCAGGCCGTCGTGTAGGAGCGGGTTTACCCGCGAAGAGGCCATCAAACCCCGTGCAAAAAACAAATTTTTTCTAACTACCCCTTGAAAGCATTTCCCTCGGCCATATCTTTTGAGTACGCGATGCCGAAGCCGGGTCGCGTAATGACTTACTTGCTGAATCTCAGGAGTTTATGACCATGACTACTGCTTTCTCTCTTGCTCCACTGTTCCGTCATTCCGTTGGTTTCGACCGTTTCAACGACCTGTTCGAATCCGCGGCACGTAACGAGGCCGGTAGCAGCTACCCGCCCTACAACGTGGAAAAGCATGGCGATGACCACTACCGCATCGTGGTTGCTGCAGCTGGTTTCCAGGAAGAGGACCTCGACCTGCAGGTCGAAAAAGGTGTCCTGACCGTGACCGGTGGCAAGCGCGACAATAGCGCCGCTGAAGTGACCTACCTGCACCAGGGTATCGCACAACGCGCCTTCAAGCTGTCGTTCCGCCTGGCAGATCACATCGAAGTGAAGGCCGCCGGCCTGGCCAATGGCCTGCTCAGCATCGACCTGCTGCGCATCGTGCCTGAAGAAGCCAAGGCCAAGCGCATTCCGATCAATGGCGAAAAACCAGCGCTGAACTGACCGCGCAGCACTGAAAAAGGGCACCTCCAGAGGTGCCCTTTTTCGTGCTTCTCACATGGTCCCGCGTAGGCGCGCGGCCGTCATGCGATCAGTAATCTGCCGGCGCCTCCAGCAACATCTGCCGAAACTCCAGCAACGGCAATGGCCGGCTGTGCAGATAACCCTGGTACAGATGGCACCCCAGCCGCTCGAGAAACGCCAGCTGTTCGGTCAGCTCTACCCCTTCGGCAATCACCGCCAGGTCCAGGCTGCGCGCCATGGCGACAATGGCGCGGACAATTTCTGCGTCGTTGGGGTCGACCGGTGCATCGCGTACGAAGCTTTGGTCAATTTTCAGCGCATCGACCGGCAGGCGCTTCAGGTAAGTCAGCGAGGAATAGCCGGTGCCGAAGTCATCCATGGCAAAACTCACCCCATAGCGCTTCAGCTCGCGCATCTTGCTGATGGTGTCTTCCAGGTTCTGGATGACGATGCCTTCCGTGATTTCCAGCGTCAGCATCTGCCGCGGCAGGCGGTAATCGTCCAGGCTGCGCAGCACCCGCCCGACAAAGTCGTTCTGGCGGAACTGTCGCGGGCTTATGTTCACGCACAGGCTGAAATCATCAGCGTCGATCAACCCGTCGGTGAGCATGCGGGCGCAGGCGTCGCAGGCTTCGTCGAGAATCCAGCTGCCAACTTCAAGGATCAGGCCGCTTTCTTCCAGTACCTGAATGAACTGCGAGGGCGGTTGCTGGCCCAGAAGCGGGTGGTGCCAGCGCAGCAGTACTTCAGCACCGACGATGCGGTTGTCGCGGGCATCCACCTGCGGCTGGAAGTGCAGCGCCAGTTCGCCACGGGCCAAAGCCAGGCGCAGGTCGTTTTCCATGCGCAGGCGCTCGCTGGCGGCCTTCTGCATGGTGGTGTGGAACAGCTGTGTGGTGTTTCGACCGGAGTCCTTGGCCCTGTACAGGGCGATATCGGCACGCTTGAGCAGGTCGGCCGGTGTGGTGCCGTGGTCCGGGATCAGCGCCACGCCGATGCTGGGCGTTACTTGCAGGCGCTGGCCATCCAGTGACATTGGCTCGGCCAACAGTTCGCGCAGGGTGTCGGCCAGCTCGCGCACTTTCTCTTCCACGTGTTCGCGGCTCCCTTCCAGGCCGCTGAGCAGCACCACGAATTCGTCGCCCCCCAGACGCGCCACGGTGTCCTCCAGGCGCACGCTGGCCTCAAGGCGGGCGGTGATGATCTTCAGCACAGTGTCGCCCACCGGGTGGCCCAGCGAGTCGTTGATGTGCTTGAAGTGGTCGAGGTCGAGGAACAGCAGGGCGCCACGCAGGTTATGGCGCTTGAGCAGGGCGATCTGCTGGCTCAGGCGGTCCATCAGCAAGGCGCGGTTGGGCAGGTTGGTCAGCGGGTCGTGATAGGCCAGGTGGCGTATCTGCGCCTGGGCGTTCTTCAACTGGCTGACGTCGCGGGCGGTCAGCAGCAGGCAATCCACTTCGTTGAGGGTGATCGGTTCCACCGAAACCTCGACCGTGAGGATATCGCCACGCTTGTTGCGCCCGAGCATCTCGCGGTGGTGTACCCGGCCGCGCTCGCGCAACTCGGCCAGCAGCGCGCCGCGCTGCTTGTCGTCGGCCCAGATGCCGATCTCATACACCGTGTGGCCGATCACTTCATCAGTGCTGTAGCCGGTCAGGCGGCAGAAGCCGTCGTTGACCTCCAGGTAGCGGCCGCTGTGGCGTTCGGTGATGGTGATAGCGTCGGGACTGGAGTGGAAGGCCTTGGCGAACTTCTCCTCGCTGGACTTCAGCGCGGCTTCGGCGCGCTGTTGCTGGGTGATGTCGCGCAGGGTGGTCACGCTACAGGGCTGGTCGTCGACGGTGATCAGGCGGCTGGAAATCACACAGGTCAGCGGGTCGCCGTTGCGGTGGTTGAGTACCACGGCGACGTTGCTCAAGGCCTGTTCGCGGATCACCTGCTCGATACGTTTCGCGCGCTCGACGGACTCGGCCCACAGGCCGATTTCCTCGGCGGTACGCCCAAGCACCTGCGCGCTGCTCCAGCCGAAGGTCTGGGTGAACGCCGGATTGATCTCGATGAACTGGCCAGTGTCCTGGCGGGTGACGCAGATCGGGTCGGGGCTGACCTGGAACAGGCTGGCAAACTTCTCTTCCGAGGCGCTCAGGCGCTGTTCGCGCTCCACCTGATCTGTAATGTCGAGCAAGGTGCCCGCCATGCGCAGGGGGGCGCCCTGGTCGTCGCGATACAGCCGCGCGCGGCTTTCGATGTAGCGTGAAGTGCCGTTTTCCAACTGTACCCGGTAGGTGATCTGATAGTTGCCGGCAGGCCCTTCGCGCAGGCTACGGTAGGCCTGTCGCATCGAGTTGCGCTCTTGCTCCGGCACACCTTCGAAGAACGCATCGAACGATTCATGAAAAGGGATGGGCGGCAAGCCATGCAGCTGCGCCGCGCGGGCTGAGCCGTAGAGCATGCCGCTTGGGATGTGCCAGTCCCAGGTGCCCAGTTGCGCCGAGTCCAGGGCCAGGTCCAGCCGCTCCTGGCTGTCCTTCAGGGCCTGCTCGGCACGCTTGCGTTCGGTGGTGTCGACGAATGTACTGATCAGGAAGGTCACGCCTTCCAGCTCGATGCCTTGGGTGCACAGGATGCCGTCATGCACCTTGCCGCTGGTCGCACGAAATTGCACCTCCATGATCAACGGGCCGCCGTTGGCGCAGGTCGACTCCATGATCTGGTGGCGCTGTTCGGGGTTGACCCACAGGCCCAGTTCCAGGCTGGTCTTGCCGATCACCTGACTGCCGGGCCAGCCGAACATGTTTTCGAAGTGCTGGTTGACCTCGAAGATCATGCCATCGTGGCGACGGGTCAGCAAAATGGCGTTGGGGCTCAGGTGGAACAGCGTGGCGAAGCGCTTTTCCGAATTGATCAGTGCTGTTTCCCGTTCGCGCTGGCGGGTGATCTCGCGGATCACGCCGATCATCTGCGGTCGGCCGTGCGGGTCGTGGGTCAGGCTGCCGTTGATCTCCAGCCAGTGCAGGCTGCCGTCCGGCCAGCGGATACGGTGGCGCATGGCTTGCTCCACCGGCTCGCCATTGACCACCGCCTGGAACACCTGGCGCGTGCGGGCGCGGTCCTCCTCGGGCAGCAGGTCGAGGTAATCGATATCGGCGGGCAGTGGCCGCTGTGGATCGAAACCGAACAGGGCCTGGGTGCCCCGCGACCAACTGACCCTGCCGCTTTCGATATCCCATAGCCAGGCACCCAGGCGCGCACCGTTGAGCGCTGCCAGCAGTTGTGGGGCGTTCTGCCAGGCCTGCTCGGACTCCTGGGGATCAGCTGCAGGTATGCGCGGCAGGCGCAAAAAGCGGTTTGCTGATTTGGGCATCGGTACCAGACCTTTGGCGTATGGCGTGTCCTTGGAATCGGAATAGCTGGCTGGCAGCCAGTCAGGTGGGCCCTGAGTGGCTGTCGAGCAGGGCCATGAAAGCCCTGGCCGCATTCGATAGCGTACGCTCCGTGTGCAGAATGTAGCCTAGCTGGCGCGACAGCTGTATGCCGGGCAAAGCGATGGGTGCAACCTGTTCGTCGAGCATGGTGCGTGGCAGCACGCTCCAGGCCAGGCCGATCGACACCATCATCTTGATGGTTTCCAGGTAGTTGGTGCTCATGGCGATGTTCGGCGTCAGGCCCTGGCTTTCGAACAGGCGCTGGACAATATGGTGGGTAAAGGTATTGCCGCCGGGGAATACCGCCGGATGGCGGGCGATGTCAGCCAGGCTGACCGAATGGTTGTTGGCCAGCGGGTGCTCGGGGGCGGCGACAAAGTCCAGGGCGTCATCCCATACCGGCACGGCCTTGACCAAGTGGTGCGGCTCGGGCGCAAGGGTGATCACGGCGATTTCGGCACGGCCATGCAGAATCTCGTCGTAGGCCTGTTCCGAATCCATGAACTGAATATCCAGTGCCACTGCCGGGTACTGGCGGGTGAAAACCCGTAACAACGGGGGCAGGCGGTGCAGGCCGATGTGGTGGCTGGTGGCCAGGGTCAGGCGACCGCTCACGGCCCCGGTCAGATTGGTCAGCGCCCGTCGGGTATCATCCAGGACGTTGAGGATCTGGTAGGCCCGCGGCAGCAGTGCGCGCCCGGCTTCAGTCAGGGTCACCTCGCGGCCCAGGCGGTCGAACAGGCGCACGTCCAGTTGCTGCTCCAGGCCGGCGATGCGTTTGCTGATGGCCGGCTGGGTCAGGAACAGACGTTCGGCTGCGCCGGAAAAGCTGCCGGTTTCGGCAATGGCGATGAAGGCACTGAGGTTGGCCAGGTCCATGGTGTTGTATTCCTTTGGGTTATCCAAAGCATAAAAATTATGAATTTGAGTTATTCAATCTAACCCCCTAGCATCGTCCGTACAAGCCAAGGGGTCTTTGGCATAGAAAGACGCTGATGAGGAACAGTCTGATGGCTGGCAAAACGCTCTACGACAAACTCTGGGAAGCCCATGAGGTCAAGCGCCGTGATGACGGCTCGTCCTTGATCTACATCGACCGCCACATCATCCACGAAGTGACGTCGCCCCAGGCCTTCGAAGGCCTGCGCCTGGCCAACCGCAAGCCATGGCGTATCGACGCCAACATCGCCACACCTGACCACAACGTGCCGACCACGCCAGAGCGCAAGGGCGGTATCGAGGCGATCGTCGACCAGGTGTCGCGCCTGCAGGTGCAGACCCTCGACGAGAACTGTGACGAATACGGCATCGTCGAATTCAAGATGAACGACGAGCGCCAGGGCATCGTCCACGTCATCAGCCCGGAGCAGGGCGCCACCTTGCCGGGCATGACCGTGGTCTGCGGTGACTCGCACACCTCCACCCACGGCGCTTTCGGTGCCCTGGCCCACGGCATCGGCACCTCCGAGGTCGAGCACGTGCTCGCCACCCAGTGCCTGGTCGCCAAGAAGATGAAGAACATGCTGGTACGCGTGGAAGGCCAATTGCCGGCCGGCGTTACCGCCAAGGATATCGTGCTGGCCGTGATCGGCAAGATCGGCACCGCCGGTGGCAACGGTCACGCCATGGAATTCGCAGGCAGTGCCATTCGCGAATTGTCGATGGAAGGCCGCATGACCATCTGCAACATGTCCATCGAAGCCGGTGCCCGTGTGGGCCTGGTGGCGACCGATGCCACTACCGTTGCCTACGTCGAAGGGCGTCCTTACGCGCCGAAGGGCGAGCAGTGGAAGCAAGCGGTCGAGTCGTGGAAGGACCTGGTGTCGGATGACGATGCCGTATTCGACACTGTGGTCGAGCTGGATGCCAGCCAGATCAAGCCACAGGTCAGCTGGGGCACTTCGCCCGAAATGGTCCTGGCCGTCGACCAGCGTGTGCCAGACCCGGCTGCCGAGACCGACCTGGTCAAGCGTGGTTCGATCGAACGTGCCTTGAAGTACATGGGGCTGACCGCCAACCAGGCGATCACCGATATCAAGCTGGACCGTGTGTTCATCGGCTCGTGCACCAACTCACGAATCGAGGACCTGCGCGCTGCGGCGGAAATCGCCAAGGGCCGCAAGGTGGCCGCCAGCGTCAAGCAAGCCATCGTCGTGCCGGGTTCGGGTCTGGTCAAGGCCCAGGCCGAGCGTGAAGGCTTGGACAAGATCTTCCTCGAAGCCGGTTTCGAATGGCGTGAACCAGGCTGCTCGATGTGCCTGGCGATGAACCCGGACCGCCTGGAAAGCGGCGAGCACTGTGCGTCCACCTCCAACCGCAACTTCGAAGGCCGTCAGGGCGCCGGTGGCCGTACCCACCTGGTCAGTCCGGCCATGGCCGCCGCTGCTGCTGTAGCGGGCCACTTCATCGATGTTCGCGAGTTGATCCAAGGGAGCGCAGCATGAAAGCCTTTACCCAGCACACTGGCCTCGTCGCGCCGTTGGACCGTGCCAACGTCGACACCGACCAGATCATCCCCAAGCAGTTCTTGAAGTCGATCAAGCGCACCGGCTTCGGCCCGAACCTGTTCGACGAGTGGCGTTACCTGGACGTGGGTCAGCCCTACCAGGACAACAGCAAGCGCCCGGTCAACGAAGAGTTCGTGCTCAACCACGCGCGCTACCAGGGCGCCAGCGTGTTGCTGGCGCGGGAAAACTTTGGTTGTGGCTCCAGCCGTGAGCATGCCCCTTGGGCGCTGGATGAGTACGGCTTCCGCAGCATCATTGCGCCGAGCTTTGCCGACATTTTCTTCAACAACAGCTTCAAGAACGGCTTGCTGCCGATCATTCTGAACGATGAGGAAGTCGACGAGCTGTTCAAGCAGGTCGAAGCCAACCCGGGCTACCAGCTGACCATCGACCTGCAGGCGCAGGCTGTGACCCGCCCGGATGGCAAGGTGCTGCACTTCGAAATCGATGCGTTCCGCAAGCACTGCCTGCTCAACGGTCTGGACGATATCGGCCTGACCCTGCAGGACAGCGACGCGATCAAGGCCTTCGAAGCCAAGCACCGCGCCAGCCAGCCTTGGCTGTTCCGTGATGCCTGAAGTTCGTAGGTGACAGTGCGGGCCTCTTCGCTCCTACAGACAGTTACGCGGTCGTTGTAGGAGCGGGTTTGCCCGCGAAGAGGCCGGCACAGGCAACAAAAATCTAAAGGAACGAGACATGACCAGCACCCAGCACATCGATGTGGTCCAGCGCCAGTTCGGCGAGCAGGCCAGCGCCTACCTCAGCAGCACCGTGCACGCCCAAGGCAGTGAATTCGCCCTGCTGCAGGCTGAGCTGGCAGGGCAGGCCCATGCCCGCGTGCTGGACCTGGGCTGCGGTGCCGGTCATGTCAGCTTCCACGTCGCCCCGCTGGTTGCCGAAGTGGTCGCCTACGACCTCTCGCAGTCCATGCTCGACGTGGTCGCCAGCGCCGCCGCCGAACGCGGCCTGGCCAATATCACGACCGAACGCGGCGCTGCCGAACGCCTGCCGTTCGCCGACGCGTCGTTCGAGTTCGTCTTGAGCCGTTATTCGGCCCACCACTGGAGCGACCTGGGCCTGGCCCTTCGCGAGGTGCGCCGGGTGCTCAAGCCAGGTGGAGTGGCGGCGTTCATCGACGTGATGTCGCCGGGCAGCCCGCTGCTCGACACTTACCTGCAAACGGTCGAAGTGCTGCGCGACACCAGCCACGTGCGCGACTACTCCGCCGCCGAGTGGCAACGCCAGGTCAGCGAAGCCGGCCTGCACGTGCGCAGCCACACCCGCCAGCCGTTGCGCCTGGAGTGGAGCACCTGGGTTGAGCGCATGCGCACCCCCGAGCCGATGCGTGTGGCCATCCGCCAATTGCAGCAAGCCATGGGCGAAGAAGTACGGCAGTATTACCAGATCGAGGCCGACGGCTCGTTCAGCACCGATGTGCTGGTGTTGTGGGCCGAGCGTTAAGCACTTTTCGGTGGGGCCCGCTTGGCCACGCCGCGTGAATGGATAGAGGAAAGCATGAGCAAGCAGATTCTGATTCTCCCAGGTGACGGTATCGGCCCGGAAATCATGGCCGAGGCAGTCAAGGTACTGGAGTTGGCCAACGACAAGTTCCAGCTCGGCTTCAGCCTGGCGCACGACGTGATTGGCGGTGCCGCCATCGACAAACACGGTGTGCCGCTGGCCGACGAAACCCTGGAGCGTGCGCGCAAGGCCGATGCGGTGCTGCTGGGAGCTGTGGGCGGGCCGAAGTGGGACAAGATCGAGCGAGACATTCGCCCCGAGCGCGGCCTGCTGAAGATCCGCTCGCAACTGGGCCTGTTCGCCAACCTGCGCCCAGCCATCCTTTACCCGCAACTGGCCGATGCCTCGTCGCTGAAGCCGGAAATCGTATCGGGCCTGGACATCCTCATCGTCCGAGAGCTGACCGGCGGCATCTACTTCGGTGCCCCGCGTGGTCAGCGCGAGCTGGAAGGCGGCGAACGCCAGGCCTACGACACCCTGCCGTACAGCGAAAGCGAAGTGCGCCGCATTGCCCGTGTCGGCTTCGACATGGCCCGCGTGCGCGGCAAGAAGCTGTGCTCGGTGGACAAGGCCAACGTTCTGGCCTCCAGCCAGCTGTGGCGGGAGGTGGTCGAAGACGTGGCCAAGGACTACCCGGACGTGGAACTGAGCCACATGTACGTCGACAACGCTGCCATGCAGCTGGTGCGTGCCCCCAAACAGTTCGACGTGATGGTGACCGACAACATGTTCGGTGACATTCTGTCGGATGAAGCTTCCATGTTGACCGGTTCCATCGGCATGCTGCCGTCGGCGTCCCTGGATGCCGACAACAAGGGCATGTACGAGCCGTGCCACGGCTCGGCACCGGACATCGCTGGCCTTGGTATCGCCAACCCGCTGGCGACCATCCTGTCGGTGTCGATGATGTTGCGTTACAGCTTCAATCAGTCGGCTGCCGCCGAGGCGATCGAGAAGGCCGTGAGCCTGGTTCTGGACCAGGGGCTGCGTACCGGCGACATCTTCTCGGAAGGCTGCCGCAAAGTTGGTACGCAGGAAATGGGCGACGCAGTAGTCGCAGCGCTGCGGAATCTGTAATCTCTCTGGCCCGCCCCCCAAAATTCCCGGTGGCGGCCCACTTTTAGCAAAGGTGTAGTTGCGATGAAACGTGTAGGTCTGATCGGTTGGCGCGGTATGGTCGGTTCCGTGCTCATGCAGCGGATGCTGGAGGAGCAGGATTTCGACCTTATCGAGCCGGTGTTCTTCACTACCTCCAATGTTGGTGGCCAGGGTCCGAACGTGGGCAAGGATACAGCGCCCCTCAAGGACGCTTATTCGATTGAAGAACTCAAGACCCTCGACGTGATCCTGACCTGCCAGGGCGGCGACTACACCAACGAGGTCTTCCCCAAGCTGCGTGAAGCCGGCTGGCAGGGTTACTGGATCGACGCCGCTTCGTCCCTGCGCATGCAGGATGACGCGGTGATCATCCTTGATCCGGTCAACCGCAAGGTCATCGACCAGCAGCTGGACGCAGGTACCAAGAACTACATCGGTGGCAACTGCACCGTCAGCCTGATGCTGATGGGCCTGGGTGGCCTGTTCGAGGCCGGTCTGGTCGAGTGGATGAGCGCCATGACCTACCAGGCGGCTTCGGGTGCCGGTGCGCAGAACATGCGCGAACTGATCAAGCAGATGGGTGCTACCCACGCGGCAGTGGCCGATGACCTGGCCAACCCGGCCAGCGCCATTCTCGATATCGACCGCAAGGTTGCCGAGACCATGCGCAGCGAAGCGTTCCCGACCGAGAACTTTGGCGTGCCACTGGCGGGCAGCCTGATCCCGTGGATCGACAAGGAACTGCCGAACGGTCAGAGCCGCGAAGAGTGGAAGGCCCAGGCCGAAACCAACAAGATCCTCGGCCGCTTCAAGAGCCCGATCCCGGTCGATGGTATCTGTGTGCGCATCGGCGCCATGCGTTGCCACAGCCAGGCGCTGACCATCAAGCTGAACAAGGACGTGCCGATCGCCGACATCGAAGGCATGATCAGCCAGCACAACCCTTGGGTGAAGCTGGTGCCGAACCAGCGTGAAAACAGCATGCAGGAACTGACCCCGACCAAGGTCACCGGCACCCTGAACATCCCGGTTGGCCGCCTGCGCAAGCTGAACATGGGTTCACAGTACCTGGGCGCGTTCACCGTGGGTGACCAGCTGCTGTGGGGCGCCGCCGAACCGCTGCGCCGCATGTTGCGGATTCTGCTGGAGCGTTGATCGTTCAGGCTTTACCTGAAAAATACCGCACTGGTGACAGTGCGGTATTTTTTTGCCTTATACATTGGCGAAATGTCTGATCTGACAGAGTCCTTGCCCTTGCTTTTGCTTGTAAGTGCGCGATAGTTCAAGCGACGCAGATTGCGACTTCAGGAGGCCGAGCGCAGGGCTTGCGGAGGGAGGTGACGGGCATGGATGCCCGTCAAGCGCTGGGCCCCAGGATGGGGCCTGCAGCGCGGTCCTCCCGGGAGCAAGCCCGGAGCGAGGGGACCCCGGAGCGTAGCGCAGGGGCCGGATGATGGGAGCCGACGGTTTTTGGTTCCTTTTTGCCACGACAAAAAGGGACCCGCCGTAAGGGCGGAAAGGTGACTATGCTCCACCTGCGTGAATGAATACCTACTCGGTGTGAATGCCCACATCCAAGAAGCAAGAAGCAAGAAGCAAGAAGCAAGAAGCAAGAAGCAAGAAGCAAGAAGCAAGAAGCAAGAAGCAAGAAGCAAATTCGTCTGTTTTGACTCAGCGAACAGTCCATTCACGATGGCGACACATACTCACCTTTTCGCCTTTACGGCGAGTCACTTTTTGTCAAACGCGACAAAAAGTAACCAAAAAACGCTGCGCTCCCATCATCCGGCCCCTGCGCTGCGCTCCGGGGTCCCCTCACTCCGGCCTTGCTCCCGGCAGGACCGCGCCGAAGGCCCCATCCTGGGGCCTCAGCGCTTGACGGGCATCCATGCCCGTCACCTGCCTCCGCAAGGCCTGCGTTCGGCCTCCTGAAGTCGCGAAGATCAAGATCAAGAGCAACAGCAACAGCAACAGCAACAGCAACAGCAACAGCAACAGCAACAGCAATAGGCAACGCTGGGGGAGGCACAGACAAAACCCTTCAATCCGAGTAAAGTGCCGCCCCCGCCGTTTACAGCAAAAGGATCCCTTCCATGACACACCCTTTGGATATCGCCGTCGTCGGCGCCACCGGCAGCGTCGGTGAAGCCTTGGTGCAGATCCTCGAGGAACTGGCATTCCCGGTTGCCACCCTGCATCTGCTGGCCAGCATGGAATCGGCGGGCAGCAGCGTGATGTTCGCTGGCAAGAAACTGAAGGTGCGCGAAGTCGACAGCTTCGACTTCGCCCAGGTCAAGCTGGCCTTCTTCGCCACCGGCGCCGCCGTCAGCCGCAGCTTTGCCGGCAAGGCGCTGCAGGCGGGCTGCACGGTGATCGACCTGTCCGGGGGCCTGGACGACGCCCTGGCCCTGGTGCCGGAAGCCAACGCCGAACGCCTGGCCAGCCTGTCGTTGCCAGCGCGTATCGTCAGCCCATGCTCGGCCGCAGTAGCCCTGGCCGTCGCGCTGGCGCCGCTCAAAGGCCTACTGGACATCGAGCGGGTGCAAGTGATGGCCGCGCTGGCGGTTTCGGCGCAAGGCCGTGAAGCGGTCAGCGAGCTCGCCCGGCAAACCGCCGAACTGCTCAATGCCCGCCCGCTGGAGCCGCGCTTCTTCGACCGCCAGGTGGCATTCAACCTGCTGGCCCAGGTTGGTGCCGCCGACGAGCAGGGCCATACCGCGCTGGAGCGCCGCCTGGTCAGCGAACTGCGCGTGCTGCTCGGCCTGCCTGAACTGAAGATTTCCGTGAGCTGTGTTCAAGTACCGGTGTTTTTCGGCGATAGCTTCAGTGTGGCTGTGCAAAGCCGTCGCCCGGTAGACCTGGCAGCGGTCAACCAGGCCCTGGAGGCAGCCGACAGCATCGAGCGGGTGGAAAACGATGATTATCCGACCCCGGTAGGTGACGCAGTGGGCCAAGACGTGGTCTATGTTGGACGTGTACGTCACGGTGTTGATGAAGACCGGCAACTCAACCTCTGGCTAACCACCGACAACGTGCGCAAAGGCGCCGCGCTCAATGCCGTGCAAGTGGCGCAATTGTTGATTAAACACATGCCGTAAAAGATACTGGCGAGCACTTTTGTCCTGCTCCGCATGCAGGTTCCGGGACGATTCATACAAGGGAAGAGGTCATGCTTCGAATTCGCAAACTGGTTCTGGCCATGGCTGCAGCATCCGCGCTGTCGTCTGGCATGGCGAATGCGCTGGGCCTGGGGGAGCTGACCCTGAAGTCGGCACAGAATCAGCCGCTGGACGCCGAGATCGAATTGCTCGACGTGCGCGACCTCAAAGCCGCCGAAGTGGCGCCGAGCCTGGCGCCACCGGAAGAGTTCAGCAAGGCCGGGGTGGCGTTTCCGACCTACCTTGAAGACCTGACCTTCACACCGGTGATCAACCCCAACGGCAAAAGTGTGCTGCGCGTGACCTCCAGTCAGCCGCTGCCAGGTCCGGTGGTCAAGTTCCTGGTGCAGGTAATGTGGCCGCAGGGCCGCCTGCTGCGTGACTATAGCGTGCTGCTCGACCAGGCCAAGGCGCAGGGCGACAAGCCGGCGGCAGGCAATGTCACACCGGCCATCACCGGTGCCAGCAGCTACACCACCCAGCGTCGCGACACCTTGTGGCAGATTGCCGCGCGTAACACC
Organism: Pseudomonas sp. Kh14; assembly: GCF_900291005.1. Classification (NCBI taxonomy): domain Bacteria; kingdom Pseudomonadati; phylum Pseudomonadota; class Gammaproteobacteria; order Pseudomonadales; family Pseudomonadaceae; genus Pseudomonas; species Pseudomonas sp. Kh14. The sequence goes on from NZ_OLKJ01000021.1 coordinate 13,557, forward strand.
CAGGGTGGATCGATCCAGCAGACCATGATCGCGATCCAGGCTTTGAACCCGGACGCCTTCATCGGCAACAACATCAACCAGCTGAAGGTTGGCCAGGTACTGCGCCTGCCCGACCAGCAGCAGATCCAGAGCATCACCCAGGGCGAGGCGAACCGTGAGGTGGCCGAGCAGTATGCGGCCTGGCGTGAAGGCCGTCGCCTGGGGCCGCGTGCCCGCCAGCTGGATGCCACCCGCCGTGGCGCCGCCGAGGCTGCACCGTCGCGTATCGCCCAGGGCGACAACCTGCGCCTGGTCAGCCCGGGCAAGCAGGCCGGTGCAGGTCAGGCCAAGGCGTTGAATGACGAGCTGGCCATGGCCCAGGAAAGCCTGGACACCAGCCGTCGCGACAACGAAGAACTGAAAAGCCGCATGGCCGACCTGCAGAGCCAGCTGGACAAGCTGCAGCGTCTGATCGAACTGAAGAACAACCAGTTGGCACGCCTGGAAGGCCAGGGCGCAGCCGGGTCGGCAGCGGCTGCCGCTACCCCGGAGCAGCCCGTGGTCAATCCGGCGCCTGCTGCTGCAGATACCGCACCCAAGCCTGTGCCGGACGTCCAGCCAGCACCCGCCAGCCAGCCGAAGGGTTCACTCGACTCGGTTCTGGGCAACCCGTGGCTTCTGGGGGTGATTGCCGGTTCCAGCATTCTGGTGCTGGCACTGCTGCTGTGGCTGCTGGCGCGTAAGCGCAAAGCCCAGCAAGAAGCCGAGAAGCACCTGCGCATGGCGCGGGCGCTGGAAGAAGAGCAGGGCGCAGGTTTCGACAGCGATACCGAGAGCTTCGACGGCGTAGAAACCCGGGAGCCTGGCGTAACCCTGTCGCCGGCTGTGGTTGCCGCTTCGGCTGCAGCTGCCGTCGCTGCGGAAAAAGTGGCAGAACCGGTCGCTGATGCAGAACCCGAGCCTGAACCGCAAGCAGACCCGCACGCCGCGCTGCTGGCGCAAGTCGACCAATGCCTGGCCGAAGGCCGCCTTAATCGTGCCACCGAGCTGCTGGAGCCCGCCGTGGCCGCCGCGCCGGAGCGTGACGACCTGCGCCTGAAACTGATGGACGTGTACGCCCGTCAGGGTGACCAGAGCGCGTTCGCCGAACAGGAGCGTCAGCTGCCGGCCAGCGAGCAGAATGTTGCCCAAGTCGCCGGCCTGAAAGAGCGTTACCCCGCCATGCTCGGCCTGGCCGCTGCCGGCCTGGGTGCGGCGGCGCTGGCTGCCGAAATGGATGAGCAGTACGTGCAAGAGTTGCTGCACGATGAGCCCGAAGCGCCGGTGGTTGCCGACGTGGTTCCTGGCGAGTTGTCCGGGTTCGAGCCGCAGGAGCAGGCTGAGCAAGAGGCTGTGGCGCAAGCAGGGCCGGACGCTGAGCTGGACGCCTTCGATGAAGTGCCAACGCTCGATGCAACGGACCTGGCCGAGCAGGATCTGGACAGCGCCTTCGACCTGAGCCTGGGTGAAGACCTGGCCGATCAAGACCCGCTGGCCGCGTCCGTGCTGGACGAGCCGATGGCACAGGTGGGCGTACCCGACGAGCTGGTAATCGCTGAGCCTGTGCTGGATGAGCCCGTACAGGAAGAAGCTCAGCCAGAAGAACAGCCCTTTGCCGTGGATGCCGAGCTGCAAGCCGACGCCGACGCTGATTTCGAGGCCATGCTGGCTCAGGCCGAGCCTCAGCCTGCCGTGGACCTGTCTGATTTCGACCTCGACGTCAGCGAGCCGGTTGCCCCGGCTGCCCCGCAGGCGCTGGAGCAAGATCCGCTGGATGTCGCGTCCGAACTGGCTGCCTTCGACAGCGAGCCGGAGTTCGACCCGGTCTCCGAGTTCGACCTGCCATCGGACTTCGACTTGTCCCTGTCGCTGGAAGACGATTCGCCGGCCGCCAAGAGCTTTGCCTCCGAGCTCAATGACGTCAATGCCGAGCTGGACAAGCTGTCGCAGAGCCTCGAAACGCCATCGCTGGAGCCGCATTTTACCAGTGAAGACGCGGTTGCGCAGCCAGAGCTCGAGCCTTTGGATGACTTGGACTTCGACTTCTTCTCCGGCAGTGACGAAGTCGCCACCAAGCTCGACCTGGCCCGTGCCTATATCGACATGGGTGACAGCCAAGGCGCGCGCGACATCCTCGATGAAGTGGTCAAGGATGGCGACGACAGCCAGCGCCAGGAAGCCGAGGACATGCTCTCCCGGTTGGTCTGATGCAAGCAGGGCAGGCCTCTTCGCGGGCTTGCCCGCGCCCACGGGATCCCCACAGGTTGTCGACCTTGTGAGTGACCTGTGGGGGCGAGCCCGCCCACGAAGAGGCCCGCACATGCAGTGCGCATCCACCGGCAGCCCTACGAGGCTGCCGTTGTCGTTATAATCCCCGCCATTCCGTACACCCCACAGGTTTCATGCTCTTGGACATCATCGATACCGCTACCGCCGAATCCGCGGCCGAAGGCTACTCCCGCATCGCCCTGGGCGTGGAATACAAAGGCGCGCGCTACCGCGGCTGGCAACGTCAGGCCAGCGGCGTGCCGAGTGTCCAGCAAGCCTTGGAACAAGCGCTGTCCAAGGTCGCCAACGAGCCAATTTCGGTGATCTGCGCCGGGCGCACCGACGCCGGCGTTCACGGCTGCGGGCAGGTCGTGCACTTCGATACCCGTGCCGTGCGTGACGAGCGCGCCTGGACCATGGGTACCAACTTCAACCTGCCGCACGACATCAGTGTGGTCTGGTCGCGGCCAATGCCGGCCGACTTTCATGCCCGCTTCAAGGCCTGCGCCCGGCGCTACCGCTACGTCATCTACAACGACCCGATTCGCCCGGCGCACCTGGCCGAAGAAGTGACCTGGAACCACCGTCCGCTGGACGTCGATCGCATGGCCGAGGCGGCGCAGTTCCTGCTGGGTACCCACGACTTCAGCGCCTTCCGTGCCAGCCAGTGTCAGGCCAAGTCACCGATCAAGCACATCTACCACCTGCGTGTTACCCGCCATGGTCAGATGATCGTGCTGGACGTGCGTGCCACCGCCTTCCTGCACCACATGGTGCGTAACATTGCCGGTGTGCTGATGGCCATCGGCGCCGGCGAGCGTCCGGTTGCCTGGGCACGCGAGGTGCTGGAAGGGCGCAACCGCCGTGAAGGTGGGGTAACGGCCCACCCATACGGGCTTTACCTGGTGCAGGTGGAGTACCCCGAAGCGTTTGCGTTGCCCAAGCGTTACATTGGCCCACACTTTTTGAGTGGTTACGAGGCGTTGGCAGACTGACGAGCGAAAAGCCATTTGCTAACATCCGCCCTTTCGCCGCAACAATCAGGGTTCTTGTTCCATGAGCAATGTTCGCAGCAAGATCTGCGGGATTACCCGCATCGAAGACGCACTGGCCGCTGCCGAAGCGGGGGCCGATGCCATCGGCTTCGTCTTCTATGCCAAGAGCCCGCGGGCGGTGGACGTGCGCCAGGCGCGGGCGATCATTGCCGAGCTGCCGCCGTTCGTGACCACGGTCGGGCTGTTCGTCAATGCCTCGCGCTGTGAGCTGAACGAGATCCTCGAAGTGGTTCCGCTGGACCTGCTACAGTTTCACGGCGATGAAACCCCGCAGGACTGTGAAGGCTACCACCGCCCCTGGATCAAGGCCCTGCGTGTGCGCCCTGGCGATGACCTGGAGGCGGCCTGTCGGCTTTACGCGGGTGCCCGCGGCATTTTGCTCGACACCTATGTGCCGGGCGTGCCAGGGGGAACCGGCGAGGCGTTCGACTGGTCATTGGTACCGGCGCGTCTTGGCAAGCCGATCATCCTCGCGGGCGGGCTGTCGGCCGATAACGTTGGCCAGGCCATTGCCCAGGTAAAGCCTTATGCGGTGGATGTCAGCGGTGGCGTCGAACAGGCCAAGGGCATCAAGGATGCGGCGAAGATCGAGGCCTTCATGCGTGCGGTGAAACAGGCGTGATGGCAGATGTGACGGCTGGCTGCGCGCCATCGTCCATAGCTTTCGCAGCCCTGCGGGCCGCATGCCAGCACCTGTGGCGGCAAAAAACACATTAGCGGTGGAGTGGCGCGCTGGAAGCCCCGGCGGCCGGTCCACCATCGTTTCATAAAAGATTTTGAGCTCAAGGGCAGGGCAGGGCCGGTGACACCGTCCCCCGCCTGCCAATACTGGAGAAAGAAAGCATGAGCAACTGGTTAGTCGACAAACTGATCCCTTCGATCATGCGTTCCGAGGTGAAAAAGAGCTCGGTGCCTGAGGGCCTGTGGCACAAGTGCCCGTCCTGCGAGGCCGTGCTGTATCGTCCGGAGCTGGAAAAGACCCTGGATGTCTGCCCCAAGTGCAACCACCACATGCGCATCGGCGCACGTGCGCGTATCGACATCTTCCTTGACGCCGAAGGCCGTGCCGAACTGGGCGCTGACCTGGAACCGGTCGACCGCCTGAAGTTCCGTGATGGCAAGAAGTACAAGGACCGCCTGACCGCTGCGCAGAAGCAGACTGGCGAAAAGGACGCGCTGATCTCCATGAGCGGCACCCTGATGGGCATGCCGATCGTGGTTAGCGCCTTCGAGTTCTCGTTCATGGGCGGTTCCATGGGTGCCATCGTCGGCGAGCGCTTCGTCCGCGCGGCCAACTATGCCCTGGAAAACCGCTGCCCAATGGTTTGCTTCTCCGCTTCGGGCGGTGCGCGCATGCAGGAAGCGCTGATCTCGCTGATGCAGATGGCCAAGACCTCTGCCGTGCTGGCGCGCCTGCGCGAAGAAGGCATTCCGTTCATCTCGGTCCTGACCGACCCGGTGTATGGCGGTGTTTCCGCCAGCCTGGCGATGCTCGGCGACGTCATCGTCGGTGAGCCGAAGGCCCTGATCGGTTTCGCCGGCCCACGCGTGATCGAGCAGACCGTACGCGAGAAGCTGCCTGAAGGCTTCCAGCGCAGCGAGTTCCTGCTGGAGCACGGTGCCATCGACCTGATCATCTCCCGTGGCGAATTGCGCCCGCGTCTGGCCCGCCTGCTGGCGCAGATGACCGGTCAGCAAACGCCGGAAGAAGCGCGTGAGGCGGCTGCCGTCGCGTGATGAAACAACGATCCCTGGGCGAATGGCTCGCCTACCTCGAGCAGTTGCACCCCTCGGCCATCGACATGGGCCTGGAGCGGTCGCAGAAGGTGCTTGCCCGCTTGGCGCTGGGCAAGCTGGCGCCGCGCGTGGTGACAGTAACCGGCACCAACGGCAAGGGTTCGACCTGCGCCTTCGTGGCGTCGTTGCTGCGTGCTCAGGGGCTCAAGGTCGGTGTGTACAGTTCGCCGCACCTGCTACGTTACAACGAGCGGGTGGTGATCAATGGTCAAGAGGCCAGCGATGAGCGCCTGTGCGAAGCCTTCGCCGCCGTCGAGGCGGCGCGAGGCGATATTTCCCTGACCTACTTCGAGATGGGGACGTTGGCCGCGTTCTGGTTGTTCTACCAGTCGCAGCTGGATGCGGTGGTGCTGGAGGTGGGCCTGGGTGGCCGCCTGGATACCGTCAACGTAGTGGATGCCGACTTCGCCCTGGTGACCAGCATCGGTGTCGACCATGTTGATTACCTGGGTGATACCCGCGAGCTGGTGGCCTTCGAGAAGGCGGGTATCTTCCGCCCGGGCAAGCCGGCCCTGTGCGGTGATCTGGATCCGCCCGGGCCGTTGCTGGACAAGGCCGCTGAACTGGCCGCGCCACTGTTCCTGCGCGGTCGGGAATTCGACCTGGCCAGCGCCGATGGCTGCTGGAGCTGGCGTGGTACTGCCGCCGATGGCGCGCAGGTCGAGCTGCGTGACCTGCCTTTGCTTGACCTGCCCATGGAAAACGCCACGCTGGCCTTGCAGGCTTACCTGCTGATGGGGCTGCCGTGGGACGCGGGGCAAGTTCGCCAGGCGCTGCTGGATACCCGCATCACTGGGCGTCTCGACCTCCGTAACTTGAACTGGCAGGGCAAACCGGTAGCGTTGCTGCTGGATGTCGGGCACAACCCGCATGCGGCGCAGTACCTGGCCATGCGCCTGGCGGCCCGACCGCTGAAGGGGCGCCGCCTCGCGGTCTTTGGCCTGCTCGCCGACAAGGATCTGGAGGGCGTTATCGCGCCGCTGCAGGGCCTCATCGACGACTGGGCGGTGGCGCCGCTGGATACCCCGCGCAGTCGCCCGGCCGCAGAACTGGCCTCGTCCTTGGCGAACCTCGGTGCCACGGTGAAGTCTTATGCCAGCGTCGACGCCGCCCTTGAAGGGCAATGTGCGCAGGCGACGGGGGATGATCAGATCCTGCTGTTCGGTTCGTTTTTCTGTGTCGGCCAGGCGCTGGAATGGCTGGAGCGGCACGCCCAGGAGGGTGGAATAGATGGCTGTGCTGGATAAAGGGATGAAACAGCGCATGGTGGGTGCGCTGGTGCTGGTGGCGCTGGCGGTTATCTTCCTGCCGATGCTGTTTACCCGCCAGGACGAGATGCGCCAGGTGCACGTCGAAGCTCCGCAGGCACCGGCCATGCCCAGCCTGCCGGAAGTGAAGGTGGAGCCGGTTGCCGTGCCGGAGCCACAGGTTATTGCGCAGGAGGCGCAGCAGGCGCCGGTGGTGATCGACGAGGCCACTGCGCCGGCGAGTACACCCAGCCAGCCAATCACCCCGTCGCCACAGACCCAGGCGCAGGTTCACCCACCCAAGCCGCAGGCGCCCGCGCCCAAGGTGGAGGCCAAAGCTGCTGCAACACCAGCGCCTCCCGCGCCATCGAAGATCGACGCCAATGGCCTGCCCGTCAGCTGGTCGATCCAGCTGGCCAGTCTGTCCAACCGCGCCGGAGCCGAAAAGCTGCAGCAAACCCTGCGTAGCCAGGGTTACAACGCCTATATTCGTACGGCGGGCGGCATGAACCGCGTGTACGTGGGGCCGTTGATCGAGCGCGCCGAGGCCGAGCGCGTGCGTGACGCCATCAATCGTCAGAACAGCCTCAAGGGCTTTGTGGTGCGTTTCCAGCCTGAGCGCAGCTGATTCCCCGGGGCGGCTAGGCCGCCCATTCGCGGGTGGGCCCGCGCCGGCAGGTACTGTGCCGCTGCAAGGCTTACCCAGAACCTGTCGGGGCGGGTTTGCCTGCCAATGGCCCAACACCAATCCAGCTGACATTCCGCTTACTCCCGGCCCGCCGCTCTGGTAAAATGCGCCGCCTCAAACGTCTGCAGGCAACACCGTGGCATTTACCTTGGTTGATTGGGCGATCATCGCGATCATCGCCGTCTCCACACTGATCAGTCTCAAGCGCGGCTTCGTCAAGGAGGCCTTGTCCTTGCTCATCTGGATCATTGCCGGTGCGGTTGCCTGGATGTTCGGCGGTTCGCTCTCGGTGTATCTTGAGAGCTATATCCAGACGCCATCGATGCGCATCATCGCTGGCTGCGCCATTCTTTTCGTCGCCACCTTGCTGGTGGGGGCCATGGTCAACTTCCTTGTCGGTGAGCTGATCCGCGTGACCGGGCTGTCCGGCACCGATCGTTTCCTGGGCATGGCCTTCGGTGCTGCGCGCGGGGCCTTGCTGGTAGTGGTGGCCATTGGCCTGATCAGCCTGGGGCCGGTTCAACAAGACACCTGGTGGCAGGAATCACGCCTGATACCACAATTTCTCTTGGTCGCCGACTGGTCGAAAAACCTGATTCTGGGTTTCACCGACCAATGGACGCCCAGTGGGCTGATCAGCACTCCGGCTGATCTTCCGTTCAAGGAACAGTTGCTCGGGCCGTCCAAGCCCTGAGCACTATTCACTCAAGTTTCATCAAAGTAGGGGTTGCGTCGCATGTGTGGCATCGTCGGTATCGTCGGTAAGTCGAACGTCAATCAGGCGCTGTATGACGCGCTTACGGTCCTCCAGCACCGCGGCCAGGACGCTGCCGGTATCGTGACCAGCCATGACGGCCGGTTGTTCCTGCGCAAGGATAATGGCCTGGTGCGCGACGTGTTCCAGCAGCGCCACATGCAGCGCCTGGTTGGCAACATCGGCATCGGCCACGTGCGCTACCCGACTGCGGGCAGCTCGACCTCGGCCGAGGCCCAGCCGTTCTACGTCAACTCGCCTTACGGCATCACCCTGGCTCACAACGGCAACCTGACCAACGTCGAGCAGTTGGCCAAGGAGATCTACGAGTCCGATCTGCGCCACGTCAACACCAACTCCGACTCGGAAGTGCTGCTGAACGTGTTCGCCCATGAACTGGCGGTGCGCGGCAAGTTGCAGCCGACCGAAGAAGACGTGTTCGCTGCGGTCTCCCATGTGCACAGCCGCTGCGTTGGCGGTTACGCCGTGGTGGCCATGATCACCGGCTACGGCATCGTCGGTTTCCGCGACCCCCATGGCATTCGCCCGGTGGTGTTCGGTCAGCGTCACACCGACGAAGGCGTGGAATACATGATCGCGTCGGAAAGCGTCGCCCTGGACGTGCTCGGCTTCACCCTGATCCGCGACCTGGCACCGGGCGAAGCGGTTTACATCACCGAAGAAGGCCAGTTGTTCACCAAGCAGTGCGCCGAATCGCCAAAGTTGCAGCCGTGCATCTTCGAGCACGTCTACCTGGCGCGCCCGGACTCGATCATCGATGGGGTCTCGGTGTACAAGGCGCGTCTGCGCATGGGTGAAAAGCTGGCCGACAAGATCATGCGCGAGCGCCCCGATCATGATATCGACGTGGTCATCCCGATCCCGGATACCAGTCGCACTGCCGCGCTGGAACTGGCCAACCGGCTGGGCGTCAAGTTCCGCGAAGGTTTCGTCAAGAACCGTTACATCGGCCGTACCTTCATCATGCCCGGTCAGGCCGCGCGCAAGAAGTCGGTGCGTCAGAAGCTCAACGCCATCGAGCTGGAGTTCCGCGGCAAGAATGTGATGCTGGTGGACGATTCGATCGTGCGCGGCACCACCTGCAAGCAGATCATCCAGATGGCCCGCGAAGCCGGCGCCAAGAATGTCTACTTCTGCTCCGCGGCCCCTGCAGTACGCTACCCCAACGTCTACGGCATCGACATGCCGAGTGTTCACGAACTGATCGCCCACAACCGCACCACCGAACAGGTGGGTGAGTTGATTGGCGCCGATTGGCTGGTCTATCAGGACCTGCCAGACCTGATCGACTCGGTCGGCGGCGGCAAGATCAAGATCGAGCAGTTCGATTGCGCGGTGTTCAACGGTGAGTACGTCACTGGCGATATCGACGAAGCCTACCTCGACCGCATCGAGCAGGCCCGTAATGACCTGGCCAAGGTCAAGAACCAGGCCGTCAGCGCGATCATCGACCTTTACAACAACTGATTTTGGGAGCGACGGCATGACGGATCAATGGGATGCCGGGCGACTGGACAGTGACCTCGAGGGTGTCGGTTTCGACACCCTGGCGGTTCGCGCTGGTCAAAACCGTACCCCGGAAGGCGAGCACAGTGAAGCGCTGTTCCTGACCTCCAGCTATGTGTTCCGCACGGCAGCCGATGCTGCTGCGCGCTTTGCCGGCGAAACGCCGGGCAACGTCTATTCGCGCTACACCAACCCATCGGTGCGTGCCTTCGAGGAGCGCCTGGCGGCCATGGAAGGTGCCGAACAGGCCGTGGGTACGTCCACCGGAATGGCGGCGATCCTGGCCGTGGTCATGTCGCTGTGCAGCGCCGGTGACCATGTGCTGGTGTCGCAGAGCGTATTCGGCTCTACCATCAGCCTGTTCGAGAAGTACTTCAAGCGCTTTGGCGTACAAGTGGACTACGTGCCACTGGTCGACCTCACCGGTTGGGAAAAGGCCATCAAGGCCAACACCAAGCTGCTGATCGTCGAATCGCCCTCCAACCCACTGGCCGAGTTGGTCGATATCACTGCGCTCAGCGAAATCGCCCATGCTCAGGGTGCCATGCTGGTGGTGGACAACTGTTTCAGTACCCCGGCGTTGCAGCAGCCGCTGAAGCTGGGTGCCGACATTGTGTTCCACTCGGCCACCAAGTTCATCGACGGCCAGGGCCGCTGCATGGGCGGTGTGGTTGCCGGCCGTACCGAGCAAATGAAAGAAGTGGTGGGTTTCCTGCGAACCGCAGGTCCAACCCTCAGTCCGTTCAACGCCTGGATCTTCACCAAGGGCCTGGAAACGCTGCGCCTGCGTATGCGTGCACACTGCGAAAGCGCTCAGGCCCTGGCCGAATGGCTGGAGCAGCAGGACGGCGTGGAAAAGGTGCATTACGCCGGCCTGCCCAGTCACCCGCAGCACGAACTGGCCAAGCGCCAGATGAGCGGTTTTGGTGCAGTGGTCAGCTTCGAGGTCAAGGGTGGCAAAGAGGGCGCGTGGCGTTTCATCGACGCTACCCGTGTGATTTCCATCACTACCAACCTGGGTGACAGCAAAACCACCATCGCTCATCCGGCGACCACCTCACACGGTCGCCTGTCGCCGCAGGAGCGTGAAGCGGCTGGTATCCGCGACAGCCTGATCCGCGTTGCCGTGGGCCTGGAAGACGTGGCCGACCTGCAGGCTGACCTGGCGCGCGGGCTGGCGGCGTTGTGATCGAAATCAGCGGCAGCACCCCGGGCCACAATGGCCGGGTAGCCTTGGTCACGGGCGCGGCCCGCGGCATTGGTCTGGGCATTGCCGCATGGCTGATCTGCGAAGGCTGGCAAGTGGTGCTGAGTGATCTGGACCGCCAGCGTGGTACCAAAGTGGCCAAGGCGTTGGGCGACAACGCCTGGTTCATCACCATGGACGTTGCCGACGAGGCCCAGGTCAGTGCCGGAGTGTCCGAAGTGCTCGGGCAGTTCGGCCGGCTGGACGCGCTGGTGTGCAATGCGGCCATTGCCAACCCGCACAACCAGACGCTGGAAAGCCTGAGCCTGGGCCAATGGAACCGGGTGCTGGGGGTAAACCTCAGCGGCCCCATGCTGCTGGCCAAGCATTGTGCGCCGTACCTGCGCGCGCACAATGGGGCGATCGTCAACCTGACCTCTACCCGTGCTCGGCAGTCCGAACCCGACACCGAGGCTTACGCGGCAAGCAAGGGCGGCCTGGTGGCTTTGACACATGCCCTGGCCATGAGCCTGGGCCCGGAGATTCGCGTCAATGCGGTGAGCCCGGGCTGGATCGATGCCCGTGATCCGTCGCAGCGCCGTGCCGAGCCGTTGAGCGAAGCTGACCATGCCCAGCATCCAACGGGCAGGGTAGGGACTGTGGAAGATGTCGCGGCCATGGTTGCCTGGTTGCTGTCACGCCAGGCGGCATTTGTCACCGGCCAGGAGTTTGTGGTCGATGGCGGCATGACCCGCAAGATGATCTATACCTGAGCACCTTGTTTAAACTGCGCCGGCTCTTCACGGGTAAACCCGCTCCTACGGTCGGCCATTAACCGTTGTAGGAGCGGTTTTACCCGCGAAGAGGCCGGCACAGGCAATAACCTCACGTTGCTTTTTTGAAAAAAATTCAATGGGGCTATTGACTTAGCTTCGCCACCTGCGTAAATTTCGCGGCCTCAGCGAAGAAAACGCAACAAGCAACATCGCGAGGGTGATTAGCTCAGCCGGGAGAGCATCTGCCTTACAAGCAGAGGGTCGGCGGTTCGATCCCGTCATCACCCACCACTTCCTGAGATGTTCCTGGAGCATCGGGTTCGCAAGAAGCCGATAGCCAGAGAGGAACGCACTGCGCAGCGGTAGTTCAGTCGGTTAGAATACCGGCCTGTCACGCCGGGGGTCGCGGGTTCGAGTCCCGTCCGCTGCGCCNCAGCGGTAGTTCAGTCGGTTAGAATACCGGCCTGTCACGCCGGGGGTCGCGGGTTCGAGTCCCGTCCGCTGCGCCATTTTTCAGTAACAGACGGGTGCCTGGCACCGGTCTGAAGCCACAAGGCACACGCCTTGGGCTGATCCCAGTTTCAATCGGGCGCAAGCCTGAACGATACGCAGCGGTAGTTCAGTCGGTTAGAATACCGGCCTGTCACGCCGGGGGTCGCGGGTTCGAGTCCCGTCCGCTGCGCCNCAGCGGTAGTTCAGTCGGTTAGAATACCGGCCTGTCACGCCGGGGGTCGCGGGTTCGAGTCCCGTCCGCTGCGCCATCTTCGCTTCAAGGTCCCTAGAACACCTTGAAGCAAACACAAGAGAAGCGATCGTGTTATCGCTTTTTTTGTGCCTGCCCTGAGGCCATCGCGCCGGAAGGGTAGACCCAGGTTTCAATCGGGCGCAAGCCTGAATGATACGCAGCGGTAGTTCAGTCGGTTAGAATACCGGCCTGTCACGCCGGGGGTCGCGGGTTCGAGTCCCGTCCGCTGCGCCATCTTCGCTTCAAGGCCCCATGAACGCCTTGAAGCAACGTTAAAGCGACCTTCGGGTCGCTTTTTTCGTTGGTGCGCCTGGCAAGTGCCTGCCTTTACCCAGATTTACACCAGCCTGACAGATTCTTCACCGACCAGCGGTTCCTGTGCCTGCCTGCTGTGTTGCACAATAGGCACTTTCCCGACATACCCGGAATTCGCAATGACCAGATCTTCCGTCTTTGGTGCGCTCGGGCTGGCCCTGGTGCTGGCGGGCGTGACCGGTTGTTCCTCGAAAAAAGCGGCCGTCTACGAGCACGAGAATTTCGATGACTCGGGTACCTTCTCGCGCAGCTTTCCGGTGAGCGATGCCGGCTCTTGCGAGGCCGCCCGGCGTGCTTTGCTTAGCCAGGGGTACATCATCACCAGCAGCGGCGCCAACCAGGTGGCGGGTAACAAGAGCTTTCAGCAAAACAGCGAGAACCACCTGCAGATCAGCTTCAATGTCACCTGTGCACCAGACGTGAGCGACGACCAGCACTCGACCATGTTCGCCAACGCCCTGCAGGACCGCTATGCACTGAAAAAGTCCAACACCTCCGCCAGCCTGGGCGTGGGGGTGCTGGGTTCGGTGTCGATGCCTATCGGCTCCAGTGACGACTCGCTGGTCAAGGTCGCCAGCGAGACGGTGACCGCGGCGCAGTTCTATGACCGCTATTTCGCCCTGGTGGAGAGCTACCTGCCCAAGCCGAAAAAAGTGAGCAAGGCCAAGGTGGAAGAGCCAGTGCCGAAGGTTGAAAAACCGGCGGTTGATCTTGGGCTTCCGGAGCAGGCTGCGGCGAACCCGGTGGCGCCGGCCCCGGCAGCTGCACCTTTGGTTGAAGCGACGCCTGCACCTGCACCGTTGGTTGAAGCGACACCTGCACCTGCACCTTTGGTTGAAGCAACGCCTGCACCTGCAGGGGTGGCCCCGGCCAGCGAGGCGGCAGCGGCGCCGGTGGTGGATGACAGCCAGGGTTCGCAGCCGGTGGCTCCACCGGTGGAGGCTGCGCCGATTCAAGTGCAGCAGGATGCGCAGCCGGCCGAGCCTGCGTCTCCCGCCCTTTGATTGCTAGCCTGTAACGCGAACCCTGTGGCGATCGCCTGAGCAGCCTTGTGCTTGCCTTGCGGTCGTCGCCCGCCGTCCACACCCCTTGTTACAGACGCCCCGCGATAACTTTCTGAACACCTGCTACGTTTACCACTCATAAGCTTGTCATCATCCCTTCATCCCACCTGCTTAGGCTGAAGGCGATACCTACAAAGGCAAAATGAGCAAAGAGGACGCAGGGCAATGGATGAATACCAGGAAGAACTTCTCGAAACCCAGGCTTACGAACTGGACACCCCGGAACCGGCCGACGACGCCACCGAACTCTAGCTCGGCTGCCGCTGGCTGCGGCGGAACTCCCCCGGCGTGAGGCCCGTCCAGCGCTTGAATGCGCGCTGGAAGGCCTCGGCCGAAGCAAACCCCAACAAATAGGCAATCTCGCCAAAGGCCAGCGCCGTGTCACGGATGTAGGTTTCGGCCAGGTCGCGTCGGGTTTCGTTGAGCAGGTCGCGAAAGCGCGTGCCTTCCTCGGCGAGCTTGCGGCGCAAGGTCCAGCTTGGTAGCTGCAAGTGCAGCGCCACTTCTTCCAGGTCCGGTTCACGGCCGCCATTGAGCAGCGGGCCCAGCAGGTGGGTGATGCGCTCACCCAGGCTGCGCACCCGCGTGCGCTGCAGCAGCTCTGCTTCGCACAACTGCAACAGGTGCTGCCAGGTACTCGGGCAATGCCCGGGGTTGGGCAGTTGCAAGGTGGCGCGGCTCAGACGCAGCTGATTGCCGTCGGCGGCGAATTGCACAGGCGTGCTGCAGAGCGTTTGGTAGCGGGCGGCATAGGGGGGAGCGGCAAACTCGATCTCCAGGCGTTCGGCTTGCACCGGGGTGCCGGCAAGGTCGGCCAACTGGGCCAGCCAGCCGGCCAGCAGTGAGTCGACCACAAAGCGGTTGTAGTCGTTATACGGGCTGATGGAGTAGAAGCGCAGCCAGGCGCCTTGGGCATCTTCCTCAAAGCTGGAATGGCCGCGGTAGTTGGCCGCATAAAGCGGCTCGAAACGCAGCAGGGTACGCGCGGCCTCACCCAGGGTGGGGGCCTGGGCCGCAGTGACCCCGGCCAGGCCCGTATGCGCCAGCCGGCTCAGGCGCCCCATACGCAGACCTAAAGCGGCCTCACCGCTCATTTCGATGGCTGCGTGGCCCAGGTGCATGTAGCGGGGTATGGACAGGCGTGCGCCGGCTTCGCCCAGGCGTGTCGCGTCCAGGCCGTAGCGGCGCAGCAATGGCTCAGGGTCGTGGCCCAGCTCGCGTAGAGCTTCGCTCAAAGGCTGGACAAAACCAACCGACAGTTCGCCCAGGCGCACGCGGGGGCGGGCCACGTGCTTACAACCACACATTCAACAGGCGGGCGCCTGGGCTGGGGGGGCCGGCGAGCAAAGCTCCCGACTGGCGGGCAAAGCCCTGGCCATCGCTGCCCTGTTCCCAGAACTGCCCGCGCATGAACACGCTCATGCTGCTGATGCCGGTTCCGGCCACTTCGGTCAGGCGTTGCCAAGCCATCTGTTCACTGACTTCGCCGCGCTGCAAGGCAAGCCCGGCGCTGGCATCCTGATGGCGATTTCCCCGCCAGGGTGCTTGCCAGCTGCCCTTGCCACTGAGAAACGCCGGGTTGGCGACCAGTTGTACGGCTTGTTCAGTCAGTTGCTGGTGGTTTTCCGGGTACCAGCTGTCACTGCCCACCAGTATCCCCAGGCGCCCGGCCGGGGTCTGCACGACCTGCAGCGGGTGCTGGCGGCCGTGGTGGACGTAGCGGCGCATTTCACTGTCGGGATATTGCTGGCGCTGGGGCTGCCCCAGTAGCGAGCCGTCTCCGGCAAACACCACACTGCTGTTGAACAGCGGGCCACGGCCGGTATGCAGTACGCCTTGTTTCACATAAGGTTCGGGCAGCACGATCGAACCGGCCACCAAGGTCACGCCAAATTCCTTGGCCAGGCCGCCGAACAGCTGCTGGTAATCTGCGGCCATCTGCTCGGCCTTCATGCGCAAGTGCGCATCGGCGCGCCAGTCGTCGCCGTCAGCGCCAAGAACCGCGAGGCCATAGCGCAGTGGGTTGCTCAGTTCCAGCCATTGTTGGGCTTCGTGGCTCTGGGTGACTTGATACAGCTCGTTCTTCTCTCCGCGCGCCCACAGCCAGGTACCGATGTGTTCCGGCAGCACCACCACCGTGCGCGGGTTCACCAGGCCTTGGTCGCGGGCTTGCTCCAGATAGGCTGAGAGCTTGCGGTGCAGGCGTTGCAAGTTCTGATAGTCGCCCGGGTACAGCAGTGGTTCGACACCGAGCAGGTTGCCGTGCTCGCCCGGGACGCCATGGTTAAGCGCCAGTTCGATGCGCAGGTCGGACAGATAGTGGCCTTCCGGGCGCTGTTGGGTCCAGAAGCCATAGCCGCAGAGGGCGGCGATCATCACCAGCGCCAGGGCGCTTGCCAGGAGTTTTCGCATCAAGCGTGGGTATTCGCTAAAAATGGAGTGGCCATGCAGGAAATCAAGGACATGGTGCGGCCTTATTCATCAGCATCGGAATCCTTGTTGCGCTGCCTTCTTGCAGAGTCGCGTTTGATCATACCAAAGCTACCGGGCGCTTATGAGCATTCTCTGCAGACAAGAGCGGGTGTCACGGCCGGCAAGCCAGGCGCTGACGTTCATAGTTAACTGCCTTGTCCCGTTCCGGAAGGTTGTAAGGTGCCGCACACTGGCGCTCACCCCACTTGATGGTCAGGCTGCCCTGGTCCTGTTCCAGGAGTAACAATGCCTTGCCGCTGGGGTCGGAAATTGCCAGTTGCTGGCCCGCGGCGTCCTCGACCGAGGCCCCGAACGGTATAAGTTGACCGCGCTCGTCGAACAGCTCGAACTGCACCCGACGCCCGCTCTTGCCGGTATAGCGGGCAAGCACAACGGCGCCGCGGCGAGGCACCAGTTGCTGGGTGGCGTTGTCGATCTCGATGTCGCCCCCCAGGTCACTGGTGTCCAGGCTGATCCAGTTGACCCGATAGGGCTGGGCGTTGGGGATCACCGCATAGCCATTGCGCCCGGTCTCCACACCGCTATAGCTGCTGATCTTTGCGCCCTTCACACCCGGTACTTCGGCCAGGGCGAAGGTCTCGCTGAGCGACTGGCCGAGGTTGATGCCGCCCTGGTGGGCGACCACGGCGCCGGCAATGTTCAGGTTCTGCGAGTCGTAGCCGCGCCCCTGGCTATAGCCCAGGCTGATGTCGGCGACCGAAGTGCGGGTGTTCAGGTTGGCCGATGCCGAGCTGCCGCTGGTGCGGCTGTGGCCGCCCTGGATCGAGTAGAAGGTGTCGCTGGTTTCCGACAGGTAGCCGTTGATGCCGGCCTGGGTGATGTCGTTGCCTTTCTGTGTGCTGGTGGTGACGAACGCCCGCGGTGCGCGGGCCCGGCTGCCGAGTGGGAACGATACCGACAGGTTGAGCTGGGTATCTTGCCCCGAAGGGCCTGAGTTCCCCAGCTCCTTGGTGCGGCTGACGTCCAGGTTGTAGGAGATCTCGCCCCAGTTGTTGCTGTATCCGGCGGTCAGGCTCTGCGAACCGCCGCGGTTCCAGTAGCGCTGGTCGGTGGCCGTCAGGTACAGGCTGCCGAACGCGCGGTTGCGGCCCAGGCTCTGGTTGATGGTCAGGTCGGTGCGGGTCTTGGAGTTGCCACTGCGCTTGATCGCGTTGGCGCTCAGGTCCTCGACATGCTGGGTGAGGGTACGGAAGCCCTCGGTGGAATAGCGGTAGGCCGCGAGGGTAAAGTTGGTGTCGGTGCCGGTGAACGTCTTGGCGTATAGCGCCCGCAAGCTGTTGCCCTGGGTGGTCTGGCCCTGGGCCTTGCTCGAGGAGTGGGTGACATCGAGCGAGAAGGCGCCCAGCAGTGTGTTCAGGCCGCTGCCCACGGCCATTGCCTTATAGTCTTGCGTGGCTTGCAGGCCAACGACGCCGGTCACGTTGTTGGTCAGACCGTAAGCCAGCGTCGTACTGAGCATCTGCGGCGTGGCCAGGCCCTCCGTGTTGCTGTTGTAGCGTCCAGCGGACAGGCTGTACTTGACCTGACCGCCACGGACCATGAGCGGCAGGCTGGAGAAGGCCTGCACGGTGACCCGCCGACGGCCGTCGGCCTCGATGATGGTGACTTCCAGGTCGCCATTGGAGCCGCTGGGGTAGATGTCGCTGATCTCGAACGGGCCGGGCGGCACGTTGGCGGTGTAGAGCACGTAGTTGTTCTGGCGAATCTCGACCCTGGCGCTGGTCTGCGCCACGCCACGCACCACAGGTGCGTAGCCGCGCTCGCTGTCGGCGCGCATGCCTTCGTCCGAAGCCAGCTTCAGGCCCCGGTAGCGCACGCTGTCGAACAGGTCGGTGTCGCTGAAAATGTCACCGGCGCTGAACTGGCCTTTGAGCGCGGTCACGTCGTGCTGCATATAGCTGCGGTTGCTTTTGAAAGTGTCCGGCTGCCCGGTGCCGCTGCTGAAGTTCGACTCGTTGCGCAAGCGCCAGCTGCCCAGGTTGATGCCGTTGCGCAGGCTCAGGTTGTTGGCGATGCGGGTCTCGGCATCGCCGGCGCTGCGGCTGGTGTTGAACTGATAGTTCACGAACGCAGCAGACACCCCGGCGTCCCACAGTTGCGGGTCGACGTAGCCGCGCAGGCCGCGTTTCATGGCGACCTGCGGGATGCTGGCGGACAGGCGCAGGTGACCCGAGTCGTAGCTCAGGCTGGCCTGGTCGATCAGTGCGGCCAGGTCGTGGCAGGCCAGGGCGGTATCCAGGCGCCCCTGTGCCTTGAGCTTGTCCATGTCGATACCCAGTTGCTCGAGCAGTTCCAGGGTCAGGCAGGGTTCCACCCGCCCAGTCTGTGGGTGGCGGTTGAATTCGATGTCACGCCGGCCTACCAGCACGTCGTTGCTGTACAGGTCTACCCGGTAGTTGCCCGGCAGCATGCTGTTGGCCGACAGCAGCAGTTGCAGGTCGACCGCCGATTGCGCGCCCTGCAGAAAGGTGGTGTTGAAGCCCTGCAGGTGGGCGGCGTCCTGCGCCGTTGCAAGGCCGGGCAGTGCGGTGCAGATGACCAATGACAGGGCGTTGAGCTTCCAGGCCGGACGAAGCGTGCCGCCACTGAACGCGTGCGCGCCTGCATCGGCTCCCTCGACAGGGTGGGGGGCGATGGACAGAGACATACCAGAAACCTATTTCATATCGCGGCACGGGCGGGGCACGGGGAGGCCGCACGCGACCAGGGCACAAGGTGGGGGCTACGATTTCACAAGGTGATGGCGGGTTCGGCAGGCTTGGCGCTACCCGGCTGGGCAGTGTTCAAACGCAAGAAATATCCATGTTGGGCGCCATAGTCGTTGATGCTCTTGAACGTCAGCGTCAACGGTCCGTCTACCTGGGAAAATACCGAGGTGAATGTTTTTTGTTCGCCAGGGGCGATCATGGTCGAATCGGCGCTGAGCACGGTTTGTTTCCCGCTCTTAAGTTCGATATCGGCCATCGACACGTGATACAGGCTGGGGTTGTTCACGGTCAGTTGTGGATTCCCGGCGCGCCGGGTCAATTGCCAGACCAGTTGTTCGGGCGCCAGCAGGGCGTTGCCGGGCAAGTTGGCCGGGCGGAAGAAAATCTTGATACGTTGGCGCACCGCCAACTGCAAGGTATTGGCCTTGGTACTGGCTTGCGGAATTTCCTGGACATTGAGCCAGACCACCGACTCGCGATCGGTCGGCAGGCCCTGGCCTTCATAGAGAATGCGCAGCAGTTGTTCCTGCTTGGGCAATACCCTGGCCAACGGTGGAGTAATGGCGAACGGCGCCTGCGCGCTGTCGCCGGCATCCACCCAGGACTGCACCAGGACTTCCTGGTTGCCATTGCGCACGATGACATTGGCTTCTTTGTGCGCACCGTCGAACACGACGCGCGTAGCGCTCAGGGAGATGCTGGCAGTTGCCTGGGCGGCGACGAGCATGCCCAGCAACCCGAGAACGGGATACAGAGAACGACGCAACATGGTTGGGTACCTTGCGGGGGCGAAGAAGTGGCGAGGCTGTTCAGCCTCGCGCAGGGAGCAGCGCCGAAGTGATTACTCGTACTGCAGGATGAATGGCAGGGTGGCGTCACCACGACCGGCGGTGGCAGTGCCGGCGGCGCCAGTGGTCACGTACGCCGCAGAGAAGCTCAGGGTAGCGTCGCCGCCCTCGGCGCCAGTGCCGTGTACATCGCTCTGGATCTTGGCGGTGGCGGCCGAGCTCAGGTCGATCAGGTTGCCATTAGGGTCGAGCAGGGCAATGCCAACGTTGGCAGCAGTGCCGGTGCCTTTGGTCAGGGCCAGGACCTTCTTGCCGGTCACCAGGCCCGAGCCGCCGCTGTTGGCATCGAAGATCATCGCCACCTTGGTGCCGAGGTTGCAGTTGACGTTGAGGTTGAAGTCCTTGCCGGTCACGCGGCCAGCCGTCGGGTTTTCGGCGGTGCCCATGTCCTTGATCGAGACGCTGCCCATGTCTACGGCGATCACGCGGTCGGCGTTGGCGCCATCGACCGAGCAGGCGTCATTGTTGATCACGCCAGTGAAGGAAATCTTGCCGCTGCCGCCGTTGACTGGCCCGGTGGCCTCGACGGCCAGTGCGCCTGCCGAAGCGGTCAGGAGCGAGAGGGTCAGGGCGGCCAGGGAGAATTTATTCATATTGATGTCCACATGAGAGTGAGTAAGTGCTGCAACTTAATGCACGCTCACAATAAGTCAGGTGGTTTCTCTGGCCCATCAGACGAATCTTAATGGTGGAACAATGACGCTCGCTAGTTAATTAAAGATATGACTCGCCAGGCAATAGGCCAACAATTCCTGATCGCTGTTCACTTCAAGTTTGCGCATCGCGGAAACTTTCTGTGCACTAATGGTCTTGGTACTTCGATGTTGGCTGCGGGCGATCTCACTGACACTTTGTCCGGCAACAAACAGGCGCAGTATTTCGAATTCCTTGGGTGACAGGTTTTCCACCCTTTGATCGATGGCGGTGTTACAGGCGATCACCGATTGCCTTGCCGGTGCCGGCGCCCGGTAGGTGCTGTTGCGGGCGACGGCATTGAGGGCCTTTTCGATTTCGCCATGCAACTGGCTCTTCTGGATCACGCCGTCCACGCCCAGTTCCTGCAGCCGTGTCAGGATCAGCGGGTTGGAAATCATCGTCAGCACGAGGATGCGGACGGCGGGATAGTGACGTTTGAGGTAGTCGATCAGTTTCAGGCCGTCACCGTAGGGTGAGTCTGCCGGCATGTTGTAGTCGGAGATGACCATGTCCACGGGTTGGCGTTCGAGCAGTTCGATCAGCCCTTGCGAACAGACGGCTTCGCCGACCACGCTAAAGCGTGGGTCGCGTTCGACCAGTTCCCGGACGCCGAGCAGCACGATGGGGTGATCGTCGGCGATGATGACCTTGAGTTTTTCCATAAAAGACGACCCGTTAGCCGGTGCGGATGGGAGGGTTGTTTCCATGCGCTATCAGCGCTGAAGTTGATTCTATGCGAGGGCATCGAGTATTGCTGACAGCCTGTCCAGCACCCCCCCCAGCTTATCGGCCAGGGCCGCGTCGAGCGGCGACTCGGCCAGCGCGGACTCCAGTGCACAGCACTGCTCGGCCAGGGACCGGGCCTGTACCGCGCCCAGGGCGCCGGCGATGCTGTGCAGGCGCTCGCCAAGGCGCCGCTGGTCGCCTTGCTCAAGGGCCAGGCGCAACTGCTGCATATCCTCGCGCAGGGTGGTGATGAACAGCGCGCGCATGGCGTCGGACACTTGCACGGTATCGGTGGCTGCAGGGGAGGGGGAGGCGTTGAGGCTGTCCGCTTGCGCACGGCTGGGCGCTTCGGCCAGTGCTGGCCGACACAGACGGACCAAATGGCTGCGCAACGCCTGCAGGCTCAACGGTTTTACCATCCAGGCATTCATGCCCACCTCGAGGCAGCGCTGGCCTTCTTCTCGCAGTGCATTGGCGGTGACGCCGATGATCGGCAACCGGGCGTCGTGCTGGCGCAGGGTCCTGGCCAGTTCGTAGCCATTCATCAACGGCATGTTTACGTCGGTCAGGACCAGGTCGAACAGGCCTGGCTGCCAGCGTTGCATGGCCTGTTCGCCGTTGGCCGCGACCACCGTGGTACAGCCCAGCGCCTCGAGTTGCTCCTGCAGGATCGCCTGGTTGATCGGATTGTCCTCGGCCACCAGGATATGCAGGCGCAGAGCGGCGCGTTGCTGTTGCGCGGTGTTTTGGTCATCGGGCGACCCGCCCTGGCGCACGACCGCGATGAGCTGGGCGATGGCCCGCACGTCATGCAGATCCACCCGCCAGCAGCCGTCGATGAACGCGCCGGGGGCAGGGCCGTCGCTGCTGGCGCAGATCCGCTGGCCATGCCAGGTGGCAGCGTCCGGGCAGTCGAGCAGGTCTACCAGCAGGGCCTGGTGGTTGTCCTTCTCCAGGGGGGGAATCGTCAGGGTCGCGGCGATACCCAGACGCTGCAGCCAGTCAACGCCATGCTGGGCAAGCTCCGGTATCGGCGCACGCACATACACCGGGGTCGGGTCGGGCACTACGCTTGGGCAGTCGCTCAGCTCCCCCTGGGCCAGTGGCAGGCTGATGTTGAGGGAAAAGCTGCTGCCCAGGCCCGGCTCACTGACCACCTTGATCTGGCCACCCATCATGTCGGCCAGCCAGCCGCAGATCGGCAGGCCGAGGCCCGCACCGCCCTCGCTGGAGGCGTCGGCGACCTGGTAGAACAGCTCGAAGAGCCTGGCCTGCTGCGCCTGGGAAATGCCAATGCCGCTATCGGCAACCTGCCATTGCAGGCGCACGTGGGTGTCGTCGAGCGCCAGCACGCGGGTGCGCAGTACCACCCGGCCGGTGTCCGTGAACTTGATGGCGTTGCTCAGCAGGTTGTTGAGGATCTGGCGGATGCGTATCGGATCGCCCACCACCTGCGCCGGCAGGCGGGCGTCATGGCAAGCATAGAGCAACAGGCCCTTGCGCTCGGCGAAGGCGCGATAGGTGCGCACGGTGTCTTCGAGCATGTCCAGCGGGCAGAACGGCACGGGTTCGAGCGCCATCTGCCCGGATTCGATCTTGGTCACGTCGAGCACGTCACTGATCAGCTGGAACAGGGTTGCCGAGGAGCGCTGGATAGTGTGCAGGTAGCCTTGCTGGCGTGCATCCAGGTGCGTCAGGCCGAGCAGCTCGAGGGTGCCCAGCACGCCGTACAGTGGGGTGCGGATCTCGTGGCTCATGGTGGCCAGGAACAGGGTCTTGGCGGTGTTGGCGGCGTCGGCGGCGCGCCGGGCTTCGTCGAGCGCCTGGGCGTCCTCGACATGGCGGGTGACGTCGTTGAATGCGTAAAGGCGCACGTCTTCGCCGTGGTAGCGGGTGGATACGAAACCGACCTGCAGGTGGCGGCCTTCGACCTGCAGATAGTGCTCGCCACTGCGGGTGCTGCCCACTGCCGAGGCGAGGGTGCTGACCAGCTCGCGGGTGCCCTGCCATTGCTGCGCCCGCTGGTTCTCCAGCAGCACCTCGTTGTCGGCGCTGCGGACCACGCACAGGCCGGTCGGGGCGGTGTCGATGACCACCCGGCTGAAGGCCTCGCTCTCGGTGATGATCTCGTGAGCCGCGCGCGCAGGCAGGATGACCTGGCGCTGATACCAACGGATGACCACCCGGCCCAGCCCGATGAGGACCAGGAACGTGGCGGCGATGCCGGCCAGCGACCAGAACGCGTAACGGAAGAAGTGCCGGTAGGTCACGGTGTAGATCGCACTCCAGCCACCGTTGGCCTGTTCGTGGAGTCGGAACACCAGGCCTTCGGGCTTGATGTTGAGACCTTCATGCACCCCCTTCAGGGGCGCGGGCGCGCCGATCAGCACCTCGCCGGATGGGGTGATGAGGTTAAAGTGGTCATACACGGTCCAGTCCATGATGCGTTCGAAATCATCGATCTGGGCCAGGTCCACCAGCGATGCAACTTGCGTGGCTTGGCCCTCTGCCTTGCCCGAGCGCAGGGGGACGTTGGCGTAGGCCAGCACGCGTGGCGGGGAGGCCTGGTCCGGCTGCTCGACATAGCTGCGCCAGACGATCCTGCTGCCTGGGCCCCAGTCCTTGTCCTGAGGCTGGCGCGCAATGACCTGCCTGATCACATCGATGAACGGTTCATTCTCCAGCTTGCCCCGCCCGCGTCCTGCGGCGGGAACCGTGATGTCGTAACGGGCATCCGGCGAGAACAGGAACACCTGTGGCGAACGGTACGGAGAGGCCGACCAGAACATGCTGTAGAAGCTGGCCAGGTTCGCCCCCAGGGTGAAGATGTCCGATACTTCGCGGTCAGCCAGGTTGCGTGGGTCGAATTTGAGGCTGAACGGCATGGAAAATGGAAAGATCTGGCCCTTGTAGATGTCCGGCCCTTCCTCGGGCATGGGTGCCAGCGCCGGCTCGAGCGCACGTGGGTAGTCGAGCAGCTCCCCCTTGGCGCTGCGTTGCACGAGGGCCTCGAGGAAGGTTTCCTGCTCTTGGACATTCTCCATCAGCCGGGCGAAATGGATGCTGACCGTGTCGCTGTGTTCGTCGATCAGGCGCTCGAGCGACCAGAGACTGAAGCCGGCCAGCAGCAGCGCCAGGCCCAGCAGGACGGTCATGCCTTTGTTCAGGCGCAGAGAGCTGCGGGCCAGGTTTTCCAGCAGGGCGTTGTACTGTTTCATGCAAGGGTCCGCAAGGGCGTGGGGGCATCGATACCCAACGAATATTACCTTTGATGCCCGGCCGGCGCTGTGAGTTACAGCCGGTCAGTAGGCTGACGGGGGACCGTCGTTGTGCAGCAGGCGCTGGAACTGTTCCGCCGACACGGCATGGGAGATCAAAAAGCCCTGCACCTGGTTGCAGTCGACCTTGCGCAGCATTTCGAGCTCCTGAGGCGTCTCGACCCCTTCGGCGACCACGGTGAGCCCGAGCTTGCGACCCAGGGCAACGATGCTGGCCAAGGCCGAGGCCAGGCTCTCGCTTTCATCGCAACGCTGCACCAGCGCCCGGTCTATCTTCAGTTCGGTGAAGGGCGTCGAGACCAGGCTCATGTACGAGCTGTAGCCTTTGCCGAAGTCGTCCTGGGACAGGCCGAAACCTTTCATGCGCAAGCGGCAGGCGCCTGCATAGAAGTTGCTCAGCTCTTCGGGAATGGAGCATTCCATCAGCTCGAAGCACAGCTTGCCGGGCACGCCTTGGTGGTGCAGGACGAATTCCAGCAGCCGGTCGGCCAGGTCATGGCTATTCAGCAGGTGAGTCGGCAGGTTGATCGAGACCGGGATGTCATAGCCCCGTTCGCGCCAGCGCGCCTGGGCATCCATGGCTTGCTTGAGCATCACCCACAGCAGCCTTTCCTCCAGGCCGAAGGCATTGATCGTTGGCAGGAAGGTGCCTGGCAGCAACACCCCTTGCTCCGGGTGCATCCAGCGCACCAAGGCCTCTGCCGCGACGATGCGACCATTGTGCAAGGACTTCTTGGGTTGGAACCAGGCCTGAAAAGCTCGGTTGTTCAAGGCATCGACCAAGGTCTGGCGATCGAACTCGAGCGTGGCCGGTACTGCCTGGGCCGGTGCCTGATGGTGCAACTGCAATTGGTCGATCAGGCTGCGCAGCGCGGCGGGTTCGACCGGCTTGGAGATCAGCCCGAGCACGTCCACGCCGAGGTTCTTGGCCACCAGGCTCGCCGCCATGAGCATGCGCCGCGAGGCCACGCTCATGATCGCCAGGCCTGGCTTGTGGCGCAGGCCGGCAAGGTGCTGGATGAATTGCACACCGTCCATGCCGGGCATCAGCAGGTCGGTCAGCACCAGGTCGAAGTCACGCTGGCGCAGGCGCTCCAGCGCTTCCTGGCCATCCCGGGCTGCTTCCAGGTTGAAGCTGCCAAGCTCGCTGAACAAGTGTTGCAGGTACATATGCTGGAAGGGGTGGTCTTCGACGATCAGGATGTTAAAGGTCTTCAAGGGCTACCTCGATACGGGGCCAGGCAGTTGAACAGGACTTGCAGGTTGAAGGGCTTGATCAGGCAGCGATCCATGCCGGCGGCCAGGCACAGTTCTTCCTCGCCGCGCAGAGCATTGGCAGTGGCGCCGACGATGGGGCGGGTGCAGCCCAACCGGCGCAGGGCCCGGGTCAGTTCGTAGCCATTCGTGCCGGGCATGTTGACGTCGGTCAGCAGCAGGTCGAAATGCTCGCGCTGCCAGGTTTGCAAGGCCTGCTCGCCATCGCTGACCAAGGTCACGCTGCAGCCGAGCTCCTCGAGCTGGTCTCGCAGGATCAACTGGTTGATGACGTTGTCCTCGGCAACCAGCACGTGCAGCCCGAGCGGCTCGGTCAAGGGGGCCGGCGCGGCGGGGTCCCTGGGACGGCGCAGGCCCTGGGCCTGGCCGACAGCATGGTGCAGGGCGCCCAGGTCGTTGAGGTTGACCTGCCAGTGACCGGCCTCGTGCCGCGCCTCCCAGCAGTCCTGGGCGCTGGCCAGGATTCGCGGGCCAGGCCATTCGGCGACCAGCCAGCGTTCGACATTGCCGGGATGCAGCTCGACCAGCAGTTCGCCGGGCAGGGCGCTGGCTGGCGCCGGCGCGCCGACCTGCGCACGCGCCCCCCAGCGGCAGAGCCAACCACTGATGGCTTCAGCCAGTTCGTGTACGGGCGATACCACGTGAATGCGTTCGCCTAGCAGGTTGAACGGGGCGCTGGCGCGGCCTGACGCCACTTCCAGGGGTAGGGTCAGGCTGAAGCTGCTGCCCAGGCCCAGCTCGCTGACCAGGCGCAGCTGGCCGTTCATCAATTGCGTCAGGCGCTGGCAGATCGGCAGGCCGAGCCCGGTGCCGGGAATGACCTGGCTATGGCCTTCGGTCTGGTAGAACGGGTCGAAGATGAACGGCTGGTCCTGTTCAGCGATGCCCTTGCCCGTGTCCGAGACCTGCCACAACAGGCAGGAGCGTTCGCCGTCGCGGTTGAGCAGCCTGGCCCGCAGCACCACGCGGCCGCAATCGGTGAACTTGACCGCATTGCTCAGCAGGTTGTTGAGGATCTGGCGGATCCGGTTGACGTCGCCGATCAGGTGTTCCGGCAGGCATGGGTCCAGGCAGCTGTAGAGCTGCAGCCCCTTGCTCCTGGCTGCCGCGCTGTAGCCCTGAACCACCTCGCGGACCAGGTCCGGGGCACTGAATTCGCTGAGTTCGAGGGCCAGCTGACCGGCCTCGATCTTGGACACGTCCAGCACGTCGCAGATCAACTGCAGCAAGGTTGACGAGGAGCCTTCGATTGCCCGCAGGTAATCGCGTTGCTGGGCGTCGAGCACGGTGCGCGACAGCAGCTCCAGGGTACCCAACACGCCGTACAACGGTGTGCGGATTTCGTGGCTCATGGTCGCCAGGAACTGGGTCTTTGCTTCGTTGGCGGTGTCGGCCGCGCGCCGGGCGTCCTCCAGCGCGGCCTCGATCTGCTTGCGTGCGCTGATGTCGCTGAACGCGCAAAGCAGCACCGGCTCGCCCTTGTAGCGGGTTGGCGAGCAGCTCAGGTACAGGTGGCGCCCTTCGGCGCTCTCGAAATAGTCGCTGCACTGGCCTTCGTGTCGCTCGAAAGCCTGCTCGATCCATTGCGCGCTGCGCGCGCCGCGTGCCGAGTCCTGGCCCAGCCACTGCTGGGCCAGGTGGTTCTCCAGCACCACCTGGCCATCGCTACGGCGCAACACGCACAGGGCGACGGGGGCGGTTTCGATGACGTCACGGCTGAATATCTCGCTTTCCACCAGTGCACGGATGCGTTCGACCGTGGGGGTGAACAAGCGTTGGTCGAACCGCTGGATCAACACCCGTATCAAGGTGATGCTGAGCACGCAGAACAGCAGGGCACCGAGCAGTTGCTGCCACAGACCGGCAAGGATCGCGGACAGGTCGATCGCGTAGACCAGTTGCCAGTCCGAAGACATCAAAGGTTTGCTGATGACCAGGTACTCTGGCAAGAGCCCCTGGCCGGCGAAGCCGAAGAAGTTGTTACCCACGGGATGGTGCAGCGAACGGTCCAGCGTCGGGCCTGGGGTGTTGGTGAACACCAGCATGCCGTCGGCATTGAACATCATGAATTTACCCGCGCTGGCATCCTCGAGCGACGGCGACACTGCCTGGCTGTCGATTTCCAGGCCTAG
This sequence comes from Pseudomonas sp. Kh14, assembly GCF_900291005.1. Taxonomy (NCBI): domain Bacteria; kingdom Pseudomonadati; phylum Pseudomonadota; class Gammaproteobacteria; order Pseudomonadales; family Pseudomonadaceae; genus Pseudomonas; species Pseudomonas sp. Kh14. The sequence continues at coordinate 41,153 of NZ_OLKJ01000021.1, forward strand.
CCAGCCAGAGTCCGGGTCGCGTGCGTCCAGGCGCAGGAAGATGAACAGGCGCGAACCTTGGGCGCCCTGGTCGGCCAGCCATAGTTCCCGAGGGGCCGTGGCCCGCAGTTCCGAAGCGCGCAACTGCTCAAGCAGGGCGGGCGAAGGCAGCGAGGCCTGGGCGTCAGCGTTGTACAACCAGCGCATGGGGGCCTGAGCCGCTGTGTCGACATACAGCAGGTTGACCCGCCGGGCCTCTAGGTAGGCACACATGCGCTGGGTCAGCCACAGGCTCCAGCGTTTGCCCGGCTGGCTGCCCAGTTGCAGGTGCACTTCCTCGCCCGGTGCCAGGGGCAGCCAGTCGACACCCGGCGCCGTTTGACGCACGGCTGCGAGGCTCAGGCTCTCCAGCAGCGCCTCGCGGTTGGTGAAGAAGGTATGGGCCTCGGCGATCGCGCTGCTCATGGCGCCATGGCGCCGAGCGATATCGGTGTTGAAGGTAAAGGACAGGAAATTGTAGGCCGCGCCGAGAATGCCGGCCGATAGCACGATCGCCAGCAACCGAAGCAGGCGGCGTGCTGCCTCGGGGTTGGAGAGCAGGGGGTTGATCTGTTGCAGGTAGGCTTTGAGTCGCATCCCGCAAATCTAGGCAGGCCGCTGGCAACTGGACATCAGACGATCCTTAAAGGCCGCCTGGCCGAGGGTTTACTGGTAGTACAGGTCCACCAGCGCCGTGGCTTCGAACGGACCGGGGATGGGCGCCGAACGCCAGATCAGGTCGGCGCGGAACGGGTTGTGGCTCACGCCCGGCGCGGCCAGGTCGACCAGCTTGAACCAGGTGGCGAAAGGCACCGATTGGTTACTGTCCTGCTGGGTCAGGGCGATGCCGACAGAGGTGTTGTTGGTGGGCACCAGCAGCTTGTCGATGATGCTGGCGCTGCCAGCGACCGGGGTGAAGCGGGCGCTGACGGTGTAGGGCGTGTCGCAGGATCTGGTCAGGTCGAGGCTGAAACTGGCCGAGCTGGCGACCTGGCCGACCTGTGCCGAGCTGGCCAGGGCACGGCGGAAATTGACCACCGAAGGCAAGATGGTCAACTCGGGAGAGCAAGGCACGAAGCGGATGTTGTTCATGCCGGTGACGACATAGTTGAGGTTGCTGTCGGGTTTGGGGTTGAGCATGTACCCGCCGTCCAGCTGGAATACCCGGTATTCGCTGAGCGTGCTGGCTTGTCCGTCGGTTGGCGTTGCGCCGTACTTTTCGATGAACACCGTAAAGTTCAGGGTGAAGCGGGCCTTGTACCAGCCTGTACAGTTCGCCCAGTCGCAACCATGAAACGAGTTGTAGCCAGTGGTGACGGCGCCCGAAGTCTGAGTGATTTTCTGCGAGCCGTAGCGAATCCCGACCCGTATGCCCTTGCCTATACTGGCTTTGGCCGGGTTGACATAGAAATAGACATCTTCCTTGATGCCGGTTTCATAGTCGTCGGCGCAGATGACCGGAAGCGAGTGTGGTGCCGACTCCCAGATGATCGTGCCGTCGGGCGCGTCGGCCGGTACCGCCAGTGCAGTGCCCAGTGCCTCCTTGAATACCGTCGCCATGGACGGGTCCAGCTTGCAGGACAGCGCGTAGCTGGTGGCGGGGCAACTGGCGGCGACGAAAAGCAGGCCAAGCAAGTGTTTCCGGATCAGGTTCATGAGTGGGTATCCTGTGGCGGTGTGTTCACGGCAGCGCGATGTGGTGGCGCTTCTGCAGGCCGATATCGGTGAGTTCGCTGAACGCCACGCGACTTTGCGCGGGCAGGGGCGAGGGCGCCTCGAGGGTGAGCGATGCCCCCGGGCGCAGGAGGACGTAGTCCGCAAGCTGGCGCGACTGCCCAGGGCTGTCGAGCTGGAGGTTGACCAGCGAAACATGAAAGGCACTCGGGTTGCTGACTTCGATCAGGCCAGGCTGACGTGCGCGCCATGCCAGGCCCTCGACCGCCTCGCTGGCCGAGCCTGGCAGGCCGGCAGGGCGGTAGAACAGCTTCAGGCGCTGGCGAACGGCGAATTGCAGGGTATTGGCCTGTTCGGGTTTGCGCGGGATCTCGAGGATGTTCAGCCAGAACAGTGACTCCCTGTCCTCGGGCAGGCCCTTGCCGGCGTACAGCACACGCAGCATGTGCCGGCCGTTGGGCGGTATCAATGCCAACGGTTGGACGATGGCGAAGGGCGCATCGGCGCGTTCGTCGGTACTGCTGACCCAGCTTTGCATGACCGTGTCGAGGTCGCTGCGATTGACCACGCTGATGCTTGCTTCCTTGTTCGAGCCTGGGTAAATGAGGCGTGTGCCCTCGACTTTGAGCTGGCCCCAGGCACCGGACGCCAGGCCCATCAGGACCAGCGCCGCCATGGCTGGGCGCGAGAGGGTATGAAGCAAGCGCGACATGGTCAGGGCAGGGCTCCGGTGAGGGTGACTGGGAAGGACCTGGGCATCCTAGACAGCTGGGCCGCCCCCGGCTTTGAGACGTTTCTTAAATTGCCGCGTGGTTTAAATGCCTGCTTTGTGAACTGCCTCACGCGCGCAGACGGCCCGGTCACTGCTCATCCGATAGGCTCAAACGTGGGTATCGGGGAGTGGAAACCATGAGCGGCAAGCGATTCGCATTGAGTGTTGCAATTGGCCTGGCCCTGGTCGGTCAGGCCCAGGCAGGCGCCGTCGTCGCCTCGGGCATGCTGCAGTTCACTGGCAGCATCGTCGAGCCGTCCTGCACGACCACCGTGGGCAGTGCCGGTTGGCGCATGGATGACTGTCCGGCGCTGGCGCGTGACAGCGTCATCGGCATTGAGGGCGTGGACGGCCAGGCACTGCCGGTGCAGGCGGTACGCGTCGATCAGGGGGCCACGGTCGACCAGGCCTACAGGCTGGTCGACGGGCGCGGCGAGCCGCTGACCCAAGGCCATTACGTGGTGATCCTGACCTCACCTTGAGGGGCGGGCAGCCGCTCGCTCACGCCTTGGAGAACATCTTCAGCTTCAGCTTTCAACACAACATGAATTGCCGTACAGGCAATCCGCCAGTTCGTTTGGATGGCGGCTCGGGAAGCGAGCCGCTGGTTCTCAAACCTGTGACTCTGGAAAATCGACGCCGCGAGCGGTGGCTTCCCAGACGCTGAACTCCGTACGCATGGCGGACAGCTTGGCCATCGCCACATCGAATGCTCTGTTGCCCAGCAGCAGGCGGTGTGGTGGCTGAGGCGAAGTAACCGCAGTATGAATCGCCGCAGCTGCACGGGCCGGGTCCCCCTCCTGCTTGCCGACCGAGGCGTGGTAGGCACGGCGCGCCTCACCTGCGGTAACCTCGTAATCCGCTATCGGTTCCGGCACTTCACCCGATGAGCCTGCCCATTGGGTGCGAAATGCGCTGGGCTCGACCGTCATGACACCGATCCCCAGGGGCTCAAGCTCAGCACGCAAGGTTTCCGATAACCCCTCGACAGCGAACTTGCTCGCGCAGTAGTAGCCCACTGCGGGGAAGCCCGCGAGCCCACCTATGGAGGTCAGGTTCACGATCATGCCCTGACGCCGCTGGCGCATGCCGGGCAGCACTGCTTGGATCATATGGGAGGTGCCGAAGAAGTTAACGTCGAACAGGCGGCGCGCCGCCTGCGGGTCTGTTTCCTCGACAGCGGCGAAGTAACCGATACCGGCGTTGTTGACCAGTACATCCACCCTGCCGAATACGCGTTCAGCTTCAGCCACCACGGCCTTGGCCTGTTCGGCATCGGTTACATCCAGTGGCAGTACCAGCGATTGGCCGAGGCTGGCGAGATCCTGCACCTGTTCGGTCTTGCGTGCGGTGACAACCACGCGCTCGCCTTGCTTGAGCAAATGGGTTGCAATGTGGCGGCCAAAACCGGTGGAACAGCCGGTTACCAGCCAGGTGTTCTGTGTACTCATGGGAGGGTCCTCCTGCAAGTGGTCGGGTTCAGTGCTTGATCGTCTAGGCGCGCCGCTCGAACGTATGGATCTTGGGGACCTCGCTGCAGAACGTGTCGAGTTCGGTCATGAAGGCCTGCACATAAGGTGTCTGCAGATGTCCGTCAAAGGCCTCGGACGAGTGCCAGTCCTCGTAAACAAGCCACCCCTCGACCGAGTCGCCCGATTGGTAGATGTCGTAACGGATGCAGCCAGGCTCCTGCCGTGTGGGGCCGACCAGCGCCAACAGGCGCTGGCCGAGGGCACCGCTTTGCCCGGGGCGTGCGGTGAAGAACGCGAGCTTTGTGAGCATGCTATGGGCTCCTTTATGGGTGATAGACCGATCAACCGGCGGTCACGGTCATGCCGCCGTCGGCCATGACAACCGAACCGACCATGAAGCTCGCCCGTTCGGACGCGAGAAACGCGACGAGCTCGGCAATTTCTTCCGGCTGTGCGGCACGGCCGATGGGGGCCGCTTCGCCGTGCTTGGCAAGAAAGCCAGGACCGTCTTCGACCACGTCATTGAGGATGTTGGTGACTACGTCGCCGACGCCGATGGCATTGACGCGGATACCGTACTCGATGGCTTCGAGTGCCAGCGTACGGGTCAGCTGTGCCAGCGCACCCTTGGAGGCGGTGTACGCCGCGATGGTTGGAAAGGCGAAGTAGGCTGCATAGGAGGCGATATTGACGATTGCGCCGGACTTGTTAGGCATCATTGCCTTGACTGCCTCGCGGCAATGCAGAAAGGCCGCGGTGGTATTAACCGCCTGGATGCGCTCCCAGTCTTCGCGGGTCATGTCGATGACCAGTTTGTTGATGATGATCCCGGCGTTATTCACCAGGATGTCCAGCCGGCCGAACCGCTCGACGGCAAGGCCGACGGCACGCTCTGCAGCGCCATCTTCGCTGATGTCCGCCACCAGTGGGACCAGCCCTGGACGTGCGAGGTCTTCTACGGCAGGGTTGATATCTTCGGCAACGACCTTGGCGCCACGTGCATGCAGCAAAAGCGCAATTGCCTTGCCGATGCCACTGGCGGCGCCGGTGACCAGCGCGACTTTGCCTTCGACTTCATGGGGAATGTTGGGCGTGATAGTAGTCATGATGCTCTCCTGCGTTGTGAGCCGAGGAGACATTCGCCGGCTCTAGCCTGTAAGGGACGGCTTTACTGTCGCGCAACGCGCAGAGAGAGGCTTTCGTAAGCTTGCCGAGGCTGTCGGGATTTTGCGCCGATATGCAGTCCCTCGGTCCGTAAGCGCAAATCATGCTTTGAATCGCCAGCCAACCCCGCCATCGAGGAGCGGAGTAAACACAGGGGCACCTGGCTCATCGGGGCTTTGACCCGCTGGCTTACCTGCAAACCTCAGATAATATGAGTCGGAACGTTCGAGAGAAGAGCAATGATTTCAGACCCGGGTACCCCAACGCTCGATCAACTGCGGGTATTTCTTGCAGTAGTCGATGTCGGCAGTTTTGCTGGAGCAGCGCGCAAGTTGCATCGCGCCACTTCAGTGGTGAGCTACTCCATTGCCAACCTGGAACTGCAGCTGGGCGTCAGCCTTTTTGATCGCAAAACCACCCGTAAGCCGCAATTGACCGACGCCGGCCGGACAGTGCTGGCCGAGGCGCGCACCATCTACAGCAGTATTGACGGGCTGCGCGCCAAGGTTCGCGGTTTGCTGCATGGCCTTGAAGCCGAAGTGCATCTCGTGCTTGACGTAATGTTGCCTCGCGAGCGTATGGTCGATGCACTGAAAGCCTTCCGAGAAACGTTTCCAACCGTATCCCTACACCTGCATATAGAGGCTCTTGGCGCAGTGACCCAACGGGTGCTCGACCGCGGCGCCACGTTGGGTGTGAGTGGCCCTCTGACCACAAGCATTGATGGCATTGAACGTATCGGCGTAGGTAAGGTGGCGCTGGTTCCGGTGGCTGCGCCTGACCACCCGTTGGCGCAACCGGGTCCACACCCGCCGGGTTCAGGTCGCGCACATGTTCAACTGGTCCTGACAGATCGTTCACGGCTCACTGCAGATCAGGAATTCGCGGTGGTCGGCACACGCACGTGGCGCCTGGCGGATTTGGGCGCCAAGCACATGCTGCTTCGCGAAGGCATCGGCTGGGGCAACATGCCGATAGACATGGTTCGCGATGACCTGGCCACCGGACGCCTCGTGCAAGTCGAACTACCCGACTGCTTTGGCGGCGATTATGCGTTCGATGTTATTTACCGCACCGACACGCCTCCCGGCCCGGCCTCGAAATGGCTGATCGAACGGTTTAAGGCTCAGGCCCGATCCTCCTGAACATTCGAAAAAGTCGAACCTGACGCCCGGCGCATCTCCAAGGGCGTGAACAGGTGCTTGGGCATGTCGGCTGGTTCGTCGGGACGGTGGAAAATTTTCGTTTCTTTGATTTGCACATTCACCCCGGCTCAACCCCGATGGAAGCCAGCGCCGAGGTCAAGGCTGAGGGGCTGATCAAGCCGACCCGGCGCATCTATGAACAGGAGTATGTGCTCTTCGTGCGTGTCAAGGACGGCAAGCTTGCCTTTATCCGTGAGTACTTCGACCCGGTCCGGGCTGCCCTTGCCCTGAATGCGCCGATTCCTGCGTTGGCCAGTTAAGGTGTCGCTCGCGCTTGCGCAACGCCGCAGCACGGTTGCCGGCTCGCTGAGCCCCTGGTAGTTCGGCTGGAGGGATCCTGAAGGCACACTGGGCGGTCGGTAACAAGAACCGCTGCGTTCGCCGAGCTTCTATACGGCATCGTGTTCCCCTATTGGCGGTATTGCGTGGGCGTTACGCCTACCTCGCGTTTGAACACCTGTGAGAAATGGCTGTGACTGCTATACCCAACCTCCAGGCCTATATCGATGATGCTCTGATCGGTCTCGAGGAGAAGCTGCCGGGCACGAGCCATCCTCAACCTGATGAAGAACTGCAAGGGTGAATATCCGGCGGCTTTCTTGAACATTCGGCTGAAGTGGCATTCACTCATCCCGGCAACCTCGGCCAACTGCCTTAAATTGAAGTCCCTTGCCAGATCGGCTTCCATGGCCGCCAGCACGCGCCGAAACTTGTACGCAGGGAGAGCGTTGCGGCGTGGGCGATCGTCCGCTGAGCTATCCAGATAATTGCGGGCAAGGTAGACGGCGATGCATTGGGCCAGACCTTGCAAATAGAGCGGGCTCGCGCCACGTCCCATGAGTTCCAGCCGAACATGCTCCAGCAGTACCGACAGTCCTTCGTCACGCCCGCCTGACACTTCCCGCAGGCGAACGGCCTCGGCAGGCCCGCCCAGTACTTCATGGATGGCTTTTTCCAGGAGCGGGACACCGAGATAGATGTGCATGACTTCAAAGTCGTCTGCGCTGGAGACGTTCCAGCGCATCTCATACGGTTGCGCCGAAGTGGTCAAAAAGAAATCGCCTTTAGCAACTTCGCTGGTTTCCCATTGGCCCCCAAGCTCACGTTCCTGTACGGCAGCGTTTCCCGAAATGATCCAGACCAGCAAGGGTTCGGCCACCGCTGGGACGATGAAGTTACCTTCCTCACGTTCCCGGTTGAAAATCTGCACCAAGATGTCCCGGTCGGCCAGCACGTCCGAAGCGGCAATTCGCTTGCCCCGGATGTGTGCCTCCAAACCATGGGCAGAAGTCCGCTCTGTCACATCCATGGTCATATTGTCCTCCCCTCTTTTTTGGCGAGTACGCAGGATAAAAGCTGCCTCGCTTCCTGGGTGCCGTACTGACAGGTACAGGTTCAAGGCGGACAGAGTGCGGTGTATTTCACCTGATCTGGTCACGGCAGTGAGAACACACTCTGGACGCAACGGCAGGGCTTTCAGGGTTCAGAGTCACGACAAAGCCGGAATGTCTCCATTCCGGCTTGCGCTTTAACGTTCGGGGTATAAAACCATCCCGGCGTGGTACAACACATTGTTGCGAAACTCACCATCAGCGGTAAATCCAGTGTCATCGACATACTCGATGTGATCACCCTCCAACCAATAGCGGCCCTGGTAAGCACTTGCTTGCCGACCGCGTGCTTCGTCGTAGCGGCCCCCGGGCAAGAGTTCATGGCGGATCCGACCGTCAGCCGTCACCCACATGCCAACGTATTTGTTCTGGCTTCCATATGGCTTGGCCATCTCTGTTCCTCGCTATCGTCAATAGAGAATCAGAATGGACTCGCGGTTGGACGCACGATCAGCTCGCTGACGTCGACATCCGCTGGCTGCTCGACCGCGTAGGCAATCGCACGGGCAATGGCCGCAGCGGGAATCGCGATCTTGCGGAACTCCCTCATCTCCGCGCGTCCGCCTTCATCCGAAATGCTGTCGGCCAGCTCCGATTCGGTAACGCCTGGTGCAATCACCGTGACTCGAATATCACCCCCGACCTCTTGACGCAGACCTTCGGAAATTGCCCGGACGGCATATTTGGTGGCGCAGTACACTGCAGCGGTAGGGCTCACGGCGTAGGCACCAATTGAGGCGATATTGATGATCTGGCCAGCACGCTGCTGTTGCATGAGCGGCAACGTTGCAGCAATACCGTGTAGTACGCCGCGAATGTTCACGTCGATCATCCGGTTCCACTCATCGACCTTCAACGCTTCCAGTTTCGAGAGTGGCATTACGCCGGCATTGTTGATGAGTACGTCGACGCGACCATGCAATTCGACAGCGAAATCGATGAAGGACTGCATGTCGTCCAGGCTGGTGACGTCCAGCGCCAGCACATCAGCGGTACCGCCTGCTGAACGAATGTCATCGGCCAGGGCTTCAAGGCGGTCGGTACGGCGGGCCCCCAGAACGACGCGAGCGCCTTTGCTGGCGAGCAGGCGGGCCGTGGCTTCGCCGATACCACTGCTGGCGCCTGTAATCACGATGACTTTGTGTTCGATGCCGTGCATTTTTCTCACTCCTGTTACTGGTTTCAGAGGCACCTGCTGACCGGCAGGTGTTGAAGCAAGAGTAAAAATCCTGGGGGGAACAGCGTTATGTGATTCCTGCGGCGGTCATGCACGATCCTGCATGATTGATCTGCGACTCCTTTCAGCCCTTTGCCCGATCCTGGCCTGTCTGAGGGCTGCATGAACCGGATACGACATTTCTATTTATTCGAACATAAATGCCGAAACTAACCGGCTATTAAGCAAAGGCGTATGGAGCCACACTCTCACCCGGACTGCTGCAGTCGTACTGGCGTTGTTCAGTGTTCTCACCGCAGCGATTTTCCACAGCGCGCTGGCCGACCAGGCCCAGTTCATCCATTTCTTCAAGAACATCGCGATGGCCGGTGGCTTGCTGCAGATCGTGGCTTTTGGTGCAGGCCGCTTCAGCTTTGACGCCCGTCGTCAGTAGTCGAAGTGCAGCGCCACAGAGCATCTGGGGCATCATCACCTTACCAATGGGAAAACTTATGAAAGCTATCCAAGTGGCACAGTACGGTCAGGTTCAGGGGTTGGAACTCAAAGATGTCCCAGATTTGATGCCCAATGACGACCAGGTTTTAATCAATGTCGCGGGGAGTGGAGTCAACCCGATTGACTGGAAGATCCTCTCAGGGGCAATGAAGCAATTCATCCCATTGTCCTTGCCCTATACACCGGGTGTCGAGGTTGCCGGTACCGTTGCAGCGGTTGGCAAAAATGTCCAAGGGTTTGTTGTGGGTGATGAGGTATTCGGTTTCATAGGCATAGTCGGTGGCTACGCGACTCAGGTCGTGGCAGCCGCCGACAGGCTTGCGCATAAGCCCGCCGGCCTGCCGCTCCTCCACGCCAGTGGCATTCCTGCTGCAGCGCTTACCGCCTGGCAAGCACTGCATGAACACGCCAACCTACAGTCGGGTCAAACAGTCTTGATTCACGGGGCTGCGGGAGGTGTAGGAAGTTTCGCCGTACAGCTGGCTCGCCTGGCCGGTGCCTATGTATTGACAACGGCATCGGCCGGCAACCGAGACTACCTGTATTCACTCGGGGCACAGCAGGTCATTGACTATACCGCGCAACGGTTCGAAGACGTGGCTGAAGAGATCGATGTTGTTCTCGACCTGGTAGGAGGAGAAACGCAAGACCGTTCCTGGACGATTGTCAAACGAGGAGGTGTACTTGTATCTACCGTCAGCCCACCCGACCCGCAGAAGGCGCGTGAACACGACGCTGTCGGCAAACATTTCGCTACCCGTTCGGACGGGCGCCAGTTAGCACAGATCGCGCAATTGATTGCTGAGGAGAAGTTGCGCGTCGAGGTTGAGGTGATGCCACTTTCCAAGGTGAACGACGCTATAACGCTGAGCTCAGGGGGGCATACCCGCGGCAAGCGTGTCCTGGATGTCAATCGTTGAACAGCGGTTAACTGTATTAGGCTTTTTATGCAAAGCCTGGGAAAGGGACGCCTGCTCCTGGCTGAAGCCTGAGCCCCGAGATGCCTCGCCGCAGGAATGTGCAAAATCATCGCAGGAAACCAATAACGGGTTCATTACCGCCGCCTTAATCTGAGCCCAAGCAGCAAGCGAACCACTGCTGCTGCCGGCCATCAGAGCGACCTGGCCTGGAAGCATACAGGCATCAACGTCACGCTTTGCACTGACAACCGGCAACGAATCCATCGCTAATTTCGGAGTCGCTGTCATGAAAAATGTTAACAAAATGATGATTGGAGTCGCCTTAACTGTTCTGAGCGCAAGTTCGATGGCGCTTCCAGCCAAGGAGCAAGGCAACTGGACCCATAAGCCTTGCAAATACCTGTGTGCACCAATCCTGGTCGAGGACGGTGCAGACCGACTCAATGGCCGTCGGGTTGCCGAGGACGGTGCAGACCGACTCAATGGCCGTCGGGTTGCCGAGGACGGTGCAGACCGACTCAACGACCGGCGTGTAGCCGAGGACGGTTCGGACCGAGTCATCAATGCTTGATGTGCCTGGGCTGCGCCAAAAGCCCGGAAAAACCGGGCTTTTTGGCAGATCAAATGATCCATTCGGCATCTACCCAAATGGATGCGAACCCACCTATCCTCTGCAATCGGGACAGCCGAACGGGGAGGTAACGGTAGTGAGTGATCTGGACGATGAGCTGACACGCCTCAGGGCCGAACTGGCATCAGCGATGCAACGTTTTGCTCCGACATACGGCGTCTATCAAACGGCGATTGATCCGTTGCATTTTATACGCAGCGACACGCCAACAGACGTCATCCATACGGTTCATAAACCCGGATTGTGCATAATTGTACAGGGCCGGAAACAGATCCAGTTGTGGGATGAAAGCTATACCTACGATCAACTGAACTATCTGGTTGTCTCTGTGACACTGCCTCTGGCTGGGCAAGTGATCGAGGCCTCTCCACAGAGGCCCTACTTCTGCATTCGCCTGGATATCGACCCGGCAGAAATCGCTCAGCTGATTGCCGACGTCAGCCCGATCGGCGTACCCAGCCAGCCATCTCGCCGCGGCCTCTATCTGGACAGGATTGATACCCCATTGCTTGATGCCATGTTGCGACTGGTACGTCTGTTGGATGTGCCCTCCGATATCCCGGCATTGGCTCCGCTAGCCCTCAGGGAAATATTCTACCGGTTGCTCAAAGGCCAGCAGGGCCAGCGATTACATGAGATAGCCATCAACGACAGTCAGACCCATCGAGTGACAAGAGCTATCGAATGGTTGAACAACAACTATGCGCAGCCGTTGCACATCGATGAGTTGGCGAGCTATGTCAATTTGAGTAATTCCACGCTTCACCACCGATTCAAGGCAATCACCGCGATGAGCCCGTTGCAGTACCAGAAACAACTGCGCTTGCAGCACGCACGAAGGTTGATGATTTCAGAAGGGCTGGATGTTTCCACGGCCGGGTTCACGGTGGGCTATGAGAGCCCGTCACAGTTCAGCAGAGAATACAGCCGGATGTTCGGAGCCCCTCCAAGCAAGGACATCGCAAAGATTCGATCGATGGGATGAGTTGTAAGGTGGAAAGGGAATGCAAAGAGGCTCCCCCTATGCCCCGCAAGCAAGTAAAGGGGTGCAGCGTAGGGGTATTGATACCGGTCGGGCTGATGCGTCAGCCCTCAGGCAGTCTCGCTGTGCGCCAGGATCAATAACTTGTCAGTTTCGATCATTGAGCCCTTTCAAACGGCTGTTTAATGTCGCTGACAGACAAACGACGGGGCCCGCCATTCAGTGAGGTGCCCGCAATCCGTGATCACGCCATCAGGGGACTTTCCATGGCCGCCGACCGCTACCCGCACCTGCTTGCCCCGCTGGACCTGGGCTTTACCACCTTGCGCAACCGCACCCTGATGGGCTCGATGCACACCGGCCTCGAAGAGCGCCCCGGCGGCTTCGAGCGCATGGCTGCATACTTTGCCGAGCGGGCCCGCGGTGGCGTTGGCCTGATGGTCACTGGCGGCATTGCGCCCAATGATGAAGGCGGGGTGTACTCCGGTGCGGCAAAGCTCAGCACCGAGGAAGAGGCCGACAAGCACCGCATCGTCACCGAGGCGGTGCACGCTGCCGGTGGCAAGATCTGCCTGCAGATCCTGCATGCCGGGCGCTACGCCTACAGCCCACGCCAGGTGGCACCTAGCGCGATCCAGGCGCCGATCAACCCGTTCAAGCCCAAGGCGTTGGACGAGGAGGGTATCGAGAAGCAGATTGCCGACTTCGTCAATTGTGCCGTGCTGGCCCAGCGTGCCGGTTACGACGGTGTCGAAATCATGGGTTCGGAAGGTTACTTCATCAACCAGTTCCTCGCCGCGCACACCAACCACCGCACCGACCGCTGGGGCGGCAGTTATGAAAACCGCATGCGCCTGGCAGTGGAAATCGTCAGCCGGGTGCGTGGCGCGGTAGGGCCGAACTTCATCATCATCTTCCGCCTGTCGATGCTCGACCTGGTCGAGGGTGGCAGCACCTGGGACGAGATCGAGCTGCTGGCCAAGGCCATCGAGCAGGCCGGCGCTACCTTGATCAACACCGGAATCGGTTGGCACGAGGCGCGCATCCCGACCATCGCCACCAAAGTGCCGCGTGCGGCCTTCAGCAAAGTCACCGCCAAGTTGCGGGGCGTGGTGAGCATTCCGCTGATCACCACCAACCGCATCAACACCCCGGAGGTGGCCGAGGCGGTGCTGGCCGAGGGCGATGCGGACATGGTCTCGATGGCCCGACCGTTTCTCGCCGACCCGGACTTCGTCAACAAGGCCGCTGCCGGTCGCGCGGATGAGATCAACACCTGCATCGGCTGCAACCAGGCCTGCCTGGACCACACCTTCGGCGGCAAGCTGACCAGTTGCCTGGTCAACCCGCGTGCCTGCCACGAGACCGAACTCAACTACCTGCCTGTACGTACGGTGAAGCGCATTGCCGTGGTAGGCGCCGGCCCGGCTGGCCTGGCGGCGGCCACCGTGGCGGCCGAGCGGGGCCACGCGGTGACCCTGTTTGACGCCGCCAGCGAAATCGGTGGCCAGTTCAACGTGGCCAAGCGGGTGCCGGGCAAGGAAGAATTCTTTGAAACGCTGCGTTACTTCCGCAACAAGGTAAAAAGTACGGGCGTCGACCTGCGCCTGAATACCCGCGTGGACGTGCAGGCACTGGTGGGCGGCGGCTTTGATGAAATCATCCTCGCGACTGGCATCGCCCCGCGGACACCGGCCATTGCGGGCGTGGAGCATGCCAAGGTGCTCAGCTACCTGGACGTGCTGCTCGAGCGCAAGCCGGTGGGCAAGGCTGTAGCGGTAATCGGTGCCGGTGGTATCGGCTTCGATGTGTCCGAGTACCTGGTGCATCAGGGCGTGGCCACCAGCCAGGACCGAGCGGCATTCTGGAAAGAGTGGGGCATCGATACCCATCTTCAGGCGCGAGGTGGTGTGGCCGGGATCAAGGCCGAGCCGCATGCTCCGGCGCGGCAGGTGTACTTGTTGCAGCGCAAGAAATCCAAGGTGGGCGACGGGCTCGGCAAGACGACCGGCTGGATTCACCGCACCGGGTTGAAGAACAAGGGGGTGCAGATGCTCAACAGCGTCGAGTATCTGGCTATCGACGATGCCGGCCTGCACATTCGTGTGGACGGTGGCGAACCGCAAGTGCTGGCGGTGGATAACGTGGTGATCTGTGCCGGGCAAGATCCGCTGCGCGAGCTGCAGGAAGGGCTGGTGGCGGCAGGGCAGTCGGTGCACCTGATTGGTGGCGCGGATGTGGCGGCCGAGCTGGATGCCAAGCGGGCGATCAACCAAGGCTCGCGGTTGGCGGCTGAGCTCTGAGGTCGTCGGGGCTGCGTGAACCCGACACCTGCACGTGTGGGCGCGGGCAAGCCCGCGAATACGGTGGCGGCGGTGAACACCACCCTGGCACTGTGATGCCTCGGCGGGGGCGAGTTCATCGATTACAAGCGCTTGCGGGATTACCCTGTAAACTGCGATCCATGCATGTATCCGACCTCCCCCAAGCACCGCTGCAATTTCTGAACTTGCCCTGGCTGGAACAAGCCCAGGTCCAGGCCGCCATTCTGCGCCTGGACCTGATTGACCCGCTGATCAGTGGCAACAAGTGGTTCAAACTACGCCACCACCTGCAACAGGCCGGCGCCAGCAATGCTCCAGGCCTGATCAGCCTGGGCGGTAACCATTCCAACCATCTGCACGCCTTGGCTGCTGCCGGCAAGCGTTTCGGCTTCGCCACCGCCGGCCTGTTACGCGGCCATGCCCAGGACACGCCAACCGTGCGTGACCTGCAGGCGCTGGGCATGGAACTGCATTGGCTAGGCTACGGCGGCTACCGTGCGCGCAACCAACCAGGCTTCTGGGCCCCTTGGCAGGCGCGCTACCCAGGCTGGCACTGCATCCCTGAAGGGGGCGGCGGGCTGGCCGGTGCGCAGGGCTGCGCGCTGATGATGCAGCAGGCGCGCGCGCAAATCTCGTCCTTGGGTTGGTCAGACTACGACGCCTGGTGGTTGGCTGCCGGAACGGGGACTACCTTGGCCGGCCTGGTGATGGCCGAAGCAGGGGCGCATGCCGTGCATGGCGCCTTGGCCGTACCCAGGGATCATGGGGTGGCGCAAGTGGTGGCAGCACTGGCCGGCACGCACGGCTACCAGCTACACGACGCCTGCCGGGGCGGTTTCGGAAAATTCGACGATGCGCTACTGACGTTCATCGCCGACTGCGAGCAGCACACTGACGTGCCGCTCGAAGCCCTCTATACCGGCAAGGCTCTGCTGGCCTTGCGTGATCAGGTCGCTGCCGGGCTGTTCGAGCCCGGCAGCCGCCTGATCTTCGTACACACAGGTGGCCTGCAGGGGCGACGCGGTTACTTGTAAGGGAGCATGCGCAACAGCGTGTTGTCGCGCTGTACATAGTGGTGGTAAAGCCCGGCCAGTGCATGCAGGCCGATCAGCCAGTAGCCCCAGCTGCCAATACGCTCATGCCAACCTTTGATGAACTTGGCCTGGTCCGGGTTCGGGCCGATCAGATGGGGCAGCTCCAGGCCAAAGAACGGCACCGGTTTGTCGGCGGCGCTGAGGATCAGCCAGCCGGCCAGCGGCAGGCCGATCATCATCAGGTACAGTGCCAGGTGCATCAGGTGCGCCAGGCCAGTCTGCCAGGCCGGTGGTTTTGGCACGATGGGCGGAGTCGGGCGGCTCAGGCGCATGGCCAGGCGCAGCCAGACCAGCACGAACACGCTGAGCCCGAGCATGAAGTGCAGGTCTTTCATCAGGTTGCGTTCGACGCTGTCCTTGGGGAACAGGCCACGCAATTCGATGAGGGCATAGACAGCGGCCAGCAACACCAGCATCAGCCAATGCAGGGCGATGGACAGGCGCGCGTAATGGGGCGCGGGGTTGGATGAAACCATGATCGGTCCTCGTCATCAGGTCGGAAAGGCGCTCTTGCTGGCGCTCAGGTACCATTCTAATGGTTACCAGAAACGAATCTTTGCGCTGGGTCTGTGAAAATTGTGTTGCCAGCCACCGGCCTCTTCGCGGGCACGCCCGCTCCCACAGGTACTGCACAGTCTTTGAAACCGTGCAGTACCTGTGGGAGCGGGCGTGCCCGCGAAGGGGCCGGAACAGGCGACATCAGTTACCGGGCAGATACGGCCAGTCATCAGCCACCAGAAACACCCGCTCTGCCTCCTGCCAGGCACCCTCGGCATCAGGCTCCAGTCGTACCAGCAACTGCGCCGGTGCCTGCTGCTCCAGCACATGCAGCCACGCCGCAAACTGCTCCGCCTGCCAGCACTCACCTGACTCCACCCTAGCCGGCGCCAGCCAGGCATGCCGCTGCAGCGGCTGCCAACGCTCGCCCTCGGCCATCACCCAGTCCCGCCGACGAAGCCAGCGCCCGCGCAAATGTTGCGGGTTGGCGCCCTCCGGCGCCTCGGCATGCCCAGGCCATGGATAGAACAGGTACCCACCCAGCCACATTTGCGCCTGCACCTGCTCCACCCCTAGCGGCGCCAGCGCCTGACGGCTGTGCGCCCCCTTGGACATGGGCAACTGGTGCCCCGCCAGGTGCGCAAGCTTGGTCCCCAGCCGGTCATGACAACCTGGCCCCAGCCAGGCATGGGGATCGTGCCCGGCGCCTTCCGGGCCCAGGTACAGCTTGATCGCCAGTTCCAGGTGGTGCACGCCGTCGCAGTCGCGCAACACCACGTCGAGCTCGCCCAAGGTGCGCCCACCGTCGCGAATCGCCAGGTTGGCGGCCAGCAGCTCGATGCCTGGCGCCTGGCCCAGGGCAAATTGCCACAGGCGTTCGTAGTAATGCCCCAGGCGCCGGCTGCCCAATTGCGCCAGCCACTCGCGCAACGGTCGGTCATCGGCATCCAGGGTCCGCAACCATTGTTCAAGGCGTTGCGGCTGCTGCGCCCACAAGCTGCCCGCCAGCGGGTGTCGCTGGGGGCAGGGCGGGGCGCTGAGCAGGGGCGGCGACAACAGGGCCCATGCCAGGTCACGCACGGTGGGGTGCTGCAGTTTGCGGGGCAGGTCGTGAAGCTGGGCGAATGGCGTCATCCTGCGAGCATAGCCGGTTTGCCGCTGCCCGGTGGTTTCGCCCATAATCGGCGCATCGTCACCCGCCGCAGAGCCTCGCAGGAGCCCCATGGAGCAATTTCGCAATATCGGTATCATCGGTCGCCTTGGCAGCTCGCAGGTGCTCGACACCATTCGCCGACTGAAAAAATTCCTCCTCGATCGCCACCTGCACGTGATCCTTGAGGACACCATTGCCGAAGTGCTGCCCGGCCATGGCTTGCAGACGTCCACCCGCAAGCTGCTGGGCGAGGTCTGCGACCTGGTCATCGTGGTCGGCGGCGACGGCAGCCTGCTGGGCGCTGCCCGTGCGCTGGCCCGGCACAACATTCCGGTGCTGGGTATCAACCGTGGCAACCTGGGTTTTCTCACCGACATCCGTCCCGACGAGCTGGAGCAGAAGGTCGCCGAAGTGCTCGACGGCCACTACCTGGTGGAAAACCGTTTCCTGCTGCAGGCCGAGGTGCGTCGCCACCACGAGGCCATCGGCCAGGGCGATGCGCTGAACGATGTGGTGCTGCACCCGGGCAAGTCCACGCGCATGATCGAGTTCGAGATCTACATCGACGGCCAGTTCGTCTGCAGCCAGAAGGCCGACGGCCTGATCGTCGCCACCCCCACCGGCTCCACCGCCTATGCGCTGTCGGCCGGTGGCCCGATCATGCACCCCAAGCTCGATGCCATCGTCATCGTGCCGATGTACCCGCACACCTTGTCGGGCCGGCCGATCGTGGTGGACGGCAATAGCGAGCTGAAGATCGTGGTGTCCAAGGACCTGCAGATCTACCCGCAGGTGTCCTGTGACGGCCAGAACCACTTCACCTGTGCCCCCGGCGACACCATCACGGTCAGCAAGAAGCCGCAAAAGCTGCGCCTGATCCACCCGCTGGACCACAATTACTACGAGGTCTGCCGCACCAAACTGGGTTGGGGCAGCCGCCTGGGGAGCAGTGACGACTGATGCTCGATCCGGCGCGAAGTTTTGACATCATCGGCGACGTGCACGGCTGTGCGCTGACCCTTGAACGCCTGCTCGACGCCCTCGGATACAAGCGCGTGGCTGGCGTGTGGCGCCACCCGCGACGTCAGGCGCTGTTCCTTGGCGATATCGTCGACCGCGGGCCACGCATTCGCGAGGCGCTGCACATCGTCCACGACATGGTCGAAGCCGGCCAGGCGTACTGCATCATGGGCAACCACGAATACAATGCCCTGGGCTGGGTCACCCCGGCGCTGCCTGGCAGCGGCAAGGCCTATGTCCGCGAACACACACCGCGGCATGCCCGGCTGATCGACGAAACCCTCACCCAGTTTGCCCAGCACCCCGGCGATTGGCACGATTTCGTCAACTGGTTCTACCAGCTGCCGCTGTTCATCGACGCAGGGCGCTTCCGTCTGGTGCACGCCTGCTGGGACCCGCGGCTGATCGAGCCGCTGCGCCAGCAATACCCCGACGGACGCATCGATGAACACTTCATCCAGGCCTCGGCGGTCAGTGGCAGTTTTGCCGACACAGTGTGCAACCGCCTGTTACGCGGTACCGACATGCGCCTGCCGGACGGGCTGACGCTGACCGGCGGCGACGGCCTGACCCGCGCGTTCTTCCGCACCAAGTTCTGGGAAGAAGACCCGAAAACCTACGGTGACATTGTGTTCCAGCCCGATGCCCTGCCCGAGGAAGTGGCCAGCACTCCGCTCAGCCACAGCCAGAAGAACGCCTTGCTGCGTTATGACGAAGACCAGCCGATGCTGTTCGTCGGGCATTACTGGCGCAGCGGCCGCCCGGCACCGATCCGCGCCAACCTGGCCTGCCTGGACTACAGCGCCGTGCTCTACGGCAAGCTGGTCGCCTACCGGCTGGATGATGAAACCCGTATCGACCCCCACAAGTTCGTTTGGGTCGACGTCGACCGCCCACAGGCCAACCAATGAACATTATCGAAGTGATGCGCCTGCCGCTGTCGGTCGACCTCAGCGGCTTCGTCCACCTGTTGCAACGCCTGCAGGTGCCGCACCGGGTCAGCGAGGAGGGTGATGCCCAGGTCCTCTGGGCCCCCGACACCCTGGCCGAAGATGTGCTGCAGCTCTACCAGCGCTACCCCGACGGCAACGCCGACCTGCCGGCCACCGCCGACCCTGTAGGGGCGGGGTCACCCGCGAATGCCCCCACACAACCTTCCCTGGTAGCCCAGGCCAAGGCCTGCAAGATCACCACCCTGACCCTGCTACTGTGCTTCATCGTCGCCGGCCTCACGGGCCTTGGCGACAACTTCACCACCATCAGCTGGTTCACCTTCCTCGACTTCCGTGTCCAGGGCGACTACCTGTACTTCAGCCCGTTGGCGCAAAGCCTGGATGAAGGCCAGTGGTGGCGCCTGGTATCGCCCATGCTGCTGCATTTCGGCGTGCTGCACCTGGCCATGAACAGCCTGTGGTACTGGGAGCTGGGCAAACGCATCGAACTGCGCCAGGGCCCGTGGGCGTTGCTGGGCCTGACCCTGCTGTTCAGCCTGGTGTCCAACCTGGCCCAGCACTACACCAGCGGGCCGAGCCTGTTTGGCGGTCTGTCCGGCGTGCTGTACGGCCTGCTCGGGCATATCTGGCTGTACCAGTGGCTGGCGCCTGACCGTTACTTCAACCTGCCCAAGGGCGTGCTGGTGATGATGCTGATCTGGCTGGTGGTATGCCTGACCGGCGTGGTCGGCACGCTCGGCCTTGGCCAGATCGCCAATGCCGCCCACGTCGGCGGGCTGCTCATCGGATGCCTGACCGGGCTCTTGGGTGGGGCGCTGGCCCGGCGTAAACTGTCGGCTTGAATCAGGAGACACTATGTCCACTTTCGCGCAAATGATTGAAAACATCACCCCGGAAATCTACCAGAGCCTGAAACTGGCCGTGGAAATCGGCAAATGGTCCGACGGCCGCAAGCTCACCGCCG
Source organism: Pseudomonas sp. Kh14 (assembly GCF_900291005.1). Taxonomy (NCBI): domain Bacteria; kingdom Pseudomonadati; phylum Pseudomonadota; class Gammaproteobacteria; order Pseudomonadales; family Pseudomonadaceae; genus Pseudomonas; species Pseudomonas sp. Kh14. The sequence goes on from NZ_OLKJ01000021.1 coordinate 61,060, forward strand.
AGCAGAAAGAGCTGTCGCTGCAGGCGGTCATCGCCTGGGAGATGAAGAACCTGCCCGAAGACCAGCGCACCGGCTACATGGGCCCACAGGAATGTGCGTCGAAGTCCGCGCCCATCGCCAACATTCTGTTCAAGTCGGACTCGGTACATTGATCGAACTCGCACGTGGCTCGTTGAGCAAGATGGCCGTAAGCCTGCAGGCACCGGTGGTGCAGTACAGCTTCCGCCTGGATGACACCCAGGTGCCGGTCAACCCCATGATCGGCCAGCGCCTGCGCCTGGAATACCTCGGCGCCATTCATTGCAGCCATTGCGGCAAGCGCACCAAGACCAGCTTCAGCCAGGGGTACTGCTACCCGTGCATGACCAAGCTGGCCCAGTGCGACGTGTGCATCATGGCCCCGGAAAAATGCCACTACGACGCCGGCACCTGCCGCGAACCGTCGTGGGGCGAACAGTTCTGCATGACCGACCACGTCGTCTACCTGGCCAATTCGTCGGGGATCAAGGTCGGCATCACCCGTGCCACCCAGCTGCCTACCCGCTGGCTCGACCAGGGCGCCAGCCAGGCGTTGCCGATTATGCGCGTGGCCACCCGGCAGCAATCGGGCCTGGTCGAAGACGTGTTGCGCAGCCAGGTGCCAGACCGGACCAACTGGCGCGCGCTGCTCAAGGGCGATGCCGAGGTGCTCGACCTGCCGGCCATCCGGGAGCAGGTCTTCGAAGCCTGCGCCGACGGCCTGCGCGAGCTGCAGGGGCGCTTTGGCCTGCAGGCGATCCAGCCGCTGCCGGACGCCGAAGTGGTGCAGATGAACTACCCGGTCGAGGCGTACCCGAAGAAGATTGTCAGCTTCAACCTCGACAAGGACCCGGTGGCCGAGGGCACGCTGCTGGGCATCAAGGGCCAGTACCTGATCTTCGACACCGGTGTGATCAATATTCGCAAGTACACGGCCTACCAGTTGGCCGTGCTCCAGTAAAAAGGACCTGCACATGCGTACCGAACAACCGCAAGTGATCTACCTCAAGGATTACCAGGCGCCGGAGTACCTGATCGACGAGACGCACCTGACCTTCGAGCTGTTCGAGGACCACACGCTGGTTCACGCGCAACTGGTCATGCGTCGCAACCCGGCACGCGGTGCCGGCCTGCCGCCACTGGAGCTCGATGGCCAGCAGCTGGAACTGCTGCGCGCCTCGCTGGATGACCAGGAACTGCAGCCAGGCGAGTACCAGCTCGACGCCGACAGCCTGACCGTGCAGCCCAAGGCCGAGCGCTTCACCCTCGACACCAGCGTGAAGATCCACCCGGAAAGCAACACCGCCCTGGAAGGCCTGTACAAGTCGGGCAAGATGTTCTGCACCCAGTGCGAGGCGGAGGGCTTCCGCAAGATCACCTACTACCTCGACCGCCCGGACGTGATGAGCACCTTCACCACCACGGTCATCGCCGAGCAGCATCGCTACCCGGTCTTGCTGTCGAACGGCAACCCGATCGGCAGCGGGCCGGCCGAAGATGGCCGCCACTGGGCGACCTGGGAAGACCCGTTCATGAAGCCGGCCTACCTGTTTGCCCTGGTGGCCGGTGACCTGTGGTGCGTTGAAGACAGCTTCACCCGCCAGTCCGGCCGTGAGGTGACCCTGCGTATCTACGTCGAACCCGAGAACATCGACAAGTGCGACCACGCCATGGTCAGCCTGAAAAAGTCCATGCGCTGGGACGAAGAAGTCTATGGCCGCGAGTACGACCTGGACATCTTCATGATTGTTGCGGTCAATGACTTCAACATGGGCGCCATGGAAAACAAGGGCCTGAACATCTTCAACTCCAGCTGCGTGCTGGCCCGCGCCGAAACCGCCACCGATGCTGCGCACCAGCGCGTCGAAGGGGTGGTCGCCCACGAGTACTTCCACAACTGGTCGGGCAACCGTGTCACCTGCCGTGACTGGTTCCAGCTGTCGCTGAAGGAAGGCTTCACGGTGTTCCGCGATGCCGAGTTCAGTGCCGACATGAACTCGCGCACGGTCAAACGCATCGAAGACGTCGCCTACCTGCGCACCCACCAGTTCGCCGAAGACGCCGGCCCCATGGCCCACCCGGTGCGCCCGGACAGCTTCATCGAAATCTCCAACTTCTACACCCTGACCGTCTACGAGAAGGGCGCCGAAGTGGTGCGCATGGTCCGTACCCTGTTGGGGACCGAAGGCTTCCGTAAAGGCAGCGACCTGTACTTTGAACGTCACGATGGCCAGGCGGTAACCACCGACGACTTCATCAAGGCCATGGAAGACGCCAACGGCGTCGACTTCACCCAGTTCAAGCGCTGGTACAGCCAGGCTGGCACCCCACGTCTGGAGGTCAGCGAGGCGTATGACGCCGCCGCGCAGACCTACAGCCTGACGTTCCGCCAGAGCTGCCCGCAGACCCCGGACAAGGCCGAGAAACTGCCGTTCGTGATCCCGGTTGAGCTGGGCCTGCTGGATGCCGCTGGCAACGATCTGCCGCTGCAGTTGGCTGGCGAAGACGCTGCTCAAGGGAGCAGCCGCGTGCTGTCGGTGACCGAGGCCGAGCAAACCTTCACCTTCCAGGGCATCCAGTCCAAGCCGCTGCCATCGCTGCTGCGTGGCTTCAGCGCCCCGGTGAAGCTGAGCTTCCCGTATGACCGCGACCAGCTGATGTTCCTGATGCAGCACGACAGCGACGGCTTCAACCGCTGGGAAGCGGGCCAGCAGCTGTCGGTGCAGGTACTGCAGGAACTGATCGGCCAGCATCAACGCGGCGAAGCCCTGAAGCTCGACCAGCGCCTGATCACCGCCCTGGGCACTGTGCTGGGCAATGTATCGCTGGACCCGGCCATGGTGGCCGAAATGCTCTCGCTGCCAGGTGAGGCGTATCTTACCGAGATCAGCCAGGTGGCCGACGTCGACGCCATCCACGCCGCCCGCGAGTTCGCACGCCAGCAGATCGCCGAACACCTGTTCGACGCCCTGTGGGCGCGTTACCAGGCCAACCGTGAAGTGTCGCGCAGTACTGCCTATGTGGCCTCGGCCGAGCACTTTGCCCGCCGCAGCCTGCAGAACATCGCCCTGTCGTACCTGATGCAGAGTGGCAAGCAACAGGTGCTGGACGCGACCCTGGAGCAGTTCGAGCACTGCGACAACATGACCGAGCGCCTTACCGCGCTGGCGGTACTGGTCAACTCGCCGTTCGAGGCCGAGCGCGCCAAAGCGCTGGAGGCCTTTGCCGAGCACTTCAAGGACAACCCGCTGGTCATGGACCAATGGTTCAGCGTGCAGGCGGCCAGCACGCTGCCGGGCGGGCTGGCGCGGGTCAAGGCGTTGATGCAGCACCCGGCCTTCACCCTGAAGAACCCGAACAAGGTGCGTGCGCTTATCGGTGCTTTTGCCGGGCAGAACCTGGTCAACTTCCATGCTGCCGATGGCTCCGGGTATCGCTTCCTGGCGGACCTGGTGATCGAGCTGAATGCGCTGAATCCGCAGATTGCCTCGCGGCAACTGGCGCCGCTGACCCGCTGGCGCAAGTATGACGATGCGCGTCAGGCGCTGATGAAGGGTGAGCTGGAGCGCATTCTGGCTTCGGGTGAGTTGTCCAGTGATGTGTATGAGGTTGTGAGCAAGAGTCTGGCGTAATTCTTGTGAATTGGGGCTGCTTTGCAGCCCTTCGCGGGTGAACCCGCTCCTACAGGGGGATGTAACCTTTGTTGGGCGGGTTTACCCGCGAAGGGCCGCCCAGCGGCCCCGGCTTTCCCCGGCCGACAACAAAACATAACACCCCGCCCGTTGTACTCCCGCAAACATCCCCGCTACGATCTCCTCAAGCTATTGCAGGCCTCTAGATCAGGCTTTTTGCAAAGCCTGCAATGCATTGACCCACCAACAAGAACACAACAAGGGGGCAGTCATGAGGGAACAGTTACGTACGCCAGCCAGGCGTGGTGCCTGGCCATGGGCAGCCAGCGCGATGCTGGCACTGGCATTGGGGGTGTGGGCCGACAGCGCCCAGGCCGCAGCCGCCGACCAATACTCCACCGAATCGGCCAAGGCCAGCCAAAGCCTGTTGATCGACGCCACCCATGCCGGCAAGCGCCTGGTGGTGGTGGGTGATCGCGGCCACATTCTGTTCTCCGACGACCAAGGCAGTACCTGGACCCAGGCCCGGGTACCCACCCGGCAATTGCTCACTGCCGTGTTCTTCCTCGACGACAAGCGTGGCTGGGCCGTCGGCCATGACGCGCAGATCCTCGCCAGTAGCGACGGCGGCGCCACCTGGAGCAAGCAGTTCGAAGACCTCGCCCGTGAAGCGCCCTTGCTCGATGTCACTTTCCTCGACGCCCAGCACGGCTTTGCCGTAGGGGCCTATGGTGCCTTGCTGGAAACCACCGATGGTGGGCAGCACTGGCAGGATGTGGCCGAACGGCTGGACAACCCGGACCAACTGCACCTGAACGGTATCACCCAAGTGCGCGATGCCGGCCTGTTTATCGTGGGTGAGCAGGGCGGCATGTTCCGCTCCACCGACAACGGCCAGACCTGGACCAAGGTCCAAGGCCCGTACGAGGGCTCGCTGTTCGGCGTGATCGGCACCGCCAGGCCGCAGACCCTGCTGGCCTACGGCCTTCGCGGCAACCTGTTCCGCTCCAGCGACTTCGGTGACAGCTGGCAGCCGATCGAACTCAAGGCCGCGCGCGGTACCCTGGAGTTCGGCCTGGCAGGCGCTACGCTTGTCGATGATGGCAGCCTGGTGCTGGTCGGCAATGGTGGCAGCGTGCTGCGCAGCACGGACGACGGCCAGACCTTCAGCGTGTACAACCGCGCCGACCGCCTGGCCCTGGCCGGCGTCAGTGGCCTGGCCAACGGCGGCCTGCTGCTGGTGGGGCAGGGTGGTGTGCACCTGGCCAGCGCCGACGGGGCTGATCAGCCTGCCCCGGAGGTGCGTCCATGACCAGCAGGGAGAGCATTACCATGCACCCGCATCACCAGGATAAAGCCACGCTGCTCGAACGCCTGATCTTCAACAACCGCCCAGTGGTCATCGCCCTGTGCGTGCTGGTCAGCATTTTCCTGTTCTGGCAGGCCACGCAGATTCGCCCGTCCACCAGCTTCGAGAAGATGATCCCGCTGCAGCACCCATTCATCGAGCAGATGATGGAGCACCGCAACGACCTGGCCAACCTCGGCAATACCGTGCGCATCTCGGTGGAGGCGGTGAACGGTGACATCTTCGACAAGGACTACATGGAGACCCTGCGTCAGATCCATGATGAGGTGTTCTACATCCCCGGTGTCGACCGGGCCGGGCTGAAGTCACTGTGGAGCCCCAGCGTGCGCTGGAGCGAGGTCACCGAAGAGGGTTTTTCCGGTGGCGAGGTCATCCCTAACACCTACAACGGGTCGCAGGACAGCCTCGATACCCTGCGCGACAACGTGCTCAAGTCAGGCCAGGTGGGGCGCCTGGTAGGCAACAACTTCAAGTCCAGCATCGTCGACGTGCCGCTGCTGGAGAGCTACCCCGACCCGCAGGACCCGGGCAAACAGGTGAAGCTGGACTATCAGCAGTTCTCTCACTTGCTGGAGGAGAAGATCCGCGACAAGTTCCAGGCGCAGAACCCCAATGTAAAAATCCACATCGTCGGCTTTGCCAAGAAGGTCGGTGACCTGATCGATGGCCTGGTGATGGTGGCGATGTTCTTCGGCGTCGCCCTGGTGATCACCTGGGTGCTGTTGTACTGGTTCACCTGGTGCATCCGCAGCACTGTCGCCGTGCTCATCACCACGCTGGTGGCGGTGGTCTGGCAGCTGGGGCTGATGCATGCGGTGGGCTTTGGCCTGGACCCGTACTCGATGCTGGTGCCGTTCCTGATCTTCGCCATTGGCATTTCCCACGGGGTGCAGAAGATCAACGGCATCGCCCTGCAGTCGAGTGACGCCGACAACGCCCTTACCGCTGCCCGGCGCACATTCCGTCAGTTGTTTCTGCCGGGAATGATTGCCATCCTTGCTGACGCAGTGGGCTTCATTACCCTGCTGATCATCGACATTGGGGTGATCCGCGAATTGGCCATCGGCGCCTCCATCGGCGTGGCGGTGATCGTGTTCACCAACCTGATCCTGTTGCCGGTGGCCATCTCCTACGTGGGCATCAGCAAGAAGGCCATCGAGCGCAGCAAGAAAGACGCGACCCGCGAGCACCCGTTCTGGCGCCTGTTGTCGAACTTCGCCAGTGCCAAGGTGGCGCCGGTGTCGGTGGTGCTGGCGCTGCTCGCCTTCGCCGGTGGCCTGTGGTACAGCCAGAACCTGAAGATCGGCGACCTCGATCAGGGCGCGCCGGAACTGCGCCCCGACTCGCGCTACAACCAGGACAACAACTTCATCATCAGCAACTACTCGACCAGTTCCGATGTGCTGGTGATCATGGTCAAGACGCCGTCGGAGAAGTGCTCGGTCCACTCGACCATGGCGCCGATCGACGAGCTGATGTGGACCATGGAAAACACCCCTGGCGTGCAGTCGGCGATTTCCCTGGTCACCGTTTCCAAACAGGTGATCAAGGGCATGAACGAGGGCAGCCTGAAATGGGAAACCCTGTCGCGTAACCCGGACATCCTCAACAACTCCATCGCCCGGGCTGACGGCCTTTACAACGGCGACTGCTCATTGGCACCCGTGCTGGTGTTCCTCAATGACCACAAGGCTGAAACGCTGGAGCGCGTCACCGCCGTGGCCAAGGCGTTTGCCGACAGCCATAACAAGGAAGGCCTGCAGTTCCTGCTGGCGGCGGGCAACGCCGGTATCGAGGCAGCGACCAACGAAGTGATCAAGTCGGCCGAGCTGACCATCCTGATCCTGGTGTACATCTGCGTGGCAGTGATGTGCCTGATCACCTTCCGCTCGTTCGCCGCCACGCTGTGCATCGTGCTGCCCCTGGTGCTGACCTCGGTGCTGGGCAACGCGCTGATGGCCTACATGGGCATCGGGGTGAAGGTGGCGACCTTGCCGGTGGTGGCGCTGGGGGTGGGGATTGGCGTGGATTACGGCATCTACATCTACAGCCGGCTGGAGAGCTTCCTGCGTGCGGGGCTGCCGTTGCAGGAGGCCTATTACCAGACCCTGCGCTCGACGGGTAAAGCCGTGTTGTTCACTGGCTTGTGCCTGGCCATCGGCGTATGCACCTGGATCTTCTCGGCAATCAAGTTCCAGGCTGATATGGGGCTGATGCTGACCTTCATGCTGCTGTGGAACATGTTTGGCGCGCTGTGGCTGCTGCCGGCGCTGGCACGGTTCCTGATCAAGCCGGAGAAGATGGTGGGCAAGGAGGGGGGCTCGATTTTCGCCCATTGAATCGCAAGGGGGCTGCAAAGCAGCCCCCGGGTTATAATGGCGCCACATCTCCCACAGGTACCCCCATGTCACCCCTCGCCACCGCCCTGCAGTCCTGCGACATGCTCCTGATTGACGGCCTGCACGCCTTCGATTTCACCGCCGACGCATCCGGTCTCACCGTCGAATGCATGGACGGTCGCCAGCTTCGCCGCTGGTCCTTCACCCCCGAACAAGTCGCTGCCGCTATCGCCACCGGCGATGAATGGCAACTCAACGATGCCAACGGCGAGCATCGGCTAGTCTGTATGAGTGCCTTTCGTGCCCCGGATGATGACCAAGATGAACCGGACCTGGACAAGCCTGCTGACCGCTAGCCTGATGAGCCTGACAATCTCCGCCCAGGCTGCCACCTTACTGGTGGGCAGCTACACCGATGGCGCCAGCCAGGGTATCTACCGCTATCAGTTCGACGACAAGGCCGGCCAAATCGGCCCCACACCCCTGCAGGTGGTGAAAAGCGTCAGCCCTTCGTGGCTGGTGCTGTCGGCCGACCAGCGTCAGCTGTTCGCGGTGAATGAGACCCCGCAGGGCCATGCCAGCAGTTTCAGCATCAGCAGCAAAGGCGAAATCAAGCCGCTCAACCAAGTCGTCACCCAGGGCGACGAGCCCACCCACGCCAGCCTCAGCCGTGACCAGCGCTACCTGTTCGTGGCCAACTACGCGGTCAACCCCGACCCCGGTGGCAGCCTGGTGGTGATCCCGGTGGCCAAGGACGGCAAGCTCAAGCCCGTGGTGCAACAGGCCCGGCATAAGGCGAGCGGGGTCAACCCTGAGCGCCAGGCCGGTGCCCACGTGCATTCGCTGGTGCTGTCGCCGGATGGCCAGCACCTGTATGCCAGCGACCTGGGTGCCGACAAGGTGTTCATCTACCGCTACGACGGTGCCAGTGTGGACCACCCGCTGACAGCGGCGATACCTGCGTCCGTGGCCTTGCCGCCGGGCAGCGGTCCGCGTCACTTGCTGTTCGACGCCAAGGGCCAGCACGCTTACCTCACCCTGGAAATGAACGCCGAGGTGGTGATGTTCGATGTGCAGGACGGCAACCTGGTTGAACGCCAGCGCTTACCCCTGACCGAGCGCCAGGAGGCCGCAGCGAAGGCTGCTGGTGGCTTGCACCTGTCGGCGGACGGGCGCTTCCTGTACGTGAGCAACCGTGGCACGGCCAATGAAATTGTGGCGTTCAGCGTGGGCAAGCAGGACGGCCAGTTGACGTTCCTGCAGCGTCGCCCGGCAGAAGGTGATCACCCTCGGGAGTTTGCCCTGGACCCGAGTGACAACTTCCTGCTGGTGGCCAACCAGAAGAGCAACCAGATCGTGGTGATACGTCGCGATCCGCGCAGTGGCAAGCTGCTGGAGACGGTGCAGACGCTGAAGCAGGATGCACCCTCGGACCTCAAGTTCATCGAGTGATATCGATCAGCGTGATAATCGGTACTGCCGCAATGAATTTTTGCGTGCGGCCTCGGCGGCGTAAGTTTGACCCAAGGCCCAGAAGGGCCACCGTCAAACCACCGCCGTCGAGGTCAACCCAGATGAACTTCAATCTCTTCCCGGTTATTGCCGCATCCGCCATTTCCGCATCGGTCGTCCTGCCAGCGCATGCCCATGCCGACAGCAGCAAGGCTTCTGCCACCCACAGCTACACCGAGCAGTATCTGCGCCAGAGCGCCAATTTCCATGCGGCCCTGAGTGGCAAGCACCACCACTGAGCCTTGTGCGGTGTCCTGTAGGAGCGGCCTGTGTCGCGACAGGGCCGCAAGGCGGCCCCCGGCTATCTCGGCTGTGATGTAGATATTTGGGGGGCGCTGCGCGCCCCTATCGCGACACAAGGCCGCTCCTACAAGGTATCGCGTGAACTCATTTGGCCATCACTGACCTGAACAGCTCCGAAGCCAGCCACCCCTCCAGCCAGCTCCGCACACGCGGATAAGCCGCCTCGGCGAACCACTGCGGTTCGACCCCGGCAAACTGGCGCATCAGGGGCAGCAACGCGGCATCGGCCAAGCTCGGGTGGTCGGCCAGCAGGTAAGCCCGCCCCACCAGCAAGCCTTCGAGCTCCGCCAGCCAGGCCTCGGCCTGCTGGCGGTAATGCTCGCGGGAATGCTCCGGGTAACGTTCGGCATACTTGTACAGGTTCACGTGCGCCTTGAACGTGGTGTCATTGCGCGCAATCAGCGTTTCAGCCTGCTGCGCAGCTGCAGGGTGGGCCTGTAGCCGCCAATCCTGCGGGTCGTTTTGCGTCAGCGCCCAGCGCATGATGTCCAGGCTCTCTTCCAGTACCTCGGCACCGGTGTCCAGCACCGGTACCGTGCCCTTGGGCGACAAGGCCAGCAGCTCTGCCGGCTTGTTCTTCATCGCCACTTCGCAGATCTGCACCTCGCAGCCGGCATAGCGCAGGGCCAGGCGCGCACGCATGGCCCACGGGCAGCGGCGGAACGAGTAGAGGATCACCCGCACACCTCCACGTCACTGAGGCCATTACCCTGGCGCCGCACCTGGATCTGCACCGGGATGCGCTCGTGCATTTCCTGTACGTGGGAAATCACCGCCACTTTGCGACCCTGGGCTTGCAAGCCGTCGAGGGCGTCCATTGCCAGTTGCAGCGACTCGGGGTCGAGGCTGCCGAAGCCTTCGTCGATGAACAGCGACTCGATACGCAAGGTGCTGGACGCCATCGACGCCAGGCCCAGGGCCAGGGCCAGCGACACCAGGAAGGTTTCCCCGCCCGACAACGAGTGCACCGAACGCAGTTCGTCGCCCATCTCGGTGTCCAGCACCAGCAGGCCAAGGGCGCTGCCGCCGCGCTTGAGGCGATAGCGACGGGCCAGCTGACGTAGCTGGGCGTTGGCGTGGTGCAGCAGCAGGTCAAGGTTGTAGCCTTGGGCGATCTTGCGGAACACATCACCGGAGGCCGAACCGATCAGGGCATTGAGGCGGGCCCAGCGTTGCCACTGCTGGTGGGCCTGTTCGATTTCTGCCGCCAGCGCCTGGTGGGCCTGCTGCCGGCGCTGGTCGTCGGCCTGTTGTGCACGCAATTCGGCGCATTGCTGCTCATGGTTGGCCAGGCGCCCGCGCAGCTCGGTCAGGGCGTGTTCCAGGGCTTCGGCCGGGGTGTCCACGGTCATCTGTGCAGCGTGGTGCTGCAGGCGCTGTTCGCGCTCCTGCAGCAGCACACGGCCCTGCTCGATGGCTTTTTCCGCGCCTTGCAAACGCTGGCGCAATTCATTGACCTGCGCGTCATCCATGGCCAGCAGGCGATCGAGGCCGGCATCGTCCAGTTCCGGATGCTCGCTGCGCCACTGGGCGATCTGGGCCTGCAACTGTTGGCATTCGGCATCCAGTGCTTGTTGTTGCTGGGTATTGGCTTTGAGTTCGCTGGCCAGTTGCACGCCTTGGGTGCGTAGATCTTGCAGGCGCTGGGCGGTGTCGGCATTGAGGGCGCGGGCTTGTTCCAGCGTGGCTTCCATATGCTGCTGCCAGGCTTCGGCACTGGCATGTTCGCCAAGCAGCTCGCCGAGCGACGTCTGGGCCTGCTGGCGCTGTTCGTCGAGGGCCGCGAGCGTGTGTTGCAACTGCTGCAGGCCTTGCACGCGCGCCTGTTGCTGATCGCGCAGTTTGTCCAGCTGGGCTTGGCGGGCCTGCTGCTCTTCCAGTTCGTCCTTGCGCTGTTCCAGTTGCTGCAGGCGCTGGGCAATCTGCTGGTCGAGGGCGAGGAAGGCATTGGCCGGATCTTCGTTCAGGGCCTTGAGGGCTTCCTTGGGCAAGACACCGGCCAGGTCGTCAAGGCCTTGCTGCAACTGTTGCTCATCGTTGGCCAGGGCCTGGTGCTGTTGCTCCAGATGGCGCTGGGCCTGTTGCTGGGCGTCGTGGGCCGCCTGCAATTGCTGGTTCAGGCGGGCGGCGTCTTTTTGCAGGGCCAGCAGGGCGCTCTGGCGTTTCTCGTCCTGGCTGATTTCTTCATCCAGGCGACGCAGCTGGCTGTCGAGCCAGGCGCTACGGGCCTTGTCGTCCTGCGGGGCGAGGGCTGGCCACAGGCTGTGGGCCTGTACCTGAGCCACCAGTGGTTGCAACTGTTCGCCCAGGTGCTGCTGTTGCTGCTGGAAGTCCTTGAGCTGGGCATTGACCACACCCAGCTGGGTACGCAGCTCCACCAGCTTGCTGTTGAGCGTTTCGACCTGCTTCTGCGCGGCGTGCTCTTCGGCCTGGTCATGGCGACCCAGGCTCTGCAGCAGCGCTTCTGGCTGATGGAAGGGGTGTTCGGCGCTGCCACAGACCGGGCAGGGTTCGCCGTCACGCAGTTGTTCACGCAGTTCTTCGACGCTGGTGTTGCGTGCCAGACGTTGCCGTTCCAGCAGTTGACGGGTGAGCGTCAACGCCTGTTCGGCGGCCTCCAGCTCGGCCTTGGCGGCGGTGCCTTCGGTAATCAGTTGCTGGCGTTGCAGCATGGCCTGCTGCTGCCGTTCGCGCAGGGCATCCAGCTGCTGGCGCAGCTCCTGTTCGCGGCCGTACAGGCGTGACATTTCCTCTACGGCGCGCTGCTGTTTGCGGTTGTCCTGCAGCATGCCGCCGAGCAGGTCGATCTGCTCGGCCAGGGCCTGGGGTTCGGCCTTGGCTTCACGGAACAACAGGTCGTAGGCGTCGCGCTCGGCCTGCAAGCGCGCATTGGCCTGGCTGGCCTGGGCCTGCAAGCCGGGTAGCTCTTCTCGGCCCTTGGTCAGCCGGCCACCTATCAGCATCACCTGCTTCAGTTGCGGCAGGTAGGCGTGCCAGGCATTGGCCAGGTCCGCCAGGTGCTGGCTGTCGGCAAGCGCGGTGTCGATCTGCGCCAGTTGCTGCACGCTGCGTTGCTGGTTGTCTTCCAGCTGCTGCAATTGCTGCTGGCCGTCAGTGACCTGCTGTTGCGCCTGCTGGTCGATGCTGCGCTGGGCGGCCAGCTCTTGGTCCAGGCGTGCCAGCGTATCCTGGGTGGCAAAGGCCTGGCGCAGGCGCGGCGCGTTCTCGCCGTGCTCGGCCTGGCGGTCGGCAAGCGCTTGGCGCGTAGTGTCCAGCGCCTGTTCGAGTTCGCGGGTGCGCACCTGCAGTTCGGCTTGCTGCTGTTGCTGTTCGGCCATCTTCGCGGCCACTGGGGCCAGCTGTGCGGTCAGGGCCTGTCGGCGGTGGAACTGGTGACGCTGTGGGGCCAGGCGCTCCAGGCGTGCCAGGTCCAGGCGTGGTTCGGCCAGCTGTTGCCAGTCCAGTTCGGCGGCCTGCAGCGTGGTATTGGCTTCGGTGTATTGGGCTTGTAGCTGGCGTTGTTCATTCAGCCAGTTGCGTTGCTGCTCCAGCTGGCGCTCGCCGGCCTGGTCGGCCTTGAACTGCTGTTGCGCCTGCTCCAGGCGCTGGTCGAGCTCGGCACGGGCCTCGGCAGCCATCGGCAGCAGATGGCTGGCGCGTTCTTTCAGGGCGTTGTGTGCCTCGCCGGCTTCGCGCGCCTTGCTGAAGGCACGCTGGCCCAGGCGGGTGTAGATCGCGGTGTTGGTGAGCTTTTCCAGCAACTCGCTGCGGTCTTTGTCGTCGGCTTTGAGAAACGCGCCGAACTCGCTCTGGGCCAGCATCACCGCACGGGTGAACTGCTCGAAGTTCAGGCCCAGGCGGGCTTCGACCAGTTGCTTGTATTCGTTCTTGCCACTGCCGAGCACTTGCTCGCTGTCGAGGTCGTAGAAGCTCTGACGGCTGTGTTGCAGTTTGCCGTTGGCCTTGTCGCGGGCGCGGTTGGCTTCCCAGCGGGCGCGGTAGCGGCGGCCGTCGATGCCGACGAAGTCGACCTCGGCAAAACCGCTGCCGGTGCCACGGCGCAGCAGGTTGCGCGGGTCGGAGGTGGGGATGTCGCCGTCGGCATCCGGCACCTTGGCCTCACGGCCAATGGCATTGAGGCGCGGCACGGTGCCGAACAGCGCCAGGCACAGGGCGTCAAGCAAGGTACTCTTGCCAGCACCGGTAGGCCCGGTGATGGCGAACAGGCCAGCGCTGGCCAAGGGTTCTGCGGTGAAATCGATGTCGATCGGGCCGGCCAGCGATGCCAGGTTCTTCAGGCGGATGGCGAGAATCTTCATGGCTGTTCCTCTTCCTGCTGTACGTCCTGCAACAGCAGGGCGAAGTCGGCCAGCGCCTGCTCGTCGGCGGGGTTGCCGTAGGCTTGTTCCCAGGCGCGGCTGAACAGGTCTTGCGGGGTCATCTGGGCCAGTTCGACAAAGGCCAGGTCATCGTCTTCGGCGTTGTTGCGGCCGGCGTACTCGGCGCTGATACGGATCAGCCGTACCGCTTTGCCTTCAAGCGCGGTTTCGATCTGCTGGCGCAGGTCGGGTTGCGGCTCGTCGAGCATCACCCGCACCTCCAGCCAGGGCTGGCGGTTGGGGTCTTCAAGCAGGTCGATCACTGGCAGGTCGGCCAGTTGCTGCAACAGCTCGCCCAGCGGTGCCGGGCCCACCCGTTGCAGGGCCACGGCGCGTGGAACGGGGCGTGGCTCGACGCTGACCAGGCCGTTGCCGTCCAACTCCACTTCCAGGACCTGGTGCGGGTAGTTGATTTCGGCGAACGACAGCGGGATTGGCGAGCCGCTGTAGCGGATGCGCTCTTCGCGGTTGACCTTCTGCGGCTTGTGCAGATGGCCCAGGGCGACGTAGCTGATAGCCTTGTCGAACAGCTTGGCCGGCAGCGCCTCGGCGTTGCCGATGATCAGGCTGCGTTCGGAGTCTTCCGACACCGCGCCACCGGCCATGTGCGCGTGGCTGATGGCGATCAGCGCCTGGTCTTTCTTGCGTTTCTTCAGGGCGGCGGCGATCAGTTGCTGATGCACCTGGGTGATGCCTTGCAGGTAGTCGTCACCCAGCTGCGGGCCGGTCACTTCGGCCGGGCGCAGGAACGGCAGGGCCAGGCACCAGGCAGCGACCTTGCCCCGGCCGTTGGTCAGAGGGATCAGCAGGCGCTCGGCATCCAGCTGGCCCTCGTCCAGCCAGTGCACACGGCCCAACGCATGGGTGCGCAGGCGGCGCATGAGTGCGGCGGGCAGCTCGATGCGCGAACCGGAGTCGTGGTTGCCGGCGATCATCACGATGTCCAGCTTGGGCTGTTGCTCATGGGCCTGGACGATGAAGTCGTAGAGGCGTTCCTGGGCTTTGACGGGCGGGTTGACGGTGTCGAAGATGTCGCCCGCAATCAGCAGCGCATCCGGCTGGCGCAGGCGCAGCTGGCCGAGCAGCCAGTCGAGGAAGCAGGCGTGTTCGAAGTCGCGTTCCTGGCCGTGCAGGCTTTGGCCCAGGTGCCAGTCGGAGGTATGAAACAGACGCATGGATGACCTGTTGGTGTCGAGTCGAGCAAGCGAGGGCTTGGCTTGGGTGATGGGTGTTGCGCAAGGGCGGTATGGTAACCCAAGCACGGGGCCGCTGTGCGGCCCGAAAGTTCAGCGCTTGATCTCATAGGCACACGGTGCTGGTTGTCCTACAGGCAAGCCCGCGCATTAAACCCTTGTTCATGGATGGCATTTTCCAGGCGTTGACGCGGGTTGCCACGTTGGTTCCATGAAAAGCTGACATTGATAGCAGGGTGTCGCTCATCTCGGTTTGCCCCACGGAAGTGTCGCGGCAAAGCACCAAGCACACGCTCGGCCACTTCCACCTTGAACGTTCTGTGAGCTGGCTCTCGCTCTGCACCAGGGGTCAAGCTTGCCCTCAAAAGTATGCTGATCTACCCTCCGAAACGGCCATGATCACGGCTATTCGAAACCCACGGACGACAATCACAGGAGTCACCAATGGAAGGCATCCCTCAGACCCAATCTTCCCCGGATAACCTCAAGCCAAAATGGCGGGAGCGATTTGCCTTCTTCGATCAGTACGGCGCCCCCACCTCCGAGTCATACAAAGCCGCATTCCGCGCCTTGCCATTCGGGAAGAAGTTGCTGATCAACAACAATTTCATAGCCTTTTTCTTCGGCCCGATCTATTGGTTCGTGCTGGGGCTGTGGAAGAAGAACCTGGTCATGCTGGCCATCATCATCGGCATCGGGCTGCTGCTGAGCTTCTATGAGGTCGCGACGGGCAGCGAAATCCCGCGTCCTCTGGATAACGGTATCAGCATGGGGTTCGCGTTTCTGTACAGCTTCCTGACCAACCGTGCCTATTACCTGAAGCAGGCCAAAGGGCAGCAGAGCTGGAACCCGTTCGAGGAAGTATTGTCAGGGGCGGCCACGAGCTGAAAATTCGCAACCAGCCACTGCGCATCACTTGGGATAGAGCGGCGGCAAGCTGCCGCTCTCGCCCGCTGGCAGCAACACCTGCTCAGCTGGCGGAATGGTACCAATCGCCCGCCACAAATCCTCCCCCTGCCAATACTGCCCGCTCTCGCTGTACAACGCCCCGTTCAAACCATCCAGCGCATCCGACAACGGCACGAAGCGCGCCGCCATCTCGGCCAGGGTTTCCGGTTGCTGCCGGGCCCAGGCATCCAGCGCCTGGCGCGTAGCCTGGGGGTCGTTGGCCTGGCATGCGCGCTTGAGGTCGTCCAGCAAGGTGCGTGGGCTTGGCCCGTTCTGCGCCGTGCGCAGCACCGCTGGCCGCGAACGGGCGCGCCACCACAGGGCAAAGCCCAGCACGGTGGTCAGGGCAAACACCAGTGTGGACAGCTGCCAGGGCCACAGCAGGGTGCTGGCGCTGCTGTTGTCGCCCACCGGGGTGTCGGCGCTCAGTGCCGGGTTGTCCTGCACGTTCAGCGTGCGCGCCGGCAGGCTGCTGTGCTCCAGGTGGTCTTCGCGGGTGTTCCACCAGGCCACTTCCAGCGCCGGCAAGGCCAGCGTGCCGCTGTGGGTTGGCACCAGGGCCTCGCGCTCTTCGCGGTTGGCGGTCATGCCCCGTTCGCTGATTTCGTTGCGCAGCAGCGGCTGGTCAGGGTAGCGGCGCAGGCCGATGATTTCTGTGGCCGGCAGCGGCGGCAGTTGGGTGCTGGACAAGCCTTCGGCACGCAAGGTGATGTTGCGCGTCAGCGAGTCGCCAATCTGTACCTGCTGGCTGCCCGGGTCGGGGCTCCAGTGCTCTTCCAGGGTCAGGCTGCTGGCTGGCAACCACGGCAAGCCAGCCGGCCAGGCTGCCGGAATCGGCCGTACCGTGAGGCGCAAGGACAGCGAGCTGACCTGCACCTGGTGGCCGGCGCGGGCCGTGCCATTGGCCTGCGCTGCTTCGTCGTTGCTGGCAGCTGCCGTGGCGGAGAACGTCAGCGACGGGATGTCGAGGGTGCCGCTTTGCTGGGCATACACCGCATAGCGGGTTTCGATCACGCCATGACGCACGCCGTTGATTTCCTTTTCATACGTGCGCGACTCGCCCAGCGGCTCGACCTTGGCGTTCTCCAGTTGCAGGGGGCTGAGGCTGCTGTCGTCGTACAGCGCTACCGAGTGGTAGATGCGCAGGGTCAGCACGGCTTGGGCCTGGACATAGACGTCGTGGCTGTCGAGGGTCGCTTCGATGAATACCTGAGCGTTGTCCTGGCGGCTGGCATCGGCCTGCAGTACTTGCAATTCGATGGCTTGGCTGTGCGACTGGCCCAGCCGCAGCTCGGGGATGCGCAGGCTACCGCTGCGCCGTGGCAGCAGGGTGATGATCCAGCGGGTGCTGGCGCGGGTTTCGCCGTCCAGGGTGTGCAGGCTGTTCAACTGGCGCGTGCCGCGCACTTCGAAGTCACCTTCCAGGGCGCGCAGGTCGGGCTTGCCGAACTGGGTGACGTCCTGGCTTTCCAGAGTCAGTTCCAGGCTTTCGCCCGCTTCCAGGCGGGTGCGGTCGACGCTGGCCTGCAGCAGCGGCTCGGCCTGGGCCAGCACGGCCCACAGCAGGGTGAGGAGAAAGACGCCGAAGCGACTCATCGTGATTTTTCCTGATGCAATTGCTGTTCATACCAGAATTTGCGTCGCAGCAGCTCTGCCGGGTTGTCGGGGATCTCCCGCAGCCATTGCTCCAGGGCTTGGCGCTGTTCGCCGTCGAGGCTGGTCGACACCGGGCGCTGTGGCGGCTGGATGACACTGTCGTCGCCCCCGGCCTGGTTGCCGGGGGCGGCCTGGCTGTTGCTGCTGCTTTCGCCGGGTTGTTCGGGGCTGGCCTGTTGGTCGTTGCCGGGTGTGCCTTGGGACGGGCTGCTGGCCGAGCTGCTGTTGCCTTCGGTTTCGCTGCCGGGCGTGCCTTGGGCATCGCTGCCGGGCGGTTGTTCCTCGGCCTTGGCTTCACGTTGCTGCAGCAGTTGCTGCACCAGCGCCTGGTTGTCCAACGCGGCCTGCAGGTCGGGCTGGCGCTCCAGGGCTTGCTCGTAGGCATCCAGGGCGGCTTCCAGCTCGCCACTGTGGGCCAGGGCATTGCCTCGATTGTAGTGGGCTGCTGCAGTGTCGCCTTGGGAAAATGCCTCGGCGGCACCGGCATAGTCGCCGGCCTGGTACAGGGCCATGCCGCGCCATTGCGGGTTTTGGAAGTGACGCGCAGCGCTGGCCGGGCGGTTTTGCTCCAGCAGCTTCTGGCCTTGCTGGTCGGGGCGCAGCCACAGGTCGTTGAGCTCGAAAGCCTGGCCAGGCTGCGGCAAGGCCAGCAGCAGCGGCAGGCAGAACAGCCAGCCGCGCCGGCCGGCGCAGGCGGCCAGCAGCAACAACGGAATCAGCAGCCAGTAACCTTGGTCGGCCCAGCTGTCCAGTTGCAGGGTTTGGCCGTCATTGCGCCCGCTTCGCGGGTTGTCGAACAGGCCCAGGCCACGCAGGTCGAGGTCGTCGATGCGGGCGTGCCGGTAGCGCCCGCCCGTGCCGCTGATAAAACCCTTCAGGCTGGCGCTGTCCAGGCGAGGCAAGAGGATGCCGCCCTGGTCGTCTTTAAGGTATTCGCCATTGGCCTGGCGCACCGGGGCGCCTTCGCGGCTGCCGATGCCCAGCATCAGCAGGCTTGGGCCCTGGCGGCCGAGGGCCTGGGTGATGCCCTGGCGCTCGGCGGCGCTGAGCGCCGAGCCTACCAGCAGCAGGCGGCCTTGGCCGAGGCCGCTCTGGGCCAGGAGCGCCAGGCCTTTTTGCACGGCCAGGTCGGCACGCTGGCCGGGTTTGGGCATGATCGACGGGTCGATGGCCTCGAGCAAATTGCGGGTGGTGGCCAGGTCGTCGGACAGCGGCACCAGGGTGTGCGCGGAGCCGGCATACACCACCAGCGCCGTCTGGCTGTCGCGGCGGTGTTCAAGCAGGTCGAGGATCTTGCGCCGGGCCTGTTCCAGGCGGTTGGGCGGGCTGTCCTCGGCGAGCATTTGCGGGGTCAGTTCGAGCAGGATCACCAGGGGGTCGGCCGGGCGCTGACGGCTTTCTTCCAGCCGCTGCCAGCTGGGCCCAAGCAGCGCCAGGATCACCAGTAACCAGGCGAGGCCCAGCGCCACCCACGGCAGTTTGCTGGTGCTGCCGCTGCCGCCACCCAGCAGTACACCATGGAAGGCGGGTGGCAGAATCATCTGCCAGCGCCCGGCACGCTTGCGCCGGTGCCACAGCTTGTACAGCAGCCAGCCGAGCACGGGAACCGCCAGCAGCCAGAGTGGGCGCAGCCATTGGGGCCACAAGTCGATCATCGCCGCCTCCTTAAACGCAGGCGCTTCAAGCGCTGGCGCCATTCCGGGTGCGGCTGCAGGAAGCGTGGCTTGCGCAGCAGGCGCTGCAACAGGTTGTCTGGCCACTGCACGGCCACCACCAGCAGCACGCTGAGCAGCAGCGCCAGCGCCAGGGGCCAGGCGTACAGGGCCTGGGCTGTGCGCGCCTGGGTCGGTTGCTGGGCCACTGGCTCCAGTTGGTCGAGGGTATCGCCGATAGCGTCCAGTTCGGCGCCGTCATGGGCGCGGAAGTAGGCGCCGTGGGTGATGTCGGCAATTTCCTTGAGCGCGGCTTCGTCCAGGTCCAGGCTCGGGTTGAGGCCGAGCAGGCCTGGGGTGCCACTGGCTTCGGGGTTGGCGCCGATACCGATGGTGTAGATGCGCACGCCTTCCTGGGCCGCCAGGCGGGCGGCTGTCAGCGGGTGAATCTGCCCGCCGTTGTTGGCGCCGTCCGTGATCAGCACCAGCACCCGGCTTTGTGCCGGGCGTTCGCGCAGGCGTTTGACCGCCAGGCCAATGGCGTCGCCGATGGCGGTGTTCTTGCCTGCGATGCCGATTTGCGCCTCGATGAGGAAGGTGCGCACAGTGCGCCGGTCAAAGGTGAGCGGCGCCTGCAGGTAGGCCTGGCTGCCGAACAGAATCAGGCCTACGCGGTCGCCTTCACGGTCTTGCAGGAAGTCGCCCATCAGCGCCTTGACCAGGTCGAGGCGGCTGATGTCCTCGTTCTGCCACTGCATGTCGGGGAAGTCCATCGACCCGGACACGTCCACCGCCACCAGCAGGTCGCGGCCGCTGGCGGCGATCGGCACCGGTTCGCCCAGCCATTGCGGGCGAGCGGCGGCGCACAGCAGCAACAGCCAGATGACGACGAACGGTGCCTGCTGGCGCCAGGTGGGCAGGTTAAGCCGCGCGCGGCGCCCGGCAAGGCCTTCCAGCTCGTTGAGGAATCCCACCTTGAGCACTGGTTCACCACTGTCGGCGGCGGGCAGCAGCAGGCGCGCCAGCCATGGCAGCGGCAACAGGGCGAAGACCCACGGCCAGGCCAGTTCAAACATGCTTGCGGATCCAGGTTTCGACGGCTTGGCTGAGCCCGGCGATGGCCTTGTCGTCGAGCTTGCACTCGGGTTTATAGGCGCCTTCTACCAGTACCATCCAGCGGGTCAGGCCGGCGGCCGGGCAGCGGTTATCCAGAAAGGCCAGCCACTCGCGGCCGTTGAGGGTGTGGCTGTTGGCGCCTGGGTAGTGGTTGCGGCACAGGCGCTTGAGCAGGGCGTTGATCTGTTGCAGCCAGGCGCCGGCCGGGGCGCCGTCATACGGGCGTGGCAGGCGGGCCAGCTCGGCCAAGGCCTCCAGGCGCACCGGGTCCAGGGGTTGTTCGGCGCGCACGATGCGGCGTTTGCCCGGGCGCCAGCGGCGCAGCCGCCACAGGCCCCAGCCCAGGAGCGGCAGGACGGCCAGCAGCAGCCACCAACCCGGTGCGGGTGGCCACAGGCTGACCGGTGCCGGGGCGATCAGTGGGTGCAACTGGTCGAGCGGGTTCATGACGCGCTCCGTGGCCGCTGGGCGTTCAGGTACTCGCGCAGTTGTTCGACCATTTCACTTTGCGTGCTCAGAGGCATCAGCACCACCCTCAGCTTTTGCGCCATCAGCTCCCAGCGCTCGATGCGGGCTTCGGCCTGCTGACGGTAGGCCTGGCGCAGGTTGGCGTCGAGGGTATCGAGCTCCAGCTGGGCACTGCGCTGGGCGAAGCGCAGCAGGCCGGCGGCGGGCAACGCGTGGTCGAGCGGGTCGGATACCGGCAGCAACAGCAGGTCGCAATGCCTTGAGAGCATGGCCAGGTGCTGTTCTACCTGAGCGCTGAGCGAGCGCTCATCGCAGATCACGATGGCCAGGCTGCCGGGGCGCAGCACTTCGCGGGCGCGGCGCAGGGCCAGGCCGAGGCTGTCGGCCCCGGGTATGGCTTCGGTGTGCAGTGACTGGTTGACCTTTGCCAAGCGGTTGAGCAGTTGCAGCAGGCTCTGTTTGCTGCGTCGGGGCTTGATCTCGTGGTGTTCGTTGTCGCCGAACACCAGGCCGCCGATGCGGTCGTTGTGGCCCAGCGCTGCCCAGCCGAACAGCGCCGCAGCCTGGGCCGCCAGCACGGACTTGAACATCAGCCCTGAGCCGAAGAAAAGCCGTTGGCTTTGTTCGACGAGGATGAAGATCGGCCGCTCGCGTTCTTCGTGGAACAGCTTGGTGTGCGGCTCCTGGGTACGCGCAGTGACACGCCAGTCGATGTTGCGCACATCATCGCCGGCCTGGTAAACGCGCACCTGGTCGAAGTCCACGCCGCGCCCACGCAGCCTGGAATGGTGCAGGCCCACCAGTGGGCTGCGCTGGCCGGGCTTGGAAAACAGCTGGATTTCGCGCACGCGGTGGCGCATGTCGATCAGCTCGGCAAGGCCAATGCGGATGCCGTGTTCGGCCAGCTGCGCAGTGGGCATGGGGTCAGGCAACGGCGACGACGTCGAGGATGCGCTGGACCACGCGGTCCTGGTCGATCCCTGCTGCCTCGGCCTCGAACGAGAGGATGATGCGGTGGCGCAGTACGTCGAACAGCACGGCCTGGATGTCTTCGGGGCTGACGAAGTCGCGCCCGGCCAGCCAGGCATGGGCACGCGCGCAGCGGTCCAGCGAGATGGAGCCACGCGGGCTGGCGCCGTAGGCGATCCAGTCGGCCAGCTCGGTGTCGAACTTGGCCGGGGTGCGGGTGGCCATGACCAGCTGCACCAGGTATTCCTCCACAGCGTCGGCCATGTACAGGCCAAGGATTTCCTTGCGCGCGGCGAAGATGGCCTGCTGGCTTACCCGGCGTTCAGGCTTGGTCTCGCCGCCCAGGGCTTCACCCCGGGCCTGCGCCAGGATGCGCCGCTCTACGGCGGCGTCGGGGAAGCCGATTTTTACATGCATCAGGAAGCGGTCGAGCTGGGCCTCGGGCAGCGGGTAGGTGCCTTCCTGCTCGATCGGGTTCTGCGTGGCCATGACCAGAAACAGCGGCGACAGGTCGTAGGTGCTGCGGCCCACGCTGACCTGGCGCTCGGCCATGGCTTCGAGCAGCGCCGACTGCACCTTGGCCGGTGCGCGGTTGATTTCGTCGGCCAGCACCAGGTTATGGAAGATAGGCCCCTGCTGGAACACGAAGCTGCCGGTTTCCGGGCGGTAAATCTCCGTGCCGGTGATGTCGGCCGGGAGCAGGTCGGGGGTGAACTGGATGCGATGGAACTGCGCTTCGATGCCTTCTGCGAGCTCCTTGATGGCTTTGGTCTTGGCCAGGCCTGGTGCCCCTTCGACCAGCATGTGGCCGTCGGCCAGTAGCACGATCAACAGCCGTTCGACCAGTTTCTCCTGGCCTAGGATCTGGGTAGAAAGAAAAGTGCGCAGCGCGATCAGCGCTTCACGGTGTTCCATCGGCGACGGTTCCTGGTAGGGGGCCTGAGGCGGCGTGAGGCAGCAGCCTTGGCAAGGGGGGATACTTTAATCTATCCGGGGGGGCGACGACCAATGGCGGCGGGTAAATTTATCGTTGCAGACGGGCCTGCGGGCAAAGAAATGTCCCACGCATGGCTGGCCTTTGCCTGATGGTCCGTGACGGCGTGCTGGCGCCTGCTTGTGCTTTTCGGACAAGCAGGAGGCACGATGATGAAAATGAGCAGCGCCAGCACGGCAAACCTTACGCCAATCACCCTGCGTTTTGGCGTGTTCTTCGATGGCACCGGAAACAACCTGCACAATGCCACGACGGAGGGTGAGCAGGGTGACAAGGGCGGCAGCTATGGCAACGCCTTGAGCAATGTGGCCCTGTTGCATGCGTTGTATCCGGCTGATGCGGCCTATGCCGACGGGCCGCAGGCGTTCTTGAAGCGCTATGTGGAAGGCGTGGGCACACTGGCGGGTGAAGCCGACCATGTCTACGCCTCGGCCACCGGGCATGGGCGCACAGGGGCCGAGGCGCGGGTTGCCGAGGCGGTGCAGGGAATGGCCGAGCAACTGCAGGCATGGCGCCAGGCGCATCCGCAGGCAACGCTGGAAGGGGTCGAGTTCGATCTTTTCGGTTTCAGCCGCGGCGCGGCAGCGGTGCGGCATCTGGCCAACCTGCTGCACGAGGGCGCGGGCGGGCTGTTGTCGGTGGCGTGCAAAACCTCGATCAACTTTATTGGCCTGTTCGACACCGTGGCGGCGATCATCGCGCCCTTGCAGGGTGACTTCGACCCTGCAGACGGCCGCCACGGTGGCCTGCGCCTGGGCCTGGGTGCGGGTATTGCCCGGCACGTGGTGCAGCTGGTGGCCGAGGACGAGCGGCGGCATAACTTCCCGCTGGTGCGCAGTGGCCACGACATCGTGCTGCCGGGCGTGCACTCGAATATTGGGGGGGGTTACCCGGAAACCTTCCTGGAGCAGGTGCTGCTGTGCAAGCCGCAGTCCCAGTGTGTGCCTGCAGGCACGCGTGTCGAGCAGTGCCGCGTACATGCCAAGGTGAGCGCCTTGCTGGCTTCGACGTTTGCCGATATGGGCGAACCCAGGCCGCGCGTGATGACTTGGGAGGAGCCGATTGCCGGTGGGCGGCGGGACGAGGCGCAAAAGCAGGTCTATGCGGCGGTGTACCGGGAGCGGCAAGTGGCGGGGCACTTGTCCCGGGTGTACTTGAGCGTGATGCGGGCGTTGGCGGTGCGGGCTGGCGTGCCGTTTGCGCCGTTGGGGGCGCAGGCTGAGCATCGGCTGCCGGATGAGTTGTCGGGCATCAGCCGCAAATTGCATGCGTTCGCCCTGGGGGAAACTGGCCAGGTGGGGTTGAGCGAGGAAGAACAGCGGCTGTTGCGCGACAGATACGTGCATGCGTCAGCGAACTGGAACGCCCTGAAGGGCTTGCGCAACAGTGTGCTGGATGTGCTGTTCGTCAATCGGCCGGGGGCAGGCGGGCGCATGGTGCATGCCAACCCGGCGCAATGAATGACTGATCCTGGCCTGGCAATGCTGCACCGGGCCTACAGGGCGCGCGTCAGCTGTTCAGTCGCGCGCCTTCTGGCTGAATACGTCTCTTGTGCCAGGGTCAGCAGCACCGTCAGTAGCATGAACACCACCGATGCGATGAAAATCCCGTTGGGCAGGCGCTGATCGAGCATCCAGCCGAACGCCACCGGCCCGATGGCACCGCCGACGTTGAACCCGGTCGACACCAGGCCGAAGGTTTTGCCCTCCGCCCCGGGTGGCGCCGCCGCCTTGACCAGCATGTCCCGTGATGGGGCGATGACCCCGGTGAGCAAGCCAATGGCGCCCAGTACGACCACCAATGCCCAGCCCTGCAGCAGCCCCAGCGCCACCAGTGCCGTCAGCGCAGCCGCCAGCGCGAAGGCCAGTGCCGCCACCAGGCCATGGCGCCGGGTACGGTCGGCCAAAGCGCCCCCGCACAGCACGCCGGCTGCGCTGCTCAGCAGGAAAGCGGTGAGCGCGGCGTTGGCCCAGGCCAGTGTCAGTCCTTGGCCCTGGACCAGGGCTGCTACGGAGAACTTCTCGATGGCACTGGTGCTCAGGTTGAGCAGGATGAACAGCACCGTCAGCACGCCGATCATGGGGGTGAACAAACGTACCCGGCCTGTTGCTGCGGCCGGGCCTGCGCCTTGTGGGTTGGCAGGCCTGGCGACCCGGTACACGCCACTGCCTGGTATCGATATCAGCAGCAGCGCGGCTACCCCGAATACCGCGCCCGCCGCCAGGGCTGCCCGCGTGCCGAACGCTGCGGCGATGCCGAGAAATACGGCTGGGGTAACGGCCGAACCGAGGAAACCGGCAAAGGTATGTATAGAGAACGACCGCCCCAGGCGTGCGGGCTCGATGCCGTTGGCCAGCAGCGCATAGTCGGCCGGGTGGTACACACCATTGGCCAGGCCAGCCATGGCCATCGCCACCAGCAATACCGCATACCCGGGGCTGGCCGCCAGCAGCATGAAGCTGAGGCTGCCCAGCAACAGCCCGGCCCTGAGCACTTTACGTGCACCATAGTGGTCGACGGCATAACCCAGCGGGGCCTGTACCAGCGCGGAGACGATGTTGAACACCGCCAGGGCTACGCCCAGCTCTACGAAGCCTACGCCCAGCAGGCCGGGCAGCACGGGCAGTAGCGCCGGGATCAGCATGATGTGCACATGGCTGACGAAGTGCACGGCAGCAATTTGGGTCAGCAGCTTGGGGCCAGCGTGGGGCATGTCGATACCTGTTGAACAGCGTGCGCCCCTGGCGCACGGCAAGGTGGTGGAAAGCTCGTTTAGCGGGAGGCGCCGCGCAAACCGGGCAAGCGACCGTTCAGGACAACATGGGCCAGCAGACCAATGACCAGGCCCCAGAAAGCCCCGCCAATGCCCAACAGGCTGATGTTGGCCGCCGCCGCCAGGAAGGTGATCAGTGCTGATTCGCGTGAACGGGCATCGGCCAGGGCGCTGGCCAGGCTGGCACCGATGGTGCCCAGCAGGGCAAGGCCCGCCAGGGTGGTGATAAAGGTGCCCGGCAGGGCCATGAAGACACTCGCCAGCGTGACCCCGAACACCCCGACGAGGATGTAGCAGACCCCGGCAGCGATACCCGCCACCCAGCGCTTGTCCGGGTTTTCATGGGCTTCCTTGCCGGTGCAGATGGCCGCGGTGATGGCAGCGATGTTGAACGCGTGTGAACCGAAGGGCGCCATCAGCAACGAACCCATGCCGGTGACGGCGACAATCGGGTTGGCGCTGGTCTTGAAACCATCGTTGCGCAGCACCAGCATGCCGGGCATGTACTGGCCGGTGAGGGTGATCAGGAACAAGGGCAGGGCCACGCTGAGGGCCGCGTTGAGGGAGAAGGTGGGCGCGGTGAAAACCGGTGAGGCGAATTCCAGCCGCAACGTCGTCAGGCCCACTTGCCCCTGCAGCAACAGGTACCCCAGGCCCAGCAGCAGTATGGCGACCACGGCGTAACGGGCGGTGAAGCGTTTGAAGGCCACATACGCTGCAATCAGCAACCCGGCGAGGGTGGGGTCGACCGACAGGCTGGCAAAGGCACCGATGCCGAACTGCAGCAGGATGCCGGCCAGCAGGCCGGCGGCAATACCGCCGGGCACGACGCGCACCAGCCGCTCGAAGCACCCGCTCAACCCCAGCACCACGAAGCCGGCGGCCGACAGCAGGTAGGCACCTATGGCCTCGCTGTAGGGCACGCTGGCCAGGGCGGTGACCAAGAACGCGGCGGCTGGCGTGGACCAGGCTGTGATGACCGGCTCGCGGCTGTACCAGGACAATGCCAGGCCGCTGAGGCCGACGCCGATCGACACCGCCCAGACCCACGATGACGTCAGCTCCGGGCTCAGCCCGGCCACTTTGGCCGCCTGGAACACCAGGATGAACGTGCCGCCGTAGTTGACGATCACCGAAACGAGTCCGGCAATCACCGGGTGAAGGATGTCTGTCAGCCTGAGCGGCGTTGCAGAGCTTTGAGCAGGCGCGTCCATGGTTGCCTCTGGTAATGGTCAGATGAGGAGCAGTTTTGTGCGGCGAAGGGGTAATCCGACTGCAGCGTCATTGGCCCTTTCGCAGCCCAAGGCTGTTCCTGAAAAAAAAGGCTGCCCGACAGCGACAGGCTGCCGGGCAGGTTTGTGCATCAGTTGGTCAGCGCCACCAGCAGGTTTTTCAGGTGGTTGCTGCCTTGCGCATCCAGCGGCTGCAGGGGCAGGCGTGGGGCGCCGACCTCCTGGCCGAGCATTTTCAGGCCGGCCTTGATGGTGGTCGGCAGGCCACGGCGGGTGATGTACTCCAGCAGCTCGTACTGGCGGTAGAACAACGCACGGGCTTCGGCCAGATCGCCTTGTTGTACGGCGTCCCACAGTGCCAGGTTGAGTGCAGGGATCAGGTTGGGCGCGGCGGTACACCAGCCCGTGGCACCGGCCACCAAGGCTTCCAGGGTCAGCGGGTTGCAACCGTTGTAGAACGCCACCTGTCCATCTGTAGCCGTGAACAGGCGGTGCATGCGCTGAATGTCACCGGTGCTTTCCTTGACCATGGTCACATTGGGTACTTCGCCGAGGATACGCAGGATCAGCTCCACCGACAGGTCGGTACCGCTGGTGCCCGGGTTGTTGTAGAGCATGATCGGAATGTCGATGGCGGCGCCGACCGCCTTGTAGTGGGCGACCACTTCGGCTTCGGTGAGCTTCCAGTAAGAGATGGGCAGCACCATCACCGCCGTGGCGCCGCAGGCCTGTGCCAGGCGGGCACGCTGCACGGTGCGGGCGGTGGTCAAATCGGAGACGCTGACCACGCTGGGTACGCGCCCGGCAATGCGTGCCTGGCTGAAGCGCACCACGGTTTCCCATTCGCTGTCGGACAGGTAAGCCCCTTCGCCGGTGCTGCCCAGCGGCGCGATGGCGTGCACGCCGTCGGCGATCAGGCTATCGATGGACGTGCCCAAGGCATCCAGGTCGAGTGTGCCGTCTGCCGTGAATGGAGTGATGGTGTAGCCGATAACGCCGCGAATTACAGGTGTAGACATGACCAGGCACCTTTGCCGTTGTTGAGGAAAGAGTACAGCTTCGATCAGCCCAGGCAGTCGCCATGGGCACGCAAGGCACGGCGCGCGTAGTAGCTGAAGGCAGCACCGTGACGTTTGGGGGTGGAAATCCAGTCGTGGGCCTCTTTGCCCAGTGCTTCGGGGATGGGGCGGATGTCACCGGCGCCCATGGCCAGCAGTTGCATCTTTGCTGCGCGCTCGAACAGCAGGGCGAGCACGCAGGCTTCCTCGATCGAACGCCCAGCGATCAGCAGGCCATGATGGGAAAGCAGGATTGCGCGCTTGTCGCCAATCGCCTTCGCGATGATTTCGCCTTCTTCATTGCCCACCGGCACACCGGGCCATTCCTTGAGGAATGCACAGTCGTTGAACAGTGGGCACAGGTCCATGTGCGAGATGGCCAGCGGAACTTCCAGCATCGACAAGGCGGCGCTGTGCAGGGGGTGGGTATGGATGATGCAGTTGACGTCGGGACGGGCGCGGTACAGCCAGCTGTGGAAGCGGTTGGCCGGGTTGGCCATGCCATGGCCTTGCAGCACCGTCAGGTCTTCGTCCACCACCAGCAGGTTGGAGGCGGCGATTTCGTCGAAGCCAAGCCCCAGTTGTTGGGTGTAGTAGGTGCCAGGTTCCTGCGCACGCGCAGTGATCTGCCCGGCCAGGCCAGAGTCGTGGCCGCCGTCGAACAGGATCCGGCAGGTGAGGGCGAGCTTTTGTCGCACGGTGTAGGTGTTGTCAGTCAGCGCCGTCAGCATCTGTTGCTGGGCGAGTTTGACAAGCTGGTCCTTGGAGGTGTGCATGGTGGTCGTCATGGGCGGTACCTGCAGGGGGTGGAGACTAGGGATGGCTGATCGGCGCGGAGGCGACGCCAGGACACGGAGTTGATGATAATGACACAGAGTGTCATACGCAAGCGATGTGTCATCCTTGACTCAGGGCGTCAACGCATCAGTGCCAGCGCAATCTGTTATGGCGTGCATACGCAACTGGTATTACTTGCCCCGGCTTCACGCTGTTTAGCATCGATCGGGTCTTAACCGTCGACGAGAACAACAACGTGAACCTTGGAACCCTATCCAGTCGAAGTGCCAGATACTGGCCTGAACGTCTGGCGGTAATCGACCGCCACACCCGGCTGACCTTCGCTCAGCTCGAACAGCGGGCCAACCAGTTGGCCTCGGCCTTGCTGGCACAGGGCATCGCCACGGGCGAGCATGTCGCCATCCTGGCGCCAAACCGCGCCGAACTGGTGGAAGCAGAGGTGGCTTTCTACAAGGCCGGCCTGGTCAAGGTACCGGTCAATGCGCGTCTGGCACCGGATGAAGTCATTCAGGTGCTCAACGACGCCTGCAGCGTCGCGCTGATCGCCGATGCGCAACTCGCCCAGGCGTTGCTGGACCGCAGGCAGGAGATACCTGCGTTACGCTTGATCGTGACCTTGGGTGAGCGGGGCGGTGACATCACCTATGCCGCGCTGCTGGCCCAAGGCAGTAGCCAGCCAATCAGCTGCGACCTGCCTGACGATGCCCTTGCCGTTTTGCATTACACCTCTGGCAGCTCTGGTGTGCTCAAGGCTGCGATGCTCAGCGTGGGCAACCGCAAGGCGCTAATCCGCAAGAGCCTCGCCAGCCCGACCCGTCGCGCCGCCCCGGGCGACGTGATGGCTCACGTCGGCCCTATCACCCATGCAAGCGGCATGCAGCTGATGCCACTGCTGGCGGTCGGTGCCTGCAACCTGCTGCTGGAGCGCTACGACGACCAGCTGTTGCTCGAGACCATCCAGCGCGAAGGCGTAACCCGCTTGTTCCTGGTACCTGCCATGATCAATCGCCTGGTCAACTTTCCCGATGTCGAGCGCTACGACCTGAGCAGCTTGCGCCTGGTGATGTACGGTGCCGCGCCGATGGCACCAGCGCTGGTGAAGCGGGCCATCGAGGTATTCGGGCCGATCCTGGCCCAGGGTTACGGTGCTGGCGAGACCTGCTCGCTGGTAACCGTCCTGACCGAACAGGACCATTTGTGCGAGGGCGGCGACTACCGGCGCCTGGCTTCGTGCGGGCGTTGCTACTTCGAAACCGACCTGCGCGTGGTGAACGACCATTTCCAGGACGTCCAGCCGGGAGAGGTGGGCGAAATCGTAGTCAAGGGCCCGGACATCATGCAGGGGTACTGGCGGGCCCCCCACCTCACCGCCGAAGTGATGCGCGACGGCTACTACCTGACTGGCGACCTGGCCACGGTGGATGAGCAGGGGTATGTGTTCATTGTCGACCGCAAGAAAGAAATGATCATTTCCGGTGGTTTCAACATTTACCCCAGCGAGGTCGAGCAGGTGCTCTACAGCATGCCGCAGGTGTTCGAGGCAGCGGTGGTGGGGGTGCCTGACGAGCAGTGGGGCGAAGCGGTGCGGGCGGTGATCGTGCTCAAACCGGGCATGGCGCTGCAAGAGCAGGACGTCATCGAACATTGCGCCCAGGCCCTGGCCGGTTTCAAGAAACCACGTGCCGTGGACTTCGTCAGCGAGCTGCCGAAAAACCCCAACGGCAAGGTGGTGCGCCGGTTGATCCGTGACGCCTACTGGCAAAACAGCGAACGCCGTATCTGACACGAGGAACGACCATGTATCAGCCAAGCGAAAAGGCCCAGCAGATCATCGAGGCCATCAGTGGCTTCGTTCGCAACGAAATCCTGCCCCTGGAACAGCAAGCCGGTCTCAGTTGGGCAGAGCCGCACCCACGGGCGGTGCTGCAGCAGGTATGGCAGCGCTCGTGCGAGCAGGGCTTCTACAACATCATGCTGCCCGAGGCGATAGGTGGCGCCGGGTTGAGCGTGTCAGACCTGTGTGCGGTCAAGGAAGCCACGGTGCTCACCGGCTCGATGCTGGCGCCGCACATTCTCGGTGAGCTTTCCGGGCCGCCCCGTATCGGCCATCTGTTCAAGGTGGCGAGCCCGACCCAGATCGAGGCGTTCCTGCAGCCGGTGTGCCGTGCCGAAAAGGCCGTGTGCTTCGCCCTGACTGAAAGCGAAGCCGGCTCTGATGCAACGGCGATCAAGACCTCCGCACGGCGGGAAGGTGAACACTATGTGCTGAACGGCGCCAAGCGTTACATTTCGGGTGCGCCCTATGCCGACATTGCGGTGCTGCTTGCAGTGACGGATCCCGGGCGCGGTGCCCAAGGGATTTCGGCATTCTTCGTCGACCTGAGCGCGCCGGGGGTAAGGGTTGAAAGTGATTATTCGGTCATGTCCGGCGGTGGTGCGCATGGCGACATCATCCTTGATGACGTACGGGTGCCGGCGGCCAACCGCATTGGTGAGCAGGGGCAGGGTTTCAAGCTGGCGATGGGGCGTATCACCCTCAACCGCCTGCTGCATTGCCCCACCTTGCTGGGGCTGGCCGGCCTGGCACTGAACCTCTCGATCGACTATGCCCGCACGCGCAAGCAGTTCGGCCAGCCTATCGCCATGTTCCAGTCGATCAACCACATGATCGCCGACATGGCCACCGAGCTGCATGCTGCACGCAGCATGGTCTACGCCACGGCAGCGGTGAATGACGCCGGCGGCAATATCCGCACCCAGGCCCCGATGTGCAAGCTGTTCGTTTCGGAGACGGCCTTCCGCATCGCCGATCGCGCCGTGCAGATACACGGCGGTGCCGGGCTGGTGCGTGGCAACCCGGTGGAGTGGATATTCCGTGCGACACGTATGATGCGCATTCTCACGGGAACCAGCGAGATCCAGCGCAACACCATCGCCAAGGGCGTGCTCATGCCTGAGCAATGACGCGGTATGCCCGGCCCCCGGTGGCCGGGTTCTCCAGACAAGAACAATAACGAGAGATCATCATGACTCATACTGACACCCCCGCACGTGCAGGCACGGCCTGGATGATTGCGGTACTGCTGGCGCTGTTGATGCTGGTGAACTTCCTGGACAAGGTCGTCATCGGCCTGGTGGCGGTGCCGATGTCCAAGGAACTGGGCTTGTCCCCTGCCGAGTTCGGCCTGGTAGGGGGCGCACTGCACTGGTTCTTCGCCATCTCGGCGGTGATAGGTGGCTTCATGGCCAATCGCCGGCCAACCCGCACCCTGCTGCTGGGGATGGGCGCGTTCTGGGCGCTTATCCAGTTGCCCATGTTGTTCGTCAGCTCGCTGTGGGCGATCGTCGCCTGCCGGGTGCTGCTGGGTATTGGCGAGGGACCGGCCTCACCGGTGGCTACACATGCCTTGTACAAGTGGTTCCCCAACGACCGTCGCAACCTTCCCGTGGCGCTGTTGCATACCGGCAGTGCGCTGGGGCTGCTGGTAGCGGGTGCCATGATTCCATGGATCAGTGTGCACTACGGCTGGCGCATGAACTTCATCGTGCTGGCGGTGATCGGCGCGGTGTGGTGTGTGCTGTGGTGGTGGCTGGGCAGCGAGGGTAACCTCGACCGCATTCGCCCGGGCCAGCTTGAAGAAGGGCAGGCCCCTGTTCCCTATCGTCGGCTGCTCGGTGACCGCACGGTACTGGGCAACTACTTGTGCCACTTCGCCGCCAACTGGTCCCTGGCGTTGACGTTGACCTGGGTACCGAGCTACCTGGAAACCGGGCTGGGGATCGACCCGATCATGACCGGCCAGGTGTTCGTTCTGTTCGTGGTGGTTACCACGCCGCTGAGCCTGTTCATGGCCTGGCTGTCCCAGCGAATGATGCGTGCCGGGTTGGCCACGCGCTGGTCGCGAGGTGCGTTCGTTTCAGTGTGCCTGATCGCCAGCGGGCTGCTGTCGGCGGCATTGTTTCTGCCGGGGCTGAGCAACGTCGAGCGGATCGTCAGCCTCACCTTCAGCGGCGGGCTGGCGCTGGTGATGTACTCCGTGGGGCCTGCCATGCTGGCGGAGTTCACGCCCAGCGGGCAGCGCGGCGGCATTCTGGCGATCGGCAACGGTATCGCCTCGTTGGCCGGGCTGTCGGCACCGGTGGTCACCGGTTTGCTGGTGCAGGGCGCCGGGGCCGGGCACACGGCAGGGTTTGGCCAGGGTTTTCTGGTGTGCGGCGCGGTGCTGGTGATTGCCGGGCTGATCGGGCTGGCCTGGATGGACCCGCAGAAAACCCGGCAACGTCTGGTGCAGGTGGGCACGGCTGCGCCTGCCCAAGCGTGATGTACACAGCGCTCAGAGGCTCTGCTCCGCCAGCGCCTCGCGCTCGATCAAGGTACCTTTCCAGCGCTCGCTGCGCACCGCATCCACCAGCAGTGCGCGCACCAGGTCGCGCATGCAGGCGGCGGCGAACGACAGCGGCTTGTGCTGCGAGTGGGCCAAGGCGATAGTGCGGGTGATGCGCGGTTCCACTATCAGCCGCGCGCTGGCAGGCGCGGCCAAATCCAGCAGCGGCGGCCAGTTGCTGATGGTGGCCGCCAGGCCAGCACGGACCAGGCTGGTGATACCGGGGGCCGACTGCTGTTCGTAGCTTGAGTCCAGTGTCACACCGGTCTCCATGGCAGCCTGCTCGATGCGTCTTCGCAAGTGCAGGCTACGGGGTGGCATTACCAGGCGGCTCGCTGCGGCCTCAGCCAAGGTGATGGGCGACTCGTCAGGGCCGTGCCCAGGCAGGCCGACCCAGTACAGGTCTTCGGAAAACACGGGCTCGGCGATTACATGGACAAGCTCTTCGGCGTTGGGCACCACGCCGAAATCCACCTTGCCCAGCTCGATCGCCTGACCACCTTCGCGGCTCAGGCCATCCCATACGGTGAGCTTGATCCCCGGGAAGCGTGCCTGGGCCTGGGTAATGATGGCCGGCAACAACAGTGCCGAGGCAGTGGCGGGAATCGAGATGGCCACGTGCCCCTTGGGGTTGCCGCGGCTGGACTTCAGCTCATCCTTCACCGAATCGAGCTGCTGCACGACCGATCGTGCCACTTCGTACAACTGCCGCCCGGCATCGGTCAGTTCGATACCGTCATGCTGGCGCGCCAGCAGTTGCATTTCCAGTTCGCTCTCCAGCAGGCCTATCTGTCGGCTCAAGGCCGGTTGGGCGATGAACGCCTGGCGTGCGGCATTGGAAAAACTGCCGGCTTCGACAATGGCGATCAAATAACGCAGCTGTTTCAAAGTCATTGTGGTTCTCAGGCTATGCCGAAGTGATATGGCAACCATCGGGAGACGCTATTTGTTCAGCCCCGGTGGCCTACTTAGTATCGGTAAGCAGCAAAACGAGGATAACAGAAACGTTCGAATAATTACCCAAGCCCTTGCCTGCAGGCCTTTGCGCCGTACTTAAGCATTAACTCGCAATTCACTCTCTAATAAACACAATAAGAGGTTAAGAGTGATGGCATCTCGTATTTTCGGTCGCTCGGGACCGTTGTCGGTACTTGCCTCATCAGTACTTTTTTCTGCGTCTGCCTGTGCCGCTCAGTTTCACTGGGGTGAACTTGAGGGGCAATTCGACTCGGCGCTTTCCTTTGGTACCAGTATTGCGACTGCCAACCCTGACCCGGCCCTGCACAACAGCGCCAACAGCGATGACGGCCGCCTGAACTTTGCCTCCGGCGATGTGTTTTCAGCGGTGTTCAAAGGCACCCATGACCTGGAGCTCAAGCACGATAACCTGGGGGTGTTCCTTCGCGGAACCTACTGGTACGACACGGCCCTGCGTGATCACGATCAGCGCTTCAAGCAGGTCGAGGACAACAACCGCAAGCGCTCGGCCAAGACCGCAGGTAGCCAGCTGCTCGATGCCTTCGGTTACTACCTGTATGACATCGACGGCCAGCCGGGCTCGCTCAGGTTGGGCAAGCAAGTGGTCAACTGGGGTGAGAGCACCTTCATCCAGGGCGGACTGAACGTCATCAACCCCTTCAACCTGGCGGCCTTGCGCCGCCCCGGCTCGGAAGTGAAGGACGCGCTGGTGCCGGTGAACCTGTTCTACTTCACCCAGAACCTTACCGAAGCGCTGTCGGTCGACGGTTTCTATCAGTTGGACTGGGAACAGACCCAGCTCGACAACTGTGGCACGTTCTTTTCGAACAACGACTTTTTGCCCGATGGGTGTGATGGCCTCGACGTGGGCGCCAGGTTGCTCGGCAACCCCACAGCCGTGGCCGGGCTTGCGCCGTTCGGTGTGAGCCTCACCAGCGAAGGCGTGCGCATACCTCGCGGCAGCGACCAGGATGCCCGCAACAGCGGGCAGTGGGGCGTTTCGCTGCGCTGGTACGTGGCGGCGCTGGACACCGAGTTTGGCGCTTACGCGGCGAACTACCACAGCCGCACGCCTTACCTGGGTACGGTCAGCAGCCCGTATTTCGACAACCGCCGTTTCGCCCCGCAGCTGTGCGCCAACCTCGCTATCGGGCTTGCAGACTGTGCCGCTTTCCTGGGCTCCAGCGCAGGCCAGTCGCTGGTCGGCGCGCTACGCCTTGGCACCTCGCAGTACCGGGTGCAATACCCCGAGGACATTCGCCTCTACGGCCTTTCGTTCTCCACCACCCTGCGCACCGGCACGGCGCTGCAGGGGGAGCTGAGCTACCGGCCGAACATGCCCATGCAGCTCAACGGTACCGACATCATCCAGTCGTTGTTGAACGTCGATGGCCGCTCGCCATTGCTGGGTGACGGCCTGCGGCCAGACAGCGCCAGTACGTTGTTCGACGGCTACCGCCGTAAAGAGATGACCCAGTTGCAGATAACCGCTGTTCACGCTTTCAGCCAGGTGATGGGGGCCAACCAGTTGCTGTTGATAGGCGAGGCGGGCGCCACCTACGTGGGCGGTCTGGAGGGCGCCTATGGCCCCCGTTACGGGCGCTCGGGCACGTTCAACAGCGGCGAACTGGCGGACAACAGCGTGTGCGTCGCCATTTCCAAAACCCCTGAGCACTGCAACGACGAAGGCTTCATGACCCCGTTTTCCTGGGGCTACCGGCTGCGCGCCACCTGGGCCTACCCCAACGTGATTGCCGGTTTCGACCTGCGGCCGAACCTGTCCTGGGCACATGACGTGCACGGCACCGGCCCGGTGGAGGGCTCGGCGTTCAGCGAAGGCTCCAGGGCCATCAGTGTCGGGTTGGATGCGACGCTCGCCAGCACCTACAGCTTGAGTGTGTCGTACACCGACTTTATCGACGGCGACTATGGCACCCGCGGCGACCGGGACTTCATCTCGCTGAGCCTGGGCGTCACTTTCTGAGGGCATGACAATGAAAATGCGCATGGTGATGATCGGCCTGTTCTGGGCGAGTGGCACGCTGGCAGCAGCCGGCCTGCCCGACAACCTGACCCCGGTGGGAGCCGAGCGTGCTGCCAGCCCCGACGGGCGCATCCCGGCCTGGCAAGGTGGGTTGAGTACAGCCCAGCAACGCCTGGGCGACAACGGCACGCCGCTGGACCCGTTTGCCGATGAACAGCCTCTGTACCGGATCACGGCCGCCAACTACCGGCAGTACCGAGGTCAGCTTACCGACGGCCAGGTGGCCTTGCTCAAACGCTTCCCAGCCAGCCTGAGCTTGCCGGTGTATTCCACCCACCGCAGTGTTGCGGTACCCGACGCGGTCGCGGCATCGGCCGCCCGCAACGCCGAGCAGGCGCAGCTGGATGACCAGGGCAACGGTGTGCGAGGTTTTAATGGCGTCATCGCCTTTCCGCGGCCAACCAACGGCCTGGAGGTGATCTGGAACCACCTGACCCGGCATCGCAACGAGAGCTACAGCCTGAGCTCCGACAGCGTCACGCCGCTGAAGAATGGCCGCTTCGTGCTGATGAGCGCGCGTCAGGAAGTGGCCCGGCCTGAAGGCTTGGCCAGCCTGGGGGCGGGCAATGTACTTTATTACTTCACCTACCGCATGACGGCGCCCTCGCGGCTTGCCGGCGATGCGATGGTGGTGCATGAGACACTGGACCAGGTCGCCGAGCCGCGCTTGTCCTGGGTGTACAGTGCCAGCCAGCGGCGGGTGCGGCGGGCGCCGAACATCGCCTATGACACCACCGGCCCAGGCACCGCCGGCCTGCGGACCGCCGACAGCCGCGACATGTTCAATGGCGCGCCAGACCGGTACGACTGGAAGCTGCTGGGCAAGCAGACGCTGCACGTGCCCTACAACAGCTACCGCTTGGCATCGCCCGAGCTGCGCTATGCGGACCTGATCAAGCCAGGCCACATCGACCCGGCACCGACCCGCTACGAACTGCACCGGGTATGGGTCGTGGAGGCGACATTGAAGCCCGGGGCGCAGCATATCTACGCCAAGCGCCGTTTCTACCTGGATGAAGACACCTGGGCCATTCTCGAAACAGACAGCTACGACGCGCGTGGCGAGCTGTGGCGCACCTCACAGGCCCATGGTTTCTTTCACCCCGGCGGCCAGGTGGCGGTCAACGCCATGGAGGTTACCTACGACCTCAAGAGCGGCCGCTACCATGCATCGGGCTTGATCAATGAGCAGCGTCGGCCCTTTGCTTTCAATGTGCGCACCAGCCTTTCGTACTTCTCGCCCGGCGCACTGCGTAGCTTTGGTGTGCGTTGATGGGCGTGCCTGAACCATGGAATGACTGGTCGCGGCGGCTATTGGGTCAGGGTGAAGCGCCTGATCCGCGCTTCACGCTGGCCAACGAACGTACCTTCCTGGCCTGGGTCCGGACCGCGCTGGCGTTGCTGGGTGGCGCAATCGCCATTGAAACCTTCGCCGGCCACGTCCTCGAGAACCCGCTGCGGCTGTGGCTGGTCGCTGGCCTGATGCTGCTGAGCGCATTGCTGAGCGCTGGCGCCTGCCTGCGCTGGCTGCGGGTCGAGCGGGCATTGCGTCAGCGACGCCCGTTGCCGTTGCCGGCACTGGTGCCCTTGTTGGCGCTGGGCTGCCTGGTCGCCGTACTGCTGGCAGGTCTCGTCCTGTGGCCACGCTGGCATGGCTGATCCGGGCCTGCAGGCAGAACGCACCGAGTTGGCCTGGCGGCGCACTGTGCTGGCGCTGGTGGCGGTGGCGGGGTTGGCCTGTCGTCAGGGCGATGTGTACGTGCTGGCATTGGCGGGCATGGCCGCGCTGGCGCTGCTGGCCCGCCAGGGGCGGCGTTACGAACGGGGCTTGGCGATGTTGCAGGCCGAATGCGGCCAGCCTGCGCCGTGGGGAGTGCTGGCACTGGGTAGCGTGGTGTGGCTGATGGCACTGGCAGGCTTGTGCCGGTTGGCGAAGGGCGGCTAAGCAGAGTGCCGGCGCCGCCCGCCGCCGCTCAGGGCGTGACGATATTGAAGCGCGAATCAGCCTCTTCCAGCCCTCCCATGAATTGCAGGAACTTCACCCGCTCGCCTTTGATGTCGATTGCCCCTGCTGTGGCTTCCTTGAGAAAGCCTGTCTGCTTCAAGGCAATGCTGTCCAGCGTCTGTTTGCGCATGATGACCTCTACATCGGCCTTGGCGTGGCGCGCCAGGTCGCGGTGGGTGAGGACGCCGTTGCGCAGGGTGAGGGCGTAGTCTTCGCCCAGGTCGGAAAAACGCCAGTTTACGGTCAGGTCGCTGTCGGCAGCCTTGTAGGCATTCACCCGCACGCCCAGGTAGTCGAAAAACAGGCTGGGCGTCAGGGCCCGTACCATGTCATCGGCGTTGCCACCGTTACCCGCACCGGCGGCAACGCCTGAGCGCAATTCCTGCGCGCCACTGAGGTAGGCATTGCGCCAGGTGGCGTTCTCACTCTGGTAACCCAGTTGCTCCAGCGCGTCGGCCTGCAGTGCGCGGGCCTCTGTGTTGTCTGGCTCGGCGAATACCAGGTGGTTGACCAACTGCGCCACCCAGCGATAGTCGCCCTCGGCGAAGGCCTGGCGGGCCTGGGTCAGCACCTGATCGGCCCCCCCCATGGCCGCCACGTAACGCTTGCCGGCCGCTTGCGGTGGCAATGGGTCGAGGTTGGCCGGGTTGCCGTCGTAGAACCCCATGTAGCGTTGATAGACGGCCCTGACGTTATGGCTGAGCGAACCGTAGTAGTCGCGGCTGAACCATTTGCTTGCCAGGCGCGGCGGCAGGCTGGCCAGGGTCTGGGCAATTTCCATGGGTGTCTGGCCCTGATTGATCAGGCGCAGGGTCTGGCTGTCGATGAAGGCATACATATCGCGCTGGTCAGCCAGGTAGTCGCGGATGGTCGCACCGCCCCAAGTGGGCCAGTGATGCTGGGCGAACACCACCTCGGCCTGGTTGCCGTAGCGCACCAGCGACTGGTCCAGGTAATGAGCCCAGACTTTCGGATCGCGCACCAGTGCCCCGCGCAGCGTCAGTACGTTGTGTTGCACGTGGGTGGCGTTCTCGGCCATGCACAGTGCCCGGAGCGCCGGGAAATAGATGTTCATTTCTGCCGGCGCCTCGGTGCCCGGAGTCAGCTGGAATTCCACCTCCACGCCGCTCAGGGTCATGCGTTGCAGCGGTTGGCTGATTTCGAGCGTGGGCGCGATGAGGCTGACGGTGGCATTGGCCGGCACGCCCTTGCCCAGTCCGGCATCCACCTGGCCTCGCGGCCCACGGGGCAGGGGGGCGCCGTACATGTACTGGGCGCGGCGTTTCATGGCCGGTCCGGCCAGCACGTTTTCACCGATGGCATGTTCGAAGAACCCCTCGGGTGCAATGACCTGGACTTTGCCAGCCTTGACGTCCGCCTCGTTGATCACCCCGCGCACGCCGCCGAAATGGTCGACGTGCGGGTGGGTGTAGATCACCGTGGTCACCGGCTTGCGCGGACGGTGCTTGAAGTAAAGTTCGAGGCCCGCCTTGGCGGTCTCCACGGCAAGCAGCGGGTCGATCACAATCAGCCCGTCCTGCCCCTCGACGATGGTCATGTTGGCCAGGTCCAGGCCGCGAAGCTGGTAGATGCCCTCGGTGACCTTGAACAGCCCGGCGATGTTGTTCAACTGAGCGATACGCCACAAGCTCGGGTTTACCGTGGCAGGGGACTGCGCCGGTTCCAGAAAAGCATACTGGGCCAGGTTCCACACGGTCTTGCCATCGGCTGTCGCGACTGGCCCGTCGAACCGCTCGACCAGCCCACGCCGGGCTGTTTCGTAATCGACGCGATCCTCGAACGGTAATCGTTGCAGCCACTGCTGGTTGCTGGCCTGGGTGGCCGGGGTGGCATCCTTGGCCGCTGTTGCGGCCAGGCTCGGAAGTGGGGCCAGCAGGGCAAGCGCCAGCATCGACAGTGAAAAGCGCATGGGATGTCCTTGTTGTTATTGGGGCAGAACACTCTAGGGGAGGGGCTTGCGCACCAGCCAATACCAGAGCGGCATGGCCGCTATCGCGTTTCCTGATGGCTTCAGGCGGGGGGGAGCGTGAGGATCTGTTCGACCAGCCAGGCCAGGGCGGGGTCGTGCTGACGGTGGCTCAGGTGCACCAGTTCCAGCTCGAAAGGCTCCAGGGCAAAAGGCAGTTCGTGCACCGCCAAAGGCAGCAGATGCGCAAACTGTTGGGCCAGTTGCCGCGGCAGCACCACACACATGTCGGTGGCTGCGGCCAGATGGGCGGCCTGCAGGTAGTTGGGCGTGGTATAGGCGATTTGCCGGGTCAGGCCTTGCTCGGCCAGCCACTGGTCGACCATGCCCCGGGTCTGGCCGCCGTGCACCCAGATGTGCCGCAAACCCAGGAACGCGTCGAGGTCCAGTGCCTGGCCCGGCACCAGGTGCGGGTGCTGCTGGCGCAGCGCGATCTGCAGGGTTTCACGGCGCCAGGGGTGGCGGGTGAAGCGCGCCGGCACCTCGTCGAAACGGCCCAGTACCAGGTCGAGGTCGCCCCGGTCCAGCGCCTCGGCCGGCAGGTTGGGGGCCAGGTGCACCACGTCGATGCGCACGTTGGGTGCCAGTAGCTCCAGCCGCGCCAGGAGTGGCGGCATGCACAGCTGTTCGACGAAATCGGTGAGGGCGATGCGCAACTGGCGGTGGCTGCGCTGAGGCTCGAAGCCATCGCCGGTGCCCAGCGTCTGCTCGATCTGCTGTAACGCCGCACGTATCGGCCCCTCCAGTGCCAAGGCCCGTGGCGTCGGGCGCATGCGCCGGCCCACGCGGACCAGCAGCGGGTCGCCCAGCTGGTCACGCAGGCGCGCCAGGGCATTGCTCACGGTCGGCTGGGTGAGGGCCAGACGCTCGGCTGCCCGCGATACGTTCTGTTCACGCAGCAACATGTCGAAGACGCGCAGCAGGTTCAGGTCGAAGTTCGAAATATTCATGCTGAAAATATATGGCATACGAAATGGAAATTTCAAAAATACCTTCGGCCTGCTTAGGGTGATCACAGTCCTCATACCTACAAGAAAGCAGGAGCGTTGCGCGTGAATACTCCCTTCCCGATCAATCAGGTGGCTGTGATAGGTGCAGGCACCATGGGCCGCGGCATCGTCATCAGCCTGGCCAACGCCGGGCTGTCGGTGCTGTGGCTGGACTGCAACGCGGCAGCGCTCGAAGCCGGGCTGGGCATGGTCAGCCAAGCCTGGGCCCAGCAGGTGGACAAGCAGCGCATCACCCCGGCCCAGGCCGAAGCCTGCCTGGCGCGTGTGCAGGCAGTGGACGGCTATCCGGCGTTGGCGGAGGCCGACCTGGT
This sequence comes from Pseudomonas sp. Kh14, assembly GCF_900291005.1. NCBI lineage: Bacteria > Pseudomonadati > Pseudomonadota > Gammaproteobacteria > Pseudomonadales > Pseudomonadaceae > Pseudomonas > Pseudomonas sp. Kh14. The sequence goes on from NZ_OLKJ01000021.1 coordinate 102,189, forward strand.
GATTGAAGCGGTGTATGAAAACCTGGCGCTCAAGCAGGAAATCTTCCGTGCACTGGATGCACACCTCAAGCCCCGTGCGATCCTGGCCAGCAACACCTCGGCGCTGGACATCGACGCGATTGCCGCCGTCACCCAGCGGCCGTCCCAGGTCCTGGGGCTGCATTTTTTCAGCCCTGCGCATGTCATGAAGCTGCTCGAAATCGTGCGGGGGACGCACACCGGTCCGAAGGTGCTCGACGTCGCCAAAGCGCTGGGCGAGCGCATGGGCAAGGTGGCGATAGTGGCAGGCAACTGCCCAGGGTTCATTGGCAATCGCATGTTGCGCAGCTATGTGGGCGAAGCGCGCAAGTTACTGCTTGAAGGTGCTTTGCCTCATCAGGTGGATGCGGTGCTGCAGCAGTTCGGCTTCGCCATGGGGCCGTTCCGCATGTACGACGTGGTGGGCATCGACCTGGAGTGGCGCGCCCGGCAGTTGGCCGGGCAAGGCATGCACGACCCGCTGGTGCAGGTCGATAACGCGCTGTGCGAGCTCGGTCGTCTCGGGCAGAAGACCGGGCAAGGCTACTACCGCTATGCGCCCGGCAGCCGACAGGCCGAGCATGACCCGCAGGTCGACGCCCTGGTGCTGCAGGTGTCCCAGAACCTTGGCTACCGACGCCGGGGCATCAGTGCCGAGGAAATCCTCGAGCGCTGCCTGCTGGCACTGGTCAACGAAGGGGCGAAGGTTCTCCAGGAAGGTATCGCCGCCAGCAGCGGCGACATCGACCAAGTCTGGCTCCACGGCTATGGCTTCCCGGCTGCCACTGGCGGGCCCATGCGCTGGGCTGACGAGCAGGGGGCGCCGTTTATCCTGGCCCGGCTGGAATACCTGCAGGGCGTGCTTGGCGAGCATTGGCGCCCGGCAGGGCTGCTCTACTCACTTGTGGCCGGTGGCAAGCGTTTCGAACCGCGTGGGGAGGTTCAGGCATGAACTACCAGGCGCCCCTTCGTGACATGCGTTTCGTGCTGCATGAACTGTTCGACCTGAGCGGACATTGCCAGCAACTAGGTATCGAACTGGACCGCGACACCCTCGACGGCATCCTTGAAGAGGCCGCACGTTTCACTGGCCAAATCATCGCACCACTCAATCGCAACAGTGACGAACAGGGCTGCCAGTGGGTGGGCGGCGAGGTCACCACCCCGGACGGCATGCGGGACGCCTATCGGCAATACGTCGAACATGGCTGGGCCAGTATGACCGGGCCGCAGGCCTATGGTGGCCAGGGTCTGCCGCAGATGGCATCGGCCAGCTTCCATGAAATGCTGATGGCGGCGTCGTTGTCGTTCCGCATCTACTCCGGCCTGACCGAGGGCGCGGTCCTGGCGTTGCATCGCCATGGCAGCGAGGCACTCAAGCAGGCTTACCTGAGCCGGATGGTCAGTGGCGAGTGGGCCGGCACCATGTGCCTGACCGAGCCGCAGGCCGGCACCGACCTGGCGTTGCTGCGTACCCGCGCCCAGCCGGAAGCGGACGGCAGCTACCGCGTTACCGGCAGCAAGATATTCATCAGTGGTGGCGAGCAGGACCTGACCGACAACATCGTTCATCTGGTACTCGCGCGCCTGCCTGATGCGCCGGCCGGTGTGAGAGGCATCAGCCTGTTCCTGGTGCCCAAGCTGCTGCCCGGTGGCGAGCGCAATGCGCTGGGCTGTGGGGCGCTGGAGCACAAGATGGGCATCAAGGGGGCCTCGACCTGCGTGATGAACTTCGACGGTGCCCAGGGCTGGCTGGTGGGGGAGGCCAACCAGGGGCTGGCCTGCATGTTCACCATGATGAACGATGCCCGCTTCCAGGTCGGCCTGCAGGGGCTCGGTATTGCCGAGGCCGCTTTTCAGGGAGGGCTGGCCTATGCCCGGGAGCGTCTGCAGTCGCGCTCGCTTGCCGGGCCGGTGGCAGCGGAAAAGCCTGCCGATCCGATTATCGTCCATCCAGACGTGCGGCGCATGCTGCTGACCCAGAAGACCCTTACCGAGGGCTGTCGCATGCTGGGCATCTACACCGCTCGGCAACTGGACCTGGAGCATGCTGCGAAAAGTGCACCGGCGCGCCAGGCGGCAGCTCGGCGGGCGGCGTTGCTGATCCCTATCGTCAAGGCGTTCTTCACCGACGTCGGTCAGGAAGTCGCCAGTCTTGGGGTGCAGTTGTACGGCGGTCACGGCTACATCCGCGAGTGGGGCATGGAGCAGTTGATGCGCGATAGCCGCATCACCCAGCTTTATGAAGGCACCAACGGCATACAGGCCCTCGACCTGATACGCCGCAAGGTCCTGGGGGACGGCGGGGCCGAGCTCAATCTGCTGATCGACGAAATGGCGCTGCACGTCGGGGCTGCCAGTGCGCTCGACGGCCTGCAGGCCATGGCGACGGCCGTGGGGCAACGTTTGGAGGAATGGCGCGTCTTGGCCGCCCATGTGGTCGAGGCCTGTCAACGCGACCCCCAGGAGTCAGGGGCAGTGTCGGTTGATTTTCTTGCCTACTCGGCCTACGTGCTGTTGGCGGCGATGTGGTTGCAAGCGGCTGTGCGCGCTCAAGCAACGCTTGCCGCCGGCAGCGCGGAAACAGCCTTCTACAGGGCCAAGCTTGACGCCGCAACGTTCTACTGGCGGCGGCTCCTGCCCCGCGCCACTGCTCACCGCGAGGCCCTGCTGGGTGGCGCGGATTGCCTGATGGCGTTACCGGCGAGCGATTTCGCGTTCTAGCGCACGGCAAACCATACGAACAAGGAGAGTGCGATGCAGCCTTTCAGCTTTGCCACCACTGCGCAGATCCTCTGCGAACCCGGCGCGGTGCAGCGCCTTGCAGGTCTGTGCCGTGAGCGCGGTGCCAAGCGTGTTTTGATTGTCAGTGACCCGGGTATCGCCCGCCTTGGCATGCTTGATGACCTGCTGCCGGGGTTCACGGCAGCCAAGGTCGGTGTGGCGATCTTCAGTGAGGTTACGGCCGACCCTAGCGAGGCATGCGTGCTGGCTGCCGCCCAGCGCGCCCGGCATATCGGCGCCGACCTGGTGGTGGGGTTCGGCGGCGGCAGCTCGATGGATGTGGCCAAGCTGGTTGCGCTGCTGGCCCACCGCGATTGTTCGCAGCCCATCGCCGAGCTTTACGGCATCGACAGGGCCAAGGGCCGCCGGCTGCCGTTGATCCAGGTGCCCACCACGGCAGGTACCGGTTCGGAGGTGACGCCGATCGCCATCGTCACCACCGGTGCCACCACCAAGATGGGCATTGTTTCGCCGCTGCTGTTGCCAGACCTGGCAGTGCTCGACGCCGTCTGTACCCTCGGCCTGCCATCGGCGGTGACGGCTGCTACCGGTATCGACGCCATGGTGCATGCCATCGAAGCCTATACCAGCCGCCTCAAACGTAACCCGCTGTCCAGCCTGCTGGCCCGTGAGGCGCTGCGGCTGCTGGCGGATAACCTTGACCAGGCTGTGCACAATGGCGGCAACCTGCAGGCCCGCCAGGCCATGCTGCTGGGGGCTTGCCTGGCCGGCCAGGCCTTTGCCAATGCACCGGTGGCGGCGGTGCATGCCTTGGCCTATCCGCTGGGTGGACATTTTCATATTCCCCATGGCCTGGCCAACGCGCTGGTGTTGCCGCACGTGCTGCGCTTCAACCTGCCGGTGGCGGCAGTGGACTACGCCGAACTGGCCGTGCCGCTGCTGGGGGCCCGTTTGCAGCCCGGCGATCAACGCCAGCAGGCAGAACAATTCGTGGCCGAGCTGGCCGCGCTGAGCAGCCGCTGCGGGTTGCCTGACCGCCTGCGCGACGCCGATGTACCGCGTCATCGGCTTGGCCAGCTGGCCGAAGACGCGATGCAACAGCAGCGCCTTTTGGTCAATAACCCGCGTGAAGTCACCCAGGCCGATGCGCTGGCCATCTACGAGGCGGCCTACTGATGAGCCCTTACCGGCAACGTGAACACTATCGGCACTACACGCCCATCACCACGCGGTGGCACGACAACGATGTCTATGGCCACGTGAACAACGTGGTCTATTACAGCTTTTTCGACAGCGCCGTGAACCGCCTGCTGGTGCGGGAGGGCGGGTTGGATATCGACCAGGGGAGGGTGATCGCGCTGGTGGTCAGCTCCGCCTGCGACTACCAGGCGCCGGTGGCCTTTCCGCATGACATCGAAGTGGGCCTTGTGGTGAGCCGGTTGGGTAACACCTCGGTGCACTATCAGTTGGCCGTGTTCCTTGCCGGTCAGCCATTGGCCTGCGCCACCGGCCGCTTCGTCCATGTATTCGTCGACCGCGAAGGACGGCGCCCGGTGCCGGTACCTGACTGCCTGCGGCGCGTGTTGAGCGAACTGCAGCCCCTATCCCCTGAGGAACAGCCATCATGAAAGACGCCGTGATCGTCGCCACTGCTCGCACACCTATCGGCAAAGCCATGCGTGGCGCCTTCAACGACCTGAAAACCCCCAGCATGACGGCTGTCGCTATACGCGCCGCTGTAGAGCGGGCCGGTATCGAACCGGCGCAGGTCGATGACCTGGTGCTGGGGACTGCCATGCAGAGCGGCACTGCCGCGATCAACCCGGGTCGGCTGTCGGCGCTGGCCGCCGGCCTGCCCCAATCGGTCAGCGGACAAACCGTCGACCGCCAGTGCGCTTCAGGCCTGATGGCCATTGCCACGGCGGCGAAGCAGATCATGGTTGATGGCATGCAGGTGACCATTGGCGCAGGTCAGGAGCAGATCAGCCTGGTGCAGCAGGTGCACAACCAGCTGGCCAGTGAGGCTTACGACCCCGCGGTGTTACGCATGAGCGAGCACGCCTACATGCCGATGCTGCAAACGGCCGAACGGGTGGCCCGGCGTTATGGCATAAGCCGCGAAGCACAGGATGTCTACGCCCTGCAGTCTCAGCAGCGCACGGCGGCGGCGCAGGCGGCAGGGTTGTTCGCCGCTGAAATCGTGCCGGTCACCGCACGCAAGAAGGTGGTGGACAAGCTGACAGGTGTTGTCAGCCATGAAGAGGTGCGCCTGACCCAGGACGAAGGGAACCGACCGGCAACGACCCTGGCCGATCTGCAGGGGCTCAAGCCCGTGCTCGAAGGCGGTTGTGTCACGGCCGGCAATGCCAGTCAGTTGTCCGATGGCGCCAGTGCCTGCGTGCTGATGGAGGGCGCGCTGGCGGCGCGCTCGGGCATCGCAGCCCTGGGGCTTTACCGCGGTATCGCCGTGGCTGGCCTTGCACCCGAGGAAATGGGCATCGGCCCGGTATTGGCGGTGCCCAAGCTACTGCGCCAACAGGGCCTGACGGTAGACGATATCGGGCTATGGGAGCTGAACGAGGCGTTTGCCTGCCAGGTGCTGTATTGCGCCCAGCAGTTGCAGATCGACCCGGCGAAACTGAACGTCAATGGCGGCGCCATTGCTATCGGCCACCCCTACGGCATGAGCGGCGCGCGGATGGTCGGCCATGCCTTACTGGAGGGCAAGCGACGTAAGGTGAAGTACGTGGTCGTGACGATGTGCGTGGGCGGCGGCATGGGCGCAGCAGGCCTGTTCGAAGTGCTTTAGGCCGGTATCCAAGGCCAGCCCATGGCGCTGACCGGGACGCAGGCGCAACCTGCGCCCACGGTGTCCCGGCCAGGGCTGGTTATGAGCCTACAGCAACCGCGTGGCGCGAAGCCGGCTGCGGCAATTGGCGGAAGCCTTCACGGATGGCAGCGATCAGTTCCGCGTCCTTGACGGGGCACAACCCGGGGAAAGGTTTGTCGGCATGGGTGAGCACGGCTTCGACGCTTGCCTGGTTATCGCGGTAAACCTGCCTGATTGCCTGGCTTTCCATGTCCTTGCTGTCGCTGCAGTTCAGGGCGTGGTGAATGGCGAGGCCCGCCCCAAACGCCAGGGCTGGGGTTGCAATACCGTGCTTGCGGGCAAGGTCGATGCTACTGAGGATGCGTTCGTTGCGTTGCAGCTTGCGCAAGGGGTCGCGGCCTACCCGGGCGCAAGGGTCTTTGAACGAGGTTTTGCAGCGCTCGAGGAATGCCTCGGCAAAGCGGCTGACCACCTCGGCCATCTGTGGGTATTCGGCCACCAGTGCGGGCGCGACCTCCTGGCGAATCAGGCGCTCGGCCAGTTCACTCACCCGCGCATCGCCCATGCCCTGGCCGACCCAGGCATGGCCCAGCAGGCTGGCGTACCAGGCCACGATGGCGTGCGGGCCGTTCCACAGGCGGTTCTTGATGATCTGGATCTGGGCGATGTCTGGCACTGTCTTAACCTGGCGCAGGCGTTCGAGCAGATCGCTGCCGCGTTCGGCGTAAAGCGGCATGTCAGCTTCGCTGTTGAACAGCACCAGATGCAGCTGGCTCATGGCGCTGCTGGGCTGTGCAAAGGGCCTGAAGTGGCCGATCAGGCGTTCGTACTCCGGTAGCGGCGCTGAAGGTTTGCGGGTGCTTGCAGGCTCGTCTTCCAGGCTGTTCTGGAACATCTGCGACTTGATGCGCAGTTGCCGCACCAGCGCGTCATTGCCCAGTTTGGACACGATGCGGCTGACCACCGTTTCGGCAAAATGGGTCTTTTGCATAACCTGCTCGCTGATCGCAGGCGGGCACAGTAACGCCAGCTCGGCTTGCACATGACGCCGTACGAACGCCGCACCGCCAACCTTGTTCAACACGATCAGCAGGGTCAGCTCGCGGCCTCGGCGCTCGAAGCGTTGCAGCAGGCCTTGGGCGATCACCCTGGCCTGGCTTCTGATGGCCTGCTCGGGCAGGCTCAGGCCGATGATTTCGGCAGTGGTGTACATGCCGATGACCGCGTCGTCATCGTCCATGTCGATCATGCGCACGTTGTCGATGGTCTGGTCGAACGACGTGGCGCCGTAGCGCACGCTGTAGCGGCCGAAGGCGCTGACGCTTTCGCGCAGCATGCGCGAGCGGGTTGCGGCAATGATTTCACGCGGTCGGGTGTAGCCGTCCCAATGGGAAAATACCTGTGTCAGGTAACCGCCGCCGATGGCGCCGAAACCATGAATGCCCACGCTGAACTGGTTCATCGAGGCCGGGAACGGCTCACTCAAGGCAGGCATGCCCAGGTCGGGTACGCACTCGCTCAGGTCGGCGAGAAACTCATGCATGCTGCGGTAGGCTTTGAGCGCACCCGCCTTGATTTCCGGCGCAGGCGGCTTGATGTCCTCGATCAGGATCGCCTGCCCTTCGGCGCGCATCGCTGACAGCATGCCGTTTTCCGAGTCCTCGACCATGAAGCACTGGCCTGGCTCGCAATTGAGCGCGCGGGCGGCTTTCAGGAAAATCTCGGGGTGGGGTTTGCCTTGGCTGACTTCATCGCCACAAACGGTGATGTCGAAGTACTTCAGCACGTTGGCGTTGATCAGGTATTCCTCGGCGATGGCACGGCGGCTGGAGGTGGCCACCGCCATGGTCAGGCCTGATTTGCGCAAGCGCTCCAGCACCTCCAGCAGGCCGGCCTTGATTGGTACGCCGTGATTGCGCACGTACTCCAGCTCAAGTTCATCGGCGCGTTGGCGGATTTGTGCGTACGGGAAGTCTTCGCCGTTATGCGCCTTGGCGAGGGCTTCGGCCTTTTTTGCGCTCAGGCCCAGCGAGCCAATCAGGGTCTGCTCGCTCAGCGCTTTGCCGAAGATTTCCAGAGAGGCTTGCTTGAGTGTCTTGAAGCGCAGGCGCTCGGTGTCGAAGAGGGTGCCATCCATATCGAAGATGGCGCTGAAAATGTGTTTACCGTGAAAGAAAAGCATTGGCTGTTGCCCCTTGTCGTTGCGTCAGGCATCCCGCCTGCAACAGGCGAGTACGGTGTGTGAGCTGCAGTGGAGGCAGTCAGGTCGGGGGCACACGTTCGACAGGGGGACGCTCAGGAGTGACGCAGAGGTAAGGCGGGGCGGAGCGGGGCGTGCAGAGGAGGTTGGCAACCGTTGAGGTGAGGCGGGTGGCGCGTTTGGCCTTGAGGTCACGCCCACTGGCTGCAGTCGGTTTCGCAGGCAGTGGGCGCAAATAGCGATGGATACGTGTGATTCCAAGCATGAGGTACTTTGCTTCCTTTTCGTCATGGGTGATCCTTTTTCAGCCTTGCACGTATGCGCCGCGACATGCAAGGCTTGGCCTCCCGCTCGCATTGCGCAACAAGGTGAACCCCAATGACCCAAGCTACCGACCAGGCCTTTTACGATCGTGCCGATGCGCACATCGAACTGGCGAACCAGCAGATCGAAAAGTTCGAAGACCTGGGCAAGGTAAGCGCCTCGCTGACCTTCGGTGCCGCGCGCTTCAGCGCCTGGATGAGCGCCCGCAGCTTCAAGAGCGGCGCGGAGCTGGGTGCGGCACGGGAAGAGATTCTGAAGTACTTCTGTGATCAGTACCGGATGATGCTCGAGGACAACCTCGATGAGCATATCGAGCATTTTGACCAGTACATGCTGGGCAAGAACGACTAAGCCAGGCGCGCCGTTTCCCTCAGCGATTTGGCCATTTCTGCAGCAGGATCGAAACGAATTTCTCCGCAGCCGGCGACAACGATGCGCCGCGCCGGTACACCAGCCCTAGCGTGCGGGTGACTTGCGGCTCGATCAACGGCACGCTCACCAGCGTGGGGTGGTCGGCATTGGGCATGGCCAGGCTGGGCATGGCCGACACACCCAGCCCGGCCTCGACCATGCCCAGTGACGTGGACAGGTGTTGCACTTCGTAGAACCATTTGGGCCGCAGGTTGAGCCCGGACAACGCATGGTCCAGCAGCATGCGGTTGCCACTCAGGCGGCCGACGCCGATCAGGCGGTAATCAGCCAGCTCTGTCCAGGTAACGGAGGCGCGGTTCGCCAGTGGGTGGTCACGCCGGCAGGCCAGTACAAAGTGCTCCTGCACCAGCGAGACAAACTCGATGTCCGGGTGCTGGCCGCTCATCATGTTGATGCCGAAGTCGGCCTCGCCACGCAGCACGGCCTCGAGCCCGTCGTTGGCGCTAAGGTCCAGCAGGCGAATGCGGATTTTCGGGTATTGCTCGTTGTAATCGCGGATCACCGACGGCAGGAAGTAGAACGCCGCGGTAGGAATGCAGGCGAGGGTAACCTGACCGGTCTGGCGCTCGGCCAGTTCGCGGATGCTGAGGATCGAGTCTTCAAAATCATCCAGCAAGCGCCTGGCCTTGGGCAGGAAGTCGCGGCCCACGCTGGTCAGGCTGACCCGGCGAGTGGTGCGTTCCAGTAGCGAGGTGCCCAGGCCTTCCTCCAGTTTCTTGATCCGCCGGCTCAGGGCCGGCTGGGACAGGTGAAGCGCTTCGGCGGCCTCATGAAAACTGCCAAGTTCGGCGATTTTCACGAAAGATCTGATGTCTTGCAGCTCATATTCCATAAGAAACCTTCGACTGGCCTGGCGCTATATTGATGTTTGAATCGCAATAATAGCTACGATATTTGCATTGGATTGATTTATCCATCCCTGTCACTCTTTTGCTCACAGCATCAATGATGTCCATTGATCAACAAGAGTGCGAAATCATGCAACGAATTCCTTGCGTACTCATGCGCGGCGGTACCTCCAAAGGGCCGTTTTTCCACGCCTGGGACCTGCCTGCCAATGTGGTCGAGCGCGACGAATTGCTGATCAACCTGATGGGGTCTGGCCATGAGCTGGAAATCGACGGCATCGGTGGCGGCAGCCCGCAGACCAGCAAGGTGGCGATCATTAGCCCGTCATTGCATGCCGACGCTGACGTCGACTACCTGTTCGTGCAGGTGATGGTCGCACAGCGCCGGGTCGATACGGCCCCAAACTGCGGCAACATGCTGTGTGCGGTGGGGCCGTTCGCCATCGAACAGGGGTTGGTAAAGGGCCAGGAAGGCAAGACCTTGGTGCGCATTCGCAACCTCAACACCGGCACCTTCGTCAATTCGCTGGTCGAAACGCCCGGCGGTATCGTGCGCTACGAAGGCCGCACGGCGATTGATGGGGTACCGGGCACTGCCGCCCCGGTGCACCTGACCTTCCTCGACGCGGTCGGCAGCAAGACCGGCAAGCTGTTCCCCACGGGCAAGGCCCAGGACGTGATTGATGGCGTGCCGGTGACCTGCATCGACATGGCCATGCCGATGATGGTGGTGGAGGCCAGCCAGTTGGGGGTCAGCGGCTCGGAAACCCCGGCTCAGCTGGACGCCGACAGCGCGCTGCTCGAACGCCTGGAAGCGTTGCGGCTGAAGGCCGGAAAGGCCATGGGCCTGGGCGATGTCAGTGGCATGGTCATCCCCAAGCCAGTGCTGGTGTCCAAGCCGCGCTACGACGGCACGCTGCAGGTTCGCTATTTCATGCCGCACAACTGCCATCGTGCCTTGGCGATCACTGGAGCCGTGGGGCTGGCGACTGCCTGCGTCAGCCCTGGCACCGTGATTGCCGACCTGTTGGGCGAAGGCGCGCAGCAACTGGCCGAGGTCCGTTTGGAGCACCCAAGTGGCGGAATCGATGTTGCGCTGACGCGTAGCGCTGCCGACGGCCAGACGATCCAGGCTTCGGTGGTGCGAACCGCCCGGCGGCTCTTCTCAGGGTTCGTCTACGCCCCTACATTCCGCAGGTTGGCCGGGTAGTTCCAGGCACCGATCCAGACCTGCACATTCGTAACAAGCGCATCCGCACAATTTCAACAATGGGTGATGCCATGAGACTCGCCAAATCGCTGTATTTCCAGATTCTCTGCGCCGTTCTGCTGGGCGTGGTGGTCGGACACTTCTGGGCGCAACAGGCCGTGGCCCTCAAGCCGCTGGGTGATGCGTTCATCAAGCTGATCAAGATGATGATCGCGCCGGTGGTGTTCTGCACCATCGTCACAGGCATCGCCGGCATGACCGACAAGCGTTCCCTGGGCCGCTTGATGAGCAAGACCTTGCTGCTGTTCCTGGGGCTGACGGTGGTGAGCCTGGTGATCGGACTGGCGGCGGTCTATCTGTTCAAGCCAGGTGCCGGCATGAACATCGATCCTGCCACCCTGAGCACGGCGGGCCTGAGCCAGTACACCGCGTCGGCTGCCAAGCTGAGCGTGGTGGACTTCTTCATGCACATCATCCCGGACACCTTCATCGGTGCCTTCAACAAGGGTGAGGTCTTGCCGGTCCTGTTCATCGCCGTACTCAGCGGTTTCGCCCTCTCGTCGATGGGCGAAAAGGGCAAGCCGGTACTGGACGTGCTGGAGTCAGCCTCGACCATGGTGTTCCGCATCTTCGGCTACCTGATGCGCTTTGCCCCGGTCGGCGCTTTCGGCGCACTGGCATTCACCGTGGGCCAGTACGGCATTACGTCCCTTGGCGCGCTGGCCAAGCTGGTGGGGACGTTGTACATCGCCTGCGCCTTCTTCGTGCTGGTGGTGCTCGGTGGCATCTGCCGCGCCCATGGCTTCAGCCTGTGGAAGTTGCTGCGCTATTTCCGCGAAGAGTTCCTGGTGGTGCTCGGCACGTCCTCCACCGAGCCGGTGCTGCCGCGCATGCTCGAGAAACTCGAGAAGCTTGGGTGCAAGAAAGGCGTGGTTGGCCTGGTGCTGCCCACTGGCTACTCGTTCAACCTGGACGGTACTGCCATCTATCTGTCGTTGGCAGCAGTGTTCATCGCGCAGGCCTGCAACATCGACCTGAGCCTGGGCCAGGTGGTCACCATGCTGGCAATCATGCTGCTGTCCTCCAAGGGCGCGGCAGGTGTTACCGGCAGCGGTTTCGTGGCCTTGGCCTCGACCCTTACCGTGATCCACGACATTCCCCTGGCCGGCCTGGCCCTGTTGATCGGGGTCGACCGCTTCATGTCGGAAGCCCGTGCGCTGACGAGTCTTGCCAGCAACGCAGTGGCGACGGTGGTGGTTTCGTTATCCGAAAACGCCTGTGACCGCCAGACGCTGCACAGCCGGCTGAATGGCGAGCCGGTGGTCAGCCCCGTCGCTGAAACAGCCGACTGGGTCGCCGAACCACACCGCCACGGCTGAGCCTCGACACCCTCAAACTTTTTGCAGGCCCCCACCAGGCGTTGCCGGGTGGGGGTCAGGGGGCCGTCTGCGCTGCAGGTGGCCACATAGACAATAAAAACAAGAGAACAAACCATGCTCGCACTTCTGGGCCTGATCATGGTGGTGACCTTCACCT
>NZ_OLKJ01000022.1:0-273361 GCF_900291005.1 Pseudomonas sp. Kh14
TGAGTACATTCACTACTACAACCATGATCGCATCAAGCTGAGACTCAATGGCCTGAGCCCTGTGGAATACAGGGCTCGGGCTGTAGCTTAGAACTGTCCAACTTTTGGGGGGCAGTCCAAATTGTGGGAGCGAGGGCGAGCCCGCGAAGGGCCGCAAGGCGGCCCCGGTTCATTCAATCGTATTGATACCCGCCTGCCACTCCTGCCTGAGCCATAAGTCTCGAACCAGGACCCAAGCAGGTACCGGGACCAAATCACCGGGCCACACCCTCCCGCCCCAAAGCACTCGCCACCCCACGCCAAAGCAGCGTTTCTGGCAGTTTGCCCCCTTCTGATAATCGCCTCCGACATCCCGTCCCCGTTTGGAGCGCGCCATGCACAACAACAATAAGCACCTGCCGCCTCGTTTTCTCGCAGCCGCCATCGCCAGCTTTTCTGCGCTTGGCCTGAGCAGCGTCGCCGAAGCCGAGATCATGCTGTACGACAAGGATCAGACGACGTTTTCCACCGATGGCTATATCAACGCCTTCTACGTCAACAGCGAGGTCGACCGTGAGGGCGAGCAGTTTGACCGCCGCCAGTCGCGGGTGAAGATGGGCTTCTTGCCCAACTACCTAGGCTTCAACATGGGCAAGCAGGTGGATGACCTGAAGCTCGGCGCGCGTGCCTCGTTCTGGGTAACCATCAACGACAGTGAAACCAACGGCACCGACACCGCCATCGACGTGCGCCAGTTCTATGGCACGGTGGCCAACCCCGAGTGGGGCGAGGTGCTGATCGGCAAGGACTTCGGGCTGTTCGCCCGTTCCAACATCCTGCTCGACGAACTGCTGGCCGGCTATGGCCAGGTCAGCGACACCCTGGGGCTGGTGGACGGCGGCGGGGTGTCGTTCGGCAACATTGGCAGCGGTTACCCATACCCGTTCCCTACCTCACAGATCACCTACCGTACGCCAGTGATGGAGGGCCTACGGGTGGCGGTGGGCATCATGGACCCGGTGGACACCAACGACAGCAGCCCGACCGGAAAGGCCTACCAGGAAAACCCACGCACCGAGAGCGAGATCACCTACCAGTTCGACCTCGGTGGCGCGCAGATCTACAGCTGGGTCAACGGCAGTTACCAGACCTCGGACAATACTGACTCCACGGTAGAAACGATCACTTCCAAGGGGGTGGGTTACGGGGTGCAGGCAAAGATGGGCGGCTGGTCGCTGACCGGCTCGGGGTTCCAGGCCAAAGGCATCAACCCGTTCTTCACCAACAATGCCGGCGAACCGGTTTTGCGCAATGTCGACAGTGATGGCTACCTGCTGCAGGGCTCGTACAAGTTCGGCAAGAACCGCGTGGCGCTGTCCTATGGCAAGACCAAGGACGATGGCAACGGTGCGGTTGGCAGCGGCGCGGACTACGAGACCCGGGGTGTGGCGCTGTTCCATGACATCAACGACAACCTGAAACTGGTTGCCGAGTACAACCAGTTTTCCATCGACGGGCATGACACCAGTGCGCAGAACGAAGACACCGATACCTTTGCGGTGGGCGCGGTGTTGACCTGGTAAGTGGCCGGGGCCGCAACGCGGCCCCGAATGACGCGGTCTTTTACGCCCATGGAACCGCCCACCCGCTACCCAAGTAGCATTCGTCACCCGCCACCCGCTCCTTAAACTGATCACTCAGCCACCCCGTGCCGGAGACCACGATGCAGCAGGCTCATAACGACGGTGTGGTCAGTGCCATGTCTCAGGCTACCGACGCACGGCTGGCCGCTCAGGACCTGGCGCGGCAGTTGCTGCACCCGCACCTGGGTTTCGTGTTGTTCTTCTGCTCCGCCGAATACGACTTGCAGGCTTTGGGCGAAGCATTGGAACAGGACTTTGGCGGCATACGCCTGGTCGGCTGCACCAGCGCCGGTGAAATCACCCCGCTGGGCTACGGCCGCAATTGCGTGACGGCGGTGGGCTTCGATCACCGGCACTTTTCGATCGCCACCGCGTTGATCGATGAGATGGAGCGCTTCAGCCTGATCGACGCGCAGCAGATGGTCGAGCGGCTGGTCGGCACCTGCCGCAGCAATACCCTGGCGCCAATCAAGGGCCACAGCTTTGCACTCACGCTGCTCGATGGCTTGTCCAGCCGCGAGGAGATGGTGCTTGCCGCACTCAGCGCAGCACTGGGGGATATCCCGCACTTCGGCGGCTCGGCCGGTGACGACAATTACCTGAACCGCACCCATGTGTATTACGGCGGTGCATTCCACAACGGCGCAGCCGTGGTGGTGCTGGTCAACACCTGGCTCGACTTCGAAGTGTTCACCACGCATCACATCCTGCCGCGCCAGGAAAAGCTGGTGGTAACCGGTGCCGACAGCGCCCAGCGCCGGGTTTTCGAACTGAATGCCGAGCCGGCGGCCGAGGAATATGCCCGCCACATCGGTGTGCCCGTGGCTGCGCTCGATCACCGGGTGTTCGCCGCCCACCCGCTGGCCGTGCGCATTCATGATCAGTACTACGTGCGGGCGATCCAGCAAATGCACCCTGACCTCAGCTTGAGCTTCTACTGCGCGGTGGAGAACGGCATCGTGCTCACGGCCATGACCCCGGGCCCGCTGTTGCCGAACCTGCACCAGCTGTTCGATGGCTTGCACCAGCGTCTCGGACCATTGCTGCTGACCATCGGTTGTGATTGTTTCCTGCGGCGGCTGGAACTGGAGGCCCATCACGGCCTGGAGCCGGTCGGCGCGTTCCTGCGCGAGCAACGGGTGATTGGCTTCAACACCTACGGAGAACAGTTCAATGGCATGCACATCAACCAGACCTTCACCGGGGTCGCCATTGCCCGCAACCGGCCTCCTGTCGGTCGCTGAACTGCAGGCCGAGCTGACCCGGCTGCAGCATCAGAACCACAAGCTGCAGCGCATCAATGACGCACTGATCGAGCGCATCGAGTCGGGCGTGACCCGGGGCAACGACCCATACGCCGCGTTCCAGCATTCGGTGGTGCTGGCCGAGCAGGTGCGCGAACGCACCGATGCGCTGAACCAGGCCATGGCCGAACTCAAGGCGGTCAACCGGCTGCTCAGCGAGGCCCGGCAGCGGGCCGAGACTGCCCACCAGCACCAGATTCGTCTGATTACCGACAACGTCCCGGCGTTGATCGCCTACCTGAACGCCGATCTGGTCTACGAATTCACCAACAAGGTTTACGAAGAGTGGTATTGCTGGCCGCATGGTGTGATGCTGGGCCAGAGCCTGCGCGAGGCCCACAGCGAGCAGCATTACCGGCGCCTGGAAGGCTATGTGGCGCGGGCGCTGGCGGGGGAGAGCGTAACGTTTGAATTTGCCGAGACCAATATCAACGGCCAGGAGCGCTATATGCTGCGCTCCTACGTGCCGAACCGCCTGGCCAGTGGCGAAGTGGTGGGCATCTTCGTGCTGATCCGCGACATCACCGAGCGGCGCAACACCGCACAGGCGTTGCACCAGGCGTATCAGCACCTGGAGCAACGGGTGCGCGAGCGCACTGCCGAACTGACCAGTCTCAACGACCAGTTGTTGCGCGAAATCGAAGAGCGCAGCCAGGCCGAGTCGCGTCTGCGCGAGGCCAAGCGCGAGGCCGAGCAGGCCAACCTGTCGAAAACCAAGTTCCTGGCTGCGGTCAGCCATGACCTGCTGCAACCGCTGAACGCGGCGCGGCTGTTCACCAGTGCGTTGCTCGAGCGCGACGAGCCGCAAAACGCTGCCCACCTGGTGCGAAATGTCAGCAATTCGCTGGAGGATGTGGAAAACCTGTTGGGCACCCTGGTGGATATTTCCAAGCTCGATGCCGGGGTGATCAAGGCCGATGTCGCCCCGTTTGCCCTCCACGAACTGATGGACAACCTGGCTGCCGAATACGCCCAGGTAGCGCGTAGCGAAGGGTTAGAGCTGCATTTTGTGGGGTGTTCTGCCGTCGTGCGCAGTGACATCCAGCTGCTGGCACGCATCCTGCGCAACCTGCTCAGCAATGCCATCCGCTACACCCGCAGCGGGCGCGTGGTGCTGGGGTGCCGGCGCCAGCGCGGTGGCGTGCGGATTGAAGTATGGGACAGCGGCATCGGCATTGCCGAAGAACACCTGGAAGACATGTTCCTGGAGTTCAAGCGGGGTGATGTGCAGCGCCCGGACCAGGACCGTGGGCTGGGCCTGGGCCTGGCAATCGTGGAGAAGATCGCCGGCATCCTCGGCCACCGGATCCGCGTGCGTTCATGGCTGGGCAAAGGCTCGGTGTTCGCTGTCGAGGTGCCGCTGAGCGCCACTGCACCCAAGGCCCAGCCGAGCCAAGTGATCTGCGAGCCGATGCTCGAACGCCTGCGTGGGGCGCGGGTGTGGGTGCTGGATAACGATGCGGCGATTTGCGCGGGCATGCGCACCTTGCTGGAAGGTTGGGGCTGCCGGGTGGTCACTGCGCTGTCGGAGGAAGACCTGGCGCGCCAGGTGGACAACTACCACGCCGAGGCCGACCTGCTGATTGCCGACTACCACCTGGACAACGACTGCAATGGTGTCGACGCCGTAGCGCGGATCAATGCCCGCCGTGCCCAGCCGCTACCGGCGCTGATGATCACTGCCAACTACAGCAATGATCTCAAGCAGCAGATTCGCGAGCTGGGTCACACACTGATGCACAAGCCCGTACGGCCGATGAAGCTCAAGACGGCGATGAGCCATCTACTGGCCAGTGGCGTGGCATAGCGGTTGGCCGCTTCGCGGGTTGACCCGCGAAGCGGCTGGAACAGGTCAACGGCGCAGATAATCAGCAAAATCGATATCGCCGGCACTGAGGATGGCTTGTACCCGGTTGTGCACATTGAGCTTGCGCAAGATCGCCGAAACGTGGGCCTTGACGGTGGTTTCGGCGATGTCCAGCGTGTAGGCGATCTGCTTGTTCGATTCGCCTTTGGTCATGCGCTCGAGCACCAGCAGTTGCTTGCGGGTCAGGGCCTGGAGCATTTCCGGCGGGAAGCTCGGAGCATCGTTATGGCGCCGGCTGGTACTGCTTTTCTGCGCGCGGATGATGTCTGGTGGCAGGTAGACATTGCCATTGAGGATCTGCTCGATCGCTTCGATCATCTGTGAGCGTGGCGACGACTTGGTGATGAAACCCACGGCACCGTAGGTAATGGCCTGCAGCACGATCTGTTTTTCCTGCTCGGCCGAAACGATGACCACCGGCGTGGTCGGCGCCTCGTTGCGCAGGGTGATCAAGCCATTGAGGCCGTGCATGCCGGGCATGTTCAGGTCGAGCAGGATCAGGTCGAGGTCGTCATGCGCCTGGGTCAGGGCCAGGGCGCTTTCAAGGTCGGCGGTCTCCATGACCTCGCTGCCCTGGAAGCCATCGCTGATGACGTTGTGGATGGCTTCGCGAAACAGGGGGTGATCGTCGGCAATCAGAATTTTGTACATGGCCTTTTCACCTTGTTTTTATTGGATGGAGCGGGGCACGCATACGCAGGCATTTCAGGGGAACGGCACCGGTTGTGCCGGCTGCAATGGCAGGTTGGCTTGCTGCCAGGCATCCAGGCCGTCGCGGTACCAATACAGGTTGTTATAGCCCAAGGCTTTCGCGCGTTTTACCGCGTTCCAGCTTAACCAGCAATCGGAGCGGCAGTAAAAGACCAGTGGTTGGTCGGGGTGCCCGGCCGTGGCTTTTTGCAGGTTACGCACGAAGTAGTCCTGCCATGCCGGGCTCAGTTCGCCGTCGCCGGTGTTGGCCAGCCACAGGCTGCCGGGGAGGTTGCTGTGCGGTTCGTCTTCTATGAAGCGACCTTGCAGCCATTGACGGCGATAGACGTCGATCAGCACCGGCCGGGGCGTCTGGCCCAGCAGGCCTTGCAGTGTGGCGGTGTCGATGACCTGGCCGCCTTCGACCTGTTGCGGGGTCGGGCTGCGGTAGTGCGTGGTGCGATAGCCGTCGGCGGAGAACAGCGGCGCCGTGTCAGCCTGGGCGATACCTAGCGTCAGGCTCAGCGAAAGTACCGCCATCAAAGGGCGTGGCAGCCGGGGCAGGGCACGTGGCATGGCGGTTTTTCCTTTTTGTTATGGACTCATTACATGCCAGTGGCGGTGCTTTGTGAATGCGACGATAGACAGTAAATGCAGTACTAAAGTAGTAGATGGCCGGGCGCCTGAAGGCATGGAGACGCCCTAGGTGTGGGAGCGGCCTTGTGTCGCGAAAGGGCTGCGCAGCAGCCCCGGCAATGTGTGCGGTGCAGCTGAAATCTAGGGGCCGCTTTGCGGCCCAATCGCGACACAAGGCCGCTCCCACACACTATCCGCGTTGCACGCCAGGTTTTCAGCGCGGCTTGCGCAGCGCTGCATGCTGGGGGTTGAAGGTGAGGATCGCCAGCAGGGTGAACAATGCGGTCAACCCCAGGCACACCGCCAGCGCCAGCAGGTTCAACCGCTCATAAAGTGCAAACCGCACCAGCTCTACGGCATGGGTGAACGGGTTCACAGCACACAGCCAGTACAACCACTGGCTGGCCTCGCGCATTTTCCACAACGGGTACAGCGCCGACGACAGGAAGAACAGCGGGAAGATCACGAAGTTCATCACCCCGGCAAAGTTCTCCAGCTGGCGGATGGCGTTCGACAGCAATAGCCCCAGGGCACTGAGCATGAAGGCCACCAGCAGCAACGCTGGCAGCGCCATCAGCAAGCCTGCAGCCGGTGGCTGTACCCCGTATAACCAGGCGATGGCGAGGAAGGCATAGACTTGCAGCAGGGAAATCAGCGAAGTTGCCAGCAGTTTGCTGCCTAGCAGGAACGGGCGTGGCAGCGGGCTGGTCAGCAACACGCGCATGCTGCCCATCTCGCGGTCGTAGACCATCGACAGCGAGCCCTGCATGCCGTTGAACAGCAGAATCATGCAGGCCAGGCCGGGGATGATGTACACCTCGTAGGGGATGTAAGTGTCGTAGGGCTCGATGATGGCAATGCCCAGCGCTGCGCGAAAGCCGGCAGCGAACACCAGCAACCACAGCAGCGGGCGCACCAGCGCGCTGAGCAGGCGTGTACGCTGCAGCACGAAGCGCAGCCATTCGCGCAGCATGATGCCGTTGAAACATTGCCAGTAAGCGTTCATCGGGCGTTGGCTCCTGAGGGGGCGTTGGTCAAGCGGGCAAAGGCGTTATCGAGGTCGCCGCCGTGCTCAAGGCTCAGCGCATCGGCCGTGCCACTGGCCACCAGGCGCCCCTGATGCAGAATCAACAGGTCATCGCTGGGCTGCACTTCGTCCAGCAGGTGAGTGGCCCACAGCACACTGAGCTGCTGCTCGCGGCACAACCGGCGCAGGTGCTGGTTAAGCGCCAGGCGGCTGGCCGGATCGAGGCCGACGCTGGCTTCGTCCAGCAGCAGCAGGCGCGGTTCATGCAGCAGCGCGCGGGCAATTTCCACCCGCCGCCGATGGCCGATGTTCAGCTCACGCACACGATCGCGCCGGCGTTCGCCAAGGCCTTGGCGGGCCAGTTCGGCTTCGACTCGGAGGTTGCTCTGACGCCGTGACAGGCCATGCAAGGCGGCGTGGTAGCGCAGGTTCTGCTCAACGCTCAGGTCCAGGTCCAGGGTGCTTTGCTGAAACACCACACCCAGCTGGCGCAAGGCCGGGCGTGCAGCGTTGCGTAGCGAGCAGCCGCACACGCGGATGTCGCCATGCTGCAGGTCGTACAGGCGCGTGAGCAGGGCGATCAAGGTCGACTTGCCGGCACCATTGGGGCCCAGCAATGCGGCGAAGCGCCCGGGTGCCAGGCTGAAACCGACCTGCCGGAGTGCCTCGCGCTGGCCATAGGCAAAGCTCACGTCACTGACGTCGAGGGCATTCATGGTGTCACCACCACGCCCCAGGGGTAGCGCCCGACCTTCACCGACTTGAGCACTTTGAGCTGCTTCGCATCGATGACCGAAACGTCACCGCTGACACCGTTGGTGGCCAGCAACTGGCTCTGATCCGGGGTGAATGCCAGCTGCCAGACCCGCCGCCCGACCAGCAGGTAGTCGAGCACATCAAAGGTCTTGGCATCGATCACCGCCACGTGGTTGGCCGGGCCCAAGGCGACGAAGGCGTACTTGCCATCGGCGGTGAGCTTGATGCCCACTGGCTGGACTTTGTCCGGGTGCACGCCCTTGATCTGGAAATTCAGGGTTTTCAGCACCTGGCGCGTGGCCACGTCAAGTATGGTCACCGTGCCGCCGATTTCTGCCGAGGCCCACAGGCGCGAACCGTCTTTGCTGAACTCGACGAAGCGCGGGCGCTGGTCGACCAGCGTGCTGTCGGCCAGGGTCTGGGTGCTGGTGTCGATCCAGTGCAGCATGTTGGTGGTTTCGCTGGTGTTGACCGCCCACTTGCCGTCGGGGCTGACCGCCATGCCTTCGGGTTCGATGCCGACTTCGATCTGCCCGAGCACCTTGTCGGTGACGGTGTCGATCACCGTCACCAGCGCATCGTCCTCGTTGGACACATACAGCCAGCGGTCGTTGGGGTGCAGGGCGAACTGCTCGGGGTCCTTGCCGGAAGGCAGCTCCTTGATGATCTTGCGGGTGGCCACGTCCATCACCTGCACCCGGTCCGAATCGCTGGCGCAGATGTACAGCAGCTTGTTGTCGTGTGACAGCAGCAAGCCACGCGGGCGCTGGCCCACCGGCAGGGTTTCGGTGACTTCCAGCGTTTGCAGGTCGATCAGGCTGAGGCTGTTGTCCTTCTCGTTGGAGACCCAGGCGGTGGCAGCCATGGCGTGACTGCTGGCCAGCGCCAGGGCGCCCGACAGCAGGCTGGGGTAAAGCAGGGCCCGGTGGAAGAGGGGGCGGCGCATGGCGGATTCCTTATTGTTGTGGTTGTCGGGTCAGGGGTAGCTACACGTCACTTCGGGCTTGTCATAGCCCAGGCTGTCCATTTCGTTGAAGGGATGCAGGAAGCCCTCCTGCGGCGAGGTGCTGACCAGGGCGCGGGGCTGAACCAACGGGATTGGCTGGCGCAGTTCGCCGTTCCACGGGCGGTAACTGAGCTTGCGCCCCTTGAAGCCGTCCAGCGGCAACTGCTCGCTGAGCAGCAGTTGCTGAACCGCGCGAGGTTCGGACAGGCGCAGCTTGCTGGCTGCACTGGCGACACTGCGCACAGCCATCCAGGCGGCGAAGTCACGGTCATTCATCCAGCGCCCGGCCTGGGCCTCGAAGCGTTTTTGCAACTGCGCCGCCCCAAAGGTTTCCACCGTCTTGTGCCAGCCCGTGGGGGTCAGGCCCTGGGTACCGGCCACCGGGCGTGGATACCACGTCTGGTAGGGCAGGTACTCCCCGAAGTCACCGCGCTCGTCTGCCACCAGCACCACGTCGTACTCGGCAGTCTGGGTGAACAGCGGCATGTCGGCCTGGGCGCTGCGGCGCTGGTCGTTGTCGAAGGTCCAGGTTTTTTCCGCGACCAGTTGCACGCCAAAGCGCTTCATAGACCGGCGTAGGGCAGCGGCGTAAGCCTGGTCGTCCGGGGTCTGGCCGACCACCAGCAATGCCCGTTGCCATTTGCGCAGCACCAGGAACTGCGCCAAGGCGTCGGCCAGCATGGCCCGGCTCGGCAGGCTGTGCAGGACATTGCCCAGGCACTGGCTGCTGCGCAGGCTGTCGTCGGGGCTGCCGGCGTTGAACAACAGGCTGTCGGGCAGGGCGGCAGACAGCGCACGCAGGCTGGCGGCCGGGGCATTAACCACGAACAGGCGCAGGCCTTGTTCATGCTGGGCCCTGGCGGCTTGCAGCAGGGCCTCAGGGCTGTCGACATTGGCGCTGGTCAGCTGAAACTGCTGCTTCAGGAAGCGCCCGGTGCTGTTGCTGTCGACAATGGCCAGTTCGGCACCTTGGAGCCCGGCATCGCCGGGTTCGGGGATGACATTGGACAGCAGCGGGCCAGCGGCGGGGCGATAGCCCAGGTAGCCGATGTGTATCTGCAGCTGGGCTGCGGCCTGGCCCTGAGCGGCGGGCGCCAGGGGCGTAGCCAGCGTTGCGGCCAAGGCCAGCAGGCAGGTCAAGGCAAGGTGGGCAGGCTGGCGCATAACACACTCCACGGCAGATGGCGCCAGCATAGGAAGCCCGCCGGGAGGGGGGAATATGCAGAAAGTAGCGCTCGGCCGGTACCAAGGTAGTAATTCAGTGCGGGGGCCGCAGTTTTACGATGGTCCACAACGGCCTGAGGAGAACCGCTTGTGCGCCTTGTCAACTTGTCGGCCCTGTGGCGAGTCAACCTCTGGGTCACGTTGTGCTTCGCCTTGGTGACGCTGGCTTGTGCCGGGGTGCTGTTGCATCAGGCGGTGGCCGACGTCGAACGTGAGTTGCAGTCAGCCGAAGCCGTGGTGGCATACCTGGGCGACACCGCCGAACGCGACCCGGCAAACCTGCAGCCCGGCTTGACCAAGAGCCTGCGCCATGTGCGGGTGCATTGGCTGGCAGCGGGTGAGGTGCCAAGGCTGCCGCAAGAGGCCGGTATCGATGCCTGGCTCGGCCGCCAGTTGTTCGGCGAGCGCTACCACAGCAGCCGGCTGCTGGACTTGAGTGATGGCCGCCGCGTGTTGATTGCCGTGGATGCGCGGGATGAAATCGATGAAGTCTGGGACTCCCTGCAACAACTGCTTGGCGTTTGTGGCCTGGCGTTGTTGCTGAGCTTGCTGACCATCCGCTGGGCGGTACGGCGGGCCATGGGCCTGCTGGATGAGCTGCTGGGGGCCTTGCACCAGGTCTCAGGCGGGCAATTGACGGCACGCCTGCGCGAGGCCGGCCTGCCGGAAGTGCGCCAGTTGGCCAAACACTTCAACCGCATGGCTGCAACCCTGGAGCAGGCCCAGGCCGACAATGCCCAGCTGACCCAGGCCCTGCTGGCGGTGCAGGAGCAGGAGCGTACCCAGCTGGCGCAGACCCTGCACGATGATCTGGGGCAATACCTGGCAGGCATGCGTGCCCAGCTATGCCTGCTGCGTATGGTGGCCGAGGAGCCAGAAGTGGTGACCCAGACGGTGCAGGCCCTTGAACTCAACTGCGAGCGCCTGCAGCAAGGTTTTCGCGCGCTGGTGCACAACCTGTATCCGGTGGCGCTGCACTACATGCCGCTGGCCGAGGCCTTCGGACTGTTGGTGAGCCAGTGGCAGGCCACCCAGGGCATCGAATGCCGGTTGCGGGTTGGCGAGCACTTGCCGGCGCTGACTGGGCCGAGCAGAACGCATTTGTACCGCTTGCTGCAGGAGGCGTTGACCAACGTCGCCCGGCATGCCGGTGCCAGCCAGGTGCGGGTGCGCCTGCAGCGCAGTCCCAAGGGCTTGCGCCTGTTCATTCGCGACAACGGCTGCGGCGCCCACCAGCCCCAGCGCCCAGGGGTAGGCCTGCACTCGATGGCCGAGCGCGCCCGCAGCCTTGGAGGGGAGTTACGCATTTTCAGCCGCCCGGGCGGTGGCTGGGCGCTGGCCCTTAACATTCCCGAGGAGGTGTGATGAATATCGTGTTGGTCGATGACCACGCCGTGGTGCGCCAGGGCTACGCCAGCTTGCTGCGGGCGGTGCTGCCATTGGTGCAGGTGCGTGAGGCCGCCAGTGGTGAAGAGGCGCTGGCCAGGGTACAGGAGCAGGTGCCCAACCTGGTGATCATGGATTTTGGCCTGCCTGGTATCAGTGGCCTGGAAACCACTCGCCGCCTGCGCCAGCGCCTGCCGCAGTTGCGGGTGCTGTTTTTCAGCATGCACGACGAGCTGCCGCTGGTGCGCCAGGCGCTGGATGCGGGGGCTTCGGGCTACCTGACCAAGAACTCGGCGCCCGAGGTGCTGATCGAGGCGGTGCAGCGGGTGTTGGCTGGGCATGCCTACATCGAGCAGCCCCTGGCCACCCAGCTGGCTTGCCTGTCACAGCAAAGTACCAGTGACCCGCGGTTGCAGCGCATGACCCAGCGCGAACTGGAGATATTCACGATGCTGGCCAAGGGAACCCCGGCGCGGGTGATTGCCGAGCAGTTGTGTATCAGTGCCAAGACCGTGTCCAACCACCTGACCTTGCTCAAGAGCAAGTTGCAGGTCAGCTCGCATGCCGAGCTTGTGCATTTGGGGATTGATCTGGGGGTGGTGCGGGTGGCGGGGTGAGGTATTTCATTGCAC
Source organism: Pseudomonas sp. Kh14 (assembly GCF_900291005.1). Lineage (NCBI taxonomy): Bacteria > Pseudomonadati > Pseudomonadota > Gammaproteobacteria > Pseudomonadales > Pseudomonadaceae > Pseudomonas > Pseudomonas sp. Kh14. Next base: position 12,151 of record NZ_OLKJ01000022.1, read on the forward strand.
CTGTTGGGGCTGCGTCGCAGCCCACCGAGCACAACGTAATGAGTCCACCCCCGACATGTGTCCACCCCCGATCTGTGTGTAGGAGCGGGTTTACCCGCGAATACGGTGGCGGCTGCGACGGTGAACGGCAGGTGGAAATTGGCCAGCAGGCCCGGACCTTCGCGGGGGAACCCGCGCCTACAGACCTCTCATTTGTCCCAGGTTTCAGGGCACCCCTTGCACCCCTCCATGTTGGCCTCCTGAAAATTCCCGTAATGCTGCCGCGCCCCGCGCAAATCGGCGCGTGCCAGGTTGCTCTGGCCAAACTTGGCCTCCTGCAGGTTGGCATCCCCCAGGTTGGCCTCTTGCAGGTCAGCCTTGCTCAACCAGGCCATCTCCAGGTCCGCCGCCTGCAAGTTGGCCTGCTGCAGCTTTGCCCCGGACAGCCTGGCGAACTGCAGGTAGGCTGCGCGCAGGTCCGCCTTTTCAAACTGTGCGCCCTGGGCGAACAAGCCCCAGCCTTGAATGGCCACCAGCCTGCTGTTGCTCAGGTCAGCCAGGCGCAGATTGCTCTGTTGCAGGCTGGCGCGGGTCAGGTTGGCACCTTGCAGGCGGGCTTTTTCCAGATTTGCCAGGTCCAGCTGGGCATGACGCAGGTCGGCATCGCGCAGGTCGGCAGCGGCCAGGTTCATCTTGCGCAGGTCCTGGTTGGCCAGGTTGGCGCCGCGCAGGTTGACGCCCGGGCACTGGCTGGCTTCGGCTATCACGCAGCCGTTGATGGTCAAGGGGGTATCGTTGCCGGCGTCGTCGGCGTTCACTGCCAGGGCAGGGGATAGCGCCAGCAGCAAGGTCAAGGGCAGGTAATTCATGGCAAAAGCCTCCGGTCAGGAGAAGGGCAGAAACGGGGAGGGGCGCAGGCCGCTCCCCGCTGCAGGTCAACGCTGTGCAGTCTTGTTGTCCCAGCTCGGGATCTTGAACACCCAGAACGAGCCACCCTGAGCCACCGGTTTGGTCAGCTCGGCCATGTCGCCACCCCACAGCGGTACCGCACCGCCGTAGCCCACGGTCACGCCGATGTACTGCTCGCCGTCCTGTTCCCAGGTGATGGGCGGCGAGACGATGCCGCTGCCGGTCTGGAACTTCCACAGCTCTTTGCCCGTCTTGGCGTCGAAGGCCTTGAAGAAGCCGTCGCCCGTGCCGGTGAATACCAGGTTGCCCTTGGTCGCCAACACGCCGGCCCATAACGGCAGGTGTTCCTTGTGTTCCCAGACCAGCTTGCCAGTGGTCGGGTCCATGGCGCGCAACGTGCCGACGTGGTCGTCGTACATGCGCTTGATACGGAAGCCCATACCCAGATAAGCCGAGCCCTTCTTGTAGTTCACTTCCTCGGTCCAGTATTCCTCTTTCCACTGGTTGCCGGGGATGTAGAACAGCCCGGTATCCTGGCTGTAGGCCATGGGGTTCCAGTTCTTGCCGCCCAGGAACGGTGGCGAGACTTCCACCGGCTTGCCCTTGGTTTCACCCGGCAGCGGCTTGGCCGGGCGTTGGCCGGGGTTTTCCACCGGGCGGCCGGTCTTCAGGTCGATATGGCTGGCCCAGGTGATGTTGTCGACGAAGGGGAAGGCGTTCTGCAGTTTGCCGTTGTTGCGGTCGACCACATAGAAGAAGCCGTTGCGGTCGGCGTGCGCGGTGGCCTTGACCACGTTGCCGTTCTTGTCCTTGTAGTCGAACAGCACCAGCTCGTTGTTGCCGGAGAAGTCCCAGGCATCGTTGGGGGTGTGCTGGTAGAACCATTTGACCTCGCCGGTGCTCGGGTCGACGCCGACCTGGCCGGAGGTGTACAGGCTGTCGAAGTCATGCGGGTTGCCGTCTTTCGACGTGCGCGCCCAGGTATTCCAAGGGCCGGGATTGCCGGCGCCGACAATGATGGTGTTGGTTTCGGGGTCGAAACTGGCGCTTTGCCAAGGGGCGCCGCCGCCGTGGCTCCAGGCTTCGACCTTGCCGGTTTCGGTGGTCGGGTCGTCTGGCCAGGACGGCGCCTTGACGTCGCCGGTCGGGGTGCTGTCCTTGCCGTTCAGGCGGCCCATGTGGCCCTCGACGAAGGGCCGCATCCACACCTCTTCGCCGGTGTCCGGGTCGCGGGCGAACAGCTGGCCGACCACGCCGAACTCATCGCCGGAGCTGCCGTGGATCAACAGCACCTTGCCGCTGGTCTTGTCCTTGATCAGCACTGGCGCACCGGTCATGGTGTAGCCGGCGCTGTGGTCGCCGAACTTCTTGTTCCACACCACTTTGCCGGTGCGCTTGTCGAGGGCGATGACACGCGCGTCGAGGGTGCCGAAGTAGATCTTGTCACCGTAGATCGCCGCCCCGCGGTTGACCACATCGCAGCAGGGACGAATGTTGTCGGGCAGGCGGTGGTTGTAGGTCCACAGGCGTTTGCCGGTCTTGGCATCAAGGGCGAATACCCGCGAGTACGAGCCGGTGACGTAGACCACGCCATCGCTGACGATGGCCTGGGATTCCTGGCCGCGCTGCTTCTCGTCGCCGAAGGAGTAGGACCAGGCCGGGGTCAGCTTGAACACGTTCTTGTCATTGACCTGGGCCAGCGGGCTCCAGCGCTGGGCATTGGTGCCCATGCCGTACTGCAGCACGTCCCGGGTGGTCAGGTGGTCATTGGCGATGTCTTCCCAGGTGACGTTCTTGCCGGCAGGTGCAGCGGGTGTGCTGGCCGCTGTTGCCACATTGCCCAGGGCCAGGCTACCGGCCATCAGCAGGACGCGCACGCTCAGGGCCAGAGGGGAAAGGGCGGGTAGCGATCTTATTGTCATGGTTGCAGTTCCCAGTGGAGGTTTTGGCCAGCACAGGGTGGGGCGCAGCGGCTGTCGCGGGATACGGAAAAAGTCCCGTCCTTGCCGGGAATAGTTCCCGCACGGCACCTCAATTGGCCTTTCGCCACAAGCCCTACTACCAAGGGATTAAGGCCCGGCCACCAAAGCAGCATTCGGCCGCCCGCGGGCTGTTTCTAAGATGGCGGCACGGCCTCTGTGGTTGAGGCTTTGTGTGCAATGGTGAGGGCATAACAATGACAACAAAATGCAATGTGTTGCTTGCTGCTGGGTTGCTGGCCGCAGCCGTGCTGACCGGTACAGCCTGGGCCCATGGCAACGTGGTGCCCCAGGCAGTGGAGACCAAGGGCCTGACCCCGATCAAGGACACTGGCGTGAGCCTGGACGGCGACGGCTGGGCCGCGGTCAACCCGTACCGCAGCTCGCCCGAGCACGACAAGGCCGTGGAAATCGGCGCCTCGGCCTACAACCAGAACTGCGCTGCCTGTCATGGCCTGGAGGCCAAGTCGGGTGGTATCGCGCCTGACTTGCGCATGCTCGACGCGGGTGATGCCGGTGATGAATGGTTCGTCGAGCGGGTACGCCACGGCGCGGTTCGCGACGGCCGCGTGTACATGCCGAAGATGGCCGATTACCTCAGCCAGGAAGCCCTGTGGGCGGTGCGCACCTACCTCGACAGCGTGCACGTCGAGGAGTGACGGCCATGCGTCTGTGGGCGGTGCTGTTGAGTGGCCTGCTGCTGTGTTGCGCGGCGGCCCAGGCGCAGGTGCGCAACTATGACGCGATCATCGCTGCCGGCGAGCTCAAGGTGGCTGTGTACAAGGATTTCGCCCCCTACAGTTTCCAGGACCACGGCCAGCCGCGTGGTGTCGATGTGGAGCTGGCGCAGGCCTTGGCCACCGCCTTGGGGGTACGCCTGCAACTGATCTGGGCGCCACCCGGAGAAAAGCTCGACGATGACCTGCGCGACTACATCTGGCGTGGCAGCCCGCTGCGTCATCAGCAATTGGCCGACCTGATGATGCGGGTGCCTTACGATCGCGCCTACGCGCAGCGGCGCAATGAGCTGGGGGAGCTGGAAAACGCCCAGGTGGTGATGTTCGGCCCCTATCAGCAGGAGCGTTGGCAGGTGGCCTACGATCGCCGTCGCCTGGCCTCGGTGGCCAGTGTCGCGGTATTCCAGCAGCACCCTATCGGGGTAGAGGTGGACAGCGTGCCATCGTTCTACCTGACGTCGGTGTTCAACGGCATGCTCAGCGCCAGGACCCACCATTACCCCAGCGTGCAGCAGGCATTTGCTGCGATGCAGGCCGGCCAGGTAGACGCTGTGATGGCGATGCGCGGCGAGGTTGACTGGCAGCTGCACCAGGCCGCCGATGCGCAACTGGCCTTGGCAGAGAACGCCTACCCGAACCTCGGTAAACAGGCCTGGGAAATCGGCATGGCCGTGCATGAAAGCAACCGGCAGTTGGCTTATGCCGTGGAGGAGGCCATGGAAGCGATGATTCGCGATGGCCGGCTCAAGGCGATGTATGCCGCCTACGGCCTGCGTTACGAGGTCCCGGAGATGTATCAATAGGAGTGCCCATGAACTGGCGAGCAACTTTCCTGCTGGCTTGCTGGATGCCCTGGGCCGCCCAGGCTGCGACACAAGGCACCCACACAGACCCGGTGCCTTCTGTGATGTGGGACTTCTACCACAAGCAGTTGCTGGGGCAGGCGGCGTTCGTGTTCGATGACCGTGTGAAGCTTCTGGCGCCGCCCTTTGCCGAGGATGCACGGCAGGTACCGCTGGAGATCGACGCCCGGGCGTTCACGGGCGATGTCGTGCGGATTATCGCCTGGGCAGAACTGAACCCTCTGCCGCGCATCGTCGACTTTCAGCCCGGAGAGCGCGTGTTGCCCTGGTTGTCGATCCGCATCCGCATCGAACAGGCCACACCGTTGCGCGCCGCCGTACTGACACGCGATGGCCTGTGGCACGTCGGTTCGACCCTGATCGATGCTGCCGGCGGCGGTTGTACCGCACCCAGCGTGGTGCGCACCCAGCCCGGCTGGGAGGAGCACCTCGGTGAGGTACTGGGCGGGCGCTACCCGCGTGGCGACAGTAGCCGCCTGCGCCTGCAGGTGGCCCACCCGATGGATAACGGCCTGGTCAGTGGCATTCCTGAATTCTTTCTCAACCATGCCGAGTTGCAAGGTGCAGATGGCCAGCGCCTGGCCAGCCTGGAGCTGTACCCGGCGGTCAGCGAAAACCCCAACCTGGGCTTTGACATTCAGGGCCCTGGGCCAACACGGCTGCTGTTGCGGGACAACAGCGGCAACCAGTTCGAGGCGGCGCTGCCCTGAGCGCGTTGTCTGATTTCACCCTGACCAGAGGCACCGTCATGCGTTGGATCCTGCTGTTGCTGCTGTGCCTGGGGCTGCCGGCCCAGGCTGATCTGGCGTACCGGCTTACCCCCCGGCAGATCGCCGAGGGCACCTGGTTGCTGGAAGGCAGCACCGACAATTTCGCCAAGGCCAATGGCGGTAATGTGGTCAACACCGCGTTCATCGTGACCGACAGCGGTGTGGTGGTGATCGACAGCGGGCCATCGAAGGGCTATGGCGAGGCATTGCGCAAGGCAATTTCCACCCTCACCGACAAGCCGGTAGTGGAGGTGCTGCTGACCCATCATCATCCTGACCATGTGCTGGGCAACCAAGCCTTTGCCGATGTGCCGATCGGTGCCCTGGCCGGCACCCGCGACCTGCTGCGCCAGCAGGGCGATGCCATGGCCGAAAACATGTATCGCCTGGTCGGCGACTGGATGCGCGGTACCGAGGTGGTGCTGCCGACCCGGGTGCTGCAGCCGGGTGTGCATGAGGTGGGTGGGCACCGCCTGAGGTTGCTGGGGCTGGGCGGGCATACGGGTGCCGACCTGGCGATTTTCGATGAAAAGACCGGCGTGCTGTTTGCCGGCGACCTGGTGTTCTACCAACGCGCCCTGACCACGCCCAACAGCCCGGGGCTGGACGTGTGGCTCAAGGACCTGGATACCCTGCAGGCACTGCCCTGGAAACAGCTTGTACCCGGGCATGGCCCGTTGGCCAGTGATGCGCAGCCGTTCGTGCAGATGCGTGACTACCTGGGCTGGCTCGATGGCCTGATGCGTGATGGCGCGGCGCGCGGCGACGACATGGCCGAGATGATCCGCAGCCCCATTCCCGAACGGTTTGCCGGGATCAGCCTGACGCGTTATGAGCTGATCCGCAGTGTCAGCCACCTGTACCCGCGTTACGAGCGCCAGCAGTTGCAGCGCTTGCCATGACATTTACGGTGCCTGTGAGCCCCCGCACCGCCCGCGCAGCGCTCTATGGCTGCACCCATCCATCGCGCAGGCCCCTACCAAGGAACTAGAAAACTCCGCACTGCGAGCAATTGTTGGCAATCGGGTCGGGACCAAGAATTCCCGACACACCGGGAAATTTTCCCGGGCACAACAAAAAAACCAAAGGTAGCCGTCATGACCCGATCCCCACGTCGCCCCTTGTTCGCCGTGAGCCTGGTGCTCAGCGCCATGCTGCTTGCCGGCGCCGCTCACGCCGCTGTCAGCAATGAAGAAATCCTCCAGGACCCGAAGAACCCGCAGCAGATCGTGACCAATGGCCTGGGCGTCCAGGGCCAGCGCTACAGCCCGCTGGACCTGCTCAATGTCAATAACGTCAAGGAACTGCGCCCGGTCTGGGCATTCTCCTTTGGCGGGGAGAAGCAGCGCGGCCAGCAGGCCCAGCCGCTGATCAAGGACGGGGTGATGTACCTGACCGGCTCCTACTCGCGGGTGTTCGCCGTGGACGCCCGCACCGGCAAGAAACTGTGGCAATACGATGCACGTCTGCCGGATGACATCCGCCCCTGCTGCGACGTGATCAACCGCGGCGTCGCGCTGTACGGCAACCTGGTGTTCTTCGGCACGCTGGACGCCAAGCTGGTGGCTCTGAACAAGGACACCGGCAAGGTGGTCTGGAGCAAGAAGGTCGCCGACCACAAAGAAGGCTACTCCATCAGCGCCGCGCCGATGATCGTCAATGGCAAGCTGATCACAGGCGTTGCCGGCGGCGAGTTCGGCGTGGTGGGCAAGATCCAGGCGTACAACCCGGAGAACGGCGAGCTGCTGTGGATGCGCCCCACCGTGGAAGGGCACATGGGCTATGTGTACAAGGACGGCAAGGCGATCGAGAACGGTATTTCCGGCGGTGAGGCGGGCAAGACCTGGCCTGGCGACCTGTGGAAGACCGGCGGTGCCGCCCCTTGGCTGGGTGGTTACTACGACCCGGAAACCAACCTGATCCTGTTTGGTACCGGTAACCCGGCACCGTGGAACTCGCACCTGCGCCCCGGTGACAACCTGTACTCCTCCTCACGCCTGGCACTGAACCCGGACGACGGCACCATCAAGTGGCACTTCCAGAGCACGCCGCATGACGGCTGGGACTTCGACGGCGTCAACGAGCTGATCTCGTTCAACTACAAGGACGGCGGCAAGGAGGTCAAGGCTGCCGCCACGGCCGACCGCAACGGTTTCTTCTACGTGCTCGATCGCACCAACGGCAAGTTCATCCGCGGCTTCCCCTTCGTGGACAAGATCACCTGGGCCACTGGCCTGGACAAGGACGGCCGGCCGATCTACAACGACGCCAGCCGCCCGGGCGCCCCCGGCAGCGAGGCCAAGGGCAGCTCGGTGTTCGTCGCGCCGGCCTTCCTCGGCGCCAAGAACTGGATGCCGATGGCCTACAACAAGGACACAGGGCTGTTCTACGTGCCGTCCAACGAGTGGGGCATGGACATCTGGAACGAAGGCATCGCCTACAAGAAAGGTGCGGCGTTCCTCGGAGCCGGTTTCACCATCAAGCCGCTCAACGAAGACTACATCGGCGTGCTGCGCGCCATCGACCCGGTCAGCGGCAAGGAAGTGTGGCGCCACAAGAACTACGCGCCGCTGTGGGGGGGTGTGCTGACCACCAAGGGCAACCTGGTGTTCACGGGCACGCCAGAGGGCTTCCTGCAGGCATTCAACGCCAAGACCGGCGACAAGGTCTGGGAATTCCAGACTGGCTCAGGCGTGCTTGGCTCGCCCGTCACCTGGGAAATGGACGGCGAGCAATACGTTTCGGTGGTATCCGGCTGGGGCGGCGCGGTGCCGCTGTGGGGCGGCGAAGTGGCCAAACGGGTCAAGGACTTCAACCAGGGCGGCATGCTCTGGACCTTCAAGTTGCCCAAGCAGTTGCAGCAAACGGCAAGCGCCAAGCCATAACGCCTGCCTACTGCCGCTTGCTGCCGCTGATCGGTAGCAAGCGGCCCTAGGCTCTGACGAAAAGCCTTGATACTTGTTCATGCTGCGTTGAAAACCGCCTCGGAGTGCTCATGTACTCCAGTACAGTCGGGCGCGACCCCGGCCGTTCCTCGGCTGTTTTCGCCTTGCCTGACCTGCGTCTCAAGACTTTTCGTACAGAGCCTGCTACCAAATGACGAGAGCCCCGCTGCCAACGATGCATTCGCCCGGCACGCGGGCTTGTTACCATCGGTGCATCGCCTGTCGTGGGACAGGCACCGACCCGCAGAGGCTCAGCATGATCTACGCACAACCCGGAACTCCAGGCGCCGTCGTATCCTTCAAACCCCGTTATGGCAACTTCATCGGTGGCGAGTTCGTGCAGCCGTTGGCTGGCCAGTACTTCACCAACAGCTCGCCGGTCAATGGCCAGCCGATTGCCGAATTCCCGCGCTCCACAGCCCAGGACGTCGAGCGCGCCCTGGACGCCGCGCATGCCGCCGCCGAAGCCTGGGGCAAGACCTCGGTGCAAGACCGTGCGCGGGTACTGCTGAAAATTGCCGACCGCATCGAACAGAACCTGGAAGTGCTGGCGGTTACCGAAAGCTGGGACAACGGCAAGGCCATACGCGAAACCTTGAATGCCGACGTGCCGCTGGCAGCGGACCACTTCCGCTATTTTGCCGGTTGCATCCGCGCCCAGGAGGGTGGCGTAGGCGAGATCAACGAAGGCACCGTGGCTTATCACATCCACGAGCCGCTGGGCGTGGTGGGGCAGATCATCCCGTGGAACTTCCCGCTGCTGATGGCCGCATGGAAGCTCGCCCCGGCCTTGGCCGCTGGCAACTGCGTGGTGCTCAAGCCCGCTGAGCAGACGCCGCTGTCGATTACCGTCTTTGCCGAACTGATCGCCGACCTGTTGCCGGCAGGCGTACTGAACATCGTCCAGGGCTTTGGCCGTGAGGCCGGCGAGGCGCTGGCCACCAGCAAGCGCATTGCCAAGATCGCTTTTACCGGGTCCACTCCGGTGGGCTCGCACATCATGAAGTGCGCGGCCGAGAACATCATCCCGTCCACCGTCGAACTGGGTGGCAAGTCGCCGAACATTTTCTTCGAAGACATCATGCAGGCCGAGCCGGCATTCATCGAGAAGGCTGCCGAAGGCCTGGTGCTGGCGTTCTTCAACCAGGGCGAGGTGTGCACCTGCCCGTCACGGGCGCTGATCCAGGAGTCGATCTACGAACCGTTCATGGCCGAGGTGATGAAGAAGATCGCCAAGATCACCCGCGGCAACCCGCTGGATACCGAAACCATGGTGGGTGCCCAGGCGTCCGAGCAACAGTACGACAAGATCCTTTCGTACCTGGAGATTGCCCGGGAGGAGGGTGCGCAGCTGCTCACCGGCGGTGGTGCCGAGCGCCTGCAGGGTGACCTGGCCAGCGGCTACTACATTCAGCCAACCCTGCTCAAGGGCAACAACAAGATGCGCGTGTTCCAGGAGGAAATCTTCGGGCCGGTGGTGGGCGTGACCACCTTCAAGGACGAAGCCGAAGCACTGGCGATCGCCAACGACAGTGAATTCGGCCTGGGCGCCGGCCTGTGGACCCGCGACATCAACCGTGCATACCGCATGGGCCGCGGGATCAAGGCCGGGCGAGTGTGGACCAACTGCTACCACCTGTACCCGGCGCATGCGGCGTTCGGGGGGTACAAGAAGTCCGGTGTTGGCCGTGAGACCCACAAGATGATGCTTGACCATTATCAGCAGACCAAGAACCTGCTGGTGAGCTACGACATCAATCCGCTGGGCTTCTTCTAAACCGCGTCGCGGCCCTTCGCGGGCTCGCCCGCTCCCACAGGTTCACCGCTGGTTCCAGAACCGGTGCAGAACCTGTGGGCGCGGGTTTGCCCGCGAAGAGGCCCGCACACGTAACGGCCTACCCGTACCAACGCACCCCGCCAGCTCGTTCCAAAGTAGCATTCGGTCCGCTCCGCCCCCGTGCATTAATGCTTCTACCGGAATCCTCCGGCACAAGAAGAGGACTTGCCCTATGTGGACTAAACCCGCCTATACCGACCTGCGCATTGGCTTCGAAGTGACGATGTATTTCGCCAACCGTTGATGACGGCCCGGCCATCGCCACGGTGGCCGGATCCTCCTGGAGCATGTGCCTGTGAACCTGATTGATCGCCAGCAGGCCCTTGCCTTGGGGCGAGGCTTGCGCCTGGACTGGGAGCCACGGAAGGCTTGCCACGTGCTGTTGTACGCTGGGGGCATCATCGAGCTCAATGCCAGTGCCGGCTGGGTCCTGGAGCTGCTGGACGGCCACAGTACCGTGGCAACGGTCATCGACCGCCTGGCACAACGCTTCCCCGATGTACCGGGGCTCGAAGAGGACGTACTGGCGTTTCTGGAGGTGGCCCGCGCCAAATCCTGGATAGAATGACCGGTAGCCCCGCTTTGGTCTGGTTGCTTTCGTGGTGGGATGCTTTACGCTGGCGGTTATCTTCCAGAACAATAAGAACAGGCTTACCGATGAGCCAGAGTTTCAGCCCCCTTCGCAAGTTCGTATCGCCTGAAATCATCTTTGGTGCCGGCTGCCGGCACAATGTGGCCAATTACGCCAAAACCTTCGGTGCGCGCAAGGTACTGGTGGTCAGCGACCCTGGCGTGATCGCCGCCGGCTGGGTGGCGGATGTGGAGGCCAGCCTGCAGGCCCAGGGAATCGACTACTGCCTGTACACAGCGGTATCACCCAACCCGCGGGTCGAGGAGGTGATGCTGGGCGCCGAGATCTATCGGCAGAACCACTGTGATGTGATCGTCGCCGTCGGTGGCGGCAGCCCGATGGATTGCGGCAAGGCCATCGGTATCGTGGTGGCCCATGGGCGCAGCATCCTCGAATTCGAAGGCGTGGACATGATCCGCGTGCCCAGCCCGCCGCTGATCCTGATCCCGACCACCGCCGGCACCTCGGCGGACGTGTCGCAGTTCGTGATCATTTCCAACCAGCAGGAACGCATGAAGTTCTCCATCGTCAGCAAGGCGGTGGTGCCGGACGTGTCGCTGATCGACCCGCAGACTACCCTGAGCATGGACCCGTTCCTGTCGGCCTGCACCGGCATCGATGCGTTGGTGCATGCCATCGAGGCCTTCGTGTCTACCGGCCACGGACCGCTGACCGACCCCCATGCGCTGGAAGCCATGCGCCTGATCAATGGCAACCTGGTGGAGATGATCGCCAACCCCACCGATATTGCACTGCGCGAGAAGATCATGCTCGGCAGCATGCAGGCGGGGCTGGCGTTCTCCAATGCGATCCTGGGCGCAGTGCACGCCATGTCGCACAGCCTGGGTGGCTTCCTCGACTTGCCCCATGGCTTGTGCAACGCGGTGCTGGTGGAGCACGTGGTGGCGTTCAACTACAGCTCGGCGCCGGAGCGTTTCAAGGTGATCGCCGAGGTGTTCGGTATCGACTGCCGCGGTCTCAATCACCGCCAGATCTGCGGGCGGCTGGTGGAGCACCTGATTGCCCTGAAGCGTGCCATCGGCTTCCATGAAACCCTGGGCCTGCACGGGGTGCGCACGTCCGATATCCCGTTCCTGTCGCAACACGCGATGGACGACCCGTGCATCCTCACCAACCCCCGTGCGTCCAGCCAGCGTGATGTCGAGGTGGTCTATGGCGAGGCCCTCTGACGAGCAGCAGCGGGCGTTGGCCGGGCTGCTGGGGCTGGGTGACCACTCGGCGCGCAAAAGCCATTACCCGGAGCTGTCCGCCCGCCTGGACGAACTGGAAGCCGAACGCAACCGTTACAAATGGCTGTTCGAAAACGCCGTGCACGGTATTTTCCAAGCCAGCCTTCAGGACGGCATGCGCGCCGCAAACCCGGCGCTGGCGCGCATGCTCGGCTATGACGACCCGCAAGCGGTGCTTTTTTCCCTGACTGACCTGGCCGCCAACCTGTTTGATGGCGGTGCCGAGGAGTTACAGGCCATTACCGCGGTACTCGCCCGGGAGCACAGCCTGCACGGCTACGAAACTCGTCTGCGGCGCAAGGACGGCAGCCATCTCGATGTGCTGATGAACCTGCTGCTCAAACCCGGCCATGAAGGGCTGGTGGAGGGGTTTGTCGCCGACATTACCGAACGCAAGCTGGCCCAGCAGCGCCTGCAGCAGCTCAATGACGAACTGGAGCAACGGGTCGCTGCGCGTACCGATGAATTGCTGGAGGCGCGTGATGCCGCCGAAGCCGCCAACCGCAGCAAGGATAAATACCTCGCCGCCGCCAGCCATGACCTGCTGCAACCGTTGAACGCCGCGCGCTTGCTGATCTCGACCTTGCGCGAGCGGCCATTGCCAGAGGCCGAGCATGTGCTGGTGGAGCGTACCCACCAGGCCCTGGAGGGCGCGGAAGACCTGCTGACCGACCTGCTGGACATTTCCCGGCTCGACCAGGCGGCGGTAAAGCCGGATGTGGCCGTGTACCGTCTGGATGAGTTGTTCGCGCCGCTGGTTTCGGAGTTCAGCCCGGTGGCCGAGGCGGCGGGCTTGAAGCTGCACGCACGCATAGCCGACTACGCCATCAGTACTGACCTGCGGTTACTCACACGCATCCTGCGCAACTTCCTCAGCAACGCTTGCCGCTATACCGAGGAGGGGCGGATCCTGCTCGGGGCGAGGCGCCGCGGTGGTCATTTGCGGCTGGAGGTGTGGGATACCGGACGGGGCATTGCGCAGGACCGGCTGCAGGACATATTCCTCGAGTTCAATCAGCTGGATGTGGGGCGTGCAGCGGATCGCAAGGGCGTTGGCCTGGGGCTGGCCATCGTCGAGCGGATCGCCAAGATACTCGGTTACCGGATCGAAGTGCGGTCGTGGCCAGGGCGTGGCTCGGTGTTCAGCATCGAGGTGCCGATTGGCGAGCAGCTGCCGCAGGCTGTTCACCAGGCATTGCTGCAGCCAAGTGCCGGCAATCCATTGCCGGGCCGCCGCTTGTTGGTGCTGGATAACGAAGTGAGCATTCTCCAGAGCATGGGTGCCCTGCTTGGGCAGTGGGGCTGCGAGGTTGTCACCGCCACCGATCAGGAGGCGGCTTTGCTGGCGCTGCAGGGGCAGGCACCGGAACTGATCCTGGCGGATTTTCACCTGGACCACGGCGTGGTCGGATGTGAGGTGGTCAGGCACTTGCGCGAACACTTTGCCAGTCCCATTCCTGCCGTGATCATCACCGCGGACCGCAGTGACCAGTGCCGGCGATCATTGCAGAAACTTGGCGCGCCGTTGCTGAACAAACCGGTCAAACCGGGCAAGTTACGGGCGGTGCTGAGCCAGTTACTGGGGTAGGCCTTGATGCGGCCCCGCCCAGCGAACGCTGAGATCCGTTGACGCGCTGGCTGATCTGCTGAACAGGTTGAGTCGCTCAATGACTTGCACTGGATGAGTGGGCACATTCCACGAGCCAGTCGATCAACACCTGCAGGCGTTTGGGCATCGGGTCATGGTGCGGGTAGACCAGGTAATAACCATGGTTGGGGGTGTTGACGAACCCACCGAACGGCAGGACCAGTTCACCCTGTGCAATGCGTTCCCTGACCAGTTGTTCCCGGCCGATGGCGATGCCTGAGTGGTTCAGCGCCGCGAGTGTGCACAGATCGGAGCGATCGAATGTGAGGAATCGGCGCGGGAGGCTGATACCCGCACCTGTGGTGTTGGCCCAGAGCTGCCATTCAGCATCGAATGCAGCGTTGTCCCAGGCCGCTACGTCATGCAAGGCGGTGCAATGATCCAGCGGGTGCAGGTCACCGGTCAATGCATGGGTTTCTGCGTAACGGGGGGAGCACACCGGGGCGATCCGCTCGTCCATCAAGTGGATGCTCTGCAACCCCGGGTGATGGCCATCCGAATAACACAGGACCAGGTCGATCTTGCGGGTGCGGTAATCGATGCTCTCGTTGCCCACCCTGATATCCAGCTGGATATCAGGGTAGCGGGCGGTGAACTGCGCCAGCCGCGGCACCAGCCAGCATTGTGCGACTGACGGGCGCACATACAACGTCAACTGGCCGGCGATTTCGGCGTGAGCACGTTCCTGCACGGCCTCGCTTAACTCATCCATGGTCCGTTGCATGACCGCGAACAGGCGCTCGCCGTCTTCGGTGAGGCTGACCTTGCGCGGCATGCGGTGGAACAGCTTGAGCGCCAGCTCATCTTCCAGGCGATTGATGCGGTGACTCACGGCACTGGCCGTCAGGCACAGCTCATCGGCGGCGCGCGAGAAGCTCAAGTGGCGTGCCGCCACCAGAAAGACATGCAGGCTGCCCAGGTGCGAGCCATTGAGTTTCACGGCGCCGCCGCCGGGCTTTTTCATTGATCAATCCTTCCTGCGCCGTGAGCTGATTGCGGTCACACGTTTGCCTGCAGGCTGCGCCCTTTCGCCAGATAGGCGTTGAACTCATCGTCCGGCACCATGCTGCCACCCGTCCCCCAGACGAGGTGTGTAGCCTGCTGCAGCTGGGTTGGGGTGAAGCCCTGGCGAGCCAGGTACTCGCCTGCTTGCAGCACCCGCAGCATACCGGGTACGCCGGCCAGGGCAGAGGGTTCCAGTTTGACCTTGTCCTGCTCATGGGCGATGACCATCAAGCGGTACAGTTCTTCGTCGGTCACGGTGTAGTAACCATCGATCAGCCGCTGCATGGCTTTGCCGACAAACCCTGATGGGCGCCCGACCGCCAGGCCGTCGGCGGCGGTGATGTTGTCGATGCCGAAGTCCTGCACGCTGGTTTCATCGTGCAGGCCGGTATAGACACCCAGCAGCATGCAGGGGGAATGGGTAGGCTCGGCAAAGATGCAATGCACCGCATCGCCGAATACCAGTTTCAGCCCGAACGCAACACCGCCTGGGCCGCCCCCTACGCCGCACGGCAGGTACACGAACAATGGATGATCTGCGTTTACCTGGATGCCCGCCTGGTCGAATTGCCGCGCCAACCGTTCGGCGGCCACGGCATAGCCGAGAAACAGCTGCGGGGAGTTTTCGTCGTCGACAAAGTAACAGCTGGGGTCGGATGCCGCCTGCTGGCGGCCTTGCTCGACCGCCACGCTGTAGTCGGAGGCGTGTTCGACCACCGTGACGCCGTTGGCCCGCAGCTTGTCCTTCTTCCATTGCCTGGCGTCAGACGACATGTGCACGCTCACCTGGAAGCCCAGCTTGGCGCTCATGATGCCAATCGACAGCCCCAGGTTGCCGGTCGAGCCCACGGCGATCTTGTACTGGCTGAAGAATGCGCGGGCCTGGTCGCTCGCCAGTTTGGTGTAGTCATCCGTTGGCGTGATCAAGCCGGCAGCCAGGGCCAGGTCCTCGGCGTGCTTGAGCACCTCATGGATGCCGCCCCGGGCTTTGATCGAGCCGGAGATAGGCAAGTCGCTGTCCGCCTTGAGCCACAGGCTGCCTGCGTTCTGCAGCGATCCCTCCTCGACAAGCAGCTGGCGCAGCTGTGGCAGCGGGGTGATGTGCGACTCGATGACCCCGCCGGCCGCTGTCGTCTCGGGGAACACGGTGGCCAGGTAAGGCGCGAACCGCTGCAGCCGCGCGCTGGCCGCTTGCACGTCGGCCGCCGTCAGGCCCACGTCGTGCAGGGCTTCTGCAGCCTTGGCGATGCCAGGGTTGAACCAGCTGGTTGGCTTCAGGGCCATCAGCTCGGCGATGATCGGGTGGCTTTGTTGCCAGGCTTCCAGGGTTTTTCCGTGAATCATGATTTCACCTGTAGTGCGGTATGTGCAGAGTAGATCAGACAATCTTCGAAAGGAGCAGGGTCAGGCACAAGGCGACTACCGAGGCCAGCACTGTAGCGGCAGTGAACTTCTTCAGTGCATCACTCAGGGAAAGGCCCAGGTACTCCTTCACCACCCAGAACGCCGAGTCGGTGATGTGGGTCCAGCCGATGGCGCCGGCGCCGATGGCGATCACCAGGATTTCCCGGTTGTATTCCGGGTGCTGGCCAAGGATTGGCATTACCATGCCGGCCGCGCTGATCATCGCGACGGTGGCCGAGCCGACGGCAAAGTGCATGATCCCGGCGATCAACCAGGCGAGGATGATCGGGTTGAGCTGCGTCTGGTTCAGCACATCGGCCAGTGCCTTGCCGATGCCGCTGCCCACGAGCATGTCATTGAAGGCACCGCCTGCACCGATGATCAGCAGAATGCCGGCCAGGGGAGGGAAACAGCGCTGGGTCAGGCTCAGCAGGTCTGCCATATCCAGGCCGCGGCGCAAGCCCAGTGCCCAGTAGGCGAACACCACCGACAGCGTCAGGGCAATCAGTGGGCTGCCCAGGAAGGCCACCCACTCGTACAGCGCAGAGCCCTTGTCCAGGACCGTGACGGCCAACGTTTTGCCGACCATCAACACCAGTGGCAGCAGTACAGTGGTGAGTGTGATGCCGAACGCGGGCATTGCCTGCTCTTCTGCTTGAGCCACCGTGCGCGCAGACAGGAAGGCCTGCTGGGATTCGCCGGCTTCACGGTTACAGGTGAAGCGAACCCACACCGGGCCCGCGATGATAGCGGTCGGCAGGCCAACGATCAGGCCGTACAGGATGACAGTACCGATATCCGCATTGAGCATGCCGGTGATGGCTGTGGCGGCCGGGTGTGGCGGGAGAATGCAGTGCACCAACATCAGCGAGGTGGCCAGCGGCACGCCGAGGTACAGCATGCTGATACGGGTTTGCCGTGCAACCACGTAGATCAACGGAATCAGCAGGACGAAGCCGACTTCGAAGAATACCGGGATGCCGGCGATGAAGCCGACGAGCATCATTGCCCACGAGGCATTGCGTTCCCCCAGCCTGTTCAACAGTGTGGTGGCGATGCGCCTGGCGCCTCCGGATTCCTCCAGCAGTTTGCCGAGGATACTGCCCAGGCCGATGATGCCGGCAAGAAAGCCCAGCGTGCTGCCCATGCCTTTCTCGAATGCCGCCACGATTGCCGTTGGCGCCATGCCGGTGCCGACACCGACCACCAGGCTTGCGGCCATCAAGGCCAGAAACGGGTGTACTTTGAGTTTGCTGATCATGACGACGATCAGGAGTATCGCGGTGCCCAGGACGAGTAATGAGAACGTTGGAGTCATCGTGTGGTTTTCTCTATCGCTGATCGCTTCCGTGCGAGCTTCTTGTTGGTTTGCACCCATTAGATTTCAGCGATTTGATCGACTCAAACGATCACTCCTCACGCCACAGTTGAACCCATGTCATGCATGGCATGGGGCGGCATTGCGGGAGTCTGTTCGGCGCAGTGGTTTTGCACCGGTGTAGCAGCGCACGACATGACAGTATCGTGACAGGGGGGAAGGCGCAGGATAACCCACGGAGTCTGGAACATTACACATTGGCTTTACTGAGGTGTTGCCTGTACCGGCCCCTTCGCGGGCTCGTCCGTTCCCACTGGACATCACAGCCTTCAAGGCTTGCACAGTACCTGTGGGAGCGGGCAAGCCCGCGAAGGGCCGGTACGGGCAAAGGATCTGAACCGTTTGCTTGTTCAGCCATAAGGCGGCGCTGGCAGTTCGGCCAGCAGGGTTTTCAAGCCGTCGCTCCACTGCCTGCGAATCTGTTGGTAATAGGCATCGTCGCTGGTAATGCGCTTGCGCGTCATGCTTTCCAGGCTGTCATTGCGGTACACCAGCAAGTCCAGCGGCATGCCCACCGACAGGTTGCTGCGGATGGTGGAGTCGAACGAAATCAGGCCGCAGCGCAGCGCTTCATCGAGCGGTGTGCGGTAATCCAGGTTGCGGTCGAGTATTGGCCTGCCGTACTTGCTTTCACCCAGTTGCAGAAACGGGGTGTCCGGTGTGGCCTGGAAGAAATTGCCTTGTGCATACACGTTGTAGATGGCCATGGGGCCGCCGGCTATCTGGCCGCCGACGATGAATGAACTGCTAAGGTCGATATCGGCCGTGAGCTTGCTGCGGTCTCTTTTGACCACCTCGCGCAGGGTGTCTGCGACCAGCACCGTTGCATCGTAGAGCGTGGCAACGTTCAGCAGGTGGGGGCCGTTGCCCTGGGTGCGTTGCTGCAGCAGGTTTACCACCGACTGCGAGGTCGCCAGATTGCCGGCGGTCTGCAGCACGATCAGCCGCTCGCCCGGTACGCTGAAGACGAACAACTTGGTGAACGTGGAGATCTGGTCGATGCCGGCGTTGGTGCGTGAGTCGCTGATGAAGACAAGCCCGTCCTCCAGGTGCATGGCGACACAGTAAGTCATGCGGTTTCCCTTGTGTTGCGTGTGGAAGGGTCTTGCCGCACTCGCGCGGCAAGACCGGTCTGAAGCCAGCCTGTCACTGGCGATGCACGTGGACGCTGGCCTGCATCGATTCGGCGCCGCCGCCGCGGCGTACGCCCCTGACCGGACAGGCATCGAGGTAGTCCAGGCCCACCGCCAGCTTCAGGTGACGCTCTGGCCGGGTCAGGCGATTGGTAATGTCGAAGCTGTACCAGGCATCGTCGACCCAGGCTTCGGCCCAGGCGTGGCTGGCCAGGTGTTGTTCGTCCTCGGTGCACAGGTAGCCGGAAACATAGCGTGCCGGCACCCCCAGGCTGCGTGCGCAGGCCAGGAAGGCGTGCGTGTGGTCCTGACACACGCCTGCGCCACCGCTGAAGGCTTCGATGGCCGTGGTGCCCACCGACGTGGCCCCTGGGCTGTAGGGCATGTGCTCGGCCAGGCCTTGCATCAGCCCGATCAGTGCAGCCCGGTCGCGGTGACTGCCACATTGCCGGGCGGCGAAAGCAGTCAGGGTGTTGTCGGCCAGCGTCAGGTGGCTACCGCGCAGGAACGGCAGGGGCGACTGGCTCTCGGTTTCGTGTTCGCAATCCGGGTCGATCTCGACCTGGCCGTGTGCGGTAAGCGCCAGGTGGCCATGGGGTTTGTCCAGCGTCAGCACATGCAGGATGTTGCCGTAAGGGTCGATCTGGCCCTTGACCTTGCAGGGCAGGTCCAGTTGCCATTGATTGATACGCTGGCGTTCGCTGCTGCGCGGCGTCAGGCGCAGGAACTGGATACTGTTGCACACGTCGCTGGCGTAGCTATAGGTCGTGTCGTGGCGAATGGACAGTTTCATACAACCTCCAGGTAGGAGTGATGGACGGCCTGGCCCAGTTGGTTGATGCGGCCGATGAAGTCGCTCAGCCACGGGTGCAACCCTGCATCAAGGATTTCGTCGATTGCGGTGTAGCGCAGGCGCGCGTTCAGTTCGGCGGCCATGCGCTGGGCGGCCCGCCCGGTACTGCCCGGCAGGCCCGCCAGGATCAGGTCGAGTTCCTCGATGCAGGCATGCAGCGAGCGCGGCACGTCCACCCGCAACAGCAACAGCTCGGACACCGGCCGGGCGCTGGGCGCGGCGCGATAGAGCTCGTTGAAGGCCTCGTACGAGGTCAGCGCGCGCAGCAGGGCGCTCCATTGGTAATAGCCGCGGGCAGAGTCGTCGCTGACCTCTTCGGAGGCCTCGCCGAACATTTCATAGCGCGAATCGAGCAGGCGCAGGGTGTTGTCCGCCCGCTCCAGGAAGGTCCCCAGGCGAATGAAGCTGTAGGCATCGTTGCGCATGATGGTGCCGGAGGTCGCACCGCGGAACAGGTGCGATCGTTCCTTGACCCAGTCGCAGAACTGGCTGATGCCGTAGCGACCCAGGCCATTGCTGGCAATGTTGCGCATTTCGATCCAGGTGGCGTTGATGTTCTCCCACATGTCAGCGGTGATACGGCCGCGCACAGCATGGGCATTGGTCCTGGCGGCCTGCAGGCAGCAGTAGATGCTGCTGGGGTTGGTGGCGTCGAGGGCGAAGAAGTGCAGCATGCGCTCGGTGTCGAGTTCCTTGTGGCGACGCAGGTAGTCATCCAGCATGCCCGAGGCCATCAGCGACATTGCCAGTTCGGCATGGCCGTCGCTGCGCCCGGCCTGGGGCATCAGCGATAGCGAGTAGCTGACCTCGAGCATGCGTGCGAGGTTTTCTGCACGCTCCAGGTAGCGGGACATCCAGTACAGGTCGGAAGCGGTTCGCGAAAGCATGGCTCAGTCCTCCACCACCCAGGTGTCCTTGGTACCGCCGCCTTGCGACGAGTTGACCACCAGCGAGCCTTCCTTGAGCGCCACGCGCGTCAGGCCACCGGGCACCAGGCGGGTTTCACTGCCCGACAACACGAACGGGCGCAGGTCGATGTGACGCGGTGCGATGCCGCTGTCGACGAAGGTCGGGCAGGTTGACAGGCACAGCGTCGGTTGAGCGATATAGGCGTGCGGGCGGGCTTTGATGCGCGCGCGGAAGTCCTCGATCTGGGCTTTGGTCGAGGCGGGCCCGACCAACATGCCATAGCCGCCGGAACCTTGGGTTTCCTTGACCACCAGTTCGGGCAGGTGGGCCAGTACATGGGACAGGTCCGCCGGCTTGCGGCACTGCCAGGTCGGCACGTTGTTCAGGATCGGTTCTTCGCTCAGGTAAAAGCGGATCATGTCGTCGACGAAGGGGTAGATGGATTTGTCATCGGCCACGCCAGTGCCGACGGCGTTGGCCAGTACCACATTGCCGGCGCGGTAAACCGAAATCAGCCCCGGCACGCCCAGCATGGAGTCAGGGTTGAAGGACAGCGGGTCGAGGTAGTCGTCGTCCAGGCGACGATATATCACGTCCACCTGGTGGGGGCCGGCCGTGGTGCGCATGTACACATGCTCATCACGTACGAACAGGTCGGCGCCTTCGACCAGCTCGATGCCCATTTCCCGGGCCAGGAAAGCATGCTCGAAATAGGCGCTGTTGAAACGGCCGGGCGTGAGCAGCACCGCGGTGGGGTTGTCCAGTGGGCTGGCGCTCTTGAGCGTGTCCAGCAGCAGGTTGGGGTAGTGATCGATGGGCGCGATGCGCTGGGCGGCAAACAGTTCGGGGAACAGGCGCATCATCATCTTGCGGTCTTCGAGCATGTAGCTGACGCCGCTGGGGGTGCGCAGGTTGTCTTCCAGCACGAAGTAGCTGCCATCGCCGTCACGTACCAGGTCGACACCGGCAATATGCGCATACAGCCCACGGTGAAGGTCCAGGCCCTGCATGGCGATCTGGTAGCCCTCGTTGGCCAGCACTTGCTCTGGCGGGATGATGCCGGCCTTGAGAATGCGCTGGTCGTGGTAGATGTCCTGCAGGAACAGGTTCAGCGCCTGTACCCGTTGAATGCAGCCACGCTCGACCGTGCGCCATTCGCTGGCGCGGATGCTGCGCGGGATGATATCGAAGGGGATCAGGCGCTCGGTATCCTGCTTGTCGCCATACAAGGTGAAGGTGATGCCTGCGCGGTGAAACAGCAGGTCGGCCTCGCGCCGGCGCTGTTCCAGCAACTCCAGCGGGGTGTTGGCCAGCCAGCGGGCGAACTCCTGGTAATGCGGGCGGCAGTTGCCGTCCGCTTCGTACATTTCATTGAAAAAAGCCCGGGACATACCCACTCCTTGCCGCCGTTGCCGGCAGCTTCATTGCGGTTCATCTGCGTCTTTCAGGGTGCTGCCTTGCTGGGGTAAGTGGGAGCTGTGTCTCGCGTTAACCTCGGTCTCGGTAGATTGCCTGTGCGTTGAGCACAATCAGTCTTTGCAATAAAAGTGCCGAACACGCCTGGCGGCTCTGGGGGGCGGGAAATGTGAGGGGCACAACCGATGTGAGCTGCCTGGCCGCAAGGGCCGGCGCATCAAAAAAGGGCGCTATTGATCCGGGCGCGGCTTTTGAACCGAAATGGGGCGCAGGCCGGTACCTGGCGGGCGAAAAAGGGAATATTCCGGGTGCATGACGTGGGGCGGAGGGGGCATGCATCGAGCGCCGCGCGGGCGGCACTCGATTGCGCGAACGCTGAATATCGTGAGACGGGCGCCTTCAGGGCGTCAGAGGCAGGCGTAGACCACCAGTTCCACCAGCATTTCTTCCCGGGCGAGGCCAGCTACCACTACGGCCGCGCGGTTGGGGTAGGGTGCCTGGAAATACTCGGCGTACACGGCATTTACAGTTGCCAGATAACGGCGGTCGGTCACGTAGATAAGCACCTGGGTCACGGCATCCAGCGAGCTGCCAGCGGCTTCCAGGGTGTGGCGCAGGTTGTCCAGTGTCTGGCGGGCCTGGGCCTCGATGCCGCCGGCAACCACCTGGCCCTGCGTATCGATTGGGATCTGCGCAGTGTACAACGTACCGTTGCCAACGACCGCCCATTCCAGTGGCGCCCTGGAGGCGAACAGCTCGGTCTTTATCGCATGCTTCATGGGTTGTTTCCTCAGTGGCAAGGGTGTTCAGTCGGCGTCGCTGCCGCCGCCTGCACCGTGGCGGCGTGAGGCATCGGTGCTCTCGACAAGGATGTGTTCGGCCAACTGCCTGAGCCTTTGCCAGGTATGTTCGTTGACTGTAAAACCTTGCTGCAGTGTGCGCTGCGGGTCGGTTATTGCCTGGGCGGTCTGGCCTGCTCGGGTGAACAGCACCGTTACGTCTTGCGCGGCCGCTTCAATGGCCTGGGGCCGGGTTTCACTGCTCAGTTCCGGGCGCGGCATGCCGGCGGTAAAATCGGCCAGGTGGTATTGGCGGGCGTCCTCCCAGCGGGCTTGCACGTGCAGCCCCTGCACCGCTGCCCGGCTCAGGTAGCCCAGCAACAGCAAACGGTTGTGGCAGTGGCGTATGCGCAGTTCGGCCTGACCACAGCGCATGGCCTTGGCTGCCGCCAGTTCCACCACCGTCGCGGCGCAGCGCAACACGCTCTGGCCCTTGGCGTCGATCACCAGCAGGGCGTTATCCTCATGGCACAAGGCGTATGGCCGTGCAGCTTCGGCTTTTAGATAACGCAACGCCTTTTCCAGTGCACCGACGCCATCGAGCCCCTGCAGTTGCAACCAGCCCACGAGTTCGGCGGCATCCTCGCAGTCGCCCGGGGCGAAGCCCATGCCTTCGAATGCCTTGCGGCACATCACCTGTATTTCGTTAAGCGATACGCGCATGGTCAAAACTCCCTTTGCGGCATGACTGCGAAATTCCAGTCGTCTGCGAACGGCTGACCGATGTCGCTGACCAGCGGCGCGCCCTGGAACAGCGTGATACGCACCCAGCGGCTTGACTTGGGGTCGAATTTCCCCGCGCCGAAAAATGCCAGTTTGCAGCGCAGCAGGTGAATCGGCAGCATGTCCCGGGCCAGCAGATTGGCACGGATTTCACCGAAGTTTGTTTTTGCCATGCCTTGCAGGCGGCGTACCGCGCCCTTGAACATCGGTTGGGCGATCAGGAAGTGAGCGGTCAGCGCCTGAGGCTGCAGGTGCAGGTGCTCCAGCAGCGCGCTATGGCACTGCTGAATATTGCGGGCAATACCCAGCTGCATTTCTTTTTCGGCCCCTGGCTCCTCTGCGCGAATGCCCAGGCGCGGCTCTTCTTTTTCAGCTGAGCGGTACCAGAAGAAGTGCTCCGCATCGGCAGCACTGAAGTCGTAGCGCAACGCCCAGCCATACTGCTGCTCGATGAGCTGGCGCAGGTGCCCAAGGGGCATCTGGGCGTCCAGCTGCCAGCTTTCGTTGACCCCCATGTGCTCGGCCAGGGGCGTGACCTGCTCGGGGTACAGCTCCAGCAGCAGGCTGACCAGAAGCTCCTGGCAGCCCACCCCCGTATGTAATTGCGCCCAGGCCAGCAGGCGCGGCCAAAGGCCCGCGCCGTCGGCTTGCGTGCCAAGCCAGGTGGCCAGTAAAGCAAGCTCGGCCAAGGTTTGCAGGTTCTGCTCATGCTGGCGCTGGTCTTCGGTCCGGGACTGGCTCAGGTGCAACTGGGCGCGCGCCAGCAATTGCTGCAGGCGCGCCAGCGGGGCGGGCTCCGCCGACTGCGCCAGCACCAGGGCCAGGGCCGTTTCCCGCGTACTGATCCAGTGCTCCACCAGTTGAGGGTGGTTGATCAGAAAAGGGGCCATTCCCAGTCCGGTCGCGTTGCCGACCCCCAGGTAGCGCTGTAGCGCCGGGGCCAGTTGCACTGCCCGTTGCGGGGCGAGTGCCCGGGCCATGTGGTTGATCTGCTCGATGCTGAAGTGACGCAGCAGGTAGACGGTGAACATCTGTGCGCTGAACGGCTGGTTGAAGTCCGGGTTATCTTGCAGGCAACCAAAATCGGCGATGCCGAACTTGCCGTTACCGTAAACCGCTGTGGTGCGATACAGGTAGCCGACTTCAGCCAGTTGCTGTGGATCGGGCTGGCGTCCTTCTGCCAGCGCCGCCAGAAACCGGTCGAAATTGCGCAAGCTACGGTTGGCCCGCGACAACACCAGCACGCGTGCATCGAAGCGGCCGGCTTCCTGCAGCGGCACGTTGCGTTGCAGGTCAGCCAGCTGTGCCGAGTCGACATCGCCGGCCACCAGCACGAAGCTGACGTCCCACTGGTCGGCGATGACCCGATCGCTGCGCTTTTCCGGCGGCAGGTAGGCCGAGAAGATCACGCAGTGGTAATGGCCGTTTGGCGTTTCGATGCGGTAGATCGCAGTGCCGAAGCCTTGGCCATCAAGGTCGAAACAGCTGCGCCGGATTTGCCAGCGCTGCTGCATCATCCGCCGCATGCTGCTGCGCACGAAGCTTAGCGGGCTCTGGAAGTGGCTACCCAGCCGGGCCAGGTCCATGACTTGGCTGGCAGGGCGCAACGCGGGTATTGCAGGCACGCTGTTGGGCATTGTTGTTGTACCTGGATGGATCATGTTCAGACGCCTTGTTCACGGGCCATGTGTCGAGCGATGCGCACGGCATCCCACAGCGCTGGCAGGATCACCAGCGACACCGGCACCGCGGTGATGACAATGAAGGATTGCAGGGCCGTCACACCGCCTGCGCCAATGGTGATCAGCACCACCGCCGCCAGGCCCATGCCGATTGCCCAGAAACCACGCAACCACTTCTTCGGTTTATCGTCGCTGGACATCGCCAGCGCCACGGTGAAGGCCATGGCGTCGCCATTGGTGGCCACCGAGATGAAACTCAGGAACAGGAACAGCGCGCTGACAAGGCCACCCAGTGGCAGGTTCTGCGTCACTCCCAGCAACAGGTCTTCAGGCTTGGCGCCATGGGCGGTGACGCTGCCTGGCGTTTGCAGCTCCAGGCCGATCCCGGTACCGCCTACCACGGTGAACCAGAACATGGTCACCAGCGGTGCGATGATCGACAGCGTCATGATGATCTCGCGGATGGTGCGGCCCCGCGAGATCCGCGCGACGTACAGTGCCACCATGGGCGCGTAGCCGATGAACCAGCCCCAGTAGAACACCGTCCACCAGTCCAGCCATTTGGGGTCGGCGCGGAACATCGTCAGGGGGATGAAGTGCTCCACGTGCAGGGCAAAGGCCGCCGGGAAACCGCCGAGGATGAACAGCGTCGGTCCGAATACCACCATGAACAGTGCCAGGCCGATCATCAACCAGACGTTGATCTCGCTGACAAAGCGGATGCCTTTAAGGCCCACCAGGCACGAGACAGTGTACATCGCGGTAACAAGGACAATGGTCAGCGACTGGGTGACGATAGTGTTGGGCAACCCCCACACGGCGTGCATGGCGCTGCTGATCTGCAGGCCAAGGAAACCGATCGGACCGATGGTGCCGGCCACTACCGCGATGATCGAGGCAGCGTCGGCCAAGGTGCCGATCGGGCCCTTGAGCGCTCGCTGGCCGAACAGGGGGTAAAGCAGGGTGCGCGGCGCCAGCGGAAGGCCTTTATCGTAATGCAGGTGCATCAGCACGATCGCCAGTAGGCTACCCAGCACGGCCCAGGCCAGGAAGCCCCAGTGCACGAACGATTGCGCCAGCGCCGCGGTGGCCGCCGCTTCGCTGTGCGGTTGCAGGCCGGCGAAGAAGGGCGGCGGGCTGGCAAAGTGCATCAAGGGTTCGGCAGCGGCCCAGAAGGCGCCACCACCTGCCAGCAAGGCGCACATGATCACTGCGATCCAGTTGAAGGGGCTGACGTCTGGGCGCTGGGTGACCCCGCCCAGGCGTACACGCCCGCATCTGGAAAACCCGATGAACAGGCTGACGGCGAAGGTTGCCAGCATCAGCACTTGCCAATAGAGGCCAAAGGCCTTTGTCGACCAGGCGAACAGGGTATTGACCAGCGCCGACACGGTGTCGATGTCGATCAGCGCCGCCAGCAGGAAGGCGCCGAGGAATCCGCCGCTGATCAGGAACAACGGCCAGTCGATATCGCGTGCCATAGGCACGCCCATGGCTTGGCCGTCGGCCTGCAAGGTGGTTGGGTTTTTCATGAAACCTCCGGAACCTGCGATTGTTTTTATTGTTGGTGCTGTCCGTGCAAGGGGGTCAGGCCTGTGCCGTGGTGGCGGTCTCCAGTAGGCGCAACCAGTTCAGCCCCATGATGTTGCCCACGTCTTGCTCGGCAAAGCCGCGGGCGCGCAGGCCCTGGGCAATGTTGCGGAAGTCGCGGCTGTCGCGGAACCACTGCAAGGGCGCCGGCCAGTTGGCGTTGTCCCTGGAGCCTTCGCCGTAGTCCTTGTCCTTGCTCCAGCGGCCGTTGCGCATCCATTCCAGCACAGACAAGGGTTGCGCCTGGCACAGGTCGGTGCCGATGCCGATGTGCTCCACACCCATCAGGTCGGCGGTGCGCGCGACCATGTCGCAGAAACTTTCCAGGCTACAGTCCGAGGCACCCTTGAGGTGGAACGGGTAGGTGCTGAAACCCAGCAGCCCGCCGGACTCTGCGATCCCGCGTAGCACCGCATCGGACTTGTTGCGCTTGGCGGCGTGGAAGCTGGCAGGGTTGGCGTGGGAGATGATCACCGGTCGGCTGGACAGTTCGATGGCCTCAAGCGTGCTTCGCTCGGCGCTGTGAGACATGTCGATGAGCATGCCGACGCGGTTCATTTCGGCGATCACCTGGCGGCCGAAGCGGCTGATGCCGTTGTCCTCGCGCTCATAGCAGCCGCTGGCCAGCAGGCTTTGGTTGTTGTAGGTCAGTTGCATGACGAACACCCCGAGCTGGCGGAAAACCTCCACCAGGGCAATGTCGTCCTCGATCGGCGAGCAGTTCTGGAAGCCGAAGAAGATGCCTACCCGGCCCTCCTCGTGGGCCAGGCGGATGTCGCTGGCCGTGCGTACCGGGCGGATCAGCTCGGGCCATGTTTCGAAGCGGCGGTTCCACTCGCCCAGGCGCGACAGGGTTTCGCGGGCGTTTTCGTGGTAGGCGATGGTGGCGTGCACCGCGCTCAGGCCACCGGCCTGCATCTGCTGGAATATTTCCTGGCTCCAGTTGGAGTACTGCAGGCCGTCGATCATCAAGAGGTCGTGCATGGCATGTATTCCTTCAGGGCCGCAGGTAGGTGGTCTTGACCACGGTGTAGAAGTCGCGAGCGTATTGCCCCTGTTCCCGGGGGCCGAAACTCGAGGCTTTACGGCCCCCGAATGGCACGTGGTAGTCGGTGCCGGCAGTGGGCAGGTTGACCATCACGCAGCCGGTCTGGGCGCGGCGCTTGAAGTGGCTGGCGTGGCGCAGCGACTGGGTGATGATCCCGGCTGTGAGGCCGTACTCGGTATCGTTGAGCGTGGTCAGCGCCTCTTCAAAATCGCGCACGCGGATCACGCAGGCGATGGGGCCGAACACTTCCTCGCGGTTGATGCGCATGTCGTTGCGGCTGTTGATGAACAAGGCAGGGCGCATGTAGTAGCCATCGCAGGCCAGTTGCAGGCGCTCGCCACCTTCGATCAGGGTGGCGCCTTCGGCCTGGGCCAGTTGCAGGTAGGCCAGGTTCTGTTCCAGCTGGCGCGCGTCAGCTACCGGGCCGATCTGTACGCCAGCCTCCAGTGCATGGCCAACCTTGAGCTGGCGCATACGCAGGCGCAGCGCCTCGACGAAGCGGTCGTGGATGCCGTCGCAGACGATCAGCCGTGACGACGCGGTGCATTTCTGCCCGGTGCCGAAGAAGGCCCCGTTGAGCGCGCATTCCACGGCCAGTTCGAGGTCGGCGTCGTCCATGACCACCAGGGCATTCTTGCTACCCATTTCCAGCTGGCAGCGCACCAGGTTACCGGCGGTGGCCACCGCTACGCGTCGGCCCGTCTGCAGAGAACCGGTGAACGTCAGGGCATCGATCTCGGCGGACTGGATCAGGGCCTCGCCGACGTCGGCACCGCTGCCCATCACCAGGTTGAAGGTGCCGCTGGGCAGGCCCTGACGGCTGATGATCTCGGTGAGCGCCCAGGCACTGGCCGGCACCAGGTTGGCCGGCTTGAACACCACGGCGTTGCCGAAGGCCAGGGCCGGGGCGATTTTCCAGGCGGCGGTGGCCATGGGGAAGTTCCAGGGGGTAATGATGCCCACCACACCCACCGGTTCGCGATGCACTTCGATGTCGACCCCAGGGCGCACCGAGGCGGCAGTCTCGCCCATCTGGCGCAGCACTTCGGCGGCGTAGTAATGGAAGAACTGGCCACTGCGGTTGACCTCGCCGATGCCTTCGGCCAAGGGTTTGCCTTCTTCTCGCGACAGCAGTTCGCCGAGCTCTTCCTTGCGGGCGATCAGCTCGTCGCCGATGGCCATCAGCACTTGCTGGCGGTTTTCCAAACCACTGGCGGCCCACAGGGGTTGAGCGGCGCGCGCGGCCTGGATGGCCTGGCGGGCCTGTTCGGCGCTGGCCTGATGGTACTGGCCGATCAGGTCGCCAGTGTCCGAGGGGCTGTAGTTGCCCAAAGTGGCGTGGCCTTCACACCACTGGCCATCGATGTAGTTGTTGTAGGTCTTGTGTGACATGGATGAACGCCTCCGTTTGCATGGCATTCATGATGCGAGCAATATGCAGCAAATAAAAATTAATAAAAAAAATGCTTTGATAAGGAATGCTAACCATGTTGCCCGAGCTGAAAATCGCCCAGTTGCGTTACTTCGTACTGGTCGCCGAACTCAAGAGTTTCCACGCGGCCGCCCGCCAGGCCTTTCGCACCCAGCCTGCGATATCCCTGGCCCTGCGTGAACTGGAGCAGAAGCTGGGGCAGGCATTGGTCGAAAAGGGCGGTGGCCGGGTAGAGCTGACGCCATTTGGCGAGCATTGCCTCCCGTTGTTTCGTGGCTTGATCGAGCACCATGACCGTATTGCGCGTGAAGCCATGCTGTTTGCCCGGCATGAAATCGGCCAGGTCAGCATCGCCACCGTGCCTTCTGTGGCCAGCCGAATGCTGCCAGGGCCGCTGGCCCGCTTTGTGGCCGCGCACCCCAATGTGCAGGTCAGCATTCAGGACGGCACGGCCGAACGTGTGCAGCAGTTGCTCGCTCAAGGGCAGGTGGATTTCGGCATCAGCAGCCTGTGGGTGGACGATGATCAGCTCGACTTCGCCCCCATCGTGAATGATCAGGTTGGCGTGGTGTGCCGCAGCGACCACCCGCTGGCGCAGGCGGGGGGGCGGCTGCATTGGGCGCAGTTGTTGGGCGTGCCGATGATCCGCAACGGTACCTCGCAATTGCTGGCGGGTACCGAGGCCGAGGGTTTGCTGGCCGATAGCCGGCTGTTCATTTCCAACATGATTTCGTTGATCGCCATGCTGGAGGAGGGGGTAGGGATCAGTACCTTGCCGTACCTCGCTTTTCCGCAGGAGAACGACAAACTGGCGTTCGTACCCCTTGAGGAGCCCAGGGTAGAACGGCATATCGGCATGCTCACCCGCAAAGGGCGCAGCCTGTCACCTGTGGCGGGGGCACTGATGGCGTTTCTGCAAGTGCAGTTGGCGAAGGCTGGCTGATTCGTTGGCGGTAGGGGCATGGCGCGCCATGGCCGGTACTGAGGTTCGCAAACGCACGCCCGGCTTTCAGAGAACCGGGCCTGACGCCACGCTGACACCTGCCAGCGTGGTGAACGAGATGTCCTTGGCCGTGAGCAGAAAATCACGCACGTACGGCACGTCCAGCATGTCACTGCGCAGCGCAGCATAAAGGTTTGCCTGCAGGCCGTGCTCGCCAAGGCGCTTGGCGGTTACATAGCCGCGCGAACTGTATTCGTGCACGGCCCAGTTGGGCAGGCAGCAGACGCCTCGCCCGGACGCAACCAGTTGCATCATCATCACGGTCAGTTCTGAAGTACGTACCTGTGCGGGCTCGATGTCGGCGAGGTCGAGGAAGCGGGTGAAGATGTCCAGACGGGTGCGTTCGATCGGGTAGGTGATCAGTGTCTGGCTGGCGATATCGGCGGGCTCCAGATACGGCTTGTGGCGCATGGCGTGGTGGTTGTCGATGGCCAGCAGCGCCTCGTAGCTGAACAACGGCACGTAGCTGATACCTGGCAGTGTCACCGGGTCGGAGGTCACCACCAGGTCCAGGTCGCCGCGCTCCAGGGCTGGCAGTGGTGCGAAGGAAAAACCGGAGGCGAGGTCCAGTTCCACCTCAGGCCAGGCGCCGCGGAACTCATCCACTGAAGGCATCAACCACTGCTAGCAGCTGTGGCACTCGATGGCGATGTGCAGCCGTCCGGCGCAGCCCCCGGCCAGTTTGCCCAGCTCCCGTTCGGTATTGCGGATCTGAGGCAGCACCTGATCGGCCAGCTGCAGCAGCTTCAGCCCGGCGCTGGTGAAGCGCACCGGCCTGGATTTGCGCACGAACAGTGGCATGCCGATGCGCTCTTCCATATCGCGGAACTGGTGCGACAGGGCTGATTGTGTCAGGTGCAGGCGCTCGGCGGCCTCGTGCAGGCTGTCGGTTTCACGCAGCGCTTGGAGGGTTCGCAGGTGGCGTAAATCGATCATGAGTAAAATAGCGGATCAACGCAGTAATGGCGGGCTTTCTTCACTGCCGCGTGATCCTGGCAATTCCTTTGCTGGGTTTTCCGTGAGTGGAGTGAGGCTCAAGCCGCGTCATGCGCGGCGAGGTTGCAATACTGCCCCTTGAAATACAGCAGCGGCTGCGTGGCAGCAGTTGCCTGCAGGTTCAACGCTTTGACTTCGCCAATCACGATCAGGTGGTCCCCGGCGGCATGTTCGGCGTGAATTTCGCAATCAAGCCAATGCAGGCTGCCGGCAATGATCGGGTTGCCCAACGGCGATGCTTGCCATTCGACGCCCTGCCACTTGTTGGCGCCGCGCCGGGCAAACTGGTTGGAAATGCTGACCTGTTCACCTGACAGGATGTTGACCGTGAAGCGGCCAGCCTGGCGAATCTTCGGGTAGCTGGCCGAACTGGACATCACACTGAATGACACCAGCGGCGGGCTCATCGACACGCTATAGAACGACTGGCAGGTGAAACCGATCGGCTCGCTCTCAAGATGCGATGTAATCACCGTGATGCCGGATGCGTAGTGCCCGAGTGCCTGACGAAAAGTCGACGGCTCGATCGCCGTACCGGAAAGCAACATGGTAGGTCCTGTGGCTGCATTCATTTCAGCGTGCGTTAGCGAGTTCCTGGCGGACAATTGCCGCGCCTGCACTCAACGCCTTGAGCTTGCCGCTGGCTACCTGGCGTGGCAGGGGTGCCATGCCGCAGTTGGTGCAAGGGTAGAGCTTGTCGGCATCGACGAATTGCAGTGCCTTGCGCAGGGTGGCGGCGACCTCTTCGGGTGTTTCAATGGCATGGGTGGCCACATCGATGGCGCCGACCATGACCTTCTTGCCGCGAATCAGCTCGAGCAGGTCCATCGGAACATGCGAGTTATGGCATTCCAGCGAAATGATATCGATGCTGGACTGCTGCAGTTTGGGGAAGGCCTGTTCATATTGCCGCCATTCTGAACCGAGGGTCTTTTTCCAGTCGGTGTTGGCTTTGATGCCATAGCCATAGCAAATATGGACGGCCGTTTCGCACTTTAGGCCCTCGATGGCCCTTTCGAGGGTAGCCACGCCCCAGTCATTCACATCGTCAAAGAAAACATTGAATGCCGGTTCGTCGAACTGAATGATGTCCACGCCCGCGGCTTCCAGCTCTCTGGCTTCCTGGTTGAGAATCTTGGCGAACTCCCAGGCCAGTTTCTCGCGGCTTTTGTAGTGGTTGTCATACAGTGTGTCGATCATGGTCATGGGGCCGGGCAGCGCCCACTTTATCGGCTGTGTGGTGTGCTGGCGGAGGAACTTGGCATCTTCGACAAACACCGGCTTTTGTCGAGCGACAGCACCCATAACCGTCGGTACGCTTGCATCGTAGCGATCACGGATTCTGACGGTTTTCCGTTGTTCGAAATCAACGCCGCTGAGGTGCTCGATAAACGTGGTGACAAAGTGCTGCCGGGTTTGTTCGCCGTCACTGACGATGTCGATACCGGCGTGTTGTTGTTCTTGCAAGGCCAGGCGCAAGGCATCCTGTTTGCCTTCAGTCAGTTGCTCGTCTTGCAACTTCCACGGTGACCAAAGTGTTTCGGGTTGAGCAAGCCAGGCGGGTTTAGGCAGGCTGCCGGCCGTGGAGGTGGGTAGCAATGTGTTCATGAACAGTGACCTTGTGCTTTGAATGTTCAACGTGCGTATTGAGCGGACCATTGCGCCAGCGTGGCCTGGTAGGGTTTGACAAATTGCTCCTCGGCAAACTTGCCCTGCTCGATCGCCAGGCGGCTGCGCTCTTCCCGGTCGTAGATAATGCGCGTGAGCGAGTAGTCCTGGTTCTTCAGGCTGGGCTGGTAGGCCTTGCCTGCAGGAGAGTTGGCGTTGTAGATCTCGGGTCGGTAGATTTTCTGAAAGGTGTCCATGGTGCTGATGGTGCTGATCAGTTCAAGGTCGGTGTAGTCAGCCAGCAAGTCGCCGGCAAAATAAAACGCCAACGGGGCGACGCTGTTCGGCGGCATGAAATAGCGCACCTTCAAGCCCATTTTCTTGAAGTATTCATCCGTCAGCGAGTACTCATCCTGCTGGTATTCAACCCCTAGCACAGGGTGCTGATTTTCGGTGCGCAGGTAAGTCCTGCTGCTCGATACGCTCAGGCAGATAACCGGTGGTTTGCTGAAGTGCTCCTGGTAGGTTGGCGAGTTGACGAAACACTTGAACAGGTTGCCGTGCAGCTCGCCGAAATGATCGGGAATGCTGAAGGTCGACCGATGCTTGTTATGCTCCAGTAACAGTACGCTGAAGTCGTAATCGCGCACGTACGAGGAGAAGTTGTTGCCTACCATGCCTTCGAGGCGAGTATTGTTTTTGCGGTCGACAATATAAGTTTTCAATATTTCGATCAGCGGCAGGGCATTGCCGTACTGCGCGCTTTCAAGGTTCATTTCCACCGATATGATGTCCAGCTCTACACGGTAACGATCATGTTCGGGGTTGTCCCAGTGCGCCAGCGCATTGAAACGGTTATTGATCATCGTCAGGGTATTGCGCAGGTTCTGCTGGCGGTTTGCACCCCGTGCCAAATTGGCGAAGTTGGTCGTGATGCGGGTATTTTCGGCAGGGAGATAATGTTCGTCGAACGCAATGCGCTTGACGGTGAATGTTGGCGCTTTATCCATGGTTATGGCTTCCAGGTGCCTGAGTGTGAGCGATCCAGTGCTGGTCAGTTGCGTAGGCTGAGTCGTTCACACCGTAATCTTGATGTGTTTGATTGAGGCGTATCCTAGGCGGGGCGCTGCATGAATGATATTGAAGTTATTTCACAGGTTTTTTAGCCCTGCTCATGATGCGTTGCCTGGTCGACTGCGGCATCATGGCTGCCTGGCCTTCACCTCACCCAGGAGACAGCGATGATCAAAACCGGCGATCAACTGCCCGACGTTACCCTTTATCAATACAACAACGACGCAGGTGCCTGCGCGATCGGCCCCAAGGCCTTTTCCATTCGCGAGCGTTGCAAGCACAAGAAGGTGCTGATCTTCGCGTTGCCGGGCGCGTTCACGCCGACGTGCTCTGAACGTCATGTTCCCGGTTATGTCGCGGCGGCCCCTGCGTTGTTTGCGGCTGGCATTGACGAAGTCCTGTGCGTCTCGGTGAACGATGCCTTTGTCATGAACGCCTGGGGCAACAGCTTGCAGGTCGGGGATGCGGTCAAGATGATCGGCGATGGCAATGGCGAATTCAGCGAGGCGCTGGGCCTGACCCAGGACCTTTCGGCACGCGGTTTGGGGCGGCGCTCGCAACGGTATGCGATGTTGGTCGACGACCAGGTAGTCCAGTACATTGCGGTTGAAAGCCCCGGCAAGTTCGAGGTCAGCGATGCGGCCAGCATGCTGGCTGTGTTGCGCTAGCCATACCTTTCAGGCCTTGCCGACAACGGCTGTCAGGGCTGCCAGAACACCTTTCGAACCGGCCGCTAACAACAAGGTACAGACGGTTGAAACTTCACCAACTCAGGGCGCTGGTCGCCATTCATAACGCAGGCAGCATCCTCGAAGCCTCAAAGCTCATGCACATTACTCAGCCCGCGCTGAGCCGTTCGATCAAGGAGCTGGAGCGGGAGGTGGGGTTTACCCTGTTGCAGCGGTCGCATAAAGGCATGGCCCTTACCGAGGAAGGCAAGCGTGTCATCCGCCATGCCAACCTTGTGGTAGAGAGCATACGCCGCCTGCAGATCGAAGCGGCGAGCATTCAGGATGCGGCGCTGGGCGCCGTGTCGATCGGGGTTACGTCGTTGACGGCGATGCTCGATGGCGTCGATGAAAGTATCCTGGCCTTTCGGCGCAAGTACCCGCGGGTGAAGATTACCATCACCGACCTGCGCCCCAGCCAGATCCTGCAGCGCTTGCGCGATGGCAGCCTGGACTTTGCCATTACTTCGCAGCAACCGCTGAGTCGGCTGAGCCTGGATTGGGAGGCACTGGGCAGTATCAAAGGCAGGGTGATTTGCCACGCCTCGAATCGGCAGAAGTTCAGCCAGTCACTGCGCACCTTGCAATACGCCCCCTGGATCAGCCTGGACGAGTTGTCCGACCAGGCTTCGCAGTTTCACCAACTGTCCGAAGCCAACGGCCTTCGGGTGCCACAGAATACCGTTGAATGCACTTCAGTGATGATGGCGCTGAAGCTGTTGAAGAACACGGAATCGTTGATGACCATCAGCGAACTGGCGGTGGACCAAGGGTTTACCTACGGTATCGATTGCGAGTTCGTCGCCATGGCGGTGCAGGAGTTGATTCCGGATTACCCCATCAACCTGGTCTGCATCGACCGCCACAGCCTCACGGCGCCTGCCCAGGAGCTGTTCCACAGCTTGCGCGGGCAGGTGCTCAAGCAGACCCGCCCCGTGGGGTCAGAAGTGGTAGTACATGCCTAGCGAGACGTTGCTTGGGTTATCGCCCGCCTGGTCCACCGGGGTGCCGGCGTAGGTGACCGACGAGGCGCGCTGGTTGGCGATCATGCCGAGGCGTCCATAAAGGGCCCAGCGGGGGTTGATGAAGTGGTCATAGCCGATCATCACACCCCACGCGTCCTTGTCGCGGGCGCTGACCTGGCGTTGCATCACTGCCAGGCGCAGCACGTCCAGCTCGCCCACCGGCGCCATCATGCCGAAGGTGTAGAGCGTGGTGCTGGGCGTGCCGGCCTGGTCCACGTCCTGACGTTGCCAGGTGAGGCTGGTGGCCAGCGGGCCGAAATCGTAGAACGCCGACAGGCTCTTGAAATCGTTGGCGGTCTGGCGTGAAACGCCGCCGTCGTCCCATGGGTCGCTGTAGTACCGGTTGTAGGAGGCCAGCAACATCACCCGGCTGTTGCGGTACTGCAGCCGGGCGCCACCGCCACGCACGGTGCGCCCAGCGCTGGCGGCATCGTCGAAGCCGAAGCTCAGCGCGGTACCGAGGCTGAAGCCGCTGAAGGTCGGGCTGGTGTAGGCCAGGGTGTGCTTGGGACGCAGGTCAAGGTAAAAGGCGCCCTTGCCGGCGGCAGGCAGGGCCAGGTAGGTGTAGGGCGAGCC
This sequence comes from Pseudomonas sp. Kh14, assembly GCF_900291005.1. NCBI lineage: Bacteria > Pseudomonadati > Pseudomonadota > Gammaproteobacteria > Pseudomonadales > Pseudomonadaceae > Pseudomonas > Pseudomonas sp. Kh14. Next base: position 48,121 of record NZ_OLKJ01000022.1, read on the forward strand.
ATAGGTGGCCAGGAACGGGTCGGCGTAGGTGGGCGTGGCCATGCCGTAGGTCTTGCCGAACTCGAGCTTGCCCAGGGTGCGCGAGCGCAGGGCGACTGTCGCCAGGCGCAGGGTACCGACGGTATCCCAGGTGCCCTCCAGGGCCTCGCCATTGAGGTTGAAACCCTCCTCGACGTCAAGCTCCACGACGGTATCGGGGGTAAGCGCCTTGCGTGCGTACAGCCCGAGCTTGTTGGTCCAGGCGCCGCCACCGGCCAGCCTGAAACCCGAGTGGTGCTGTGAGTCGTGGTAGCTGGCGAATGCATCCACGGTGCCGTACACCTTGAGCGTGTCATCGAAGCCGTAATCCAGCCCGTAATAACCAAAACCCGGCGCAATCCGCGCGAGCGTCGGAAAACCCTCTGCCTGTGCCTGCAAAGCAAGGCAAGCCCCTTGGATCATCAACAGCAACGACGTAATGCGAGTGTTCATTCACGACTCCAGGCCAGCACGGTGATGTGGTGGCTTTAGCGTCGGTGAACAGAACGTTGCAGCGTGATTGCTTATTCGGTCAGCTCATGCCGTTTGGTTAATCAGGGGCTGGCACGGCGTGTGGATTGGCGGGCACCTCCGCTTTAGACAGGCTTCGTACCCGCGTCAACGCTGCGCTACGGATGCTGATCTGTGGGCGTTATTGGGGCCGCGCGCGGAGCGAGGGCGGACTGTGCTCCAGCTCAGGGCAATTTGGCCAACGATCGCGCCGGCTAATTAATCATTGGTTATCCCTATGCCGAAACTGCAAGTGTATTGAGTGCCCGATTGGCTGATATTCGCTGCACGCCGCGATTTGCCAACGGAGACAACAATGATCAGACCGCTACCCACATCGGCGAGCCTGCAAAAAGGTGCGCATTCAGCCGCGCAGGTATCGTCCTCCCGTAAAACCTTGGTCGCCTGCTCGTTGGGCAATGCGCTGGAAATGTACGACTTCACGATCTACAGCTTCTTCGCTGTACTGATCGGCAAGCACTTCTTCCCCTCTGACTCGGCCATGGCGTCGTTGTTGATGTCGCTGGCCACCTTTGGCGTCGGTTTCCTGATGCGCCCGGTCGGGGCGATGGTCATCGGCCGCTATGCTGACCGGCATGGACGCAAGGCCGCTTTGAGCCTGACCATCGGGCTGATGACCCTGGGCACCGCAATGATTGCCTTTGCGCCCACGTATTCACAGATCGGGATTTTCGCCACCTTGCTGCTGGTGACCGGCCGGCTCATCCAGGGCATGTCGGCAGGCGGGGAGGTCGGTACCGCGTCGGTGTTCCTGATGGAATCCAGTGCGGTTGGCAGCCGCTGCCAGAGCGTCAGCTGGCAGGCTGCCAGCCAAGGCTATGCCGCCTTGGTGGGGGCCGGCTTTGGCCTGGCCCTCAGCCAGTTGCTCGATCCCACGGCGTTGGAAAGCTGGGGATGGCGCATACCGTTCATCTTCGGCCTGCTGATCGGGCCGGTCGGTTGGTATATACGCACGCGGTTGCCGGAAACCCACGAGGTCGCACCGGCGCAGAAGACAGAGCAGGGGCTGGATGCCGAACTGCTCAAACGCATCGCCCAAGGCATCGGCCTGATGGCCAGCTCGACCATTGGCATGTACCTGTTCGTGTTCTACATGCCGACCTACCTGACCACCGCCTTGCATTATCCACCCGGCAGCGCGATGGCGATTGCCTGCATCAGTAGCGGTTGCATGGCCGTCATCTGCCCGTTGGCCGGCAAATTCGCCGACAAGTATCAGCTCAGAAAACGCCTGCTGGTGTGGACGGTCGCCGCGCCGGTGGTGTTGACCCTGCCCGTGTTCTATCTGCTTGGGCAAGTGCAGCACATGGGCCTGGCCATGATGGGCGTGGCGATCCTGATCTTGCCGACCTGTATCGGTGCCGGTGCGTTCTTCGCGCTGATCATGGAGGGCTTCCCGAAGGCCAGGCGCTCGTTCGGCACCTCGGTCAGCTACAGCCTGGGTGTGACCCTGTTCGGTGGTTTTTCGCCGTTGGTGGCCACTTGGCTGATTGCAGCGCTGGGCACGGCGTTGGCGCCAGCTTACTTCTTGCTGGCCGGCGGCATCGTCAGCCTGGCCTGCCTCAGGTACTTCCCCGAAAACAAAGGATGCGAGTGATATGGGTATTTTGCAGAGCAATCAAACACGGGGCTCAGCTGCCGAGCTGGATGAGTTCGTCATGCTGCGCCGGCAGATCCACGCTGCGCCGGAAATTGGCGGCGACACCCCCGATACAGCGGCCCTGGTAGCCGACAAGCTGCAAGCTTTGGGCTATGAAGTGCATCGCAATGTAGGTGGGCATGGTGTGGTCGGCGTGCTGAAAGTGGGGGACAGCCCGCGCAGCATCGGTTTGCGTGCAGACATGGACGCACTGCCCATGGGCGAAAAGAATGCGTTTGCGCATGCCAGCAAGATCCCCGGCCGCATGCATGCCTGTGGCCATGACGGGCATACCGCGATCCTGCTGGCAGCCGCTGCGCAACTGGCGACTACACGCCAGTTCAACGGGACGTTGAACGTGATATTCCAGCCCGACGAGGAAGGCCTGGCGGGGGCCAAGGCGATGATCGACGACGGCCTGTTCGAGCGCTTTCCGTGCGACTCGGTGTACGCGCTGCATAACATGCCCGGCCTGCCGGTGGGCACGTGCGTGGTGCAGGCGGGGCCCACCATGGCGTCTTCCGAACGCGTCAGCATTCGGATTACCGGCAAAGGCGGGCACGGTGCGATGCCGGAGCTGTCGGTAGACCCGGTGATGGCGTTGAACAGCCTGATCAGTGGCATCCAGACCATCAAGTCGCGCAACCTGAGCGTCGAGGACTACGCCGTGATCAGCATCGGCATGATCCAGGCCGGCACCGTCTACAATATCATCCCCGACGAGGCCTGCATGTTGCTGAGCGTGCGCACTGACACGGCCCAGACCCAGCAGAAGATCAACAGCCGCATTGACGCCCTGGCCAAGGGGCATGCCGAAAGCTATGGCGTGGAGATCGAGGTGCAATTCACCCAACTGGCGCCCGCCTTGTGCAACAGCGATCACGAAAGTGCATTGCTGCGTGACAGCCTGAGGCCGTTGTTCACCGACGGCGCGCTGCTGGACAAGATGCCGAAGAAGGTCATGGGCACCGAAGACTTTGCCTACATGTTGCAGGCGCGGCCTGGCTGTTACTTCATGCTGGGCAATGGCACGGGCGAGTTCCATGGGTGCTCGGTGCATAACCCCCACTACGATTTCAATGATGCGTTGGTGAAGATTGGCGCTGATTGTTGGGTGAAGTGGGTTCAGGACTACCTGCGTTGACCCCTTTGTCGGGGCTTGCCGGGGCTTCCACCGCTCCGGCAAGTGCCGCCTTTGCCGCGGAGAATGCCCGGCGGTGCATGGCACCGGCTTCGCCGGTGTTCGCGGGCAAGCCCGCGCCTGCAAGCTGGACTGCCTTTTGACCCTGCATCATCTGCGCAGGCCGAGGCAGGGTCAGGTTTGCCTCCTGTCGAGCCAGGCACTGCGTGTCATCTCCCATACCTCTACCTGCATCTGCCCAGCGACAAAATGCCCGTCTCGCGTTGCCACCCTGCGCATGCCCTCATACTCCGAAACCCTGCGTGAAGCATGGTTGGCAACCGCTTTGGGAACCTGCATGACCGGACGCGACAATGTCTCGAACCAGTATGCGTTGATGACCTGACATGCTTCGCGCATATAGCCTTGCCCCCACCACTGCGGTGCAAGCCAGAAGCCTCGGTTGTTTCCAGGCTGTTCATACAGGCTGATGCTGCCAATGGCGTTCTCGGTTGCATCGCGCAGCCGGATCATCCAGTGCCATTCGCGGCCCGCCACCATGGCCGGCAGGGCGATATCGCGCACATAGATCAATGCGCCGTCTTCCGGGTAAGGCCACGGCACACGACGGTCCAGATAACGGACGATCTCCCACTGGGGGAACAGTTTCTGAATGGTTGCTGCATCTCCCAACTGAAGGGGTGTGAGAACAAGACGGTCTGTGAACAGCGTTGGAAGGCAATCCATGGCACTCGCTCCTGAGCTTGCGGATAATGCGTCTGAGACTTGTGAAACCTGGTATCCATGCGTCTGCGCCGAAATAGTCTACGCTCTTAGCCGAAGCGCGTCGTGACAGGCTTCATCCCGTTATCGTCGCTCTGGCGATTCACACCGACGGACCAGGCTCGGTCCAAAGAGGGTGCTGCAATGGCGACTATCGACACCGAGAACCTTGCAAAGGGGCTGCAGCAGGTTGAAGCCTGCTGGCAGGCGTATACCTCGTCACAGCGGCTTGTCGAAGGCCTCAAGGGCAGCGACCTGAGCAGTGCCATTGAAACCGCCAACCGCGATTTCACCAGGTTTCAGAACCAGTGCCAGCTGTTTTATGCCGAAGTGCGCAAGAGGGCAGCGGATGCGGACAAGCTGGAGAGCGACATGGCACGGTATCCCCATTACTTTCAGTGACGTCCTGATTGAACGTCGCGCTGTGCCCGGGTTCTGACAAGCAAAGGGTACAGCGAGGACGCTTTCATGAGCATCGAACGCAACATTCCCGAGCTTGAAGCCTGGTACGCCCAGTACGACGACATCAGTTATCGGCGCGCGTCACCGGATGCCTACCACCATGAACTGCTTCGCACAGCCGAGGCCCTGCGCGACGACGGTGCCATCGACTGGGACGACTGGTTGGCGCTCAAGGCGCTGGCCGATGAGGCGCATATCCGCGCGCTGGAAGATGCCGTGCAGGCCCATGTGAGCGACCCGGACGCATGAAAGCGCTGAAGATCGCCACCTTCAACATCAATGGCATCCGCAGCCGTTTGCCGGCGCTGCTGGCCTGGCTGGAGCGGGAGCAGCCCGACATTGCCTGCCTGCAGGAGCTGAAGGCGGCCGATCAGCAGTTCCCTCGCGCGGAGCTGGAGGCAGCAGGCTATGGCAGCCTTCATCATGGGCAACCGTCATGGAACGGCGTGGCCATTCTGGTGCGGGGCAGCGATCCGCTCGAGGTTCGCCGCGGCTTGCCCGGCCTGGAGGAGGACAGCCAGAGCCGCTATCTGGAAGCTGCGGCACACGGGGTGTTGGTCGCTTGCCTCTACCTGCCGAACGGAAACCCGCAGCCCGGGCCCAAGTTCGATTACAAGCTGCACTGGTTCGAATGCCTGATCCAGCATGCGCGCAGCCTCTATGAAAGTGGCCACCCCACGCTGCTGGCAGGGGATTTCAATGTCGTGCCCACCGACATGGACATCTATAACCCGCGTTCCTGGCTGAAGGACGCACTGCTGCAGCCTGAGTCGCGAGCGTGTTACCAACGACTGCTTGACCAGGGCTGGCTCGATGCCATACGCCATCTGTACCCGGACGAGCGTGTCTACACCTTCTGGGACTACTTCCGTAACCACTGGGCCCGCAATGCCGGGTTGCGAATCGATCACCTGTTGCTCAACCACGAGCTTGCGCCTTATCTGAAACGGGCGGGTGTCGATGCATGGGTGCGCAACGAGGCCAAGGCCAGCGACCATGCGCCCGTCTGGATCGAGCTGGGTACGCGTCGTGCTCGGTCATAGTCAGTTCAGCACATGAACCAGCGCCGGGCTGAGACGCTCCGACAGTAGCGACTTCAGATTGCATTCAGATTCGGCCCCGATAATTCCCTCCGTCGCACCCAGGCGGGGGAAACTTCATGACTCAGTCTCATCAATGGCACGGTTTGCTTCCGTTACCCATCGGTAGCCATGCCGATCATCAGGCGCACCTTTCTCTTCACCTCAGCGGCGATCAAGGGCGCGGCGAGCTGGAGCACTTCATACACGAACGCTTTGCCAGCGTGCACCAGGCGGATGTGCAGCATTACCTGCCGGAACTGCTTGCCTTGCAGGGTAGCCACTGTCGAGTGATCGCGGCGGCGGGCATGCGACCGGCCAGCGAAGGGCCGCTCTTTCTCGAGCGGTACCTGGACGAGCCTCTGGAATCTGCTGTTTCACGGGTAACCGGTGCCTCACCGGATCGTAGCTGCATGGTGGAAGTAGGCAACTTGGCCTCACTCAGCGCCGGCAGCGCTCGAATAATGATCATCGCCGTGACGTGGTTGCTGGCGATGCGCGGTTTGGAGTGGGTCGCATTCACGGGCGCCGCGACACTGTTCAACAGTTTCCGGCGACTGGGGCTGGTGCCTACTGTTCTGGCCTCAGCGGATCCTGCGCGCCTGAAGGGCCAAGTGGACCAGTGGGGGACCTACTACGACCAGCGACCTCAGGTATTTGCCGGCAACATAGGCTTTGGCTTCGATGCCCTGAAGCAGGCGGGCATGTTCGAGCGGCTTGGGTTTCCCACGTTAGCCCTGGAGACCGGCCATGCGGCATGAATTGACTGCCTTTCAGACACTGTTGCGCCAGCACGCCTTCGAACATCCTGACGCCGTGGCCGTTCAGGGCGATGCGCAGCGTTACACCTACCGGCAACTGCTCGACGAGGTCGAATCCCGTGCGGGCTGCCTGCGCAGCCAATCACCGGGAACCTTCGCCGTGGTGCTGGATAACGGGCCCGAGGCGCTATTCTGGGATTTGGCGGCGCTGTTCGCCGAACGCGCCAGTGTGACAGTGCCGTCGTTTTTCAGCGCGACCCAGTTCCAGCACTGCTTGCAGCAAAGCGGAGTCACGGCGGTCGTGTGCCAAGCGCAGTGGGCCGAACAGCTCATTGCGCTTGGCTTTGCCCGGCAGGCGCCAGCTGGCGTGTGGCAGCGTGACAGTTTTGTCGCCCCGGCGCTGCCTGAGGGCACTGCCAAGATCACTTACACCTCCGGTAGCACCGGCACGCCCAAAGGCGTGTGCCTGAGCGCTGAAACCCTGCTGCGCGTGGCGCATGAGCTGGAGGCCGCCAGCCGCCCAACCGAGCCGCAGCGATACCTGGCGGTACTGCCACTGGGCGTTTTGCTGGAAAACCTGGGCGTCTACGCCGCGCTCATGGCTGGCGCTTGTGTGCAGCTCTATCCGCAGCAGCAGTTGGGGATGGGAGGGGCAAGCCAGGTCGATTTCAAGCGCCTGCTGGGCGCAATCGCCCTCAGTGGTGCGCAAAGCCTGATCCTTGTGCCGCAACTGCTGATGGGGTTGGTGACAGCGATCGAACGTGGGCTGATGCGAGTCGGCCCACTGCGTTTGGTGGCGGTTGGCGGGGCTCGGGTATCGCCAAGCCTGCTCGCGCGGGCCGAGGCGGTCGGTTTGCCGGTGTTCGAAGGTTACGGCTTGTCCGAGTGCGCCTCGGTAGTGGCGCTCAACCGCACAGGGGCTGTGCGCCCTGGGAGCGTCGGCAAGCCATTGCCGCATGTGCAGGTGCGCATCGCCGAGGATGGCGAAGTCCTGGTGGCCGGCTCGACATTGCTGGGCTACCTGGGAGAGCCGCCTGTAACCGGGCAGTGGTGGGCAACAGGCGATGTAGGGCACCTCGATGAGGAGGGCTACCTCTACCTGGATGGCCGCAAGAAGCATCAGTTCATCACCAGTTTCGGGCGCAACGTCAACCCGGAATGGGTGGAAGCCGAGCTGAGCCAAAGTGGCGTGATCGCCCAGGCTTTCGTGCATGGCGAAGCCTTGCCACGCAACCTTGCCTTGCTCTGGCCGCTGGATCCCGGCATCAGCGACGAGGGCATCGAACAGGCCGTACAGCAATGCAACGCGCGATTGCCCGATTACGCCAGGGTGCACGCCTGGCGCCGCTTGCCAGTGCCTCTGAGCACGCTTGACGAAACCCTGACTGCCAATGGCCGCCCGCGACGTGAGGCGATCTTGCAGCGTTACCACACCCTGTTGTCCGACATCTCGTTGTGAGGTTCACAATGTCCTTTTTCGACACCCTGCAAGTACAAACCGCCCAAGAGCGTCAGGCGCTGTTCGCCGTACCGGTGATCCGCGAAGCGCTGGCCGGCCAGGTCAGCCTGGACAGCTACGTTGCCTTCCTGACTCAGGCCTATTATCACGTGCGCCATACCGTGCCGCTGATGATGGCCTGTGGGGCTCGATTGCCGCTGCGGCTGGAGTGGCTGCGCGGCGCGGTCTGCGAATACATTGAAGAGGAATATGGCCACGAGCAGTGGATCCTCAACGACATCAAAGCATGCGGCGGTGACTGGGAGGCCGTGCGCGATGGCCAGCCGGTGCAATCCATCGAGCTGATGGTCGCCTACCTGTACGACCTGATCGCCCGTGGCAACCCGGTCGGGTTGTTCGGCATGGTCAACGTGCTCGAAGGCACCAGCATCGCCCTGGCCACCCAGGCGGCGGGCGTTATCCAGAACACATTGGCACTGCCTGACCAGGCTTTCAGCTATCTCAGCTCGCACGGTGCGCTCGACCAGGAGCACATGGTGACCTACAAACAGTTGATGGACCGCCTCGACGATGCCGGTGACCAGCAGGCCGTTCTCCACGCGGCCAAGGTCGTCTACCGCTTGTACACCGAAATGTTCCAGGGCTTGCCGCGTGCCGGGCAGCAAGTGGTGCATCATGCGTTTGGCTGAGTCCGTGGTGATCCTCACCGGCGCCAGTGGGGGCATAGGCCTGGCGCTGGCTGAACAGCTCTGCGCTGCCGGTGCCCAGGTGTTGGCCGTCAGTCGGCATATGGGCAAGCTGGCTGGCCTGATGAACCTGTACCCTGATCGTCTGCGCTGGCAGGAAGCCGACCTGCGCAGCCCGTCGGGGCGCGAACATGTCATCGAGCGGGCACGCGAGATGGGGGCTGTGAATGTGCTGATCAACGCTGCTGGCGTGAATCGCTTCGCTCTGCTCGACCAGCTGGATGAGTATGCGCTGGATGAGCTACTGGACATCAACCTGAAGGCTCCCCTGCAACTGACACGCGCCTGCCTGCCGTTGCTGCGTGCTCAGCCCAAGGCGTTGGTGGTCAATGTCGGGTCGACCTATGGGTCGATCGGCTACCCCGGCTATGCCACCTACTGCGCCAGCAAGTTTGCGTTGCGTGGCTTTTCGCAAGCGCTGCGCCGCGAGTTGGCCGACACCACGGTGAACGTGCTGTATGCCGCCCCGCGGGCGACCCGCACAACGATGAACAGCAGCGCTGCGACTGCGCTCAATCAAGCGCTGAAAGTTGGCATGGACGACCCGGCGGACGTCGCCCGTGCTGTGCTCCAGGCGGTGCAATCCGAGCGCACCGAGCTTTATCTGGGGTGGCCGGAAAAGCTCTTCGTGCGTATCAACGGCATGTTGCCGGGCATAGTCGATCGCGCACTGCGCAAGCAACTGCCTGTCATTCGTCGTTATATCGGCAGCCACTCCAAGGAGTCGAACAAATGAAGCGTCTGTTCATTGTCAGCTTGCTGGCATTTGCACCCTTCACCTGGGCACTGGACCAGGCAGGCAGCCAGCGCCTGAGCGATCTGCAGCAGCGCTGGGCGCAGATTCAGTACCAAATACCCAAGGACAAGCGTGCCGACGCCTTCGAAAAGCTGGCAGGCGAAGCAACAACGTTTGTTCATCAGTATCCCGGCACACCTGAACCCCTGATCTGGGAGGGCATCATCAACAGCAGTTGGGCAGGGGCGGCGGGCGGCCTCGGTGCACTGGGCAAGGTCAAGGCGGCGAAAGCCAGCCTGGAGCAGGCCATGAAGCTGGACCCCACCGCCCTGCAAGGTTCGGCCTACACCAGCCTGGGCACGCTGTATGATCAGGTGCCAGGCTGGCCTATTGGTTTCGGTGATGCCGAGATGGCCGACAAGATGCTGCGCAAAGCCTTGCAGATCAACCCCAACGGTATCGACAGCAACTATTTCTGGGCTGATCATCTGTATCGGCAAAAGCGCTACCCTGAAGCTATCGCAGCCCTGCAGAAAGCCTTGCAGGCACAGCCCCGGCCGGGACGTGAGTTGGCTGACCAGGGCCGGCGTACCGATATCGATGCTTTACTCAAGGCCATCAAGGACAAACAGGACTGAACATGCGGCTGTTGCTGGTTGAGGATGACATCGCGCTGGGTGAAGGGATCTGCGACGGCTTGCGCCAGGAGGGGTACACCCTCGACTGGTTGCGTGACGGTGTCGGTGGCTTGCATGCGCTGCAACACGAGACCTTCGACCTGCTGATCCTGGATCTTGGATTGCCCCGTATGGATGGCCTCGAGCTACTCAGGCGTTTACGCGCCGGCGGCGACAGCTTGCCGGTGCTGATCCTTACCGCGCGGGATGCCCTCGATGATCGCATTGCCGGCCTGGATGCCGGTGCCGATGACTACCTGGTCAAGCCTTTCGACCTCAACGAGCTCAAGGCACGCTTGCGCGCCTTGCTGCGGCGCAGCGTCGGGCGCGCCAAGGTGCTGATCGAGCATGCCGGGGTCAGCCTGGATCCGACCACCCAGCAAGTGCAATACAACGGCGTCGAGGTTGTACTCACCCCCAAAGAGTATGTGCTGCTGCATGAGTTGCTGGCACAGCCCGGCAAGGTATTCACACGTGAGCGCCTGACTCAACTGCTGTATGGCTGGGATGAAGAGCCGGAGAGCAACACGCTGGAGGTAAACATCTACCACCTGCGCAAGAAGCTGTTCAACGGCCTGATTCGCACGGTGCGCGGCATTGGCTATCTGGTCGAGGTCAAGGCATGACCTCGCTTCGCCAGCGCACGCTGTGGCGCGTGATGCTCTTGCTGCTACTCGGTACCGGCCTGCTCGCGCTCTATAACTACCACGACAGCAGCCACGAAATTAACGAGGTGTATGACGCGCACCTGGCCCAGAACGCGCGTTTGCTGCAAGGCGTCATGAGCATGCCGGTACAGGAGGGCTCGCGTGAGGCGCTGTATCAGGCCTTCAACGATGCCTTGGGCAAAGCGGGGCGGCACCAGGTGGGCCATCCTTACGAAAGCAAGCTGGCGTTCCAGGTCTGGGGAGAAGGCATGGCGTTGCTGGTGCATACACCCAGTGCGCCGCCAATCGACCCACCACCCACTGCTCCAGGGTTCTACGACTTTTCCAGTGGCGGTGAACAATGGCGCGGTTTCGTTTTGCCGGTGCCGGAAAAGCACTGGCTTATCTGGGTGGGTGAGCGTGATGATGTGCGCTACGACCTGATCGACCGCATCGTTCGCCACACGCTGTTCCCGTTCCTGCTTGGCAGCCTGGCGTTGGCACTGCTGGTGTGGGCTGCGATCGGCTGGGGGCTGCGGCCATTGCAGAACATGGCCAATGTCATCCGCAGGCGTCATGCAGATTCGCTGGAGCCGCTGCAACTGGTACCGCTTCCCACTGAACTGGAGCCCATGCAGGCTGCGATCAATCGTTTGCTGGCGCAGATCGACGATCTGCTGCGGCGTGAACATCGCTTCATTGCCGATGCTGCCCATGAAATGCGTACGCCTCTGGCCGTACTGCGGCTGCACGCGCAGAACGCGCTGGCCGCCAGCAATGATGCCGAGCGCCAGAAAGCCCTGGGCTTTCTTGTGGGCGGGGTCGATCGGCTGACACGTGTGGTCAACCAATTGCTGACATTGGCCCGCGTCGAGCCAAGACTGGGGCAGCGAGCCAGCACCCGGATCGACTTGGCCGAGGTCGTCACCGAAACCCTGGCTGAACTCACCCCATGGATACTGGACCGTGGCCTGGAACCCTCGCTGGACATCGACGAAGGGGACCACCACCTGCAGATCGACGCCGGCGCGCTGGGCATTGCGCTACAGAACCTGGTGTCCAACGCGGTAGAACACTCACCGCCTGGGGGGCGCATAGCCGTGTCACTGCGGCGTCTGGACAGCAGCGTCGAACTGGTTGTCGAGGATGAAGGGACGGGTATCGATGAGGAGAGCCTGTCCCGTGTATTCGAGCGTTTTTACAGCCGAAACAGCCCAAATGGTGCTGGCCTTGGGCTGTCCATCGTCGCGACCATCATCGACCGTATGGGGGGGCAGATACGTCTTGAAAACAGAGCGGGTAGCGGGCTGGCCGCTACCTTGTCGTTTCCACTGTCTTGAATCACCTTTGCTTCAAATGGATCGCTGATTGACCCGCTCAGAAAGCTGCTCGGCGCTTTCCTTGCGCTCTGAATAGCGATCGACCAGGAATGCCTGGCGGTCGCGCAGCAGCACGGTAAACTTCACCAGCTCCTCCATGACGTCAACCACGCGATCGTAGTACGGCGATGGCTTCATCCGCCCGGCGTCGTCGAACTCCAGATAAGCCTTGGGTACCGAAGACTGGTTCGGGATGGTGAACATCCGCATCCAGCGGCCCAGCACGCGCAACTGGTTGACCACGTTGAACGACTGCGAGCCGCCGCACACCTGCATCACGGCCAGGGTCTTGCCTTGGGTGGGGCGCAATGCCCCCAGCGCCAAGGGAATCCAGTCGATCTGTGCCTTGAACACCGCCGACATCGCCCCATGGCGCTCCGGCGAGCACCACACCTGGCCTTCTGACCACTGCACCAGTTCACGCAGCTCCTGCACCTTGGGATGCTCTACGGGTACATCGTCAGGCAGCGGCAGGCCCGACGGGTCGAAGGTGCGGGTTTCGGCACCGAAGTGCTCCAGCAGACGCGCGGCTTCTTCTACCAGCAAGCGACTGAAGGAGCGTTCTCGGGTAGACCCGTACAGCAGCAGGATGCGAGGTTTGTGTTCGCAGGTCGGGGTTGCCGAAGGCGGCAGGTCGAACAGCGTGAGGTCGAGGTTAGGCAGTTGCTCGGACATGTTTTCTTCCTGTTCAAAGCGAGCCGATGCGATCCAGCGCGTGCTTGAGCTGCTCGCGGTCGAGGTGATCGAACGGCAGCGCGAAGAAGGCCTGGCAGCGAGACTCGATGCGGGCCAGTGTGGCCCGGAAAGCCGCATCGACCGATGCTTCGTCACCCACGACATCGGAGGGGTCTTCCAGCCCCCAATGCGACTTCAGCGCAGGGCCGAAATACACCGGGCAGGTTTCGCCCGCTGCCTTGTCGCAGACGGTGATGACGATGTCGGGTGGGTTGCCCTCGAACGCATCGTTGCCTTTGCTGCTCAAGCCCTCGGTCGAGATATTGGCCTGCTGCAACGTGCTCAGGCTGCGTGGCAACACCTGGCCCTTGGGAAAACTGCCAGCGCTGACTGCCTCGAAACCGGGCGGTGCCAGGTGGTTGAACATTGCTTCGGAAAGGATGCTGCGGCAACTGTTGGCCGTGCACATGAACAGGACTCGCATGGAGGGCTCCTCCGCTGGGGGGCGAACGTCAGAGGCTCAGGCGCAGTGCCAGAGCAGAAAGGGTGATCAGCAAAACCGGTACCGTGAGCAGCAGGCCGACCTTGAAGTAGTAACCCCAGGTGATGCGCACGCCTTTACGCGCCAGCACATGCAGCCAAAGCAGCGTTGCGAGGCTGCCGATCGGGGTGATCTTCGGGCCGAGGTCGCAACCGATGACGTTGGCGTAGATCATCGCCTCACGTACCAGGCCCTCTGCACCGCTGGCCTGGATCGACAATGCGCCGATCAGCACGCTGGGCATGTTGTTCATGACTGAGGACAGCAGGGCGGAAATCAACCCGGTGCCAATGGCCGCGCTCCACAGGCCCTGCCCGGCAAGCGTGTCCAGCAGGTGGGTGAGCATGTCGGTAAGGCCGGCGTTTTTCAGGCCGTACACCACCAGATACATGCCCAGAGAAAAGATCACCACCTGCCACGGCGCTTCCCGCAGCACGCGACGGGTTGAGATGCGGTGACCGCGAGCGGCCACGGCAAAGAGGATTGCGGCACAGACGGCGGCCACCGCACTGATCGGGATGCCCAGAGGTTCCAGTGCGAACAGGCCTGCAAGCAGCATCAGCAGCACCCACCCACCGACTTTGAAGGTGGCGTGGTCATGAATTGCCTCGCTCGGCGCCTTCAGCGCATCGAGCGCGTACTGCTTGGGGATATCACGACGGAAGTACAGGAATAGCACCAGCAGGGTGGCCGCCACGCTGGCGATATTCACCGGCACCATCACCGATGCGTATTCGGCGAAGCCCAGGCCGAAGTAGTCGGCCGAGACGATGTTGACCAGGTTGGAGACCACCAGCGGCAGGCTTGCCGTGTCGGCAATGAAGCCTGCGGCCATGACAAAGGCCAGTGTCGCTGCAGGTGAGAAGCGCAGCGCGAGCAGCATCGACATGACAATGGGGGTGAGGATCAGCGCCGCACCGTCGTTGGCGAACAGCGCCGATACAGCGGCGCCGAGCAGTACGCAGAAGGCGAACAGGCGGTAGCCGCTGCCGTTTGCCCAACGCGCCACATGCAATGCGGCCCATTCGAAGAAACCTGCCTCATCCAGCAGCAAGCTGATGATGATGACCGCGATGAACGTGGCGGTGGCGTTCCAGACAATGGCCCATACGGCAGGGATGTCATGCAGGGAAACTACGCCTGTGGCCAGGGCGATGATGGCGCCTAGCGCGGCGCTCCAGCCAACACCGAGCCCCTTGGGCTGCCAGATGACCAGTATGAGGGTGAACACGAAGACAGCAATGGCGGGCAGCATGAAAATCTCGCTTGGTGATGATCAGCAGCAGACGGAATCACGCACGGGGCGACCGTCCATGTTCTTCAGCCGAAGGGCATTGTCAGCCAGCCATTGCGAATTGGCCTGCAAGGTGACCTGAAGCATTTCGTGAACCCAGGAAGGCAGCTCCGGATTCAGGCGGTAATACACCCACTGGCCCTGACGGCGGTCCAGCAGCATGCCATTGCTGCGCAGTTGTGCCAGATGGCGACTGATCTTGGGTTGGCTGTCGTTGAGCGCGCACATCAGTTCGCAGACGCACAGTTCGCCCAGGCTGGCGATAAGCAGAGTGGCGCGAGCGCGGGTTTCGTCAGAGAGGCTCTTGAAGACATCGGGCGGTGTGATCATGGGGGTGCCTGTACATACGGAAAGCCGAATATACGTATTTCCATATGTTGGGGCAAGCATTCCTGGTCTTGTGCGCTTGCAGCTCACCATCGCCACGCCCTTCGGTCGACAAAAGCAGGGTTTTGGCAGGCTTCAGACGCTGATGGCAATGCAGGGTGTATAGTGCGTGCTCGGGTGACTGTCGTTCAGTGGCTCATAACCGAGATGCCAACATGTCCCAGACGTACCCCAGCGCGGCCCAAAAAGCCCATGTGCGCATCTGCGAGCAGGTCGAGGCCTTCCTTCAGCATGGCGGCCGCATTCAGCAGGTAGCGATCGGTGTCACCGGCTACGCTGAAGGTGTCTCCAGGGCGCAGTGGAAAAAAGGGCGCACTGCAAAGCCTTGAGGATGTCGGCAGTGCGCCTTTGTGGTGCTCGGCGTCCCAAACACTGACCCATGGCGCCAGGCCGGTCGCACCCGAACCGGCCTGGCGCTTTTGATTCAAGCGGCCCGTTGCTCATCCTTAAGCAGTTTTTTCTGCGCTTGCATGGCGAGCCCCAGCTCGTCCAGTTGGTCTTTCCCAGCAGCTTTTTCGCGGTAGGGAAGAGCGCTTCCTCCTCTTCCTCGATGTGATGCTCAAGCAGCTCCTTCATCACCTTGACCCGACCGGCGAACTCAAGGGTACCTGTTTGCGTATGAAGCAGATCAGGCAGCACCAGGGCGTCGGCAGCACGATCACAGAATAGGTTTGCCCCCTGTCACGGCGTACCGCGAACCCGAGATGTAGCTGGCTTCATCGGACCCCAGCAAGACATAGATTGGCGCCACCTCCACAGGTTGACCCGGCCGCCCCATCGGGTAACCGGAACCGAAGTTCCTCACCGCCTCATCAGGCATGGTGGCCGGGATCAGTGGGGTCCAGATCGGGCCGGGTGCGACGCTGTTGACGCGAATGCCCTGCTTGCCCAGCAATTGCGCAAGGCCTGCAGTGAAATTGGCAATGGCACCTTTGGTCGCGGCATAGGCCAACAAGCTGGGTGACGGGTCGTCAGAGTTGACCGAGCTTGTGTTGATGATCGAACCGCCTTTTGGCATCGAGGGCAAAGCGCACTGGCAAATGCGGAAAATGGCGGTGATGTTGGTATCGAAGGTCTTCACCCATTCATCGTCGTCAATGTCGTCCAGGCTTTCATGGGCCATCTGGAACGCGGCGTTGTTGACCAGGATATCGATGCGACCAAACTGCGCCACGGTCTTGTCGACGATGTCATGGCAGTGCTGTTTCTGTGCAAGGTCGCCGGGCAGCAGCAGGCACTGGCGGCCGGCCGCTTTGACCCAGCGCGCGGTTTCCTGCGCATCGTCGTGTTCATTCAGATAGGCAATGGCAACGTCAGCGCCTTCTCGGGCATAGGCAATGGCCACCGCACGCCCGATGCCGCTGTCAGCACCGGTTATCAAGGCGATCTTGCCTGCGAGGCGATTGTTGCCGGTGTAGCTCTGCTCACCGCAGTCCGGATAAGGATCCATCTCGCGCTGGGAACCGGGAACGCTTTGCGGTTGGGAAGGGAATGGAGGGGTAGGGTAGTCGCTCATGCTGGAAGCTCCTGCAGGTTTGGAACGCTCATTCCCATTCGAAAGGCGCGCCAGGCCAGTGTTGAAGTGGATCTTCGTGCTGAGCGACGAGCGGTTGATGCACCCATTCCCAGTGAATTTTTACCCACCGCATGGCTCTACCGCTGACGGGGCTTGCTGGCATGGGTGAGGCCCACGTTATCAAGGAGTCTGCGGTGCCTCGAATCATCACGCCTTCCACGCCGGAACATGAGATCGATCAGACGAACGAGAGGATGTTCGGTACGCCCAAGGAGCGGCTGGATTTCTATCGACGCGAAATTCAGTATGAGACCACCATCCTGGCCAACCGTACCGACGCTTATCTTGCGGCCCAGTCGTTCCTGGTGATCGCCTACGTGTCATCGATGGGTAACCTGAACCAAAGCTGGGGCGAAATGTTCACCCTGATGGTCCCGGCTTTTCTCGCACTGCTCGGCGTGCTCAGTACACTGAATGCGTGGCCTGGCATCCGCGCGGCCTTCCGGATTATCGAGCACTGGCAGATGAAGCAGAGCCACTTGCTGCGCAGCGAACCGCTGATGGGGCTGGCCTATGACGAGTCGCCGCTGTTCTGCGAGGCCGAAACCTCTCAGGCGGGGCACCGCAAATCGCTGCTGTTTTCCTTGCGCACGCCCTGGATTTTCCTGTGCTTCTGGGTGTTGCTGGGCAGCTATTCGGTTTTCATCCAGCTGGCGTGATCAGTGCGTGCTGGTCGGCACCATGGGCGACCAGCACGCACTGAGCAGTAGCAGGGTCAGTCTGCCAGTGCCTTGATCAGTTGCTCATTGAAGGCTGGGATATCGTCCGGCTGGCGGCTGGTGATGAGGTTGCCATCGACCACCACTTGTTCATCCACCCACGTACCGCCCGCATTGCGAATGTCATCTTGCAAGGTCTTGTAGCTGGTCATTCGCTTGCCTTTGGCCAACCCGCTCGATATCAGCAGCCACGCGCCGTGGCAGATAACCGCCAGCGGCCTGCCGGCCGCATCATGGCTTTTTAGCAGTTTCTGCGCACCGGGGATCAAGCGAATGGTGTCGGAGTTCTGCACACCGCCGGGCAGCACCAAGGCGTCGTAGAGGTCAAGCTGCGCACTGTCGAAAGTCGCATCCACGCTGAACGCGTCGGCGGGTTCGTCATGGTTCCAGCCACGTACCGTGCCTTCTTTCTCGCTCAGGATATCGACCACCGCGCCGCTGTTTTCCAAGGCTTCACGCGGGCCGGTCAGTTCCACCTGTTCAAAGCCATCGGTGACCAGAAAGGCCACGCGCTTACCGTTCAATTGTGCACTCATCATTTTCTCCTCGTGCTGATAGGCCTTTCATAAGGGCCTGCAAACAGCAAGCAAAGTTCCTGCTCGATGCCTGGCGGTATGGGGAGAACCTGCTAACGGTTGCGCACGGTATCCAATGCAGGCGACCAGACCGTATGACCGCAACGTGAACACGCCAGGGTGTCATGAGGCTCATGGTAGGCCGGGAAACCACAGCTCACGCAGCAATGCAACCCGGCGCCGGGCGGCGATGTGTACTCCGGGCGATGCTCGACCGGCAGCACTGACAGGCCTGGGCGTGTGTCTTGCTGATCGTAGAAATACAAACTGAGATCGCCATCGGTTTCCAGAAGGCCCAGTCGAACCTGGCCCAGGTGCTCGACACCTTGCTGGCGTAGCTCCATGAACAGCTCATTCGGTGAAATGTTCATGTGACGCAGCGAATGGATTTCGTACATGCCATCTTTCACTACCGTGACTGGCAGCCCGTCGATCCAGGCCTCGCAGGTTCTGTTTCGCCTCATGAGGTAGACCGTTCCTCGGTAAAGCATGAACAGTGTGAGGAAAACCAAGGCCACCGGAAGCAGCGGTACATCCTCGTAAAAGGTCACATCGCCGGCAGCTGAGCCCAGGGTGAGAATGACCACGAGCTCGAACCGGGACAGCTGTCTGATACCGCGCCGGCCACTGAATTTCAGAAAGAAGAACACGGCCAGGAAGGCCGCTGAAACACGCACAGCAACTTCCAGCAGAAAGGTAAAAGGGAAGTCGCCTATCAGCATCCGTTGCAGATCAAACGAAACCATTCGTTCCACCCTTCCTTCTGCCGTTGTCAGATAAAGGGTTGACCCTTCTCGCTCAGGGCTGGTTCATCGACTTTGCCTGGGAACTCTGCGCGCGCGTCACCAGGGAATCGACGTGCCGTCCCACGCCCAGAACGTTCCGCTCTGCGCCGGGCCGTGACGGCTCACAAGCGCCAGGATGCAGGTGGCGGCAAACGCGGGCGAGAACAGCTTGGCCGGCGGCACATTGCCCTGAAAGGGTCGGGAAAGCTGGGTGTCGGTGGTGCCGGGATGCAATGCAAGTACCGTTGACGCGGGGTTCAGTCGCTTCAGCTCGATGCTTGCAGTGCGCAGAAGCTGGTTGAGCGCGGCTTTGCTGGCACGGTAGCTGTACCAGCCCCCCAAATGATTGTCGCCGATCGACCCGACCCGCGCCGACAAGGCGACGAAGGCCATCGGTTGCCGACGCAGCAGCGGCAGCAAATGCTTGAGCAGCAGAACAGGGGCGAAACAGTTGGTGGTGAAACTGCTCAGCAACCCCGCCATATCAAGCTGGTTCAGCGCTTTTTCAGCCCGTGCCGGGCCTTCTTGCAGCACGCCAAGCGTGCTGAAGACCAGGTTCAGCTGGTCGCAGCAGGCGCCCACCTGTGCTGCCAGAGTGTGCAGTGCCTGCTCGGATCGGGCGTCGCAATCGAGGCGAACCAACCGTCGCCCGTGCTCTGTGAACAAGGTATCCAGCGCAGGGCTGGTGGTGGCTCGTCGCGAAACGGCGAACACCAGCCCGATGTCATCGCGCGCCAGCAACTGCGTGCACAATGCCAGGCCAATCCCTTGGCTGGCCCCGCAGACCAGCACGTTGGCGGGTGTGTGAAGGTCGTTGATCAGGCTCATCGGAGTGTCCTCTTGGCTGGGCGCTGGCGCCTCGTCCTGTGATGCCTGCCAACGTTCTTGCACATGGCAGGGGTGAGCTCACAGCAGGATATAGTCGCTGTACTGCCGTAAGCCGTCATGGGGCCCTTCGATCAAATGCACGTAACGGTCGTTCACCCAGTCGATCGGCAGGCAATCGTCGACGTCCAGTACCGCGTCGGTATGCGGCTTGAGCCAGTCTGCCTGCAGGCGCTGCTTGCCCAGTTGCCTGGCCTCGGCCTTGTCCCTGGCCACCACCAGCAGGTAGTGGTGTGCCTCGCCAAACACCCCGGGCTCGTAGCCGCCAAGGTTGATGAAGAACAACCTGGGATCGTGTGGGCCAGGTGCTACCTGACTGAACGCGACGCGGTAGCGATCGATACCGTCGACTTCCATCCATGCGTCGATGTGCAGGCCCGTTCGGCTCCCGAACCAGGCTTGGCGCAGATGGGGGTAGGCCTGTTCAAGTGAGTCCGCCTGCGCGAACAACACGTCGTGGACCTCGATATTGGCCCGTGGGTGGCGTCCACCGAGCATGACGACGTACAGCATGAGCAATTCCTTCTATCTCGACTTTCATGGGTGTTCGATAACGGGGGCGAGTCTTACAGAAATGTGCATGCTGGGCATCAAAATCTGTACATTGCTCGTCAAATATGTGTACAAGCGTCTACTATTGTATAGTATTTAACAAAGTGCTCGAGGTCAGAATGGCGCACCCTGCACGTTGGACCTGTCTTTGCCTGCTGCTAGCCGCCATGTCGTCGGCGGCAGACTGGCGAGCGCAACTGCCTGCGGCGCAACGGCTGGGCGCCGGTGATTTCACCTGGTTTGGCCTGCGGCTGTATACCGCCCGGTTATGGGCAGTTGGCCCGGTTCAGGACTGGAACCAGCCGTTCGCCCTTGAGCTGCTCTATCACCGTTCATTGTCCAGGGACACGCTGGTCAAGGCCAGCCTTGAGGAAATGCAACGCCTGGGTGGCGGCAGCATGACGGCACAGCAACGCGCGGCATGGACCAAGGCGATAGAGCAGGCATTTGTGGACGTGACGCCTGGCATGCGCATCACGGGCCTATACCTGCCGGGGCAGGGTTGCCGCTTTTACGTCGACGGCAAGCTGAGCCACGCGATCGATGATCCGGTGTTCGCCCGGGCCTTCTTCGCCATCTGGCTTGACCCGCGGGCCAGAGACCCCCAATTGCGTCAGCGGCTGCTTGGGCTGGCTGGCGATGACCGAGGAGCCTGAACATGTACAAAGCGCTGTTGCTAGCTGCCTGCCTGCTTCTGGGCAGTTGTGGCAATGTCGGTATCGAGCACTATGGCCAGGAGCAGCCGAAGCTGGACCTGGCGGCGTTTTTCTCGCGCCCGGTTCAGGCGTGGGGGATGTTCCAGAAGCGTTCCGGAGAGGTGGTCAAGCGCTTCCACGTGCGCATCGACAGCCGCCGCGAGGGTGAAAGGCTGATCCTCGACGAACACTTTCTCTATAGCGATGGCACACGCCAGCAGCGTACCTGGACACTGGTGCCGGACGGCCCCGGGCGCTGGCGGGGAACCGCGGGGGACGTGATAGGCGAGGCGCGTGGCGAGGTGGCGGGCAATGCGCTGCGATGGCGTTACCAACTGGACCTGCCGGTCGATGGGCGGCACTGGCAGGTAGACCTGGACGACTGGATGTACCTCATGGATGACGACACCCTGATCAACCGCTCGAGCATGAGCAAGCTGGGCGTTGAGATTGGCCAGATCACCTTGTTCTTCCGCCGCCTGCCAGAGGGCACACCATGAACCTGATCGCGCTGACCCAGCTGGTTTCGACCGGCGAAGCCAAGGAACTTGAACTGCTGTCGCTGGAGGGGGGCTTCTACCTCCTGCGCGCCCTGACCGACGCCGGCCCTGTGACATTGAGCGATGCCCAGGGGCAGCCCGTGCGCGTGCGCTCCACGACCGAACTGCGGCAGTTGCTGGCCGACCTGCCGCCGGTGCCGTGCATGCTGGTGCAGCAGGTGGTGCACGATGAGATGTGCGGGCAACGCGACGGCCCCATCGCGCCGCTGCGCGTACCGGTAACGCTCACCAGCCAGTGGTAGCCCGGACGATGCGCCTGGGCCTGGTGCTGGGTGACCAATTGTCGTTTGACCTGGCAAGTCTGGCGTCCCTTGATCCTGCTCGCGATGCGGTCCTGATGGCGGAAGTGGAGGGGGAGGCCCGATACGTACCGCATCATCCGCTGAAGATCGTTCTCATCTTCAGCGCCATGCGGCATTTTGCCCAGGCCCTGCGTGAACGGGGTTGGCAGGTGCACTATGTCGAGCTGGATGCCGAGGGTAACAGCGGCAGCATCGTGGGTGAGTTGCGTCGATGGCAACAAGCCTTGGGCGCTACCCACATTCACTTGACCGAGTGCGGTGAGTGGCGCCTGGAGCAGGCCTTGCGTGATGCCGCACTGCCGCTTGTGTGGTTTCGCGACACGCGTTTTCTGTGCTCCCGTGAAGCCTTCGGGCGCTGGGCCACAGAACGTCGCCAGCTGCGCATGGAGCACTTCTATCGTGGCATGCGCAAGCGAACCGGCCTGCTCATGGAGCCTGACGGCAGCCCGGCAGGTGGGGCCTGGAATTTCGATGGCGACAATCGTAAGCCATTGCCACGGCAGCTGCGTGGCCTATTCGCTGCGCATTTTGCGCAAGACGACATCACGGCAGCGGTGGTGGCCTTGGTGCGTCAGCGCTTCAGCGACCACTACGGGGGCGTCGACGGTTTCGACTACCCCGTGACCCATGCCGAGGCACAACAGCTGTGGCAGCATTTTCTGGATTTCGGCCTGGCGGCTTTCGGTGACTACCAGGATGCGATGGCCGAAGGCGAGCCGTATCTGTTTCATGCGCGCATCAGTGCGGCGCTCAACATCGGCCTTCTGGATGTACGTCGTCTGTGCGACGACGTCGACACAGCCTGGCGCGAGGGGCGGGTGCCGCTCAATGCAGCCGAAGGCTTCATTCGCCAGCTGATCGGCTGGCGTGAGTATGTGCGTGGCATCTATTGGCAGCGCATGCCGGCGTATGCCGAGCTCAATCACCTGAACAACGACCGGGCGCTGCCAGAATTCTACTGGACCGGGCGCACCCGCATGCGCTGCATGGCGCAAGCCATCGGGCAGACCCTGCGGTTGGGCTACGCTCACCATATCCAGCGGTTGATGGTTACCGGCAACTTCGCCTTGCTGGCCGGTATCGTGCCAACTGCAATTTGTGAGTGGTACCTGGCGGTCTACATGGATGCCTTCGAATGGGTCGAACTGCCCAACACGCTTGGCATGGTGATGCACGCCGACGGCGGCTACCTGGGGTCCAAGCCGTACTGCGCCAGTGGTCGTTATATCCAGCGCATGTCCGATCATTGCAAGGCTTGCAGTTACAGGGTCGACCAGGTGACTGAAGAGGAGGCCTGCCCATTCAATGCCTTGTATTGGCATTTTCTCATTCGCCATCGCCCCCAGCTCTCGGCTAACCCGCGCCTGGCCCTGGTCTATCGCAGCCTTGATGGCATGCCCGCTGGCCGTCGCGATGCCGTGTGGCAACGTGGCCAGTCATTGCTGGCGCGGCTCGATGCGGGGCAGGCGTTATGAAAAAGAGCCTTCTGCCCAGCAAGGTTTGCGTGGCGTGTGGCCGGCCGTTCACCTGGCGCAAGCGCTGGGCACGCTGTTGGGAGCAGGTGCGCTACTGTTCCGAGCGATGTCGGCGGTCAGCGCCGCGCCGCGATGCGCGCCAGCAGGGGCAGGGCCAAAGCCCATATCGGCATCAGTAGCAGGCTGGTTTCCAGCGCGCCCAATGGCAAGGCGACACCTGCCAGCCTGGCGCCGCCTACATAGGCCAGGGGGCCGCCAAGCGCCCCCAGCAGTGCGCCGATTCGCCAGTGCCTGCCGGCCCATGCCAGGCTGTGACGCATTCCGCTGGCCAGCACCAACCACAGCAGCGCTAGCCACAGCGGCAGGGGCCAGGCGTCGAAACCGAACACTCCCAGTACTCCCAGCACGCTGTCGAGCACGCAGCCGACAAAGGTGACACGCAACAGCGCCTTGAGCTCGGCATTGATGTCCGGGCACAGGCGCAGGTGCACTGCCACGCCCGGAATCACCAGCAGCAACAGCAAAGGCCGCTCGGCCCCCAGCACGCAGACCCACCAGCCGGCTTGCAGCCAGAGGGCATTGGCGATCAGCCAGCGGCTGGGCATCAGGCACCGCCAGGCAAGGGCGCGCGGCGTGCCTGGGGGGCTGCCCAGAGCAGGTGCGCAACACCGATGGCGCGTTCCTCGAAACCGCCCTGGCAGTAGCAGAGGTAAAACTCCCACAGGCGCTGGAACATGTCGTCGTAGCCAAGGTCCGTCAGCGCAGTGCGTGCCTGACGCAGGTTTTCGCGCCAGTGTCGCAGGGTGTGGGCGTAGTCCAGGCCAAAATCTTCCATGTGCACAAGGTTCAGGCCAGTGTGCCGGCTGGCGGTGTCGAGCAACACGCTTAGCGAAGGCAGGGCGCCACCGGGGAAGATGTACCGCTGGATAAAGTCTACCGAGCGTTGCGCCTGGGCATAGCGCTGGTCGCGGATGGTGATCGCCTGCAATAGCATCAGGCCTTCAGGCTTGAGCAGCGAAGCACACTGGCGGAAATACACCGGCAGGTAGCGATGACCGACCGCTTCGATCATCTCGATCGAAACCAGTTTGTCGAACGTGCCTTGAAGGTCGCGGTAGTCTTCGCGCAGCACTTGCACGCGCTGCCCCAGCCCCAAGGCCTTGACGCGTTCCAGGGTATGGCTGTACTGCGCCTCGGAGAGCGTCGTGGTGGTGACCCTGCAGCCGTAGCGGGTGGCTGCGTGGATAGCGAGGCTGCCCCAGCCGCTGCCAATTTCCAGCAGGTGATCGTCAGGGCTCAGTTCGAGCTTCTGGCAGATGCGCTCCAGCTTGTGCAACTGGGCCTGCTCCAGTGTTTGCTCAGGGTGTTCGAATTGCGCAGCCGAATACATCATGGTGGGGTCCAGCAGCCGCTCGAACAGGGCATTGCCCAAGTCGTAGTGGGCCAGGATGTTGCGCCGGGCACCGCGCTTGTCGTTGCGGTTGAGCCGGTGCAGCAGGCGCAGGGCAGGGCGGCCCAAGCGGGCCAGGCCGCCCTCTAGCGCGTCAAGCACTTCAAGGTTGGCGACGAACAGGCGGGTCACCAGCGCCAGGTCGGGGCTGCGCCAATAGCCGTGAATGTAGGCTTCGCCAGCACCGATCGAGCCATTGCCGGCGATCAGGCTCCAGGTGGCGTCATCGAGGATCTCCACCTCGGCCTGGAACGGGCTGTCGGCATCACCGAAACTCCACTGCTGCCCGTGGCTGAGCAGGCGCAGGTGGCCGTGACGCAGCTTGCTCAACTGGGCGAGCACGGCGCTTCGTGCCAGCCCGCCGAGCAGTGGCGCAAGGCCTGCGAACTTGCTAACGCTCAGGGTGGGATTTGACATCATCAAGGTCCTCGCAAGGTTGGCCGAGTGCCAGGTCACGCTGGCAGGTGGTGTGGTCATGCACGGGGGTGCGTTTGAGTAACAGGCGAAGCGCTTGCCAGTAGATAGCCGAGACAGTGCGCAGGCTCATCCATGGGAAGTTCAGGACATACCGACGTAGCGCTGCTCCATCCAGTGGCTTGCGGCGCAGGGCGAGATCGGCCTCGAACACCTTTGTGCCGCCTTGCCAGTTCTGCATCTGAATGCGTACATGGTCCGTGTCCAGGAAAAAGCGCAGGCGATAGTCCATGTCCAACGACATGAACGGCGACACATGGAAGGCCTTGCCGACGCTGAAGGGCCTGGCAAGGTTGCCTTGCACCGGGAGCACGTAATGAAAGCGTTCACGCCAGGGCGTGTTGCGCACTTCCATCAGGATCGCGGTCAGGCGCCCGTCGCGGTCATGGCAGAAATAGAAACTCACCGGGTTGAACGACAGCCCCCAGCACCTCAGTTGCGTGAGCAGCTGTACCCGGCCTTCGGGCAGGTGCCCCGTCGCCTGCCCGACCAGCAAGCGTGCAGCCTGGGCCAGCGATTCGCCTTGGCGGGTCAGGGCGGGCAGGTAGTCGGTCTCGCGCCAGCACAACGGCGCCAGGCGCCAGCGTCCCAGCAAGCGTGACAGGCCCATCAGCCAGGATTGTTCGTCCAGGTCCAGGTAGAACATGCCGATCCGGTAGCGAAACGCGTGGACCCGCGGCGTCAGCCGTCGGTGGCTGATCCAGCCCATGCAGAGGCTGCTGTTCACAGTTGCTCTCCGAAGTGCGCGGCCACCTTCAGTGCGCTGACCACCCCGTCTTCATGAAAGCCATTGCCCCAGTAGGCGCCACAGAAGTAACTGTGCTGTTGCCCTTGCAGTTGTCCTTGGCATGCCTGGGCAGCCGACGCTGCAACGCTGTACTGGGGATGGGCGTACTGGAAGCGGGCGATGACCTGCGCCGGGTCTATCAGTGCGGTCTGGTTGAGGCTCACACAGAAGGTTGTCGGGGCCTGGATACCCTGCAGAATGTTCATGTTGTAGGTCAGCGCGGCGGGAGCCCGCTCAGGGCCGCCCAGGCGGTAGTTCCAGCTGGCCCAGGCGCGCTGGCGGCGTGGCAGCAGGCGGGTATCAGTGTGCAGCACCACGTCGTTGCTGGCGTAATCGATGGCGCTGAGTACGGCGCGCTCCTGGTTGCTGGGGCTTTCCAGCAGTGCCAGGGCCTGATCGCTGTGACAAGCGAACACCACATTGTCGAAGCGCTCGGTGCCAGCCGCGCTCACGAGGGTCACGCCACCTTCGTCGCGGCTGACCCGGTAGACCTTGCAGTTGAGGCGGATGCGCTCAGCGAAGGGCCGGCACAGCGGTGCGACATAGCTGCGCGAGCCGCCTTTGATCACCCGCCACTGTGGACGTTGGTTGACCGACAGCAAGCCGTGGTTGCGGCAGAAGCGCACGAAGAACTCAAGCGGGAAGTGGAGCATGTCTGCGCGAGACATCGACCAGATCGCCGACCCCATCGGCACGATGTAATGATCGATGAAGCGTTGCCCATAGCGGTTCGCTTGAAGGTAGTCGCCCAGCGTGGTGCTGGCATCGATACGCTGGTTGTCCAGGTCGGCCAGTGCCTGACGGTTGAAACGCAGAATGTCCCGGATCATCCCCCAGAACCCTGGGGACACCAGGTTGCTGCGTTGGGCGAACAGGGTGTTCAGGTCGTGGCCGTTATATTCCAGGCCCGTAATCGGGTCATGCACGGAAAAGCTCATCTCGGTCGGCTGCGATGGCACCTGAAGCTGGTCGAGCAAGCGGATGAAGTTCGGGTACGTCCAGTCGTTGAAGACGATGAAACCGGTATCTATTGCATGGCGCTGGCCGTTCCAGACCACATCAAGGGTGTGCGTGTGGCCCCCGACCCATTGCTCAGCCTCGAAAACCGTGACTTCGTGCTTGCGTGACAGCAAATGGGCGCAGGTCAGCCCCGCGATGCCACTGCCGATGATTGCTATACGCATGGATCATCATTCCTGTTCATGACGGGCGAGGCGTTGGCCCAGCGCCAGGCGCAGGCGCGCGGGTAGCGCCCCGAGCAGGCGCAACACCAAGGTGAAAAGACCGGGGAAGTTGATTTCCAGGGGGCGGCGGGGCAGGCGCCTGGCGATATGCCGGGCGGCACGCTGCGCAGACCACAGCTGTGGCATGGGGAAATCGTTGCGACGGGTCAGTGGTGTGTCCACGAAGCCTGGGCTCACCAGGGTGACCGCGATGCCCTCGCGGGCCAGGTCGATTCGCTGTGACTCCACCAGATAGCGCACCGCGGCCTTGGACGCGCCATAGGCGCCGGCGCGGGGCAAGGCCAGCCAGGTTACCGAACTGCCCATCACCACCAGGTGGGGGCGCTGGCCGGCGCGCAGCAAGGGCAGTGCTGCCGCCAGGCAGTAGCTGACGCCCAGCAGGTTGGTGCGCATGACGCGCTCGACCAACGCCGGATCGAAATGCCCAGGCTCCAGGTATTCGCAGGTGCCGGCATTGAGAATGGCCATGTCCAGGCCTCCCCAGGCCTGCTCGATTTGCGCAGCGATGTCGGCGACCTGCTCCGGGTTGTCAAGATCGCCAATGGCCAGCAATGCCTGCCCGGGAAACCGTTCGGCCAGCGGGGCAAGGCGGTCGACGTTACGCCCGCCCAAGGCAACCTGGTGGCCTTGCTCCAGGAGGACTTGCGCGAGCGCGGCACCGATACCGCTGCTGGCGCCAGTCAGCCAACAGCGGCTCATGCCAGCCTGCCTTTGAGCCAGCGGATCGCAGTGCCCATGACGGGAAGGTGCTCATAAAGCAGGGCACCGGCGTCGAAATAGTCCTGGTGAAAATGCACACGGTCGCGCCAATGCAGGCAGCTACAGCCTTGCAACGTGATCGGCTGGCCGCCAGCAAGGCGCGGGTGACAAAACTGCAGTGTCCAACGCAGGTAGCCCTGCCCGGGCGTTACCTCGTCGGCGCTGGTGAAGGCGTAGCGGATATCGGTGGCGTTGGCGTACAACTGCTCGAAGTAGGCACGCAGGGCCTGCAGCCCCTGTATCTGGTGCAGGGGATCACGAAAGGTGACATCGTCGCTGTACAGTTTATCCAGCGTGTCGAGGCTAGCCCCATCAAGGCGGGCGAAGCGCTCGGCGAATTGCTGTAGGTACGCTGACATACTGGGCTCCAGGGCAATCCTGTACAAAATCGAATTGTTGTACAGGTATAACTGAAGCCTAAGCCTTTATCTATACAAGTCAACGGTCTTGTATAGGTTTTTTGTCAGCGCTTGGCCTTGCCCTGCTGCCGGCGCAGCTCCGCCACTTCAGCCTCCAGCTCGCGAACCCTTTCCTCGGCGAATATTTGCGCTGTGACATCGCGCTGGATGCCAATGTAGTAGGTCAACTGGTCCGCCTCGTTGTGCACGGGTGTGATGGACAACTCGTTCCAGAACAGGCTGCCGTCCTTGCGGTAGTTGCGCAGCACCTGGCAGCAGGGGCGGCCTTCGCGGATCGCCTCGCGGATAATTGCGATGCCCGGCTGGTCGTGATCCTCGCCCTGAAGAAAACGACAGTCCTGATAGAGGATATCGTCGGCGCAGTAGCCGGTCAGGCGCTCGAAGGCCGGGTTGACGTAGATAAGGATGCTCTCATTGCCTTCCTGCTCGGCGACAACGATGCCATCGTTGGAATGTTCGACCATCAGTTGCAGGAGTTTTGCGTTGATCATGGGGCTCACCTACAGGCATTTCGTATGCGATGTGCGCCAAAGGCTTCCGTGCAGTAGCTTTTGGCGCTGTTTGTTGCATGATGAACCAAGGAGGCTCGCCGCAGAAGGTGCATCTGGGTTTAGAATGTATCACCCCTTGAATGACACCTCGTTATGACCGACGCCACCCCACCCGAATTGCTACCCATGCGCGATGTGGTCAGCCTGACCGGCATCAATCCGGTGACCTTGCGTGCCTGGGAGCGGCGTCATGGGTTGATTCGCCCGCAGCGCACCGAGGGCGGCCATCGCTTGTACACGGCCCAGGATGTCCAGCGCATACGCGACATCTTGCGCTGGACCGCCAACGGCCTGCCCATCAGCAAGGTGGGTGACAGGCTCGCCGGCCAGCCTGAGGCGCCTGTGCAGCAGCCCTCGGCCTTTGACGACTGGCGCGCCGCCGTTGCGCGCGCTTGCAGGGCATTCGATGCGCAGGCGCTGGAAGCGATCCATGGACAGCTGTTCACACTCTTGCCAAAGGCCACGGTGCTGCGCGAAGTGCTGATGCCGGTTTGGCATGAGCTGGCTTCAGGCAGTGCGCCAGGCCAGCGTAGCCAATGGCTGTTTCTCGATACGTTCTTGCGCGCCCGGCTGCTACTGCGCTTGCAGATGAACCAGGTCGATGCGCCGCGGGTGCTGCTGGCGGGTACCGAGGGGCAAGCCGAATGCCAGGTGTTGTGCGCCGGGCTGCTGTTGAGCAGCGAGCGACAACGCATCGAAGTGCTCGGCTGCGGGCAGCCGCTGGAAGAGCTCCCGTTGCTGTGTGCGGCGATGCAGCCTGCGGCACTGGTGATCGCGCTGCAGCCACCGGTGAGCCCTGCCTTGGCCAAGCGCCTGCGCTCGCTGCAGATGGAAATTGATTGTCCGCTGGCCTTGACGGGCGAGGGGCTGGCCGGTGTGCAAGCGGCCTTGCACGGGCTGCCGGTATGCCTGCTGGACGAGCAGGGTGCTGACGTCGCGCGCGTGCTTGACGCCTTGCTCAGGGGGGCGCTGGACGTTTGAGCCTGGCCCTGCGCGATGCTCAAGGGGGTTGGGCGCATAGCGGGTTCGTGGGGGCCTGCTCGGCATGCTGGCCCCTTGTCGGCATCATCCCGGTCTGTTCGCTCCCCTGCTGGGGGGGCGCAGACCGAAACAAGATCCTCGAGCAATCGGGGCGCAACACGCCCGTCATCGGCTTCACCGTCTGCTACGGCGCCGCCAATGTCCTCTTGGCGGAAGGTCACTGCTCATTGCGCTGACCGGCTCCCGAGGCCTCATTGCTCACGCATCGTTTTCAGGTTTGGACGGGCTCGCGTGTCACTGCTCCCTGGGCACGAGGTTTACGGGGGTTCGCACAGTGCTTAGTTCGCGGGCACGAGGATCACGAAGTTCTTCTTCATGTCTTCCACTACGGTCCATTTGCCCTTGGCGCCCGGTTCGATAATGAACGTGTCGCCAGCGGCCAGTGTGACCGGGGCGCAACCCTCAAGCTCGATGACGCAGCACCCACTCAGGACATGGCAGAACTCCCAGACTTTGTAGTCAATGCGCCACGCCCCGGTGCTGGCTTCCCATTCTCCGGAAATGCGACCTTGCTGTTCATCGTGATAGTACTTGGACGTCAGCGTGTGAGGGGTGCCTTCCAACACTTCTTCAAAGAAGGGCAGGTCGCGCAGCGGTTGGATATCCAGTTCGCGGAACACGGTCAGTTTCTGGTTCATGGCTGTTTCTCGAGCACGTTGTGAGTAGGGCGATACATTAAATAGGCTTCACCCGTGACGCCCAGCATCGGGTGCGGAACGATCTGGCAGGTTTTCACAATTTGAAAACCATGACGTTCGTAGAAGCGGCGTGCACCGTGGTTTTCCGCATAATCGATCAGGCACAGTCCATCGAGGCCTGCGTCGTCAGCGCGCTGCTGGGCGTGGCGAAGAAACTCGGCACCCAGCCCCTGGCTCCGCCAGGCCTCATCCAGTGCCAGGCTGGATATGTACAAGGTATCGGGTATTTCCATGTCGGAATAAGGCGCGAGGACGGGGTCGGTTTCGACTGGCCTGTCAGGGGTCGCGCGC
Organism: Pseudomonas sp. Kh14; assembly: GCF_900291005.1. Classification (NCBI taxonomy): domain Bacteria; kingdom Pseudomonadati; phylum Pseudomonadota; class Gammaproteobacteria; order Pseudomonadales; family Pseudomonadaceae; genus Pseudomonas; species Pseudomonas sp. Kh14. The sequence goes on from NZ_OLKJ01000022.1 coordinate 78,893, forward strand.
AAGGCATAGCTATGCATCATGCCGATGACGCGCCCTTCGAAAGTGGCCATCAGGCAGTTCTTGTATGAAAAGTCGCCCTGTTCTCTGGCATAGCGAGACGCACCGACACTCAGCAATGCTTCTCCAGGTGCGGCGAGCTTGCTCCATATGTAATCGGCCATACCCTCCGATGTCAGTTGAAAGAAGCGCGCAATATCATGCGCGTCCGAGACTCGAGCGGGTCTGAAGTCGATAGGCATGTACAGTGCTCCCATGGTGCCGGGGTCAGTTTTCAAGGGTTACGCCTTTGGCTGGGGGCAGGGTAGACGGTTATAGCGGTTCCCATGATGCTCTGCGCGAACACCATCAGCATGGCGTGCGACACTGCCCTCATGCCCAAATGCTCGTGGCCGTACAAGGCTCAGGATGGCTTGGGTAATCAATCGTGCAGTCGCCGGAGGTCGTAAGGCGAAAAACGGGCGGGGCAGCGCGGTGGCTGCCCCAGGTGTTGCTGCAACGGCGCTTCAGGCCAGGTTGAGGCGATGGATGACCTGGGTCGGATCATCCGGGTCGGTACTGGTGGTGAACCCTGCTGCCTTGGCCAGGTCGCGCATCGCCAAATTGGCGGCTGAGTCGATCGAGTACATCTGCCGCAGGCCCTTGGCCCGGGCATGGTCGGTAAGGTGCTTGAGTAACAGGCGGCCCAGCCCATGATGTTGCCAGCTATCGAGCACCGTGACCGCGCACTCGCATTCATCCTTGCCGGCAATGGCGGCGTAACGGGAAATGCCCACCTCTTGTAGCTCACCGTCCACATGGGCGAGGGCGACGAAGGCAGCTTGTCGGTCCTGGTCGATTGCCATCAACTGGTCGAGCATGGCTTCATCGGGCGCCTTGATCTGGCACAGGAAGCGAAAATGCCGCGACTGCGGTGACAGTCGCTCGATGAAGGCCCTTTCGCGCTCCCGGTCCTTGGCTTGCAGTGGCCTGATCAGGACATGGGTGCCATTGTCGAGGGCTTCGATCCAATGCTCCCCCGCCGGCTTGGGAAACGAGGGAGCGGTGTAGTGACGGGAGGGTTCTGTGGGCGCCATGGCAGTCATCCTCGTGTGTCGGAAATGAACAATGGAGGTGTAGTTTCGACGCTTGGCCCTGCGCGGACTTGATAGTTGTCAATTCCACGGTTGCCGGTTTGTGTCATCGGTCAGGCGGGGATCGAAAGCGGATCGTCCAAGAGCAGGGACGCTCCGCCCACATCAAATGCGCCGGGGTCATGCGCCAGAGCCCGGGCGGTTGGCAATCAGCTCGGCGACCAGGGCGCTGGTATCGACGATATCCAGTTGCTCCAGGCATCGCACAGGCAGGCGAAAGGGGGCGATGCTGTCGGCCACCAATACCCGTTCGAACGCGCCGCTGTCGAACAGCTCGCCACCGGTGGTGAACAGGCCGTGGGTGGCCGCGGCCAGCATGCGGCTGGCTCCGGCCTGCCGGCAGGCCTGGGCAGCGCGTAACAGCGTCTGCCCCGTGCTGATCAGGTCGTCGAACACGATGACGGTGCTGCCTGCCACGTTACCGACCAGGTGTTCGCCGCTCAGGCCTGCCTGTTGGCGGTGTTTTTCCATCATGGCCACCGAGACCGGGCGCGCCAGCAGGTGGGCCAGGGCCTGGCGAAACTGCTCGGCGCGTTTGACGCCACCGATATCCGGTGATACTACCGTGACCGCCTGCTCACCGAGTAGCGGGGCCAGGCGTTGGGCGAATAGCTGGGTGCATTGCAGGTTCCAGCTCGGGATTCGGTAGGCGTTGTCGAAGGCGCTGGGGTTGTGCACGTCCAGCGCCACAATGCGGTCCACGCCGCAGCTTTCCATCAGCCTAGCCACATGGCGGGTGATGATAGCGTCCTGAAACTCCACCTTGCGGTCCTTGCGACCATAACAGAGGTAAGGCGTGACTGCCGTCACCTGGCGGGCAGCAGCGTCCTTGAGCGCGCCACAGAAGAACAACAACCGGCATAGCTTGTCATGCGCGCTGTGGTGCGCGTCACCATACAGCGAGTGAAAGACGATGACCGATCGACCGTCCACCGATTCGCCAGGCCAGCACTTGTGCTCTCCGTCCTCGTAGTCGCGCTCTTCATGTGCAGACAGTGTCCTGCCCAGGCGTTGCGCCACGGCACTCCCATAGGCCTGGCTGCCTTGCAAGGCGAACAGCAACGGCGGTGTGTCATTCATGCCCTGCGCTCCAGAGGTCGTTCACAGCAACATGAGCTGCATGGCACTGTGCGGTTTGATGAGTATCCAGTTGAGCATAGCCAGCGGGCGATCGTTCAACCGTGAATCGCCAGAATACTGGAGTGAATCTTGTACAGGGTTTGCTCTGTAGTACTGCCGACGACCTTGCTCACCCCCTCGTGGTAGAGCGTGCCCATCACCACCACATCGAAGCCTTGCTGGTTCGCGTATTCGCTGACCACGTTACGGGCAGCACCCCGCACCAGGTGCAGGTGATCTGGCTTGATGCCATAACGGCCGCCGAACGTCGCCATGCGCTCGCGCGCACGACCGGACATTTCCTCGACCAGTTTGTCTGTCCAGGCCACGGGTGCGGCGGCATAGGCGACGAAGCTGGCGCTGGGTTCGTAGGCCTGCAGCAGGTGCAGTTGCGCCTTGCAGCGTTGTGCCAGTGCCTGTGCCGATTGCAGGATGTGGTCGTTGAGCTTGTCGATCAGCGGGTCGTGCTCGACCAGGTCCACGGCGACAAGTACGCGCGCTGGCAGCTTCGTTTCAGCCTGGGCTACCAGGTGCAGCGGGATCGGGCAGCGGCGTAGCAATTGCCAGTCCAATGGCGTGAGCAGGGCACGGCTCAAGGCGGTTTCGTGCTGGATGTCCTTGATCACCATCCCTATCCGGTGCAGTTGGGCCAGCCGGATCAAGTCCTTGAGCGGGTCTTGATCGTCCAGTGTCTCGGCGTAGGCGGTAATGCCCAGTTCGCCCAGCGCCTTCACCTGGTCAGCGAGCCAAGCCTTTCGATGCTCGGCGTCCTGCTTGCGGGCGTTTTTGCGTAGCACCTGGTCCAGGGTTGCCAGGCGCGAGGGCAATTGACTGAGCGCCACCAGATGCAAGGTGGCACCTGTCGCACTGCTCAGCGCCTGAGCACGCGTCAGGGCAGGCGAAGGGTGCAGGTCTGGATGGCAGATCAGCAGGAGTCTTGAGTAAGTGTTCATGATGGCCTCCACCGCGGTGGCAGCCTCGATGAAGGCCCACCGGTTCAGGCCAAGCGTGACGCAGTGGGGCTCGATGACCTTGATATTTATCAAGATTGGCTGAATGTCAGCTTCGATAACGGTTGCGGTGCGTCGTTTATCGCCGCGTTCTGCGCAGGTGACAACTCAGGCGGACACCATCACCCTTGATTCTGAAATTCTAAAAGTGTGTTCGCCGGCCGCTAACATTTATCTGCGCCAAAGCTTGATACTCAATGAGCCGCCGAAATTGCTGAATAGGAGATGCCTTTGATGGAGTTACGCCAGCTTCGTTACTTTCTGAGTGTGCTGGAGTGTGGCAGCCTCGGCAGAGCCGCGCTCGAAACGGGCGTTGGGGTATCTGCGTTGAGCCAGCAACTCACGAAGCTCGAAAGTGAGTTGAGTACCCGCCTGCTGACACGCTCTAGCGTTGGCGTCACGCCCACCGCGGCAGGCTTGGCATTCGAATACCATGCGCGCCTGACGCTGCGCCAGGCCGATTACGCCATGTTGGCCGCACGCAGTGGGCGTATGAGTGGGTACGCCAGCGTCGGTATGGCACCCACCACGGCTTCGGTGTTGGGCCTGGCGCTGATCGCCAGGATGCGTGAGCGCTACCCTGATATCCGTCTTCATTTGGTGGAAATGCTGTCGGGCTACCTGGTGAACCAGCTCAATACTCGGCACCTGGATTTGGCGGTGTTGTTCCAGCTGGAGGCTGGCATGCGGCTGGATGCGCGGCCGCTGCTGGAGGAGCGGCTGTTCGCATTGGTTCCGGTAGCCTTGGTCAAGGCTGATTGGGGGACGTCGCTGACGTTGCAGCAGATCGCCTCGCTGCCCTTGGTGATGCCCAGTGCCCAGCATGGTCTTCGCGCCACGTTACGCGTCATCCTTGAGCGCGTCGGATTGGACGCGAATATCGTCATGGAGGTTGATGGCCTGTCGCTTCTCATGGATTGCGTCAGCGCAGGTCACGCCGCGACGATTCAACCCGGCGCCACTGTGGCCCGGGCCATGCAGGCAGGCCTGCGGGTGTTTTCGATCGACGATCCGCAAGCTCAGCGGCGCAACTTGGTGGTGAGCCTGGTCGATGATGAACTCTCGCCTGCTGCACTTGCCACGCGAATCGTGCTGCATGAAGTTTCCCGCGATTTGGTGCAGCAGGATCGCTGGCCTGGGGCGCGTTTGCTGTGAGCGCCTGCGAATGACCGTCCCTTTAGAAAAACTGAAGACCTCCCCCCTGCAATCGTGTTTCGCCCAAGGTACGAGACCCCCTAGAGTCCGGGGTCCGCGAGGAGCTGCCCAACCCTGGCTTCTCGCTCCCTGGAGGCGACATGATCGATGTACTTGTCATTGGCGGCGGCAATGCTGCCCTCTGCGCCGCGCTGATGGCGCGCGAGGCCGGCGCCAGCGTGATGCTGGTGGAAGCCGCGCCCCGCGCTTGGCGAGGCGGCAACTCCCAACACACCCGTAACCTTCGGTGCATGCACGATGCCCTGCAGGACGTGCTGGTGGAGGCTTACCCCGAAGAAGAGTTCTGGCAGGATCTGCTGAAGGTTACTGATGGCCAGACCAACGAGGCCCTGGCGCGTCTGGTGATTCGTGCCTCGTCCGACTGTCGCGGCTGGATGCGCCGCCACGGCGTGCACTTCCAGCCCTCGTTGTCGGGTGCGTTGCACACTGCGCGGACCAACGCTTTCTTCATGGGCGGGGGCAAGGCCCTGGTCAATGCTTATTACCGCAGCGCCGAGCGGCTTGGTGTGCAGGTGCGCTACGACAGCCCGGTGTGCGATCTGGAATTGCGCGATGGACGCTTCATCGCTGCCCACCTGGCGGCCCGCGACGTCGACGGGCGGCGCCTGCCCGCCGAGCGCATCGAGGCGCGCAGTTGCGTGCTGGCGGCCGGCGGCTTCGAGTCCAATCGCCAATGGCTGCGTGAGGCCTGGGGGCAGAATGATCGCGGCGAGTGGCCGGCGGACAACTTCCTGGTGCGGGGCACGCGCTTCAACGACGGCGCGCTGCTGCGGCGCATGATCGACCTAGGTGCCGACACCATTGGCGACCCGACCCAGGCCCACATGGTCGCCATCGATGCCCGCGCACCGCTGTACGACGGTGGTATCTGCACGCGCATCGACTGCGTGTCGCTTGGCGTGGTGGTGAACCGCGACGGCCAGCGTTTCTACGACGAAGGCGAGGATTTCTGGCCCAAGCGCTATGCCATCTGGGGGCGGCTGGTGGCCCAGCAGCCTGGCCAGGTGGGGTTCTCGATCATCGATCAGAAGGCCCTGGGCCGCTTCATGCCACCGGTGTTCCCTGGCACCCGCGCCGACAGCCTCGAGGCCTTGGCCGTAGCCCTCGAACTGCCGGTGCCTGCGTTTCTCGAGACCCTGCGCGCCTACAACCAGGCATGCCGCCCCGGCACGTTCGACCACACCCGGCTGGACGGTTGCCGCACCGACGGCGTGCAACCGGTCAAGAGCCATTGGGCCTTGCCGATCGATAAGCCGCCGTTCTTCGGTTACCCGCTGCGTCCGGGGGTGACGTTCACCTACCTCGGCCTGCGCACCGATGCCACGGCTGCCGTGCATTTCGGCGGGCGGCCCAGTCCCAACCTGTTCGTCGCCGGCGAGATGATGGCCGGCAACGTGCTGGGCAAGGGCTACACCGCCGGTGTCGGCATGTCCATCGGTACCGCGTTTGGCCGCATCGCCGGCACTCAGGCGGCGGCCGCCGCCGGCCATTGTATTTACCCCCTGGAGGCCCAGCATGACTGTGCAAATGCCTGATCCCCGCGTGTTCGACCCCGCCCCGCCACAGGCCGAGCTGATCCCGCTGCTGAACCTGGACGAGCAGGAGGTGGACCGGCAGATGCGCATCTGCAACGCCTGCCGTTATTGCGAGGGGTTCTGTGCCGTGTTCCCGGCGATGACCCGTCGACTCGACTTCGACAAGGCCGACATCCACTACCTGGCCAACCTCTGCCACAACTGTGGCGCCTGCTTGCACGCTTGTCAGTACGCCGCACCGCATGCGTTTGCGGTGAACGTGCCGCAGGCCATGGCCAAGGTGCGCGGGCAGACCTACGCTGAGTACGCTTGGCCGGCCCGGTTCGGGCAGCTCTACCGGCGTAATGGCACCTTCGTCGCCGTGGCGTTGGCGCTAGCGCTGTCGCTGTTCTTGCTGCTGGCCTTGCAGGTCAACGGCACTTTGCTGCCTGGGCGGCTGGCCGGAGATTTCTACGCTGTGTTCCCGCACAACACCTTGGCGCTCTTGTTCGGTGGCGTGTTCAGCGCTGCCGGGGTGGCGCTGGCCGTGGCGTTGAGGCGCTTCTGGCGCACGGTGTCGCCCGCCCAAGCGCGGCAACCGGCCAACGGTGCGCTGCCGGAGGCGGCGAGCGCAGTGCTGACGCTCAAGTATCTGGATGGCGGCCATGGCCAAGGCTGCAACAACGCCGACGATCGCTACACGCTGTGGCGTCGACGCTACCATCATTTGACCTTCTACGGCTTCATGCTGTGCTTTGCCGCCACCGTGGTCGCTACCGGTTATCACTACCTGCTGGGCCTGCATGCGCCATACCCGCTGCTGAGCCTGCCGGTGGTCCTCGGCACCCTCGGGGGTATCGGCCTGATCGTCGGGCCAGCGGGCCTGCTGGCGTTGAACCTGCGCCGCCCGCCAGAGCATGGCGATGCCGCGCAGCGCCCCATGGACCGTGCGTTCATCCTGCTTCTGCTGTTGGTCAGCACGACCGGTATGGCGTTGCTGGCCCTGCGTGACACCGAGGTGATGGCGATCCTGCTGGCCGTGCACCTGGGCACCGTCATGGCACTGTTCGTGACCTTGCCCTATGGCAAGTTCGCCCATGGCCTGTTCCGCAGTGCCGCGCTGCTGAAGTTTGCGATCGAAAAGCGCCGGCCCGACCCTCATAGCTTGGGCGGGGACTGAACCCTGCACGGAATGCGATGCGACACCGTGTGTTCAGCCTGGCGAGCAACGCAGTGGCCACCGTGCTGATCTCGCTGTCCCAGGGTGCCTGAGAACGCGAAACCCTGCTGCGCCGCCTGAAGGGTCCGCCGAACCTCATCGCCACGGCCGACCGAATGACACAAACGCCTACCTGGCATCAAGCGATGCCGGATGGGGAAGGGGGCCGTCTACCCGTTGGGCGGCCACATAGACAATAAAAACAAGAGAACAAACCATGCTCGCACTTCTGGGCCTGATCATGGTGGTGACCTTCACCTNGGCCACATAGACAATAAAAACAAGAGAACAAACCATGCTCGCACTTCTGGGCCTGATCATGGTGGTGACCTTCACCTACCTGATCATGAGTAAACGCCTGTCCCCGATCGTTGCGCTGACCATCGTGCCGATTGTTTTCGCCCTTATTGGCGGTTTCGCGCCAGACCTGGGCAAGATGATGCTCGATGGGCTGAAAATGGTCGCACCGTCTGCCGCGCTGCTGCTGTTCGCCATCCTGTTCTTCGGCCTGATGATCGACGCAGGCCTGTTCGACCCGCTGATCCGCAAGATTCTCAAGCGGGTGAATGGCGACCCGATCAAGATCGCGATCGGCACCGCCCTGCTGTCGCTGCTGGTGGCGCTGGACGGTGATGGCACCACGACTTACATGATTACCTGCGCTGCCATGCTGCCGCTGTACAAGCGCATCGGCATGAACCCGATGATCCTGGCGACCGTATCGATGCTGTCATTGAGCATCATGAGCGGCATGAGCCCGTGGGGTGGTCCCGCCACCCGCGCCATTGCCGCGCTCGGTCTGGATGCGACCGAGTACTTCATTCCGATGTTGCCCACCGTCATCGGTGGGGCGGCATGGGTTGTGTTCACCGCCTACCTGCTGGGCCGTGCCGAGCGCCGGCGTATCGGCAATATTGCCCTGGAGTCCGGTGGCGGCAACTGCTACATCAAGGAAATCCTCGGCGACAACCCGCACAAGCGCCCGCGCCTTGCCTATGTGAACCTGGTGCTGGTGATCGCCGTGATGACCGCGCTGGTGCTGGGGCTGATGCACGCGGCCATCCTGTTCATGATCGGTTTCGTCGCCGCGCTGATGATCAACTACCCACAGCTGGACCTGCAGAAAGAGCGCATCCTCGCCCATTCGGGCAACGCCATGACCGTGGTGCTGCTGGTGTTCGCCGCGGGCATCTTTGCCGGTATTTTCTCGGGTACCAAGATGGTCGATGCATTGGCCCAGACGCTGGTGGACTGGATTCCGGAAGCGTGGAGCCACTGGTTCCCGCTGGTAGTGGCGCTGACCAGCATGCCGCTGACCTTCGTGCTGTCCAACGACGCGTACTACTTTGGCGTTGTGCCGATCCTGGCCAATGCCGCGGCCGCGTACGGCATCGACCCGGTGGAAATCGCCCGCGCCTCGGTGCTGGGGCAGCCTGTGCACCTGATGAGCCCGCTGGTGGCTTCCACCTTGTTGCTGGTGGGCATGGTCGACAGGGATATCGGTGATTTCCAGAAAGCCACCTTCAAGTGGGCCGTGCTCACNACCTTGTTGCTGGTGGGCATGGTCGACAGGGATATCGGTGATTTCCAGAAAGCCACCTTCAAGTGGGCCGTGCTCACTTCTCTGGTGATCACTGCGCTGGCACTGCTGACGGGCGCCTTGTCCTTCATGGTTTGAAGCACTCAGGGCGCCGCTCGGCGCCCCTCTGACTCACCCAAGAACAACAACAGAGTAACCATCATGTCCCGATTTCTTTTCCGTGGGGCCACTTGTGGCCTGCTGTGCGGCTGGCTGCCTGTGGCCGGTGCCGCCGGTTTCATCGAAGACAGCAAGCTCAAGCTGCAGTTGCGCAACGTGTACTTCAACGAGAATTTCCGTGACGAGCAGGGTATGAGCGCCCGCGCCGCCGCCACTGCCAAAAGCGAACGGGTGGAATGGGCTCAAGGCTTTCTGCTCGATTACCAGTCCGGCTTCACCCAAGGCACCCTCGGCCTGGGGCTCGACGCCTTGGGCCTGGTCGGCTTCAAGCTCGACTCCGGCCGTGGGCGCAGCGGCACCGGGCTGCTGCCAGTGCATGACGATGGCCGCGCGGCCGACGAATTCGCCAGCGCCGGTATCACGGCCAAGGCCCGTCTGGGCAGCACCGTGGTCAAGCATGGCACCTTGCTGCCCAAGACGCCGGTATTGGTGTACAACGATGCGCGGCTGCTGCCGCAGACTTACCAGGGAACCCAGCTGACCAGCACCGACATCGACAACCTCACCCTTACTGCCGGCCACCTGGATCGCTTCAAACAGCGCGACTCATCCGATAGCACCGGGTTGTACCTGGACGGGTATGGCGGCCCAGCGTCTGGTGATTTCAGCTTCGCTGGTGCTGACTACGCCGTCAGCAAGCAACTGCGCCTGAGTTATTTTCATGGCGAGCTCGAGCATTTCTACCGCCAGGACTTCGCCGGGCTGGTGCACGATCTGCCGCTGGGCGGCGGCGTGCTGACCACCGACCTGCGTTACTTCAAAAGCCGCGACAGCGGTACGGCGTATGGCGGTGGCATCGACAACGACATGTTCAGCAGCCAACTGTCGTACGCCCACTCCGGGCATACCGTCGGCGCAGGTTACCAGGTGCTCGATGGTGAAGCGGGGCTGCCGTATATCAGTGGGGCAACGGTCTATTCGTTCAGCAACGTCGGCATCGGCAAGTTCATCGAAGAGGAAGAGAAGACCTGGATGGCCAGCTACGCCTACAACTTCGCTGCCGCCGGGGTACCGGGGCTGACCTTCATGACGCGCTACCTGAGTGGCGACAATGGCCGCTCAGGTGGCGAGGGCATCAAAGAATGGGAGCGTGACGCCGAGATTGCCTACGTGGTGCAGGGCGGACCGCTGAAAGGGCTGGGCGTAAAGCTGCGAAACTATGTGTATCGATCAGATTTCGCCCGCGGCCGAGACAGCAATCGCCTTTACCTGACCTATGATATCGCCATCTGGTGATGGCGCAGGCCGGACAAGATATCCGGCCCTGAACCACCTGAGGCGCCGTGGTTCAGCGGCGCAGCAGGCGAGAGACCACCAGAGTGACGGCGGCGGTGATGGCCAGTGCGGCGAAGGGCTTTTCCTTGACGAACGAGGACACCCTGTCCAGGGTGTCGCCGTAGGTCTTGGTCACCTGGCCTGCGGCCTGACGCGCATCGCCTTCGGCTTCCAGCGCCGGGTCTTCGACCAGGCGACCTACGGCGCTTTGCGCCTTGCCAGCCAGGTCTTCTGCTACACCTTCGATCTGTTCGCGTTTCATGATGGCTTAGTTCCTTCCTGTGAGCGGCTTTGGGTTAACAGCACAGGGTTAGGGCGGTGAATCGTCGCAATGGTTCAAAGCGACTGTTTGTCACCTGCAGGTCATGCGCGCCGGCATAGAGTCGCACCTGGCATGAGCGCGCGAGGTTAGCGCGCCTTCTTTTCGAGGATCCGCGCCCCGGTCCCTTCCTTGCCCAGCACATCCTCGGGGTTGCGCAGCGGGCAGTCCTCCAGCGACAGGCAACCGCAGCCAATGCAGTTGTCGAGGCTGTCGCGCAGTGCTTCCAGTGTGCGAATGCGGGCATTCAGGTCTTCGCGCCAGGCCGTGGACATCTCGCTCCATTGTGCTGCTGTGAGCTTGCTGTTGGGGGCATAACGGCTGAAGGCCTGTTTGATTTCCTCAAGCGGAATTCCCGTGCGCTGGGCTACCTTGATGATCGCCAGGGTACGCAGCACCAGCGAGGGATAGCGGCGCTGGTTGCCTGCCGTGCGGACGCTGGCGATCAGCCCCTTGGTTTCGTAGAAGTGCAGCGCAGACACCGCCACGCCGCTGCGCTTGGCCACTTCACCCACTGTGAGCATCCGTGTGTTGTCCGCTGCCATGCCTGTTGACCTCAAGTTAAGTTGAGCTCTTATAGTCCTGCCCGATCTTTCCTGCAACCGCTTTCCCTGTGATCGGAGCTGAGCATGAACAATCGGACGTTACTGGCCTGGGCCGGCGCTGTTGCCGGTGCGCTGGCCGTTGCCTATGCGCTGGTGGGAAGCGGCTCGGCGCAGCCCGCTGCGGCGGTGTGGCCGGCGACCAAGGTGGCGCTGGCCACGGCCGAGCAGGTGCAACTGGCGCGGCAGCGCTTTGCTTCGGGGGAGTTGGAGGCGGTCAACCAGGTGCAGGTGGCGGCCGAGATGGCAGGGCGTATTACCCGCATCGCCTTCGAGTCGGGGCAGACGGTAGCGGCCGGGCAGTTGCTGGTGCAGCTCAACGACGCACCCGAGCAGGCCCTGCGCGTGCAGTTGCAGGCCAGGTTGCGTAACGCTGACGTGGTGCTGCAGCGCAGCCGCAAACTGCGCGCGATGAATGCCGTGTCGCAAGAGCTGCTGGACAACGCAGCCACGGCCGTGGACGTGGCCCGTGGTGAGCTGCAGCATGTCGAGGCGCTGATCGCGCAGAAGGCCATTCGCGCACCGTTTGCCGGCAAGCTCGGCATCCGCCGTGTGCATCAGGGCCAGTACCTGGGCGCTGGCGAGACCATCGTCAGCCTGGCCGACATCAGCCAGTTGCATGTGAACTTTGCCTTGGGCGAGCAGGCCGCCCCCGAAGTGCACGCCGGGCAGGCGCTGGCACTGACGGTGGACGCGGTGCGTGGGCAAGACTTCCAGGCGCGGGTGGTGGCGGTCGACCCGGTTGTCAGCAAAGCACGCCTTGTACAGGTACAGGCGGCCTTGCCGAACCCGCAAGGGCAGTTGCAGCCGGGTATGTATGCCGGCGTGCGGCTGGATGCTGCGCAGCCGTCGACCGTGCTGGCCGTGCCGGAAACCGCGATTACCTACACCGCCTACGGGCAGACGGTGTTTGTCGCTACCCAGGACCCGCAGCATGGCACCCGGGTGAGCCGGGTGCAGGTAACCACCGGTGAGCGCTGGCAGGGGCGGGTGGAAATCACCTCCGGCCTGACGCCCGGTGACCGTGTGGTGGTTTCCGGCCAGCTGAAACTGAGTGATGGCATGCCGGTCGAGCCAGTGGCGCAGGACAGCCTGCAGGCTAGCCAGGGAGGGCGGCAGTCGTGAGGTTTACCGACGTCTTCGTGCGCCGCCCGGTGCTGGCGCTGGTGGTCAGCAGCCTGATCATCCTGATGGGGCTGTTTGCCATGGGCAAGTTGCCGATCCGCCAGTACCCGTTGCTGGAAAGCTCGACCATTACCATCAGCACCGAGTACCCCGGTGCCTCCGCCGAGTTGATGCAGGGTTTCGTGACGCAGCCGATCACCCAGGCGGTGTCGTCGGTCGAGGGCATCGACTACCTGTCCTCGTCGTCGCAGCAGGGGCGCAGCCTGATCACCTTGCGCATGGTGCTCAACCGCGATTCGACCCAGGCGCTGGCCGAGACCATGGCCAAGGTCAACCAGGTGCGCTATCGCCTGCCGGAAAAAGCCTACGACCCGGTGGTGGAGCTGTCGGCAGGCGACTCCACTGCCGTGGCCTATGTGGGGTTTGCCAGCGACAGCCTGTCGATACCGGAACTGAGCGATTACCTGTCGCGGGTGGTGGAACCGCAGTTCTCCGGTATCGACGGCGTGGCCAAGGTGCAGTCGTTCGGCGGGCAGCGCCTGGCCATGCGCCTGTGGCTGGACAGTGAACAGATGGCCGGGCGCGGGGTGACGGCGGCGGACGTGGCACAGGCGGTACGTGCCAACAACTACCAGGCAACGCCGGGCCAGGTGCGCGGGCAGTATGTGCTGGCCGATATCCAGGTGGACACCGACCTGAGCCGGGTCGAAGACTTCCGCGAGCTGATCATCCGCAACGATGGCACCGACCTGGTGCGCCTGCGCGATATCGGCACCGTCGAGCTGAGTGCGGCGGCCACGCAAACCAGCGCCACCATGGACGGCAAACCTGCCGTGCACCTGGGGCTGTTCCCCACGCCCAGCGGCAACCCTCTGGTGATCGTCGAGGGTATTCGCCAACTGCTGCCACAGATCCAGCAGACCTTGCCGCCTGGTGTGAAAGTGGCGCTGGCCTATGAAACCGCACGCTTCATCGATGCGTCGATCCATGAAGTGCTGCGCACCTTGGTGGAGGCGATGCTTATTGTGGTGTTGGTGATCTGGCTGTGCCTGGGTTCGCTGCGCAGCGTGCTGATCGCGGTGGTGGCCATTCCGCTGTCGATGCTGGGGGCTGCGGGCCTGATGTTGATGTTTGGTTTCAGCCTCAACCTGCTGACCTTGCTGGCGATGGTGCTGGCCATCGGCCTGGTGGTGGACGATGCCATTGTGGTGGTGGAAAACGTGCACCGGCATATCGAGGAGGGCAAGTCGCCGGTCGCGGCAGCATTGGCCGGGGCGCGGGAAATTGCCGGGCCGGTGATCGCCATGACCCTGACCTTGGCGGCGGTGTATGCGCCCATTGGCTTGATGGGCGGGCTGACCGGCACGCTGTTCCGTGAGTTTGCCTTGACCCTGGCGGGGGCGGTGATCGTGTCCGGCATTGTGGCGCTGACCTTGTCGCCGGTGATGAGCTCGCTGTTGCTGCAGCCCGGTCAGCAGCATGGCGCAATGGCCGCCATCGCCGATCGGTTGTTTGGTGTGCTGAGCGGGGCCTATGGACGGGTGCTGGCCTACACGCTGGCACACCGCTGGATCAGTGGCGGCGTGGCGTTGCTGGTGTGCCTGAGCCTGCCCTGGCTGTACCTGCTGCCACAACGCGAGCTGGCGCCGCCCGAGGACCAGGCGGCGGTGCTGACCGCCATCAAGTCGCCGCAGCATGCCAGCCTCGAATACGCAGAACGCTTCGCGCTGAAGCTCGACCAGGTGATGAAGTCCATTGCCGAAACCACCGACACCTGGATCATCAACGGTACCGACGGCCCGGCCGCCAGTTTCGGTGGCATCAACCTCAGCGCCTGGCAGGCGCGCGAGCGTTCCGCCGCACAGGTGCAGGCGCAGTTGCAGCAGGCCGTTGCGGATATCGAGGGCAGCAGCATCTTCGCCTTCCAGGTCGCGTCGCTGCCGGGCTCCAGCGGTGGCCTGCCGGTGCAGATGGTGCTGCGCAGCGCCCAGGATTACCCCGAGCTGTACCAGACCATGGAAGTGCTCAAGCAGCGCGCCCGCGACAGCGGCCTGTTCGCCGTGGTGGACAGTGACCTCGACTACAACAACCCCGTGGTCAAGGTACGCGTGGACCGGGCCAAGGCGGCGAGCCTGGGCATCAGCATGCGGGCCATTGGTGAGTCGCTGGGGGTGCTGGTGGGCGAGCAGTATCTCAACCGCTTCGCCCTGTTCGGGCGCTCTTATGACGTGATCCCGCAGAGTATCCAGGACCAACGCCTGACGCCTGCGGCGCTGAGCCGCCAGTATGTGCGCGCCGAAGATGGCAGCCTGGTGCCGTTGGCCACGTTGGTGCACCTGGATATCGAAGTGGCACCCAACCGCCTGTTGCAGTTCGATCAGCAGAACGCCAGTACCCTGCAGGCAATCCCGGCGCCAGGTGTATCGATGGGCAACGCCGTGGCATTTCTTGAACAGCTCACCGCCGAACTGCCACCGGGTTTCAGCCACGACTGGCAATCGGAATCGCGCCAGTATGTGCAGGAGGGCTTTGCCTTGATGTGGGCATTTCTCGCCGCCCTGGTAGTGATCTACCTGGTGCTGGCGGCGCAGTATGAAAGCCTGGTCGACCCGCTGATCATTCTGGTGACCGTGCCGCTGTCGATCTGCGGTGCGCTGCTGCCGCTGGCGCTGGGCTGGGCCACGCTGAACATCTACACGCAGATTGGCCTGGTAACGCTGATCGGCCTGATCAGCAAGCATGGCATCCTGATGGTGGCGTTCGCCAACGAGATTCAGGTGCGCGACAACCTCGATCGTGCCGCCGCCATTGTTCGCGCGGCGCAAATACGCTTGCGGCCAGTGCTGATGACCACGGCGGCGATGACTTTTGGCGTGCTGCCACTGCTGTTCGCCAGCGGCGCCGGCGCCAACAGCCGTTTTGGGTTGGGGGTGGTGATTGTGTGCGGGATGCTGGTGGGGACCTTGTTCACCTTGTTCGTGCTACCGACGATCTACGCCTGGCTGGCACGCGATCACCGGGTGAGCACGGCGCGGGCGAGGCAGTTGGTCGAAGCTGAAAGGCAACTGGGGGCGCTTTAGGGGCAACGGTCTGTTCATTAGCTGAAAGTTGGACCATCCCTGTACGAGCGGGTTCAGGCGGGGGAGCGGTCGCGGCGCATCTGGGTGACCAAGGTAAAGCGGTCATCCGGGTGCACGGTCTCGGAAACCGCCATCAAATCACCATTTTCCTCGCGGTAGTGGCGGATGATCTTCAGCCCCGGCGAGCCCGCCTCGGCCTTCAGCGCCCGGGCCATTTCCGCAGTCAGCAACACCGCACGGACCTGCTGGTCGACCACTGCGATTGCCCGGCCGTAGTGCTGTTCGATCAAGCCGGCAATCAGCTGGTCAGGGTGCTCGCGGGCCAGCTCGATGACCGCGATGTAGTCGCGCTGTGCATACACGTCTACCCAGCACAGCGGCGCGCCATCGTGCTGCCGGTCGACGCGGATGCTCGACACGCAGAAGTAATGCTCCCCCGGCACCAGCCCCAGCCTCGCCGCCTCGCTCAGGTCGGCGACAAAGTGGCGCACGCCCTGGATTTCCCGCTGCTGGGTGTCTGCCAGGTGCGCCAGGTCAGCCACACTGGGCAACGACTGCGAATAGCCGCCGCGCGGGCTGCTGGCCTCCACCCGGGTACCCACGCGTTTGCGGCGCGACACCAGCCCTTGGGTGAGCAGCTGGTTGATAGCGGCACGCACCGTGTGCCGGCTCACATTGTAAAGGTCGCACAGCTCGAACTCGGTCGGCAGCAGGCTGCCCACCGGGTAGCGGCCGCTGGCAATCGCTTGCATCAAGTCCTTTGCCACGGTGGAGTAGCGCGTCGGGTTCATACCTTTGCTCGGGCTCGCCAATTTCATCGGTTGACAGTGTAACAGCGGCCGAATGCCGAGCGCTCCGGCCGCCCACAGAGGTCGATACCGCCGTCAATGCTGCTGCCTGGCTCGCAGCAGCAACGCTGCCAGGGCACACCCGACCAATGCCAGGCACGCCAGGTAGAACGCATCACTGTAGGCCATCAGGTAAGCCTCTCGCCGAATGGTCGCCGCCAACGCTTCCAGCATTTGCTGCTGATGCGGCAGCCAGCTTTGCACCGTCTGGTTGATACGCGCCTGGACGCTTGGCTCGAACAGCGTCACCTGCTCGTGAATGCGCTCACTGTGAAAGCGTTCACGGGTCGCCACCAGTTGCGTCAACCCGGCCGTGCCGATGGCGCCACCCAGGTTGCGCAACATCGAGAACACCGCCGAGGCTGAGCCGGCCTCACGCTTGTCCAGCCCGGCCACCGCCAGCACCGATAACGCAACCATGATGAAAGGCTGGCCAATACCACGTACCACCGTGGACGGGATGATCACGTTGTCGGCACTGTCGGCGCTCAGGCTAGCCCCCAGCCAGCAGCCCAGCGCCATGATCAAAAAGCCGCTGGCGACCATGAACTTGGCACTGGTCCAGCCCATCAGCCGGGGCATCAACGGCGCCAGCAGCAACTGCACCACGCCATAGGCGATCAGCGCCACGCCCACGTCGTGCGCGCTGAACCCCTGCAACTGCGAGAGGTAGTTGGGCACCAGGAACACCAGGCCGAACGTGGCAGCGCCAAAGATGAACATCGCCACGCTGGCGACACCGAAGTTGTAGTGCCCGAGCAAGCGCAGGTTGATGAACGCGCGCTGGCCGAACAGCTGGGTCACCACGAACACCACCAACGCAATGGCAGCGACCACGCTCATGCCGACAATGAGCGGCGAGCCGAACCAGTCCAGCCGACCGCCTTCTTCCAGCACGATCTGCAAGCCGCCCAGGCCGATCACCATGGCCGCGATACCCAGCCAATCACCTTTGCGTAACAGTTCGAGCTTCATCGGCTTGGCCTCGATCGACCAGGCGATGGCCAACAGCAGCGCAATGCCGGGGAAAAGTTGCAGATAGAAGATCCAGCGCCACGAATAGGCATCGGTCAGCCAGCCGCCAATCGACGGCCCGGCGGCCTGTGCCACGCTGTTGGCCAGGCTGAACAGCGCCATGCCCATGGCCATCTTGCTGGCCGGCAGTTCGGTGATGATCAGCTGGAACGACAGGGGAATCAGCACCGCGCCCGCAGCCCCCTGGATCACCCGGATTACAATCATCGCCTCCAGGTTGGGCGCCCATGAGCAGGCCACCGAGGCGATCAGAAAGATGAGCGAGCCGGTCCACATGACCCGGCGCAGCGAGAACACGTCCACCAACCAGGCCGTCAGCGGAATCATCACGATTTCCGCCACCAGGTAGGCGGTGGAGATCCATGAGCCTTCCTCGAAGCTGGCACCCAGCGAGCCGCGGATTTCCGGCAGTGCGGCGCTGGTGACATGCACGTTCATGCCCGCCATGAAGCAGCCGAACAGGCCGCCAAGCACCGCTACCCAGGCACGCAGCGAGACCGTTTGCTCAGTGCGCATCGGCAACCTCTGCGGGGCGTGTGTCGACTGTACTGACCACCGACATGCCGGGCAGTACCTGCGGGCCATCCAGCGGTTTGTCGAGCAGAATGCGCACCGGGAAACGCTGGACGATCTTGGTGAAGTTGCCGGTGGCGTTGTCCGACGGCAGCAAGGCGAAGACATTGCCCGAGGCTGGCGAAAAACTGGCCACATGGCCATGCAGTGGCTGGCTGGCGAAGCTGTCGACACGTATTTCTACCGGTTGCCCGGGGCGCATGCGGGCCAGTTGGGTTTCCTTGTAGTTGGCCACCACATAGGCTTGCTGCAGGGGCACCACAGCCAGCAGCGGCTGGCCCGGCACCACGTACTGGCCGGTGCGCACGCGGCGCTGGCCGACCACGCCGGTGATCGGCGCGCGGATCACGGTGTCCTGCTCGTCCTGCTCGGCGAGTTGTTGGTGGGCCTGGGCGCGTGCCAGGGCCGCAGCCCGTTGTTGCTGTTTGGCCTCGGCCTGGGCTGACTGGGCCTTGGCCATGGCCAGTTGTGAGCGTTGCTGGCGCAGCGCGGCCTGGGCACCTTGCAGCGCGGCTTGTGCCTGGCTGGCATGGGCACTGGCGGTTTCCAGGCGCTGCACGGTCGCTGCGTCGTCACGCACCAGGCCACGGTAGCGTTGGACATCCAGTTCACTGCGACGCTGTTCGGCGGTGGCGCTGCGCACGACGGCCTCGGCCTGCAGGATGGCTTGCTGTTGCTGGTCGATGCGCTCGGTCGCTACCTGTTGGCTGGCCTGGGCGGCGGCCAGTGCCGCCTGTGCCTCGGTCACGCCAGCCCGGGCCTGGTCGAGGCGGGCGCGGTAGTCGCGGTTTTGCAGGCGCACCAGCACATCGCCGGCTTTCACCGTCTGGTCGTCAGCCACCTCGACCTCGGCTACGTAGCCCGCCACGCGTGGGCTCAGGGCCACCCAGTCGGCGCGGACGTAGGCATCGTCGGTGGTTTCCAGATAGCGGCCGGTGCTGAACCAGTAGCTGGTGAAGGCCAGCAGGGTGGTGATTGCGGCCAGGCTGCCGCTGGCGATGATTGCCAGGCGGCGACGGGTTTTAGCGCTCGGCCGCTGTTCAGTTTCGGCGGGTGAGGGTTTGTCTACGGCAACATTCATGGTTGGTTTCCATTCTCGAATTGGGCCTGCTGGCTGTCGGTTGTGGGAGCCACTGTCTTGCTCGATTTCTAAAAGCTGGCGCGATCCGTGTGGGAGCGGGCTTGCCCGCGAACACGGGCGAAGCCCGTGCCATCCACCGCGGTGTATTCTTCGCGGGTAAACCCGCTCCTACAGTGGGCGGTGCTCGCTGCTGGTCTTGCTTCTCGCTACCACCGCCCGCCCAGCGCGCGGAACAGGTTTACCTGCGCTTGCGCCAGGCGCCCTTGGGCTTCTGTGTGGCTGGCCCGCAGGCTGATCATTTCGCGCTCGCTGTCGAGCAGGGCCAGCCCGTCCACGGTGCCGGCACGGTAATTACCCTGGGCCAGGGCAAAGCTGTGCTGGCTGTGTGCCAGGGCTGCGTCCAGCGCCTGCAACCGTTGTCGCTCGCCGTCGTAGCGGGCCAGTGCCTGGCGCACGTCTTTCAGCGCGCTCAGCGCCACGCCGTGGTAACGGGCGACCTGTGCCCGCTGCAATGCCTCGGCCTTGCTCACCCGTGCGCGGTTGGCTTTCAGGTTGGGAAACTCCCAGCGGATCAGCGGGCCAATGCCGAACATCACCGCGCGGCTGTCGCCGAGGTTGGCAAGGTGATGGTCCGAAGACGTCAACGAAGCGCCGAAGCTGACCTTTGGGTAAAGGTCGGCCCGCACGATGTCGGTCTCCAGGGTGGCCGCTTGCAGTTCCCGTTCGGCCTGGCGCACATCTGGCCGGCGTTCGAGCAAATGCCAGCCATCGCCAGCCGGCAGCGGCGTCGACAGCGTGGGGATGGCTACGCAGGTCGTGGGCTCGTCCACCGAGGCCTGGCCACTGAGCATGCTCAGTTCGTAAAGCGCCATCTGCCGCCGGGCTGAGAGCATCGGCAGTTGCGCACGCTCCTGTTCCCGCAAGCCCAGCAGGCGCTCGCTGTCGAGGGCAGTGGCCACACCGGCCTGGCGCTGGCGCTGGCTGAGTTGCACGCTGTGGTCGAGGGTTTGCAAGGCCTGCTTCGCTGCCTCCAGGCGCGCCGCGTAGGTGCACTGGTCGATGTAGGCGCGGGTGGTCTGGGCGACCACCTGCAGGCGTACCAGGTCTAGCGCCGCAGCGCTGGCTTCGGCTTGCACCCTGGCACGTTGGATGGCGGCGCGTACCTGGCCCCAGATGTCCACCTGATAGGCCAGCTCGATGCCCGGGTTGAATTGCCATTGCGACGGCGCATTGCTGTCGGTCGCCTCGGCCAGCGTCTGGTCATCGGCGCTTCTGCCATAGGTAGCGGCAACGCCTATGTCGGTAGACGGCCAGCGCCTGGCGTCGAACTCGCCGATGCCAGCCAGCATGGCCTGCACGTTGGCCTCGGCCTGTGCCAGGCCTTGGTTGTGCGCCAGGGCTTGCTGTACCCAGCGATTGAGTTGGGGGTCTTGATACAGTGCCCACCAGCGTTCGGGCAGGGGCTGTTTGCTGACGCCGGCCGGCATGTTCGCCAGCGGGTCTGCCTGCAGCGCTAGAGGGGGTTCGGCAGGAGTGGATTGGTGGCCGCACGCCGCGAGTGCAGCGAGCATGCCGAGGGCTGTGGCAAGCCGGGCAGGGCCGGGAAATGAGTGCAGTAAGGGCATCACGATTGTCGCTCAAGGGTCGTGACACGAGGTTAACCAGGGTTGCATGGGCGTCGCTGTCGCAAGCGGGACAACCCTGCGCGCAAGCGGGACAACCTGAGGCTCAGTACTCGCGCGCGGTACCGTTTTGCCAATCACTTGGCGCATAGCCGAGGATGCGCTTGAACATGGCAGTAAATGCGCTGGCGCTCTGGTAGCCGTGCTCCAGCGCAACGTTCAGGATCGGCTTGCCATCGGCCAGGCACTGCTGGCTGAGCATCACCCGGGCACGGGCGCGCC
Source organism: Pseudomonas sp. Kh14 (assembly GCF_900291005.1). Classification (NCBI taxonomy): domain Bacteria; kingdom Pseudomonadati; phylum Pseudomonadota; class Gammaproteobacteria; order Pseudomonadales; family Pseudomonadaceae; genus Pseudomonas; species Pseudomonas sp. Kh14. The sequence continues at coordinate 99,701 of NZ_OLKJ01000022.1, forward strand.
ATTGGCCATACGACATGCCCACCTCGCGCTGGAACAGCCTGGCCACACTGCGGGCACTCATGTTCAGTTGAGCGCCGCATTGCTCCAAGGTCAGGTCCTGGGCCGGGTCCTGCAGGAAGCGCTCGCACCAGGCACGCAGGCGTGCGTGCTGCGGCGTCGGGACGAAGGCATCGATGCGCCGGGCGGCGGCGAGTTCGTACAGGATCAGCGCCCGAGCATGCGCGCCGTCGCGCAGGTTCAGCACCCGTGACGCCGCCAGGATCAGTTCGCGCAGCAGGCCAGACACGACGATCACCTGGCAGCGTTCGATGTGGGCGTCGAGCAGCAAGGTACGCATGCAGACCACGCCTTCCATGCGGATGGCATGGCTGACCCCGGCGGGCATCCACAAGGCATGCCCGCCGGGGATCACCCAGCTACCGCCCTCGCTGTTGACCCGCATCACGCCGCTGGCGGCGTAGATCAGCTGGTCTTCGGCGTGGCAGTGGCTGGCCACTTCATCGCCGTGTCCGTAGTCCCTTTCCAGTGCTTGCATGCAGGCCACCCTCGTTATTGGATCCAATTATATCGAGGCGAACCTGTGCCGGGTTGCGAAGTGTGGGCTGCGAGCGAATTGCCACGGTTACAGATGGCTGTAAGACGATCTTTTAGGGTTAATTATTGCTGTGAAGCTAGAGACTACAGCTTGAAAGTGGTGAATGTTGTTAAATCCAGACATCGCTCTCTGCTGTGCGATCGCCCCCTTCATGACCGGTATTCAGAATGCCCCGCGGTTCGATCATCATCAGTTTCGCTTCGCCTTGCGCAGCGGTCCGGTGCTCGACGCCGCGTGGCACAACATAGAGTTCCCCGGGGTTCACATGCACGCAGCCATCCGGCAGGTCGATACGCAGGGTGCCTTCCAGCACCAGGAATGCTTCGTCGGTCTCCGGGTGCGCGTGCCAGATGAATTCGCCTTCGATGCGCACGACCTTGAACTGGTAATCGTTCATCTCGGCAACGACCCTGGGGCTCCATTGCTGTTCGATAAGCGCTGCCTTGTAGACCAGGTTCACTGGCAGGGAGGGATGTGGGTGACGGGATTCAGGCATGACAGTTCCTCGGAAAGTGGAGTGGTCAGCCTATCGCTCCGGGCGAGTCCGGTTCTTGTACGATCCTGCAAGCCTGTTCTCACGGGGGGCGCGGGCGCCTGCGGTAACTCAGCGTGACGCTCGCAAACGCTCCAGCCAGCGTAAGGGCGGTACGCCGTAGCAGCGGGTGAAGTGCCGGGTCATGTGGCTCTGGTCATGAAAGCCTGCGGCAAGGGCAGCGTCGACCAAGGTGAAGCCATCCAGGATCATTCGGCGAAAGCAGTCGAGGCGGCGCAGGGTGACAAAGCGATAGGGGCTGGTGCCGTACAGCGTGCGAAAGTCCCGCGACAGGCTCCAGCGTTCGCGGCCGCTGGCCTGTTCAAGCATGTCCAGTGTTATGCCCACATGCAGGTGTTCCATGATGAAGGCCCGAGCGCGTTCGGCTGCCTGGTAATCCAGGCGCTTGCGCCCGCGCGGCTTGCCGCCGACTGCCCGCAAGGCGATCGCCAGGTCATACAGGGCGTCCTGTTCTTCCAATGGCTCCAGCGCGTGGTCCACTGCCTGCACGAACGCTTCGCTGGCGTGGTACAGGCGAGGGTCGCTGGACAGCCCGCCAGCGATGAAGGGCAAAGGCTGACCACCCAGCACGTTCTGGATCAGTGCCGGGTCGACGTAGGCCATGCGGTAGCGAAAGCCTGCGTCGGTGCCGGCCATGCCGTCATGCAGTTCGTCCGGGTGCAACACCAGCGTGTTGCCCGGTAGGCCGTTGCGCAGCGAACCCTTGTAGTGGAAGCTTTGCACGCCAGCCAGCGTGCGGCCGATCGAATAGGTATCGTGGCGATGCGGGTCGTAGCCGTGGCTACCGAACCAGGCTTCGATACGCTCGATACCACCCGGTTGGGCACTACGGATGACCCAGTCGGATGGCGGTAGGGGCTTCGCTTTGCGGGCCATCGCGGTGAGTGCCTCGTGCTCAAGCCCGGGTGGGCAGGTTCATGTGCAGCAAAGGGAACGGGCGACCTTCGCCATCCAGCGGTGAACGGCCAGTCTGGACGAAGCCATAGTGCTGATAGAACGCTGTTGCCTGTGGGTTCTGCTCGTTGACATCGACACTCATCGCACTGCGTGACTGGCGGCCGAAATCCAGCAGTGCACGGCCAATGCCCTGGCGGTGGTGCGCTGGATCGACGAAGAGCATTTCCACATGGTTTTCATTGAAGCCGATAAAGCCCAGTGGCTGGTCATCGGTGTCTTCCGCAACCCACAGGTCGACGGCCGGGAAGTACACGTCGCGCAGCTGTGGCAATAGTGCGTCGATGTCGGAGGGTTGCAGGAAGTGGTGCGTCGCGCGAACAGCGCGCAGCCAGATGTCGAGCAGCTGCGGGTAGTCTGCAGCGATGCCTTGGCGAATGATCATGGTGTCATCCTGAGTGTATTGATGGCGAATGGGCGCGCCAGTGAGCGGCGGCCATGCAAGTGTCGGCATCATGAATGACCGCTTCGCGAGTCAACGCCTGGGCGGTGCACGGCAGGGGAGGCCGGAAGGGAAGAGAGCGGAAGATTACCCCGGTCGCGCAGTAGGGGGCAATGGCGATTGCATAAAGTGCAGTGCAGGTTTCGACTCGGCTAGGATGCATGTCGATGCTGGAATTGAACCCGAACAACAAGCACGGCCCGGGAGCACCCATGAACCGCAACGAACTGCGCAAAGCCGATATCAACCTGATGGTGGTATTCGAAGCGCTGATGCAGGAACGCAACCTCACCCGTGCCGCGGAGAAGCTGTTCGTCGCCCAGCCCACGGTCAGCGCCGCGCTGGCCAGGTTGCGTGCGATGTTCAACGACCCGTTGCTGGTTCGAGTGGGCAACCGCATGGAACCCTCGGCCAGGGCCGAAGAGGTGATCAAGTACCTCACGCCAGCCTTGGATGCGATGTCTGTCGCCCTCAGCATGACCCATGATTTCGACCCGCTGACCAGCAAGATGACCTTCCGCATCGGCTTGTCCGATGATGTCGAGTCGGGCCTGCTGCCGCCGCTGTTGCGGGCGCTGCGGGTGGAGGCGCCAAACGTGGTGGTGGTCGTGCAGCATGTGGACTATTGGCGCATTCCGGACCTGCTGGCGGCGGGCGACGTGACGGTGGGTATCAGCCAGACCAAGGGCCTGCCCGCCAATGCCAAACGCAAGGTTCTACGCACCCTGCAAGCCAGGGTGGTGCGGGCCGACAAGTCCAGCACGCCGCTTTCACTGGATGAGTTTTGCCAACGTCCGCATGTCCAGGTTTCGCCAACCGCCAACACCCAGGGTGTGGTCGATGACTGGTTGAAAGACATCGGCCGTGAACGCAAGGTGGTGTTGTCGGTGCCGCAGTTCAGTTCGCTGCCGGCGATTCTGGCCGGTACCGACCTGCTGGCATGCTGCCCGGACTATGCCGCACAGGGTATGGAACGCTGGGGCAACCTGCAGGCCGAGACGCTGCCGTTCGAGACTGCTGCACTGGAGCTTGCCATGGTCTGGTTGAGCACCACCGACAGCGACCCGGCCGAGCGTTGGCTGCGAAGTCGCCTGGAGCACTACATGGGCGGACTACGGGAAGCGGTCATGGAATGATGGCTGTACATACTGCGTATTTCTGGGATGCAGGTAGGGCTGGTTGCGAACGTTTTCGGCCATGACTTCGCGCTTGACGATCTGCTCGGCCACCATCTGCGGGTAGAGCTTTTCGATTTGCAGGAACGACTGTGCGACCAGCAGCTTGACAGGGCCGCAAAGCGGCCCGATCGCACCCAGGGAAGTACTTCAGAACGCCCCTTGCAACGTCACCATGAAATTGCGCGGTTCACCATAGAAGTTGCCCCACGCCGGCGCGCCGATGGTGGCGTAGTACTTCTTGTCGAACAGGTTGTTGCCGTTGAGCGCGACAGTCCAGTTCGGGTCTAGGCGGTACTGCACACGGCCGTTCCACACGGTGTAGCCCGCCTGCTCGACACGGGTAGTGCCGGTGGTACGGAAGTTCTCGCTCTGGCTGTTCAGGCCTGCGCCGAGGGTCCAGCGCTCCAGAGCACCCCCCAACTGGTAGTCACCCCATACCTTGAGCATGTGCCGTGGGATGAAGCTGGAGGTGAAGGTCAGTTCGGTCGGGTCAGTGTCTTCGATGGTACTCAGGTACTTCGTCTGGGTGTAGGTGTAGCCCGCCAACAGCTGCAACCGCTCGATCGGCGAGCCGCTGATCTCGGCTTCGAACCCCTGTGCGCGGACCTTGCCGCTGTCGTTGTAGCAATACCCGTCGCCTGAGGGGCAGGTATCGACGTAGTCCGTTTCTGCGCGGTGATTCTCGACAGTGCGGAACAGGTTGAAGGAGGTGTTCAACGCGCCGTCGAGCAGCTCGCCCTTGATGCCGACTTCATAGTTGGCGCCGGTCTTTGGCTGTAACGCCTGCCGCTCGGCATTCACCTTGTCGCTCTGTGGCTGGAAGATGTCGGCGTAGCTGGCATAGGCGGTCCACTGCTCGTTCAGATCGTACAGCACGGCGGCAAACGGCGTGACCTGACCGTTTTCCTGGCTGCGATTATGCACCCAGTAATCGTAGAACTGGGTATAGGAGTCGCTCTTGTTACGGTACCAGCTGACCCGCGCGCCCAGCACCAGGGTCAGTGGCTCTGCCAGTTTCAGGCGCAGGTTGGCGTAAGTGCCGTACTGGGTGGTAGTGGTATCGGTTGGCACACTGCCACCGCGGCTCGGGTTGACCAGGTAATCGGCCTTGGACGGGTGTGTGAAGTTCGAGGATGGGTTGAACGGGTCCTGCTTGCCGTCCAGCAGCATCAGCGCGAAGTAATCATGGGTTTTCTGTCGGCTGGCGTTGACCCCCATGATCAGCTCGTGCTGCAGGCCGAACGCCTCGAACTTGCCATCGACATAGCTATCGAAGCCGTAGTCGTCCTGGTCGTAGTCGAAACGGCCGGCCCGGACGTTCATGCTGGCGGTGCTGGCGCCGACTGGTACCGTGCCTTCGGAATAAGCGTATTCGATGTCCTGGGTGTTGTGGGTGTAGATCGAGGCGAAGTTCAGGGTCCAGTCATCGTTGAAGCGGTGCTTGAGGTCGGCAAAGCCGGTAATACGCTGGCTTTGCATGTCGTTCCAGCTGGCCCCCAGGCAGGTGGAGCGCGACAGCTTCAGGTCACTGCCATCGGCGTAGCGTGGCAGGCCGGCGTAGCACGGGGTGGCATCGACATCCTCGTAAGCCAGGCCAAAGCCCACGGTGGTGTCGGCCGTGACGTCCCAGTCGATGGCGCCGTACAGTATCTGGTCCTGGCGCTTGGCCGTGTCATAGAAGTACTGGCGGTCCTGCAGCGTCGCCACGGCGCGCCCCCGCACGGTGCCCGACGCGTTCAGCGGGCCGCCCACGTCCACTTGCCCGCGGTAGTTGTCCCAGCTGCCGGCTGACAGGGTGACGGTGGTGGCGGCTTTTTCCTGCCCCCGTTTGCGCACGAAGTTGACGCCACCGGCGGAGGAGCCAGAGCCTTTCATCATGCCGGCCGCACCTTTAAGCACCTCGACGCGGTCATAGAACGCCATGTCGCTGGAAAAGCTGTTGGCCTGCACGTAGTTGCCGCCCACGTCCAAGGGCACGCCGTCGTACTGGTACTGGCCATCCAGGTTGAAACCACGGGAATAGAAATACTTGCCGCCCATGGGCGAGTCATACACGGTGATGCCCGGGGTCTTGTCCAGTACCTGCTCCAGTGTGTTGAGGTTCTGGTCGTCGAGCATCTTGCGGGTCATCACGGTGACCGACTGCGGGGTTTCTTTCAGCGTGTGTACGCCCTTGCCGATGGTGATGGCACGGGCGGCGTAGGACTGGGTGCCTTCGCTGGTCGCATCCAGGCGGTTGGCGTCGATGTTCATCGGCGCCAGTTCCATGGCCGAACCGTTTTGCGCAGGGACCAGCACATAGCCGCCATTGCCCTGACGCTGCGCCTGCAGGCCACTGTTGCCCAGCAGCCGCGCCAGACCTTCCTCGACACTGAAGCTGCCTTCCAGGCCCGCGCTGTCGAGGTTGCGCGTCTGTGCGGTGTCGAACGAAATGGTCACACCCGCCTGTACGCCAAACTGGGTGATGGCGTTGCCCAGTGAGCCAGCGGGGACATGGTAGGTGGCCTGGCTTTGGGCCATTGCCTGGGCAGGCATCAGCAGCAGGCCGGGCGCGCTGGCCAGGGACATGCCGAACAGCACCAGGCGGACGGCCTGGCTGAGCTTGGTTGCTGGGGTAGGGTGCAGGTGTGGCATTTCGTGGTCCTTCCGAGTCATGGCAGAAAGTCGCTGTCGTCGCGGCTTGTGTCAGGGACGGACGAGAATCGAAATCAGCAAGATTGCGGCGAAAATTTTTCCGCAGTTGCTCAGGCGGGCTCCACACTCACCCAGTAGCGGCTTAAGTAGCGCACTTTCACGGGCAAGGTTTTCGGCAGGTTGGCCAGGGCGATATCGGTGTCGTCAATGCGGAACGCACCGGAAATGCTCATGGCCTGGATCGACGAGGCACAGCGCAGCACACCTGGACGATAGCGCCCCAGTTCTTCGAGGAAATCGCCAAGGCGCCAGTCGTTCACGCTGAGCATGCCTTGCAACCAGGCCGTGGAATCGGCGGGGAGTGCATGGGCGTCGAGGACGACATCCTGATCAAAACTCACTTGCTGGCCAGCGTGCAGTTGCAGCACTCGATCAGGGTGGCGCAGGGGGCGAACTTCGACGCTGGCCTCAAGCACACCCACGCGGGTCTGCTGCGCCAGTTTGCGGATGCTGAACGCGGTACTGCGGGCCAGTACGCTGCCGTCATCGGTGTGCACGATGAACGGGCGCTGCTGACGATCGCTGACCGGACGCACCAGAATTTCCCCCTGATACAGCTGAATCGCCCTCACCTTTGTGGCGTAGCGCACATCCAGCGCGGTATCCACGTTCAGCTCCAGCTGTGAACCATCTTCCAGGTGCAGGGCGCGGCGCTCGCCGCTGCGGGTACTGTGCTGGGCCAGCAAGGCACGATGGGGCACCTGCTCGGCCGCCAGCCAGCTGCCGCCCCCCATGGCCATCAGCAGGCCCAGCACTTTCAGCACGTCACGCCGCTGCGCCTGGGCCGCGCCAAGGCCGGACAGCGCCGCCTGCGGCGGCACCATGGCCCATTGCTGCTGCAGCTTTTCTACCCGCGCCCAGGCGGCTGCGTGCAGGGGGCTGGCCTGTAGCCACTGTCGCCAGGCCTGGGTGCGGGCCTCGCTATTGGCGCCGTCGTTGAGCTGAACATACCAGGTGGCAGCGGCTTCGAGTGTCTTGAGATCCATGGGCGTCAGCCTTCGACTGCCAGCAGGCAGCGAGTCATGGCCTTGATCAGGTGATTCTTCACGGTGGTGATCGACACGCCGAAGCGCTCGGCCGCAGCGCCGTAGGTCAGGCCTTCGAGTTGAACGGCAAGGAAGATGGCGCGGGTCTTGGCGCCGAGTTCGTCGAGCAGGCTGTCCACGGCCACCAGCATTTCTATGATGGACAAGCGCACCTCCGGCGACACCTCGACCGGTTCCGGACGCAGGGCCAGAGCCTGCAGGTAAGCTTTTTCGATGATGCGACGGCGAGCTTTGTCTATCAGAAGGGCGCGGGCGATAGCGCTGAGGTAGCTGCGCGGCTCACGGATCGGCAACGGGTTACGCGCGGTCATTACCCGCAAGAACGTGTCGTGCGCCAGGTCGGAAGCGTCGGCGGCGTTGCCCAGGCGGGCGCGCAGCCAGCCCTTCAGCCAGCTGTTGTTTTCGCTGTACAGCTGGTGCAGGGCCTGGGGATCGAGCGTTGCCATGGCGTCAAGATCGCAATATTAATGGGAATTGATCGCATTGTCGTGGCAGGGCAAGCCGATTGCAAGAATCCTGTGCATGCGCACATCTTGTGGGAGACGGTGTTTAGATATCCGCCTCCAGGCTCAGCAGGTCCTGCACCGTCTGGCGCCGGCGGATCATCCGCAGGGCACCGTTCTCGATCAGGAACTCCGGCAGCAGCGGCCGGCTGTTGTAGTTCGACGACATCGACGCGCCATAGGCCCCGGCATCGTGGATTACCAGCAGGTCGCCCACCTGTGCCTGGGGCAGGTCCTGCGGGGTCAGTGCCTGGTCATCCTGAGTGAACACGTCACCCGATTCACACAACGGCCCGGCCACCACGGTCGGCTGGCGCGGGCGATCTACTGCCTGGCCATCGGCATCGAGCAGGGTCATGCCGTGGTAGGCGCCGTACATCGCCGGGCGCATCAGGTCGTTGAAGCCGGCGTCGATCATGACGAAGGTATTGCGCCCCACCTGTTTCACGGCACGGACTTCGGCCACCAGGTAGCCCGACTCCGCCACCAGGAAGCGCCCGGGTTCGATCTCCATGCGCACCGGGTGGCCGAGCATCGCTTCGATCTCCTTGCGCGCCACCGCCCAGGTCTGCGCATAACGCTGCAGGTCGACCGGTTTGTCGGTGCTGCGGTAAGGGGTGGAAAGCCCGCCGCCGATGGAGAACGCCTCGATGTCCACGCCCAGACGGCCGATCAGCTCGATCATCGAGCGGGCCACCTGTTCCAGGTGCTGGTAGTCCACCCCGGAACCAATGTGCATGTGCACGCCCACCAGGTGCAGGCCATGGGCCTTGATGCACGCCAGCGCTTCGTCCAGCTCTTCGTGCCAGATGCCATGCTTGCTGTTTTCGCCGCCGGTATTGGTCTTGCGGCTGTGGCCATGGCCGAAGCCTGGGTTGATGCGGATCCACACGCGGTGGCCGGGCGAGCGTTCACCCAGTTGGCGCAGCATGTCAATGGAGCCGGCATTGACTTCGATCTTTGACGCCACCACGCGTTCCAGGGTGGGGCGGTCCAGCGCGTCGCAGGTCAAAACCACGCCGGCAGGGTCACCGTCAACACTCGCGCCGGCGGCGAAGGCCCGTTCCATCTCTCCCAGCGACACTGCGTCCAGCACCAGGCCATGGGCGCGCATCAGGCGCAGCACATGCAAGTTCGGGTTGGCTTTCTGGGCGAAACGTACGGTGTCGAACACGTTCAACTGCTTGACACGATCGGCGATGGTGCGGGTGTCGTATGCCCATAGTGGCGAGCCGTGCTGGCGAACCGCCTCGGCCAGGAGGGTGAAGGGTGCGGTCATGGTGGCGTTACTCGTATAAGGAAGGCCACGAGGATGAGCCAAAGGGTGGATTCAGAAAAATAGCTATTCTTCTGTCTGCCATTCATATCTGATATACCCATTGTCGAATCTCAGGGTATTGCCGTGAAATTGTCCGTCCGCCACATCGAAGTGTTCCGCGCCATCATGGCCGCTGGCAGTGTCACGGGTGCGGCGCGCCTGCTGTTCACCTCGCAGCCCACCGTCAGCCGCGAACTGGCGCGGCTGGAGCAGGTAACTGGCCTGAACCTGTTCGAGCGCGAGGGCGGGCGCCTGGTGGCGACGGCCCAGGCGCTGCTGTTGATCGAAGAGGTCGAACGCGCCTACGTCGGGCTGGAGCGGATCGATCGCTTTGCCCAGGCCATCCGCAACTTCGAGCAGGGCCGGCTGGCCATCACCTGCCTGCCGCTGTTCTCGCAAACCTTGTTGCCCAAGGCTTGCCAGCGCTTTCACCAGCAGCACAGTGGCGTGAGCGTGAGCATTCTTGCGCAGGAGTCGCCGTTGCTGGAGGAGTCACTGGTTGCCCAGCAGCATGACCTTGGCCTGACTGAAGTCGAACAGATACCGCGCGGCGCGTATGGTGAATTGCTGTTCAGTGCCAACATGGTGTGCGTGTTGCCCGAGCATCACCCGCTGCAGGTGAAGGCTGAACTGGAGCTGAGTGATTTCCATGAGGTCGACTTCATCAACCTGGCCAGCCTGGATACCTACCGCCAGCGTCTGGATCAGCACTTTCGTGCGGCCGGGGTTAACCGCCGCACGGTCATCGAAACCACCAGTGCCGCTTCGGTGTGCGCCATGGTCAGGCAAGGCCTGGGGGTGGCGATCATCAACCCACTGAGCGGGCTGGAGGCGGCGCAAGGCGGGCTACCGATCCGCAGGTTACGGGTATCGGTGCCCTATCAGGTGATGCTCATACGCCCGGACCATCGGCCGGCATCGGCAGCGGTGGAGCCGTTTTGCGAGGCGTTGCGGGTGCAGGCCAAAGAGATGCAGCAGGCGCTGGCCTGATCATTGTGGGAGCGCGCTCCCACTAGGCAGGGGCAGGGTTCAAAGCTCGCAGACCAAGGTTCCAGTACCGGCCAGGATATTCTCCAGGGTTTCCTTCACTTCATCCATGTCACTCAGCTCGCTGGTCAGGTTGATTTCCAGTACTTCATCCCCCTTCAGCGCGTCCCGGTCGCCGGCCGCCACTTCGATCAGCAGGCGCTTGGCGCTCAGGGTCACTTTAAGGCCATCCAGCGTCGACGGCTCGTCATCCAGCGTCAGGTCGACGGTGTCCTCGTCCGGGTAACGGGTAAGCAGGAACATCTGACCCTTGTCGCTGTGGCAGCACAGGGTCGCCATGTTGTCTTCCTCGTCATCGCAAGGGGTGGCGAACAGCAGGGCGGTGTTGATTTGCATGAGCAGGCTCGGGTCAAAGGAAACGGAAGGGAATTCTGACAGTCTTGCGTACAGGCATAAACGTAAAGTTACCGCCCCTTGACCGAAATTGTCGCAGCGCTGCAAGCGTAGATGACCGATCAGTCGTTAAGCTTCGGCGAGCCCTGGGCGTGCCTGCGCACGTTCAACGTCTGGTTTTTTTTACCGTCCGTCATGCCACGGGTTGGCTATCGTTGATCCGTACACGGCGCACGCAGCGACGCTTCAATTATTACAAAGCCCAAGCGGAGTACCACAGATGGCGTTCTTCACCGCAGCCAGCAAAGCCGACTTCCAGCATCAACTGCAAGCGGCCCTGGCGCAGCACATCAGCGAGCAGTCCCTGCCACAAGTGGCGCTGTTCGCCGAGCAGTTTTTCGGCATCATCTCTCTGGACGAACTCACCCAGCGCAGGCTTTCCGACCTGGCCGGCTGCACCCTGTCAGCCTGGCGCATCATCGAGCGTTTCGACCCCGAATACCCGCAAGTGCGGGTGTACAACCCTGATTACGAACGCAATGGCTGGCAGTCGACCCATACCGTGGTCGAAGTGCTGCACCATGACTTGCCGTTCCTGGTCGACTCGGTGCGCACCGAGCTCAACCGCCGTGGCTACAGCATCCACACCCTGCAAACCACCGTGCTCAGCGTGCGCCGTGGCGCCAAGGGCGAGCTGTTGGAACTGCTGCCCAAGGGAACCCAGGGCGAAGGCGTGCGCTACGAGTCACTGATGTACCTGGAGATCGACCGCTGCGCCAATGCCGCCGAGCTGACAGTGCTGACCCGCGAGATCGAGCAGGTGCTGGCCGAGGTACGGGTGGTGGTGGCCGACTTCGACCCGATGAAGGCCAAACTGCGTGAAGTGGTGGCGCAGGTGGAACAGACCGGCTTTGGTCCTGCCCAAAACGAGAAGGGCGAAGTCAAGGCCTTCCTTGAGTGGCTGCTGGATAACCACTTCACCTTCCTGGGCTATGAAGAATTCACCGTCAAGGGCGACGCGGATGGCGGCCAGATGGTCTACGACGAGCAGTCGTTCCTCGGCCTGCCGCGTCGTCTGCGTGTGGGCCTGACCGCAGAAGAGCTGCGCATCGAAGACTACGCTGTGGCCTACCTCAACGAGCCGCTGCTGTTGTCGTTCGCCAAGGCCGCGCTGCCCAGCCGCGTGCATCGCCCGGCCTACCCGGACTATGTGTCGATCCGCCAGCTGGACGCCGACGGCAAGGTCATCAAGGAGCACCGCTTCATGGGGCTGTACACCTCGTCGGTGTATGGCGAAAGCGTACATGCCATTCCGTACATCCGCGTGAAGGTGGCCGAAGTCGAGCGCCGTTCGGGCTTCGATCCCAAGGCCCACCTGGGCAAGGAACTGGCCCAGGTGCTGGAAGTGCTGCCGCGCGACGACCTGTTCCAGACGCCGATCGACGAGCTGTTCAGCACGGTCATGGCAATCGTGCAGATCCAGGAGCGCAACAAGATCCGCGTGTTCCTGCGCAAAGACCCGTATGGCCGCTTCTGCTACTGCCTGGCCTACGTCCCGCGGGAAATCTACTCCACCGAAGTGCGGCAGAAGATCCAGCAGGTGCTGATGGAGCGCCTGAAGGCCACCGACTGCGAGTTCTGGACCTTCTTCTCCGAATCGGTATTGGCCCGTGTGCAACTTATTCTGCGGGTCGACCCCAAGAACCGTATCGACATCGACCCGCAGCAGCTGGAACGCGAAGTCATCCAGGCCTGCCGCTCGTGGCATGACGACTACTCGGCACTGGTGGTGGAGAACTTCGGCGAAGCCCAGGGCACCAACATCCTTGCCGATTTCCCCAAAGGGTTCCCGGCCGGTTACCGCGAGCGCTTCGCCGCGCACTCGGCGGTGGTCGACCTGCAGCATGTGCTGAACCTGTCGGAAAGCAAGCCGCTGGCCATGAGCTTCTACCAGCCGTTGACCCAGATGGGCGAGCGCATCCTGCACTGCAAGCTGTACCACGCCGACACCCCGCTGGCGCTGTCCGACGTGCTGCCGATCCTGGAAAACCTCGGCCTGCGCGTGCTCGGCGAGTTCCCGTATCGCCTGCGCCATGCCAATGGCCGCGAATACTGGATCCACGACTTCGCCTTCACCTACAGCGAAGGCCTGAGCCTGGACATCCAGCAGCTAAACGACACCCTGCAGGATGCCTTCATCCACATCGTCCGTGGTGATGCCGAGAACGACGCTTTCAACCGCCTGGTGCTCACCGCCGGCTTGCCGTGGCGCGACGTGGCCTTGCTGCGTGCCTACGCCCGTTACCTGAAACAGATCCGTCTGGGCTTCGATCTGGGCTATATCGCCAGCACCCTGAACAACCACACCGACATCGCCCGTGAGCTGACCCGGTTGTTCAAGACCCGCTTCTACCTGGCGCGCAAGCTTACCCAGGACGACCTTGACGACAAGCAACTGCGCCTGGAACAGGCCATCCTGAGCGCCCTGGACGACGTGCAGGTGCTCAACGAAGACCGCATCCTGCGGCGCTACCTGGACCTGATCAAGGCCACCCTGCGTACCAACTTCTACCAGCCCGACGCAAACGGCCAGAACAAGTCGTACTTCAGCTTCAAGTTCAACCCCAAGCTGATCCCCGAACTGCCCAAGCCGGTGCCAAAGTTCGAGATATTCGTCTATTCGCCACGCGTCGAGGGCGTGCACCTGCGCTTTGGCAACGTCGCTCGTGGCGGCCTGCGCTGGTCCGACCGCGAAGAAGACTTCCGCACCGAAGTGCTGGGCCTGGTCAAAGCCCAGCAGGTGAAGAACTCGGTCATCGTGCCGGTCGGCGCCAAGGGGGGCTTCCTGCCGCGCCGTCTGCCGATTGGCGGCAGCCGTGACGAGATTGCCGCCGAAGGCGTGGCGTGCTACCGCATCTTCATTTCCGGCCTGCTCGACATCACCGACAACCTCAAGGACGGTGGCGTGGTGCCGCCGGCCAACGTGGTGCGTCATGACGATGACGACCCGTACCTGGTGGTGGCGGCCGACAAAGGCACCGCGACCTTCTCCGACATCGCCAACGGCATTGCCATCGATTACGGCTTCTGGCTGGGCGATGCCTTTGCATCGGGCGGCTCGGCCGGTTACGACCACAAGAAAATGGGCATTACCGCACGCGGTGCCTGGGTGGGCGTGCAGCGTCACTTCCGCGAGCGTGGCATCAACGTGCAGGAAGACCCGATCACCGTCATCGGGGTCGGCGACATGGCGGGTGACGTGTTCGGCAATGGCCTGCTGATGTCCGACAAGCTGCAACTGGTGGCCGCGTTCAACCACCTGCATATCTTCATCGACCCCAACCCGGAGCCCGCTTCCAGTTTCGCTGAACGCAAGCGCCTGTTCGATCTGCCGCGTTCGGCCTGGAGCGACTACGACACCAGCATCATGTCCGAAGGCGGCGGGATCTTCCCGCGCAGTGCCAAGAGCATCGCCATCAGCCCGCAGATGAAAGAGCGCTTCGCCATCGAAGCCGACCGCCTGACCCCGACCGAGTTGCTCAATGCGCTGCTCAAGGCCCCGGTAGACCTGCTGTGGAACGGTGGTATCGGGACCTATGTCAAGGCCAGTACGGAGAGCCACGCCGATGTCGGCGACAAGGCAAACGATGCGCTGCGGGTCAACGGTAACGAACTGCGCTGCAAGGTGGTGGGCGAGGGTGGCAACCTGGGCATGACCCAGCTCGGCCGCGTCGAGTTCGGCCTGAATGGCGGCGCCACCAACACCGACTTCATCGACAACGCCGGCGGCGTGGACTGCTCCGACCACGAGGTCAACATCAAGATCCTGCTCAACGAAGTGGTGCAGGGTGGCGACATGACCGAGAAGCAGCGCAACCAGCTGCTGGGCAGCATGACCGACGAAGTGGCCGGCCTGGTGCTGGGCAACAACTACAAGCAGACCCAGGCGCTTTCGCTGGCCGCCCGCCGCGCCCGCGAGCGGATTGCCGAGTACAAGCGCCTGATGGCCGACCTCGAGGCGCGGGGCAAGCTGGACCGTGCCATTGAATTCCTGCCGTCTGAAGAGCAGTTGGCCGAACGCCTGGCTGCCGGCCAGGGCCTGACCCGCGCCGAGCTGTCGGTGCTGATCTCGTACAGCAAGATCGACCTCAAGGAGCAACTGCTCAAGTCGCTGGTGCCGGACGACGACTACCTGACCCGTGACATGGAAACCGCTTTCCCGCCGTCCCTGGTCAGCAAGTTCGCCGAGGCCATGCGCCGCCACCGCCTGAAGCGCGAAATCGTCAGCACCCAGATCGCCAACGACCTGGTCAACAACATGGGTATCACCTTCGTACAGCGCCTGAAGGAGTCGACTGGCATGAGCCCGGCCAACGTGGCCGGCGCTTACGTGATCGTGCGCGACATCTTCCACCTGCCGCACTGGTTCCGCCAGATCGAGGCGCTGGACTATCAGGTGCCGGCGGAAATCCAGCTCACCCTGATGGACGAGCTGATGCGCCTGGGCCGCCGTGCCACCCGCTGGTTCCTGCGTAGCCGCCGCAACGAACAGGACGCCGGGCGCGATACCGCGCACTTCGGGCCGAAGATCGCGCAGCTGGGTCTGAAGCTGGATGAGCTGCTCGAAGGCCCCACCCGCGAACGCTGGATGGTGCGCTACCAAGGCTTTGTCGACGCCGGTGTGCCGGAGTTGCTGGCGCGGATGGTGGCGGGTACCAGCCACCTGTACACCCTGCTGCCGATCATTGAGGCGGCCGACGTGACCGGCCATGAGCCAGCGCAGGTGGCCAAGGCATTCTTCGCCGTGGGCAGCGCACTGGACCTGACCTGGTACTTGCAGGAAATCAGCAACCTGCCGGTGGAAAACAACTGGCAGGCGCTGGCGCGCGAGGCTTTCCGCGACGATATCGACTTGCAGCAGCGGGCGATCACCATTTCGGTCCTGCAGATGGTCGATGCACCGCAAGACATGGATGCCCGCGTGGCGTTGTGGTCAGAGCAGCATCGGGGAATGGTGGAGCGCTGGCGCGCCATGCTCGACGACTTGCGCAATGCCACGGGCACTGACTATGCGATGTACGCGGTGGCGAACCGCGAGCTGGTCGACCTGGCCATGAGCGGGCAGGCGGCGGTGGTGCCGTCCTGAGCCTTCTGGTGAGGTAAAACAAAGCCCCGGCAGTGATGCCGGGGCTTTTTTTGTATTCCTGGGCTGGCCCCTTCGCGGGTGAACCCGCTCCTACACAGATTGGTGGTGGACACACATCGGGGGTTGGACACAGCCCGTCGTGTAGGAGCGGGTTCACCCGCGAAGAGGCCGGCCCTGCTGGCCAATTTCCACCCGCCGTTCACTGTCGCTGCCGCCACCGTATTCGCGGGTAAACCCGCTCCTACAGGGGGCGGGGCCGTTACTTGAACCGCCTCTCCACGCCTTTTTCGACCAGGATCTTGGCGGAAATCTCTTCCACCGAAAAATGCGTGGAATTGATATTGGGGATGTTCTCCCTGCGGAACAGGCTTTCCACTTCACGCACTTCGAATTCGCACTGGGCAAAGCTGGAATAGCGGCTGTTGGGCTTGCGTTCGTGGCGGATGGCGGTGAGGCGGTCGGGGTCGATGGTCAGGCCAAACAGCTTGCTGTGGTGCTTTTTCAGCACCGCCGGCAGCTGCAGGCGCTCCATGTCGTCCTCGGTCAGCGGGTAATTGGCGGCACGGATGCCGAACTGCATGGCCATGTACAGGCAGGTTGGGGTTTTGCCACAGCGCGACACACCAACCAGAATCAGGTCGGCTTTGTCGTAGTAGTGGGTGCGTGCACCATCGTCGTTATCCAGGGCGAAATTCACCGCCTCGATGCGTTCCATGTAGTTGGAATTGCCACCAATCGAGTGGGATTTGCCCACGGAATACGACGAATGGGCGATCAATTCCTGCTCAAGTGGGGATAAAAACGAAGAAAAGATGTCGATCATGAAGCCATTCGACGTCGCCAGGATCTCGCGGATGTCCTGGTTGACAATGGTGTCGAAGATGATCGGGCGGACCCCATCCCGCTCGGCCGCAGCGTTGATTTGCTGGACCATGGCCCGCGCTTTGTCCGGCGAATCGATGTAAGGACGGGTGAATTTGTTGAATGGAATGCTCTCGAATTGCGCGAGCAAACTCTGGCCCAGGGTTTCGGCAGTGATACCCGTGCCGTCGGAGATGAAGAACGCGGTTCGTTTCATTTGCGATCTGGGCCTTAAGCTGATGACGATTCTTGGATATGATAAGTTCGGTTTGCCGAATGCGGCTGTCGACATTCTGCCACATTTGCAGAGCCTATTTTCCAGGTACAGGCCACAAACGCCCGGCCAAGTCACAGAAGACAGGCGGGCGCCTTTTGAGCTTTTCCAACACAGTTAGTGGAGAGATCACCTTGGTAGAGTACGTAGTTTCCCTCGATAAGCTCGGCGTCCATGATGTGGAGCATGTGGGGGGCAAGAACGCATCCCTGGGCGAGATGATCAGTAACCTCGCCGGTGCCGGCGTGTCGGTGCCGGGCGGCTTTGCCACTACGGCTCAGGCGTACCGTGACTTTCTCGAGCAGAGCGGGCTGAACGACCGCATTCACGCCGCGCTCGACGCGCTGGATGTTGACGACATCAATGCCCTGACCAAGACCGGCGCGCAGATTCGCCAGTGGGTCATGGAAGCCGAATTCCCGCCACGCCTGGATTCGGAAATCCGTACGGCCTTCGCAGAAATGGCCGCCGGCAACGACAACATGGCCGTTGCTGTCCGTTCCTCGGCTACCGCTGAAGACCTGCCAGACGCCTCGTTCGCCGGCCAGCAGGAAACCTTCCTCAACATCCGCGGCGTCGATAACGTGATCCGCGCGGCCAAGGAAGTGTTCGCTTCGCTGTTCAATGACCGCGCCATCGCCTACCGCGTGCACCAGGGCTTCGATCACAAGCTGGTTGCCTTGTCTGCCGGTGTGCAGCGCATGGTTCGCTCCGAAACCGGCACCGCCGGCGTCATGTTCACCCTCGACACCGAGTCGGGCTTCCGCGACGTGGTGTTCATCACTGGCGCCTATGGCCTGGGCGAAACCGTCGTACAGGGTGCAGTCAACCCTGACGAATTCTACGTGCACAAGAACACCCTCCAGGCCGGCCGCCCGGCCATCCTGCGCCGCAACCTGGGCAGCAAGGCGATCAAGATGGTCTATGGCGACGAAGCCAAGGCCGGCCGTTCGGTCAAGACCGTCGAAGTCGACCGCGCCGAGCGCGCACGCTTCTGCCTGACCGATGCCGAGGTCAGCGAGCTGGCCAAGCAGGCCATGATCATCGAGCAGCACTACCAGCGCCCGATGGACATCGAGTGGGCCAAGGACGGTGACGATGGCAAGCTGTACATCGTCCAGGCCCGCCCTGAGACGGTGAAGAGCCGTTCCAGCGCCAACGTCATGGAACGCTACCTGCTCAAAGAGAAAGGCACCGTGCTGGTCGAAGGCCGTGCCATTGGCCAGCGTATCGGCGCCGGCAAGGTTCGCGTCATCAACGACGTATCGGAAATGGACAAGGTCCAGCCAGGCGACGTGCTGGTCTCCGACATGACTGACCCTGACTGGGAACCGGTGATGAAGCGCGCCAGTGCCATCGTCACCAACCGCGGTGGCCGTACCTGCCACGCAGCGATCATCGCCCGTGAGCTGGGTATCCCGGCGGTTGTCGGTTGCGGCAACGCTACCCAGATACTGAAAGACGGCCAGGGCGTGACCGTTTCCTGTGCCGAAGGCGATACCGGCTTTATCTTCGAAGGCGAGCTGGGCTTCGACATCAAGCAGAACTCGGTCGATGCCATGCCGGAACTGCCGTTCAAGATCATGATGAACGTCGGCAACCCGGACCGCGCCTTCGACTTCGCCCAGCTGCCCAACGCCGGTGTCGGGCTGGCACGCCTGGAGTTCATCATCAACCGCATGATCGGCGTGCACCCCAAGGCGCTGCTGAACTATGCGGGCCTGCCTGCCGACCTGAAAGAAAGCGTCGACAAGCGCATTGCCGGCTACAACGACCCGGTTGGCTTCTACGTCGAGAAGCTGGTAGAAGGCATCAGCACCCTGGCGGCGGCCTTCTACCCGAAAAAGGTCATCGTGCGCCTGTCGGACTTCAAGTCCAACGAGTACGCCAACCTCATCGGCGGCAAGCTGTACGAGCCGGAAGAAGAAAACCCGATGCTGGGCTTCCGCGGTGCTTCGCGTTACATCAGCGAATCGTTCCGTGACTGCTTCGAGCTCGAGTGCCGTGCACTTAAGCGTGTGCGCAACGAGATGGGCCTGACCAACGTCGAGATCATGGTGCCGTTCGTACGCACCTTGGGCGAAGCCAGCCAGGTCGTGGACCTGCTCGCCGAAAACGGCCTGGCCCGCGGCGACAACGGCCTGCGCGTGATCATGATGTGCGAACTGCCGTCCAACGCCATCCTCGCCGAAGAGTTCCTGGAATACTTCGACGGCTTCTCGATCGGTTCCAACGACCTGACCCAGCTGACCCTGGGCCTGG
Organism: Pseudomonas sp. Kh14; assembly: GCF_900291005.1. Classification (NCBI taxonomy): domain Bacteria; kingdom Pseudomonadati; phylum Pseudomonadota; class Gammaproteobacteria; order Pseudomonadales; family Pseudomonadaceae; genus Pseudomonas; species Pseudomonas sp. Kh14. The sequence continues at coordinate 118,907 of NZ_OLKJ01000022.1, forward strand.
ACCGTGACTCGGGCATCATTGCCCACCTGTTCGACGAGCGTAACCCTGCGGTGAAGAAGCTGCTGGCCAACGCCATTGCCGCGTGCAACAAGGCTGGCAAGTACATCGGCATCTGCGGCCAAGGCCCATCGGACCACCCGGACCTGGCCAAGTGGCTGATGGAGCAGGGCATCGAAAGCGTGTCGCTGAACCCGGACTCGGTACTCGAGACCTGGTTCTTCCTGGCCGAAGGCCAAGGCGCGGCCTGATGCAGTAAACGCGGGGGGGCGTCTGGCGCCCTCCTGCCTGGTTTTTTTCCAGGGCGAGTTCCAGCAATGGACCCCGCCCTTTTTTGTGCACCAAGCAACCTTATGCAAAGCAGCAGCACTTTATTCCCCGTGGCCCTGCTCAGTGCCGAGCGCCGCGGCGATCTCAGCGAAGACGTGTATCGGATCAAGGCCGGTAATGGTCCGGATCCCAGCGTCGAGCTCGCCATCACCCGTCTGGGGCTGGCCGACCAGGTTCAGGCCCAAGGCGTGCCGGTCATTCTCCTGCACGGCAGTTTTTCCAATCGGCGCTTCTGGTATTCGCCCAAAGGGGTTGGCCTGGGTGCCTACCTTGCGCGCGCCAGTTTCGATGTCTGGATCCCGGAAATGCGAGGCCACGGCCTGTCGCCGCGTAACCATGACTGGAAACACAACAGCGTTGCCGCCTACGCCCGTGATGACCTGCCGTTGATCAACGCGTTCGTGCGCGAGCAATCGGGCCAGGCGCCGCACTGGGTTGGCCATTCCCTGGGTGGCACCACCCTGGTAGCTGCGCTGGGCGGTGGTTTTCTGGCTGCCGAGCAGTTGGCCAGCGTGGCGGTGTTCGGTACCCAGATCAGCCGTGTCTATTGGCCGTTGAAAGTGCCGCCGCTGGCTTGGGGCGCGAAGCTGGTGCTCAAGCGTTGGGGGCAGATATCCGGGCCACGTTTCAAGCGTGGGCCTGAAGACGAGCCGATAGGCCTCGCCCTGGAGAGCATGCGCTGGCACGGCCTGTTCGGGCGCTTTGGCGACAAGAAGCACGATTGGTGGGCAGGGCTGGCTGAAGTGGATGTACCGCTGCTGGCGGTGGCCGGTGCCGGGGACTTCCAGGACCCTGTGTGGGCCTGTCGCAAGCTGTTCGAGCAGTTGGGCGGCGAGCGCAAGCAGTTCCTGCGGCTGGGTCGTGAAGAAGGTTTCGAGGCCTTCGGGCATGTCGACATGCTGGTGAGCAAGGCCGCGCAGGTGCAGGTGTGGCCGCTGGTGGAGCGCTGGCTGCGCAACCCGCTGCTGCCGGTGCATGCGTCCACTGTCGTTGCCGACCCTGTGCCTGCCAGTTGAGTTCGCTGTACCTGTCATGGCCTCTTCGCGGGTTTACCCGCGAAAGGGCCGGGCCTGCTGGCCAATCTCCACCCGCCGTTCACTGTTGACGCCGCCACCGTATTCGCGGGTAAACCCGCTCCTACGCCGGATCGGTGGTGGACACAGGTCGGTGGTTGGTCACAGGCCGTCGTGTAGGAGCGGGTTTACCCGCGAAGAGGCCGGCCCTGCTGGCCAATCTCCACCCGCCGTTCACCGTTGACGCCGCCACCGTATTCGCGGGTAAACCCGCTCCTACACCGGATTGGTGGTGGACCCACATCGGTGATTGGGCNGTTGACGCCGCCACCGTATTCGCGGGTAAACCCGCTCCTACACCGGATTGGTGGTGGACCCACATCGGTGATTGGGCGCAGGCCGTCGTGTAGGAGCGGGTTTACCCGCGAAGAGGCCGGCCCTGCTGGCCAATTACCACCCGCCGTTCACTGTTGACGCCGCCACCGTATTCGCGGGTAAACCCGCTCCTACACCGGATTGGTGGTGGACCCACATCGGTGATTGGGCGCAGGCCGTCGTGTAGGAGCGGGTTTACCCGCGAAGAGGCCGGCCCTGCTGGCCAATNACCCACATCGGTGATTGGGCGCAGGCCGTCGTGTAGGAGCGGGTTTACCCGCGAAGAGGCCGGCCCTGCTGGCCAATCTCCACCCGCCGTTCACTGTTGACGCCGCCACCGTATTCGCGGGTAAACCCACTCTTACGCTGGATAGCGGCGCGTTCCTGTGCAGGTGCGGTCCCGCGTGGAAGGACCGGTACAGGATGAATACAAATGACTGCCCGGTCCCGGATGACTACGACAGCCTCCAAGGTGTAGCCTTGGCCGATACCCGCTTTCGTTGTGACTGACAGGAGCTTCCCATGCAGCATTACGTAACGCCCGACCTGTGTGACGCCTACCCGGACCTGGTGCAAGTGCTGGAACCGATGTTCAGCAATTTCGGTGGCCGCGATTCGTTCGGTGGCCAGATCGTTACCATCAAGTGTTTCGAGGACAATTCGCTGGTCAAGGAGCAGGTCGAACTCGACGGCAAGGGCAAAGTGCTGGTGGTCGATGGCGGGGGGTCGCTGCGCCGTGCGCTGCTCGGCGACATGCTCGCCGAAAAAGCCGCAAAAAACGGTTGGGAAGGCTTGGTGATCTACGGCTGCGTGCGTGATGTCGACGTGCTGATCCAGACCGACGTTGGCGTGCAGGCCCTGGCCAGCCACCCAATGAAGACTGACAAGCGCGGTATCGGCGATCTCAACGTGGTGGTCACCTTCGCCGGGGTCACCTTCCGCCCGGGTGAGTATGTATATGCCGACAACAATGGCGTGCTGGTCTCGCCAAGCCCGCTGAAAATGCCGGAGTAATGCGCCGCACGCGCTGATGGAGCTTTGATGTTCGAGGAAGACAACGCGCAGTGGGGGCTGGTGCATGCCCTGGTGCTCGATGGCAAAGGTGGCGCGCGCTCGATTGCCCGTACCGAACTGGACGACCTGCAGTTGCAACCGGAGCAGAGCCTGTGGCTGCACTGGGACCGCAGCCATCCGCAAACCCGTTCCTGGCTGCTGCACGACAGCGGCCTGAGCGAGTTCGCCTGCGAGCTGCTGCTGGAAGAAAACACCCGGCCGCGCCTGCTGCCCATGGCGGACGAACAGCTGTTGCTGTTCCTGCGGGGGGTCAACCTCAACCCGGGTGCCGAGCCCGAAGACATGGTTTCGGTACGCATCTTCGCCGAGGCGCAGCGGGTTATCTCGCTGCGCCTGCGGCCGTTGCGCGCCAGCGATGAAATTCTCCAGTTGCTGGAACAGGGCAGGGGACCGAAATCGGCCTCGGAACTGTTGTTGTTGATGGGTGAGTTGCTGACCGAAAAGGTCCAGGGCCTGGTCAGCGACCTGGCCGAGCTCGTCGACCTGGAGGAAGAAAAGGTCGAATCCGACGAGCGGTACACCCCGGAGCAGGGCAGCCTGCAGCAGATCCGCCGCCGTGCCGCTGGCTTGCGCCGCTTTCTCGCCCCGCAACGGGAAATCTACGCGCAGTTGTCGCGCAGCAAATGGAGCTGGTTCGCCAATGCCGACGCCGATTACTGGAATGAACTCAACAACAGCCTGATCCGCTACCTCGAAGAGCTGGAACTGGCCCGCGAACGCGCTGCGCTGGTGCTGGAAAGCGAGGACCGGCGGCGTAGCGAGCGGATGAACCGCACGATGTACCGCTTTGGCATCATCACCTGCATCTTCCTGCCCATGAGCTTCGTCACCGGGCTGCTGGGCATCAATGTCGGCGGCATCCCCGGGGCGGAAAACCCTTTGGGCTTCCTGTTCGCCTGCATCGTCGTGCTGGGGTTGGCCGTGGGGCAGTGGTGGCTGTTCCGGCGGTTGCGGTGGGTATAGTTGTGCAATTTGAAACCTTCGTGCCAACAGGATGTGTGACCCGTCGCCCGGCCATCTCGTCTCTTGCTGACACTGCGCGAGGTGCCCATGCACGATCCGTTTGAAGAATCCCTGCGCGACCTGCTCAAGGCGTCACCCTCCGGCAATGACCGGGACGACCGGGACGACGCCGCTTGCCTGGGTCGCGTGCTGAAAACCGCCAACCGCCAGGTTGGCGCGGGTGATCTGTTCAGCCTGCTTGGCCGCTGGAGCCAGGCGCTGCTGATTGCCGTGAACAATGGCTCGGCGCATGTTGCGCCGGTGCGTCGACACTCTTCCCGCAACGCTGCCACCGGCAGCAAAGCAGATAAGGCCGATTGAATATGGAACTCGATCTCTGGACCCAGAGCCTGGTCACCGCGATGACTGCCCTTTGGACCAAGGTAGCGAACTTCATCCCCAACCTGTTCGGCGCGCTGGTCGTGGTGCTGCTCGGTTTCGTGGTGGCCAAGCTGCTCGACACGCTGCTGTCCAAATTGTTGGCCAAATTTGGCCTGGACCGCCTGATGGCCGGCACCGGCCTCACCAAAATGCTCGGTCGCGGCGGTATCCAGGTGCCGATCTCGACCCTGATCGGCAAGATCGTCTATTGGTTCGTGCTGCTCATCTTCCTGGTCTCGGCCGCCGAATCGTTGGGCCTTGAGCGGGTTTCGGCAACCCTCGACATGCTTGCCCTGTACTTGCCCAAGGTGTTCGGCGCGGCCCTGGTGCTGCTGGCCGGCGTGCTGCTGGCGCAGGTGGCCAACGGCCTGGTGCGTGGCGCTGCCGAAGGTATCGGCCTGGAATACTCGGCGGGTCTGGGGCGTATTACCCAAGGCCTTGTGATCATCATCAGCATCTCGGTGGCCATCAGCCAGCTTGAAGTGAAAACCGACCTGCTGAACCACGTCATCGTTATCGGGCTGATTACCGTTGGTCTGGCCGTTGCCTTGGCCATGGGCCTTGGCAGTCGCGAAATTGCCGGGCAGATCCTTGCCGGCATCTACGTGCGCGAGCTGTACCAAGTGGGCCAGCAGGTGCGGATTGGAGAGGTCGAAGGGCATATCGAGGAGATCGGTACGGTGAAGACGACGCTGCTGACCGATGATGGCGAAATGGTGTCGCTGGCTAACCGCGAGCTGCTTGAACAGCGCGTCAATAGCCGCTAACCGCACAAAAGCTGTTAATGTATGCCGCCGCGAAATTCGACCCACGGGGTCGCGCGGCGACATTGACCTGACTGTCGGCCAGATCCGTTTTGAATAAAGTTCATTCGCCGCCCATGCGCTATGACCCCCGCGAGCTCACAGACGAAGAGTTGGTGGCGCGTTCGCATGAGGAGCTGTACCACGTTACCCGCGCCTATGAAGAGCTCATGCGGCGCTACCAACGGACCCTGTTCAACGTCTGTGCGCGTTATCTGGGGAACGACCGTGACGCGGACGATGTCTGTCAGGAAGTGATGCTGAAAGTGCTGTACGGGCTGAAAAACTTCGAGGGTAAGTCGAAGTTCAAGACCTGGCTCTACAGCATCACCTACAACGAGTGCATTACCCAGTACCGCAAGGAGCGTCGCAAACGTCGGTTGATGGATGCCTTGAGTCTGGACCCTGTTGAAGAGGCGTCCGAGGACAAAGCTCCAAAGCCGGAAGAAAAAGGCGGGCTGGACAAGTGGCTGGTGCATGTGAACCCGATTGACCGGGAAATTCTGGTGCTGCGTTTTGTCGCAGAACTGGAGTTCCAGGAAATTGCCGACATCATGCACATGGGCCTGAGCGCGACGAAAATGCGTTACAAGCGCGCGCTAGACAAGCTTCGGGAGAAATTTGCCGGCCTTGATGAAACTTAGTGGCGTGCAAATATCTCTAACGAACCGGCGAGTTCTGCTAGACTCGCCGTCGAGTTGTCCCTCTTGTTTGTGGTGGGACTGCTTAACTATCACCAGATGGGGATTTAACGGATGAAATTGAAAAACACCTTGGGCTTGGCCATTGGTTCGCTTGTAGCCGCCACTTCGATTGGCGCTATGGCACAAGGTCAAGGCGCCGTCGAGACTGAAATCTTCTACAAGAAAGAATTCTTCGACAGCCAGCGCGACTTCAAGAACGACGGCAACCTGTTCGGCGGCTCGATCGGTTACTTCCTGACCGACGACGTTGAGCTGCGTCTGGGCTACGACGAAGTGCACAACGCTCGTGGCGAAGACGGCAAGAACATCAAGGGCTCGAACACCGCCCTGGACGCCGTTTACCACTTCAACAACCCGTACGACGCCATCCGTCCGTACGTTTCCGCTGGTTTCTCGCACCAGTCGCTGGGCCAGACCGGCCGTGGCGGTCGTGACCACTCCACCTTCGCCAACGTTGGCGCTGGCGCCAAGTGGTACATCACCGACATGTTCTATGCCCGTGCCGGCGTAGAAGCTCAGTACAACATCGACCAGGGCGACACCGAGTGGGCCCCGAGCGTTGGTGTTGGCCTGAACTTCGGCGGTAGCCCGAAGCAAGCTGAAGCTGCTCCTGCTCCAGTTGCTGAAGTCTGCTCCGACTCCGACAACGACGGCGTGTGCGACAACGTCGACAAGTGCCCAGACACCCCGGCCAACGTTACCGTTGACGCCGACGGCTGCCCGGCTGTTGCCGAAGTCGTTCGCGTTGAGCTGGACGTCAAGTTCGACTTCGACAAGTCGGTCGTCAAGCCTAACAGCTACGGCGACATCAAAAACCTGGCTGACTTCATGAAGCAGTACCCACAAACCACCACCGTGGTTGAAGGTCACACTGACTCCGTGGGTCCAGACGCTTACAACCAGAAGCTGTCCGAGCGTCGTGCCAACGCTGTCAAGCAAGTGCTGACCCAGCAGTACGGCGTAGAATCCAGCCGTGTTGACTCGGTTGGCTACGGCGAAACCCGTCCGGTTGCTGACAACGCCACCGAAGAAGGCCGTGCTGTCAACCGTCGCGTTGAAGCTCAGGTAGAAGCCCAGGCCAAGTAATTGGTTTGAAGCTTCATGAAAAACCCGGCCTCGGCCGGGTTTTTCTTTGCCTGGGTTTTAACCGGCCTCGAAGGCTGCTCCTGCAGTCAGCCTGCGATTGCGATCCGCCCCACAGCCTGCTGCTCCCCAACCACCTCCCCAATCACCAGGATTGCCGGGCTACGCAAACCAAACGCCCGCGCAGCTTCCACCATTCCCTGCACATCGCTTCTGCACTCCCGCTGCTGCGGCAACGAGGCATTTTCGATCATCGCCACCGGCATTCCCGGCGCCATGCCCCCTGCCAGCAATCCCTGGCGCACCTGTTCCAGCCGCGCCACCCCCATGTAGACCACCAGCGTTGTCCCGCCCTGAGCCAAGGCCGCCCAGTTCAGCTCGCTATCGTCCTGGGTGTGCGCCGTCACCAGCGTCACCCCTCGGCTCACGCCCCGTGAAGTCAGGGGGATCCCGCACTGCGTGGCTCCGGCAAGGCCGGCAGTGATGCCATTGATCACCTCCACCTCGATGCCATGTCCCTGCAGCCACAGTGCCTCCTCACCGCCACGGCCGAAGATGCAAGGGTCGCCGCCCTTGAGCCGCACCACGCAACGGCCCTGTTGCGCGTGGCGCAGCATCAGGCGCTGAATGAACGCTTGCGGTGTAGAGCGGCAGCCGCCGCGCTTGCCCACGGTCATTACCCGGGCCTGCGGGCAATGCTCGAGCACTGCCGGGTTGACGAGGTCGTCGACCATGACCACGGCGGCTTGCTGCAACGCACGCACTGCCTTGAGGGTGAGCAGGTCAGGGTCACCAGGGCCGGCACCGACCAGCCATACTTTTGCATTCATCAGCGTTTCCTCATCGGCAAGGCGCGTTCAGCCCTTGAGCAGGGTGAACAGCAGTATCAGATTGATCAGCAACGACAACAGGGCCAGGGTGCGCCACACCTTCAGCGGCTCGCGCTCCAGCAGCGGCCGGGGGCGACTGGGCAGTTCCTGGCGGTCGCCACGCTCGAGCAGCAGCAACCAGTGTTCGGCGGTTTCGAAGCGCTGCGTCGGGTCGCTCGCCACAGCCTGCAGCAGGTTGTGCTGCAGCCATTCCGGCAGGTCGGGTCGGTAGCGCGCGGCGTTGACCGGCTGGCCGAAGCGCGGGCGCTGGAAAGCCTCTACCTCGCCGTACGGGTAGTGTCCGGTCAGCAGGTGGTACAGGGTCACGCCCACTGCATACAAGTCCTGACGCGGGCTGGGCGGGTGGCCTTCGAATGCTTCCGGGGCGATGTACGAGGGCGTGCCCGGCAGCTCGTGCAGCGGGTATTCGGACAGGCCTGGGCAATAAGCCAGGCCGAAGTCCAGCAGGCGCAGCTGGCCATCACGGCCCAGGTGCAGGTTGTCTGGCTTGATGTCGCGGTGCAGCAAGTTGCGCCGATGCAGCACACCGACTGCCTGCAGCAGTTGCCGGGCGACTTCCAGCCATTGCGGCAGGGGCAGCGGGCCTTGTTCGGCCAGCAACGCCGCCAGGTTCTGGCCGGGATATTCGCGCATTACGTAGTACAGGTGCTGGCGCTGACTGGCGGCGTGTAGCTCGGGGAAGTGCCGGCCGGCGATGCGGCGCAGAAACCACTCTTCCAGCAACAGCCCTTGCGCCGCCCCCGGTTCCTGTTCACGTGCAGTGGGCAGGGTCTTGAGCAGCCAAGGCTGGTTCTGGCTATCGCGCACTTTGTACAGCAAGGACTGGCGGCTGTGCGCATGCAATGTTTCGACCTGCCAGCCGTCGATCACCTGGCCTTCGCGCAGCGCGCCGGGCACTGGCCATTGTTGCAGTTGCGCCAGGGTATCGCCCAGGTTGGCCGTGCCCAGTTGCTCGACTTGTACCAGCAAGGCGCTGGCGTTGTCTTTGCTGCCGTTGAGGTGGGCACTGGCCACCAGGGTGTCGGCGGCCAGTTGCAGGTCAGTTTGCTCGCGCAGCACGGCCTGGATGTGCTGTTCGCCCAGGCTGGCCCAGACCCCGTCGCTAAGCAGCAGAAAACATTCGCCCGGTTGCAGCTCGCCTTCCAGGTAGTCCACCAGCAGGTGCTGGTCCAGGCCCAGTGCCCGTTTCAGTACATGCTGCATGCCCGGTTGGTCCCATACATGGTCTTCGCTCAGGCATTGCAGGTTCCCCTCGTGCCAGCGGTACACCCGGCAGTCGCCTACATGGGCCAAGGTAAAGCGCCGGCCGCGCAACACCAGCGCGCTAAGCGTGGTCAGCAACGGCTGGCCGCTGCCCTGGGCGCGCAACCAGCGGTTTTGCGCCAGCAGCAGGCGGTCGAGGGCCTGGGCCACGCTCCAGGTGGCCGGGGTGGCGTAGTAATCCAGGGCCAGTGCCTGCAGGCTGGCGCGCGCCGCCAGGCCGCCGTCGGCACATTGGCTGACGCCGTCGGCCAAGGCGAACAGGTAGCCTTTGCTGGCGGCCAGTTCTGGTGCCGGCGTCACCAGGCGCAGGGCGTCCTGGTTTTCCGCGCGCGGCCCGGTGGCGCTGGCCTGGGCAAAGCTCAGTAGCAGGCTCATCGGCGTGCCTCAGACCCGCGCTGCAGTGACTGCAGCCGAGCCCCAGGTGGTGCGCCAGCGCTGTTTCACCCCGTGCAGGCCGAACCAGGCCAGCAGGCCCAGGCTGGCGAACAGCCACAGCCCCAGTTGGTAATCGCCAGTGTGCTGTTTGATGGTGCCAAGCCCGGCCGCCAGCAGGAAGCCGCCGATGCCCCCGGCCATGCCGATCAGGCCGGTCATTACCCCGATCTCTTGGCGGAAGCGTTGTGGCACCAGTTGGAACACTGCGCCATTGCCGGCACCCAGGCCGAGCATGGCGCTGACGAACAGCGCCAGTGCGGCTGCGGCAGAGGGCAGGTTGAAGCCGACTGCGGCTATGCAGATGGCGGCGACGCCGTACATGCCCAGCAGGGTGCGGATGCCGCCAAAACGGTCAGCCAGGGCGCCGCCGAGCGGGCGCATCAGGCTGCCGGCGAACACGCAAGCGGCGGTGTAGTAGCCGGCGGTGACCGGGCTCAGGCCGTACTGGTCACTGAAGTAGCCGGGCAGGGCACTGGCCAGGCCGATGAAGCCGCCGAAGGTAACGCTGTAGAAAAACATGAACCACCAGCTGTCACGGTCGCCCAGTGCCTTGAGGTAGTCGGCCATGGCTTTCGGCTTGGGCCGTTGCGGGGCATTGCGCGCCAACAGGGCGAACACCACCAGCGCCAGTGACAGCGGGATCAGCGCAAAGCCGAACACATTGTTCCAGCCAAAGCCCGCTGCCAGTGCCGGTGCCAGCAAGGCCGCGAACACCGTGCCGGAGTTGCCGGCGCCGGCGATGCCCATGGCCTTGCCTTGGTGCTGTGGCGGGTACCACTGTGAGGCCAGCGGCAGCGAGACGGCGAAGGACGCACCGGCAAAGCCCAGGAAAACACCTAGCAGCAGCGCCTGTTCATAGCTGTGTACGCCAAGGTACCAGGCTGCGGCGAGGGCGACGATGACCACCACCTGGCCGATCAGGCCAGCCGTCTTGGGCGACAGGCGGTCGACCAGAACGCCCATGGCGAAGCGCAGAATCGCCCCGGCCAGGATCGGCGTGGCCACCATCAGGCCCCGTTGTTGTGCGCTCAGTTGCAGGTCGGCAGCAATCTGCACCGCCAACGGGCCCAGCAGGTACCAGACCATGAAGCTGAGGTCGAAGTACAGAAATGCGGCGAACAGCGTGGGCACATGCCCGGATTTCCAGAAGCTGGCACTCATCGAACACCTCACTCGGTAGTACAACGGAACGAAAAAGACGCCGCTACCCGCTCCATGGGTGTGGAGGGGAGAGCGACGTCTTTGTCGGGATTCAAGTGGGGTAACCGCCGTTGGCTACCGGTGAAATTTGTTGAGCAAGAGATGGGCCAACTTCTGGTGGGGCTGGCTTGAGATTTTCAGCGCATCAGCCGAGCATCTCATGCATGGCAATGATCTGTTCGGCCACCTGGATCAGCTTCTGCTGCCGGCTCATGGCCTGGCGACGCATCAGGGTATAGGCCTGCTCTTCGTTGCAATCCTTCATCTTCATCAGCAAACCCTTGGCCTGCTCGATGCGCTTGCGTTCGGCCAATTGCTGGTCGCGCGCCAGCAACTGCGCCTTCAGTGCCTGGTCGCTTTCGAAGCGGGCCATGGCTACGTCCAGGATCGGCTGCAGCCGCGCAGCATGGATGCCTTCGACGATATAGGCACTGACCCCTGCCTGGATCGCCTGGCGCATCATCCCGGGGTCGTGCTCGTCAGTGAACAACACGATGGGCCGCGGCTGGTCACGGCTGACCAGCACTACCTGTTCCATCACATCGCGGTCTGGCGAGTCGGTATCGATCAGCACCACGTCCGGGTGCACCGTTTCGACGCAGGCGGGCAGGTCGATGGTCAGGTCTGGGGCTTCGATGATCTCGAAGCCGGCCTCACTCAACGCCGCCCTGAGGCGACCGAGCTTGCTCTGGGTATCGTCGATCAGCAGGATGCGCAACATGTTCGTCCCCCTCACGCGCCGACACGGGCATCGGGCAGGTCGCCCAAGGCATGCAAGCTGAAACTGCGGGCATAGCCGAAGGGGTCGCTGCCGTCCCAGCGGGAGCCATCGATCAGCAGGCTGCTGCGCATCGGTTGGCCTGGGCAAGCGATGCCCAGGCTCTGTGCGGCCTCGCTGTACAACTGCAGTTGCTGGACATGCCGGGCCACGCCGAGGTAGTCGGGGTCTTCGCGCAGCAGGCCCCAGCGGCGGAACTGGGTCATGAACCACATACCGTCGGACAGGTAGGGCAGGTTGGCCCGGCCTTGGTCGAACAGGCGCAGGGCGTGTGGGTCTTGCCACTGGTTGCCCAGGCCATCCTCATAATGGCCGAGCAGGCGGGGGGCTATGCTGTCCAGCGGGGTGTCCAGGTAGGCGCTTGCGCTGAGCAGTTGCGCGGTGCTGCGGCGGTTTTCCGGGCTTTGCTCGATGAACCGGCTGGCGGTGAGGATCGCCTTGATCAGCGCACGGGCGCTGTTGGGGTATTGCTCGGCAAAGACGCGGGCGCAGGCCAGGACCTTTTCCGGGTGATCCGGCCAGATCGACTGGCTGGTGGCCAGGGTGAAGCCTTGGCCTTTGGCCACGGCGTCGGCGGCCCAGGGCTCGCCGACGCAGAAACCGTCAATGCGCCCGGCCTGGAGGTGTGCAGCCATCTGCGCCGGTGGCACCACTACGCTGTCGACGTCGCGCAGCGGGTGAATGCCCTGGCTGGCCAGCCAGTAATACAGCCACATGGCGTGGGTGCCGGTGGGGAAGGTCTGGGCGAACGTCAGGCGTGCGCCATGCTGGTGCACCAGACGCGCCAGTGCCTCAGGGTTGGTCACGCCCTTGCGCTGCAAGGCAGGGGACAGGTTGATAGCCTGGGCATTCTGGTTCAGCCCCATTAGCACGGCCATGTCGCTGGCAGGTACGCCGCCAATGCCCAGGTGCACGGCGTAGACCAGGCCATACAGGCAATGCGCGGCGTCCAGTTCGCCGCTGACCAGCTTGTCGCGCAGCCCGGCCCACGAGCCCTGGCGCTGGAGGTTGAGGGTAAGGCCGTGCTGCTGGGCAAAGCCCTGGGTGGCGGCGACCACGACCGAGGCGCAGTCGGTCAGGGCCATGTAGCCGATGTTCAGGCTGGTTTTTTCCGGCGCGTCGCTGCCGTTGACCCAGGCCAGGGGCGTTGCTCGGGGTACAGTGTTCACAAGAGTCCTCGCCCTTACTGATAAGGCTGTGGGCTGAACGGGTGCAACCGATGTGCCAAGCGCTCCACGATTTGCTGTCCTGTCAGCCCCGCGCTGGCTATAATCGCCCCCTCACTCACCCTGAGCCTTGCCCGCCCATGTATACCCTGGCCCGCCAGCTGCTGTTCAAGCTTTCCCCGGAAACTTCCCACGACCTGTCCCTGGACCTGATCGGCGCCGGTGGCCGTTTGGGCCTCAACGGCATGCTGTGCAAGCAACCGGCGTCATTGCCGGTTTCGGTCATGGGCTTGAACTTCGCCAACCCGGTGGGGCTGGCAGCTGGCCTGGACAAGAACGGCGCGGCCATCGACGGCTTCGCCCAGCTGGGCTTCGGTTTTGTCGAAATCGGCACTGTCACCCCGCGTCCGCAGCCTGGCAACCCCAAGCCCCGGTTGTTCCGCCTGCCGGAAGCCACGGCCATCATCAACCGCATGGGCTTCAACAACCTGGGCGTTGATCACCTGCTCGAGCGCGTACGCGCCTCGCGCTACAAGGGGGTGCTGGGCATCAACATCGGCAAGAACTTCGATACCCCGGTCGAACGTGCCGTCGATGACTACCTGATCTGCCTGGACAAGGTCTACACCGCCGCCAGCTACATCACGGTCAACGTCAGCTCGCCCAATACCCCGGGCCTGCGCAGCCTGCAGTTCGGCGACTCGCTCAAGCAGTTGCTCGACGCCCTGGCCGAGCGCCGCGAACAACTGGCCGGTGCACATGGCAAGCGCGTGCCCCTGGCAATCAAGATCGCGCCGGACATGAGCGACGAAGAAACGGCGCTGGTGGCCGCCGCGCTGATGGAGTCGGGCATGGATGCGGTGATCGCCACCAACACCACGCTGGGCCGTGAAGGTGTCGAAGCATTGCCGTACGGTGGCGAGGCGGGCGGCCTGTCGGGCGCACCGGTGCTGGAGAAGAGCACCCATATCGTCAAGGTGCTGGCAGGTGAGCTGGGCGGCAAGTTGCCGATCATTGCCGCTGGGGGCATCACCGAAGGCCGTCATGCTGCCGAGAAGATCGCAGCCGGGGCGAGCCTGGTGCAGATCTACTCGGGCTTCATTTACAAAGGGCCGGCGCTGATTCGCGAAGCGGTGGATGCTATCGCGGCAATGCCGCGGTAACCTCACCAGCCCGCCCCTGCAGGGGGAGTGTGGGTACAGCTGATGAGGTTTGCCAAGGCATAAAAAGGGCCCCTTCAAGGGGCCCCTGGGCCTTAGCCCGCCGCCCGGATGGGGCGTGCATGGTAAATCGAATTCAGTGTCCTCGTTCAGCCAACGGCGTGATTTTCGTTGAGTCTATGGATGCCAGCGGTGCCAGTCATTCCGTCCCAGTTATCACCGCGACCTTCACGCCAGCCGTTGATCCAGGCTTGGCGAACAGAAGGAAGATTGAAGGGGCAAAGTTCGCGGGATTTGCCGGTGACCCCGTATTGGTAGCCACGTGAATATGCTCTTTCCAACGGATCACGCTTAAGTCTTCTCATAGGGTGTTGCCCTCACTTGTTGACTGTAATGTCCCGTCGGCCTCTCCGAGGCCGGGCAGAGTCGTTCTGCCGGTTTGCGCTCGCTGCCGGCGTGGCGAGCTGAAAGTGCCGCCTCGTTGCGAAGCGGCCTGAGACCAGTTCTATCGAATGCGAGTCACGGTGTGAATGATCGATTTGTCATAAGCACGTAACCTTTCCAAGGGTGAGGGGATAAGTAAATAAATGCGACTCAACCTTATTTGGTGTTTAGCCCTGCAATGATCGGGGTTTGCCGTTCTTTGACGTCATTTCGCCAGCGTTGTTTGCGGATGACAGAAATAATTTGAAATGCGACGAAGGGTCACATTGGCCCGCAGATCGCCAGAATTACGCGTACTGCCTGATGATCTAAGCTGTCTTTGCCACTGGGCCAGGCACGGATCGGTCAGGCGGCCCGGCTTTTCTGCAGCGCGTTGTGTGCCGCAGAAAGCCACCCGCACGCCTGCTGGAAAGGTGTACGGGCAAACATCGCGGGGCGATGCGTCGCCCCGTCAGTCAAATAGCCCAAGGCGCTGGAATACTCATGTCGGACCGTTTCGAACTTTACCTCACCTGTCCCAAAGGCCTTGAAAGCCTGCTCGCCGAAGAGGCCAGGGGCCTCGGCCTTGACGAGGTGCGCGAGCACACCTCGGCCATTCGCGGCGCCGCCGACATGGAAACTGCTTACCGCCTGTGTGTCTGGTCACGTCTGGCCAACCGCGTATTGCTGGTGCTCAAGCGCTTCTCGATGAAGAACGCCGACGACCTTTACGACGGTGTGCACGCGGTCGACTGGGCTGACCACCTGGCAGCCGACGGCACCCTGGCTGTGGAGTTCAGCGGCCATGGCTCTGGCATCGACAATACCCACTTCGGTGCGCTGAAGGTCAAGGATGCGATCGTCGACAAGCTGCGTAACCGCGAAGGCCTGCGCCCGTCCGTGGAAAAGATCGACCCTGACGTGCGCGTGCACCTGCGCCTGGACCGCGGCGAGGCCATTCTGTCCCTCGACCTGTCCGGGCACAGCCTGCACCAGCGTGGCTACCGCCTGCAGCAAGGCGCCGCGCCGCTGAAGGAAAACCTGGCGGCGGCGGTGCTGATCCGTGCTGGCTGGCCGCGTATCGCGGCCGAAGGTGGTGCGCTGGCCGACCCGATGTGCGGTGTGGGTACCTTCCTGGTCGAGGCAGCGATGATCGCCGCCGATATTGCCCCCAACCTCAAGCGCGAACGCTGGGGCTTCAGTGCCTGGCTCGGCCATGTGCCGGCGTTGTGGCGCAAGGTGCATGACGAAGCGCAGGCGCGCGCGCAGGCCGGCCTGGCCAAGCCACCGCTGTGGATCCGTGGCTACGAGGCTGACCCGCGGCTGATCCAGCCGGGCCGCAACAACGTCGAGCGTGCCGGCCTGGGCGACTGGGTGAAGATCTACCAGGGCGAAGTCAGCACCTTCGAGCCACGCCCGGACCAGAACCAGAAAGGCCTGGTCATCAGCAACCCGCCCTACGGTGAGCGTCTGGGTGACGAAGCCAGCCTGCTGTACCTCTATCAGAATCTGGGCGAGCGCCTGCGCCAGGCCTGCATGGGCTGGGAAGCAGCGGTATTCACTGGTGCGCCGCAACTGGGCAAGCGCATGGGCATTCGTAGCCACAAGCAGTACGCGTTCTGGAACGGCGCATTGCCATGCAAGCTGCTGCTGTTCAAGGTGCAGCCTGACCAGTTCGTCACCGGTGAACGCCGCGAAGCGCAGCCTGAAGGCACCGAAGCCCGCCAGCAGGTGCCGCAGGCCAGCGAGCCCGCGCGGCTATCGGAAGGGGCGCAGATGTTTGCCAACCGCCTGCAGAAGAACCTCAAGCAACTGGGCAAGTGGGCCCGTCGCGAGCAGATCGACTGCTACCGCTTGTACGATGCCGACATGCCTGAATATGCCCTGGCGGTCGACCTGTACCAGGACTGGGTACACGTGCAGGAATACGCCGCGCCACGTTCGGTCGACCCGGACAAGGCTCAGGCGCGTCTGCTCGATGCACTGGCGGCCATTCCGCAGGCGTTGGGCATTTCGCCGCAGCGTGTAGTGCTCAAACGTCGCGAGCGGCAAAGCGGCACGCGCCAGTACGAACGTCAGGCTACCGAGGGCCGCTTCCAGGAAGTGAACGAAGGTGGCGTCAAGCTGCTGGTCAACCTCACCGACTACCTGGATACCGGGCTGTTCCTCGACCACCGCCCGATGCGTATGCGCATCCAGCGTGAGGCTGCCGGCAAGCGCTTCCTCAACCTGTTCTGCTACACCGCCACGGCCACCGTGCACGCGGCCAAGGGCGGTGCGCGCAGCACCACCAGCGTCGACCTGTCAAAAACCTACCTGGACTGGGCGCGGCGTAACCTGGCACTCAATGGCTATTCCGAGCGCAACCGCCTGGAGCAAAGCGATGTAATGGCTTGGCTGGAAGGCAACCGTGACAGCTACGACCTGATCTTCATCGACCCGCCAACCTTCTCCAACTCCAAGCGCATGGAAGGTGTATTCGACGTGCAGCGTGACCATGTTCAGCTGTTGGACCTGGCCATGGCCCGTCTGGCGCCGGGTGGTGTGCTGTATTTCTCCAACAACTTCCGCAAGTTCCAGCTGGACGAGCACCTGATGGCGCGTTACGTGGTGGAAGAAATCAGCGCGCAGACCCTGGACCCGGACTTCGCCCGTAATAACCGTATCCATCGCGCCTGGCGTTTGCAGCTTCGTTGAGGCGACGAGGTACATTGCACGGCTAATGGCCAATAGCTATAACTGAGGGCAGGGCAAGATAATCCGCAGGACGCTGACGTGACGAGATGGGTGTATGTCAAAGTGTGGCGTGCGTGCGCGGTTGCTTGGCTTGTGCACAGAGAGGGCGTCCGCGTGGGCGATGGCGCTGATTGCACTGGTGGCGGGCGGCTTGTTGACCGCTGCCTTGGCATTTGCCGCGCACACCTTCTATAAACAGCAGCTGCGCCAGCGCTTCGAGCTGCTGGCCAGCGAGCGCGCCAGCCGTATTGCCGAGCGCTTTGACGAACAGCAGCAGCGCCTGGATGGGCTGCGGCGGTTCTTCAGTTTTTCCAGCGAGATCACCCCGCGCGAATTCGACGGCTATGCCCGACCACTGCTGCAACGCACCTTGGCCTATGCCTGGGCGCCGCGCGTCGAGGCTGCGCAACGCGCCGAATTCGAGCGCCTGGCCAGTGCCCATACCGGCCCAGGCTATGTGATCCGTGACCAGGACGCGCAAGGCCAATGGCGCCCGGCTTCGCAGCGCGACCATTACTTCCCGGTGCTCTATACCCAATCGAGCGAACGGCCCGGGTTGCCTTATGGCCTGGACCTCGCTGGTCAAAGCGGGCCTCAGGCGGCCCTGGCGCGGGCGCTGGCGCCGGGCAGCATGGCGGTGTCCGAGCCATTGGCCCTGTTCGATACCCAATCGGCAGGGCGCGGCCTGCTGATGGTAGCGCCGGTATTTTCCGATGCCGACCCCCGCGGTGCGGCAGTGGGCTATGTGATGGCGTTGCTGAGCATGCGCGAGCTGGTCAGCGACGGTCGACCGGTAGCGGTTGATGACAACCTGGTCGTGCGCATCACGGACCCGTCCGGGTTACAAGGCCCCGTCGTGATGTTCGATTCGCAAAATCCGGTCGCGCCCTTGGCCCTGGCCAGCAATCAGTTGTTGCGCCTGGCCGATCACCATTTCCAGCTGAGCATTCAGCCAAGCCAGGCGTTCGCGCAGGCGAACCGCTCCTCGGCGGTGATGGCGGTCGGTTTGTTGGGCGGACTGTTGAGCCTGTTGCTCAGCGTGCTGCTCTACAGCCTGTTCAGCCAGCGTCAGCGCGCCCTGGCCCTGGTCGCTCAGCGTACTGCCGAGTTGCAGGTCAGCGAGCAGTCGTTGCGTGGCACCCACAACCAACTACGAAGTGTGCTGGATGCCGCGACCCAGGTGGCGATCATCGCCACCAACCTCAAGGGGGTGGTCAGCACGTTCAACGCCGGTGCCGAACGCATGCTCGGTTACGCGGCCAGCGAAGCGATCGGCCGCTTGCGCCTTGAAGACCTGGTACTGCCGGAGGAGCTGAACCTGCGTGCCCAGGCCTTGAGCTTGCGTTTTGGCCGCGCCATTGCTGGCGGCCAGGCGATGTTCGCTGAAACGGTGCAGGAGCACGGGGCCGAGCCTGGCGAGTGGACCTTGCTACGGGCCGATGGCAGCCAGCTGGTCGCCAACATGCTGGTGACTGCCATGCTCGACGAACAGGGGTTGTGGGTTGGCTACCTGGCCATCTGCATTGACGTGACCGAGCGGCGCCGGGTGCATGAGGCGTTGGCAGCGCGTGACCGGTTGCTGGAAAAGCTCAGCGCCGAGGTGCCGGGCGGTATCTACCAATATCGCCTGGATGCCAACGGCCATTCGTGTTTTCCATACGCCAGCATGGGCCTGTATGACATTTATGAGATCGACCTGATGCAGTTGCGTGAGGATGCCTCGGCGGTGTTCGAGCGTATCCACCCCGATGACCTGGAACGCGTGCGCCGCTCGGTGCGCTATTCGGCCGAACACTTGTCACCCTGGCGCGAGGAGTATCGAGTCTGCCTGCCACGGGCCGGAATGCGCTGGGTGCGTGGCGAGGCGACCCCGGAAGTGGGCGAGCAGGGCTGCACCCTGTGGCATGGCTACCTGACTGACATCTCCGACCTGAAGGGCGTGGAGGAAGAGTTGCGGGCGCTGTCGGTCACCGACTCGCTGACCGGTATCCATAACCGTCGCTATTTTCAGGAGCGGCTCAAGATCGAACTGGAAAGGGCCCAGCGCGATGGCTTGCCGCTGGCGGTGATCATGCTCGACATCGATCACTTCAAGCGCATCAACGACCGCTTCGGCCATGCTGTCGGCGACCGGGTGCTGCGTAGCCTCTGCCAGCGCATCGCTCAGCGTTTGCGCCGTACCGATGTGTTCTGCCGCTTGGGCGGGGAAGAGTTCATGGTGCTTTGCCCGGGCAGCGATGCCGATCAGGCCCGGCTGCTGGCGCTGGAGTTATGGCAAGGGGTGCGCAATGTACCGGTGGAAGGCGTGGGCCAGGTGACTGCAAGCTTCGGTGTGGCGGGCTGGCGGTCGGGCGAAGGCGCCGATGCCTTGCTGTTGCGCGCCGACGCCGGCGTGTATGCGGCCAAACAGGCCGGGCGGGACCGGGTGGAGGGTGAGCTGGTATAAAACCGTGCGCGCGGTCGGCGTGGGGGCCGCTTTGCGGCCCTTTCGGGACGCAAAGCCGCTCCTGCATCGACTGCGCAATCGGGCCCGGCTGAGTGGCAGCTGGCGTCAGTTGGCCGCTGTACTGCCAGCCAGCTTCGGCTGGCGATACAGGTCAAGCAACACCTGATCCAGCACCTGCGAGGCACCCCACGGTTTCGGGTCGTTGAGAATTGCCGCTACCGCCCAGGTATGGCCGTTGCTGTCGCGGCTGAAGCCGGCAATCGCCCGCACAGTGTTCAGTGTGCCGGTCTTGATGTGCCCTTCACCGGTCATCGCGGTGCGCTTGAGACGTTTGCGCATTGTGCCGTCCATGCCCACCAGCGGCATCGAGCTCATGAACTCGGCAGCGTAAGGGCTCTTCCAGGCGGCTTTCAGCATCTCGGCCATTTCCCGGGTACTGACCCGTTCGGCACGCGACAGGCCAGAGCCGTTTTCCATCACCAGATGCGGCGCGGTGATGCCCTTTTTCGCCAGCCATTGGCGTACCACGCGCTGGGCAGCACGGGCGTCGTCGCCATCGGCATCGGTGCGGAACTGCGCGCCAAGGCTCAGGAACAGCTGCTGGGCCATGGTGTTGTTGCTGTACTTGTTGATGTCGCGGATCACTTCCACCAGGTCTGGCGAGAAGGCTCGGGCCAGCAGGCGAGCACTCTTGGGCACATTCTCGATGCGGTCGCCACCCTGGATGTTGCCACCCAGTTCGTTCCAGATTGCGCGCACGGCACCGGCGGCGTAGGTGGGATGGTCGAGCAGTGACAGGTAGGTTTGCGAGTTGCAGCCGTCACCCAGTTGGCCGCTGACCGTTACACTGATGCCGTCGGCTTGGGGCACCGGGTTGTAGCGCACATCACCGGTGCATTTCTTCGAGGCTACCGGCTTGATCTGGTTGTCGATACGGATACTGGCAATCGGCGGCTCGACTGCGACGGTGACCTTGCCACCATCATTGCGCGCCACGAAGCGCAGGGCCTTGAGGTTGACCAGCAGCGAGTCGGGCTTGACCAGGAACGGCTTGTTTTCATCACCGCCGTCGTCGTTGAACTGCGGCAGGTTGGGTTGCACGAAGTGGCTGCGGTCCAGCACCAGGTCACCGGTGACGGTGCGCACGCCATTGGCGCGCAGGTCACGCATCAGCAGCCACAGCTTTTCCATGTTCAGTTTGGGGTCACCGCCACCTTTAAGGTAGAGGTTACCGTTAAGCACGCCGTTGCTCAGGGTGCCGTCGGTGTAGAACTCGGTTTTCCACTGGAAGGTCGGGCCGAGCAGTTCGAGGGCGGCGTAGGTGGTGACGAGTTTCATGGTCGACGCCGGGTTCACCGACACATCGGCATTGAACACGGTCGGGGTGCCGGGGCCGTCCAGCGGCAGCATCACCAGCGACAGTGCTGTGTCCTGCAGTTTGTTGGCCTTGAGCGCCTGCTGCACTTTGGCAGGCAGGGTGGTATTGACGGCGGCGTGGCTGGGCAAGGCAAGTGGCAACAGCAGGCCGGCAAGTATGAAGGGACGAAGCGTTTTGATCATAGCGAGTGAATACCCTGCGGCGAGGGAAAAGGGCTTTGGGGCTGTAAGAGATGATGGCCCCACGACGTAAACAGTACGCATTATGCCCCAAGCGCAGCCGCGATGCGTCACGTTCGACGGAAAAGCATCGCCAATAAAAAGGCCACCCGAATGGGGTGGCCTTTTCAGCAATCAACCTTTCAGCCCGAAGCTGACAAGTATCACTCAGCCTTGTTGATAGGCTTTTCCGGGTACCAGGCATCCAGCAGCGGGCTGACTTCGATCTTGGTCAGTTCGCTGCGGCCTTTGAGCCAGGCTTCAACGGCAGCGCGCTGTTCTTCGCTGACCGAGCCGCGTTTGACCGAGCACACCAGGCCGAAATCGTCACCGCCTACATAATCCAGGCCGTTGGCGTCCATGGCTTCTTCCAGGAACGCGTCGAGGAAAGCATCGATTGCCTGGTCATCCAGATCTTCCTTGAATTCCAGGTTCAGCTCGAAGCCCAATTCCTGAAACTCGTCGACACACAGCTTCTTGCGCAGACGACGGGAGCGGTTTGTGGCCATGAAACAATCCTCTTAGGTAATAACGCCGCGCAGTCTACCAGTTAACACGTGTGGTTGCCTGCCTGAGTATTCGTGCTTGTGGCCAATTCCTTGGCCAGGGCACGTTCCACTCGGCACATATGCCGTGCCAGTGCCTGGCGCCGAAGGCGCACCTGGGCAATGGGCAAGTCGCTGGCCTCGAGGGCTTCACAGGCCGCCATCAGGTCAGGGGCTTCCAGCATGCGTGCGGCGCTGAGCACCTTGTGGGCCTGCTCGGCAATGGCGCCGCTGTCGTGTTGCGGGTGAAGCGCCATCAGGCTGGCCAGGTCGGCCTGAAGGCTCTGATGCAAGGTTTCCAGGAAGCGCTGACGGTCAACCGGGTCAGGCCCGACCACGGCGGCCAGGCCGTCCAGCTGGTACAGCTTGCGTCGGGGGCATTGCTGGCGGCGCGGGCGAATGCCAGCCAGGCGCTGGCTGAGGGTGCTCAGGCTGATGGGCTTGAGCAGGCAGTCGTCCATGCCGGCGGTCAGGCACTTGCGGCGTACTTCCGGCTGTGCG
Source organism: Pseudomonas sp. Kh14 (assembly GCF_900291005.1). Lineage (NCBI taxonomy): Bacteria > Pseudomonadati > Pseudomonadota > Gammaproteobacteria > Pseudomonadales > Pseudomonadaceae > Pseudomonas > Pseudomonas sp. Kh14. Next base: position 140,808 of record NZ_OLKJ01000022.1, read on the forward strand.
TTGGCGGTGTAGCCGAGGATGGTGCAGGGTGGTCGCTTGCCCTGGCGTTCTTCGGCGCGCACGGCAGTCGCCAGCTGGTAACCGTTCATGTGCGGCATGTTGCAGTCGAGTACCAGCACATCGAAGTCGCCTTCCCGCCAGGTCGCCAGGCCTTCCTGCCCATCGCGGGCGCTGGCGTGCTCCAGGCCCAGGTAGCCAAGTTGTTGCGCCATCAGTTGCAGGTTGGCCGGGTGATCATCGATGACCAGCACGTTCAGCCGTGGGTCGGGCACGTCGAGCTGCTCGGGCAGCGGTTTCGGCTGCTCTGCGCCATCCACCCGTTGCAGCGGCATCTTCAGGCGCACCTGGGTACCGACATCCTCCAGGCTCTTCATGGACAGGCTGCCGCCCATCATTTCGCACAGGTTGCGGCAGATGGCCAGGCCCAGCCCGGTACCTGCGCGGGCGCCCTGGCTGTGCGGGTTGGCCTGGATGAACGGGTTGAACAGGCGCTGCAGGTCGTCGGGGTGGATGCCGATGCCACTGTCGCGCACCTCCAGCTCCAGTACGGCTGGTGTGCTGGTGCCGTCATCCAGCAGCCTGACGCAGATGCGCACCTGACCGTGCTCGGTGAACTTGATGGCATTGCTCACCAGGTTGGACAGCACCTGCTTGAAGCGCAGCGGGTCAAGCAGGACATGGCAGCGTGCGGCCGGGGCGATCTGCACCTCCAGGGCCAGCCCTTTCTGCCGCGCCTGGCCATCGAAAATGCGCGCCACCGATTCGACCAGCGCCGCCAGGTCGACCACCTCCGGGGCCAGGGACAAGTGCCCGGACTCGATGCGCACGATGTCGAGAATGTCACCGATCAGGCCCAGCAGGTCTTTGGCCGAATGGTGTGCCAGTTCCAGCGCGCTGCGGTCCACCCGGCCCTGGTCGGCGCGCTTGACCGCCAGTTCCAGCATGCCGATGACGGCATTCATCGGGGTGCGGATTTCGTGGCTGATGGTCGCCAGGAACGTGCTCTTGGCCCGGTTGGCATCGTCGGCCTGCTGCTTGGCCTGGCGCAGCTCAAGGACCAGTTGGCGGCGTTCGCTGATGTCGATCCAGCCGCCGATGATCCCCTGCACCTCACCCAGGGAGTCACGGTACGGCAGGATCCAGTGGTAGATGGTCAGGTCCCGGTCCTTGATCCGTAATGGACGGTCCTTGATCAGTGGTGAACCCGCCGCCATGACTTTCTGGTAATCCGCCTGGATCTGCCGAGCCTGCTCGGAATCGGCAAACAGGCTGTCCTTGAGTTTTTTGCCGATCACCTGATCGGAGCGGGCCTGCACGGCTTCAAGGTAGCTGTAGTTGCAACTTTTCAGGCAACCCTCGCGGTCGCGCACATACATGGGGTGGGGCGTACCGTTGAGCAGGGCGCGCATGAATGCCAACTGGTCGTTCAGCGCGCGTTCGGCGCGCTGGCGCTGGCGAATCTGCAGGCGCAGGCGGGCATTCCAGAGCAGGGCCAGCAACAAAAGCACGGCCGTGGCCAGCACCACCTGCAGGGCAAGGCGGCTGTAGCCTTTGGTGTTGTCATCCTCATGCCTGCCAAAGCCGCGCCAACGGTTGTTGATTACCCCCAGCTCCTCGGGTGAGATACTCAGCAAAGCCTTGTCGAGGATAGACAACAGCGCCGGTGACGGGGCAGTGGTGGCCATGGCGAAGTTGGCGGGTTCGCTGCCGACCGAGGTGCGGATGACCAGTTCGGGGTTGCTGGCCAAGGCGTGGTTGGCGTCGATCAGGGTGGTGATCACCGCATCGACAGCCCCGCTGTTGAGCAACGCCATGGAGTAGAACGCGCTTTCGGTCTCGACCCAGCTTATCTTTGGATAATCCCGGGACAGCATGGCGTTCATGGTGCTGTAGCGGGTAATGGCGATGCGATGCCCCTGCAACTGCTCCAGTGAACTCAATGTGTTGTTGTCCTTGTGGTTGACCAGCACATAAGCGCTTTCGAGGTAGGGGCGGCTGATTTGCAGGTCGTCCCCTGCTTTGCCGGCGCTGGCCAGTGCGGCGATGACATCGGCCCGGCCATCCTTGAGGCGGGCGACCATGTCGGCAATGCCACTGGCGCGCTGCACTTCGAAACGCAACCCGGTGCGCAGGCGAATGAGGTCCAGCAGGTCGGCGGTGATGCCTCGGAAATGCCCCGAATCATCGAAGTAGGACAGTGGTGCAGCCGCGTCATCGGCTGCCACGCGCATCACGGGGTGCTTCTCCAGCCACTGCTGCTCGGCCGCGCTCAATTGCAGTTGGCGATCGCTCAGCAACAGGTCGCTGCCGGCGCTCCAGCGTTTGAAGATACTGGAGCGAATGGCCGGGCTTTGCCTGTCCAGGATGGTGTTCACCAGGTCCAGCAGCACGGTATCTTGCTGACGCAAGGCAAAACCGAAGCCGATGGCCTCGTGTTTGCCGAAGTTGGCCATGCGCAGGCGGGGCAGATGACCACGGTTGAGCTGGTAGTGCGTGGAGATGGTATCGCCGATGAACACGTCGGCCTGCCCGAACGCGACAGCATTCAGTGCCTGGCTGGAAGAACCGAAGGCCAGCAGCTCGGCCTTGGGGTAGGCGGTGAGTACTTCCTGTCTGGGCAAATAGTGGTAGAGCATGCCCAGGCGCATGCCGGCAAGGTCCGTGTCCAGTGCCCGGTTTTCGTCTTCACGGGTTACCAGTACAGGTTGGTCGACGGCATAGGGGCGCGACAGTGCCAGGCCGTCACTGGCCGCTTCGTAGCCATTGGCGCTGCCCAGCAGGTCGATATCACCGTGCCTGAGCGCCTCCACCGCCGCCTGCCGGCTGGAGAAACGCAGCACCCTCACTGGCAACTGCAAGGCCTTGCCGATCAGGTTTGCGTACTCGGCGGTCAGGCCCTGGTAGTCGTTGCCGCCACCGGTGATGTCAAACGGCGGATAGTCGGGTGCCGATGTGCCCAGCACCAGTTCCTGCCGGCCTTCGAGCCATTGCCGTTGTTCGGGCGTGAGCACGGGCTGGACGGGGTGGGCCGATGAGCGCGCCAGTAACGTAAAGGACGCGGCTTCGCGATGGCCAGCCTGTGTCGCGCCGCTGAGCAGCAGCAGGACGAGCAGCAGGCGATTGATAGCTCGGGCCATGACCACGTTCAGACCAGCGCGTTGCGCTTGGCCATCTCGATCAGATCGACCAGCGTATTGACTTGCAGTTTGTGCATGAGACGCTTCTTGTAGGTACTGACAGTCTTGCTGCTGAGGAACATGCCTTTGGCAATTTCCTTGTTGCTGCGGCCTTGGGCGAAAAGTTGAAGCACCATCAGTTCGCGGTCATTTACCTGGCGGAAAAGTTGCAGGTCACTGTCGGTCGTCTGGTTGTTTTTTATTGCCTGGCTGGGGAAGTAGTTATAACCAGCCAGTACGGCCTTGATAGCACTGAGCAGTTCACTCAAGTCTTCCTGCTTGCAGACATAACCTGCTGCGCCTGAGTGCATGCAACGTACGGCAAACAATGCCGGGGACTGTGCAGTCAATACCAGAACCTTCAAGGGCAGGGCCATGCTCTGAAAACGGGCCAGCACCTCCAGGCCGTCTAGCTTGGGGATGCTGATGTCGAGGATGACCAGGTCGGGGTTGCTCTCGCGGATCATCTGCATGGCGTCTACGCCGTTGTCCGACTCGCCGACAATCTTGTAATTCTGGTTTTCCAGCAGCATACGGACGGCCAGGCGAATCACCGGATGGTCGTCAACGATAAATATGGAGTGCATGTTCAACTTCCCTGCGGTCGATTGAGGGTGACAGTGGGCACCTTATCGCAGTTGGAAGTCCTCAGGCGTGCGAGGAGTGGCTGTTAGGCCTATATGGGAAACGGCTTACAAGATAAAACAAAATGGGCTACGGAATAGGTGTGCTTAACTCGCTGTCAAAGCGATTTTGGTAACTTTTCATTAGTTTTTATTCATGCCGTTTAGTGTGGCCCCCGTTGGTGTAGGAAGTTTCCTGCAAGCGTGGTGCAGCGCCTGGCCGAACCTGCGCTGCACCGACGCGTTTCAGGTCGGGCTGGAACGCCCGGTCATCTCCCGGGCCATTTCGCTGGCATAGCTGTCGGTCATGCCGGCGATGAAGTCGATCATGCGCAGGAAGGCGCTGTGCAACGAGGCATGCGGGTCTGGCGCATTGTTGCCGATCAGGTCCAGCACCCTGCGACTCTTGAACGATGGCGTACGTCCACCGTGCTGCTCGAGGGCCGCACCGCAGAACGTGTTCAGCAGAATCTCCAGGGTGGTGTAGGCGCCGATTTCGTGCAGGGTCTTGCGCTTGTCCTGGAAGATCTTGTTGCGTGCCATGTCCTTGGCTTGCAGTACGCAGCGTTTGGCTGGGCCATGCATGTGTTCCACCAGGTCGCCCGGCAGTTGCCCGGCCAGCAACGCCTGCTGCTGCTCGACGAATGCGTGGGCGGCGGCGTTGGTCAGGTGTTCGATGGCCTTGCCGCGCAGGATGGCCAGTTTGCGCCGACGAGAATCGCGTGGACCGAGCTGGCGGTAGGTTTCTGGCAGGTCTTCGCCGACCAGGTCGAGCAACAGTGCCTCGACTTCTGCGTATTGCAGCAGCTCCATTTCCAGGCCGTCTTCCAGGTCGATCAGCGCGTAGCAGATGTCATCGGCAGCCTCCATTAGATACACCAGCGGATGGCGCGCCCAGCGCTGGTGTTCCAGCTGCGGCAGGCCGAGTTTGCGGGCGATCTGTTCGAGCAGGGGCAGTTCGCTCTGATAGCTGCCGAACTTGTGCTTCTTGTAGCCCAGGGCGTCGGCGTGGCGGGCGCTCCACGGGTACTTGAGGTAGGTGCCGAGGGTGGCATAGGTCAGCCGGGTCCCCCCATCGAACTGGTGGTATTCCAGTTGGGTGAGCACACGAAAGCCCTGGGCATTGCCTTCGAAGTTGAGAAAGTCGGCCCGTTCGTCATCGCTCATGTCGTCCAGCCAGCCACGCCCGGCCGCCTGCTGGAACCAGTGGCGAATGGCGTCTTCGCCGGAGTGGCCGAATGGCGGGTTGCCGATGTCGTGGGCCAGGCAGGCAGACTGCACGATCATCCCCAGGTCACTGGGGGCGCACCAGTCCGGCAGGTTGTCGCGCAGGGTCTCGCCGACGCGCATCCCCAACGAGCGGCCGACGCAGCTGACTTCCAGCGAATGAGTCAGGCGCGTATGGATATGGTCGTTGCTCGACACCGGGTGCACCTGGGTCTTGCGGCCGAGGCGGCGGAAGGCACCGGAGAAAATGATGCGGTCATGGTCTTTGTGGAAGGGGCTGCGCCCGAGTTCATCGGCGCTGTACAGGGCTTTGCCCAGCCGTTCGCGGGTAAGCAAGGTGTGCCAGTCCAAGGCGCGGTCTCCTGTCGTTCGAAGGCAGCAGCATACCCTGCAGGAAGCGCATTGTGCTGCGAAGAAGAGGTCAGCCCTACGATGCATTCGTATCGATCGAACGGGCCTCTTCGCAGCACAAGGCTGCTTCTGCCGGGGCGAACCCTGGTCAGGGGCGGCGGCTGCCCTGCAGGTAGAGGCGTACCAGCGGCAGCAGGGTGCTGCCCAACCGTACCAGGCGCGTCAGGTTGCCGCTGCGTACGCCCTTGCCGGTGAGAAAGCCCAGCGCCACCACGGCACCGATGCCCCACAGTGGCGCATGCTTGATACCCAGGCCTTCATGTAGCGAGCTGCCCATACCGCGCACGCGGCGCAGCGGTTCAAGCAACTGACCGGACTCATGACGGATTTCCTGGCGGTGCATTTCCATGCGCAGGCGCAGCAGCGCCTTGCGCAGTTCGCGCGGGTTACGCGTGTTTGGCAGTTCTGGCAGGCTCATGGCAACAGGCGCTCCCTGTCCTTGGCAAGTTCGTCGAGGGTGGCGCCGAAGGGCGATGATTCGTCGAACACCGCCGCCTTCAGGCGCACGCCGCAGTACAGTGCAGCAATGCCATAGAACACGCACAGGCCAATGATACCGGCCAGTCGATAGCTGTCCCACAGCAGCACCAGCAGCAGCCCGGACAGCGCGGTCAACAGCAGCAGGGCGAACACCAGCGCCAGGCCGGCGAACAGCAGCAGGCTCAAGGTACGGCCTTTCTGCTCCTGCAACTCGATACCGAACAGTTCGATGTGACTGTGCAGCAGCCCCAGCATGGCCGCGCCCAGGCGCTTGCCCGAAGCGCCAGCGCCGTTGGCGTCATTCTCCATGGGTTCCCCTTAGCGCCGGTTGGCCAGCAGACCGATCAACAGGCCGACGCCGGCTGCGATGCCGATTGCGCGCCACGGGTTTTCCTGCACGTACTGCTCGGCGCTGCCAAGCGCTGCCTGACCGCGTTCACGTACCGAGTCCTGGGTCAGTTGCAGGGTTTCGCGGGCCTGGGCCAGGCGCTCGTGAATCTGCTCGCGCAATTCGTCGGCCTGGTCGCCGGCCAGGTTGGCGGTGTCGGCCAGCAGCTTCTCGGTGTCTCGCACCAAGGCCTGGAAGTCAGCCATCAATATCTCTTGTGCATTCTTTGCCGATTTGCTGGCCATGGGTCTCTCCCTGTCGATGAGTGTTGGTAGTTCGAGTGACAGCACGCATGGAAGGTTCAAGTGCGGCTGCTGGTACGGGCCTTGCTAAGTTTTTGCCACGTTGCGGAGCGCCCCTGACAGGTTTTGCGCCAATTCAGAGCGCCCGCGCAGCGGATACCGATAAACCTTAACCCAATCCACGACAAACCCAAGAAAAAACCACGCAGGCTTCACCCCGCTCACCTGAACAGGGTAGTGGCTGGCACCGATTCGGTGCAGGGATGCAGGTTCTTGAACTGTCCTGGTGCCTTTTTCAGCAGGTCTGCCTATTTCATGGAAAACATGCACAGCGCTATGGACTCTCTGGTCCACGGTTCCAACACCCTGTTCATTCTCATGGGCGCCATTCTGGTGCTGGCCATGCATGCCGGCTTCGCGTTCCTTGAAGTGGGCACGGTGCGCCACAAGAACCAGGTCAACGCCTTGTCGAAGATCCTCAGCGACTTCGCCATCTCGGCGCTGGTCTACTTCTTTATAGGCTACTGGATCGCCTATGGGGTCAACTTCTTCCAGCCGGCGACAACGCTGGCTGTCGACCATGGCTATGCGCTGGTCAAGTGCTTCTTCCTGCTGACCTTCGCGGCGGCGATTCCGGCGATCATCTCCGGGGGCATTGCCGAGCGGGCGCGGTTCGTGCCGCAGTTGTGTGCTACGGCGTTGATCGTGGCGTTCGTCTATCCGTTCTTCGAGGGGGTGGTGTGGAACGGCAACCTGGGCGTGCAGGCCTGGCTGCAGGCACGCTTCGGCGCACCGTTCCACGACTTTGCCGGGTCTGTGGTGGTACACGCCATGGGGGGCTGGCTGGCGCTGGCCGCGGTAATGCTGCTGGGGGCGCGCCGTGGGCGTTACCGTGATGGGCGATTGGTGGCGTTTGCGCCGTCGAGCATTCCCTTTCTGGCGTTGGGTTCGTGGATCCTCATCATCGGCTGGTTCGGCTTCAACGTCATGAGTGCGCAGACTTTGCAGGGCGCCAGCGGCCTGGTGGCGATCAACTCGTTGATGGCCATGGTGGGTGGCACCCTTTCAGCGTTGCTGGCCGGGCGCAACGACCCGGGCTTCCTGCATAACGGCCCGCTGGCCGGGCTGGTGGCGATTTGCGCAGGTTCCGATCTGATGCACCCGGTGGGTGCGCTCGCCACCGGCCTGGTGGCGGGGGCTCTGTTTGTCTGGACCTTCACCGCTGCGCAAAATCGCTGGAAAATCGACGACGTCCTGGGTGTGTGGCCGTTGCATGGTCTGTGTGGCGTGTGGGGTGGCATTGCCTGTGGCGTGTTCGGCCAGGTGGCGTTGGGTGGCTTGGGGGGTGTCAGCCTGGTCAGCCAACTGCTGGGCAGCCTGATGGGCGTGCTGGTGGCCTTGGCCGGTGGCTTTGCCGTGTACGGAGCCATTCGTGCGTTGCATGGCCTGCGCTTGAGCCATGAGCAGGAGTTCCAGGGGGCGGACCTGTCGCTGCACCGGATCGGTGCTACCAGCCAGGATTGAGCCTGGTCAGGTGCAGGGTGGGCGTGGCGCGCCTAGAATAGGCTTCTGTGTATGCCAACCCGGGACCTGCCACATGCTGCCTGAATGTCAACTGTTCGGCACCCTCGGCTGCCACCTGTGCGAAGTGGCCGAGGCTGTGTTGATGCCTCTCGTCGATCATGGCCTGCTGGTAGAGCTGGTCGATATCGCCGAGAGCGAGCTTTTGTTCGAACGTTATGGCCTGATCATTCCGGTGCTGCGGCGCTGTGACAACGGCGCCGAGTTGCACTGGCCGTTCGATACCGAACAAGTGGTGGCCTTTCTTGGGCAATGATGGCTGCAGAGGAGTTGCAACCCTGCTCCATGATCTGTGAAGCGAGCTGATGATCCGGTGGAGGCGCACCGTCGCCGGTAACCTTCTCCATCATCGGAATAGCTCGCCATGTTGATCACTCCACATTTCACCCTCGATGAAATGACCGTTTCCCAGCTCGCCGCCCGCGACGGGTTCGATAATGCACCGCCCCTCGAAGCCAGGGCCAACCTGCAATTACTGTGTGGTGCGCTGGAACAGGTACGTGCATTGTTCGACGCGCCCATCATCATCAGCAGTGGGTATCGCAGTGAAAGGGTCAATCGGTTGATCGGTGGCGCCTCCGATAGCCAGCACGTGCAAGGGCTGGCGGCGGACTTCACGGTGATCGAGGTCAGCCCGCGCGAGACCGTCCGGCGAATCAGCGAAAGTGCGGTGCCCTTCGATCAGCTTATCCTGGAGTTCGACAAATGGGTGCATCTGTCGGTGACGCGCGGCACGCCGCGTAGGCAGGTGCTGACCGTGCGCAAAGGCAGCGGCTACCTGGCGGGGCTGCAATGAAGCGCATTGACGGCAGCAAGGGGATGTTCGTATGCTGTATATAAATACAGTATCGAGGTGAAGCCATGCTCAATGTCGAGCAACTCAAGTACAGCGTCAACCGCATGCCCGTGGACCGGGTGGCTGACGCCGTTCTGGAACTGCGCCTCGAAGGCCTGGTGACCGGCGACTGCACGCCGTTCGGCAAAGTCCACTTCAATACCTGCTTCGCCGAGATCGAGGCTTTGTTCCAGCGGGCCGGTTACCACCGAGGGCTGGATGTGGTGGGCTATGAGGGGTTGCTCTATGCACTCTACGACCCTGGCCGCTGGGAGCCGGTGCAAGTACTGCGCTGGCTGAAGGATCGCTGCGAGGCGATGGCCCAGGCTGGTTGAGGGGGCGGGCTTGGGCGATAATGCGCGGCCATGAACGTCTCGAGTCCACCCATGACCACGCCTTTCGACCCCGCCCGCCAGCAAGCCAGTACGGTGTGCCTGCCACCTGGTAACTGGGTGACTGTGCTCGATTGCTTGTGTGATCATTTCAAGGCCATCGACCGCGCCCAGTGGCTTGACCGCTTCGCCCGTGGCCGGGTGCTGGATGCCGAGGGGCAGGCAGTTGCCGCCGACCTGCCTTACAAGCGTGGCATGCGTTTGCATTATTTCCGCGAAGTGCCGAACGAACGGCCGATCCCGGTGCAAGAGGTGGTGCTGCATGTGGACGAGCACCTGGTGGTGGCCGATAAACCGCATTTCCTGCCGGTGACGCCGACCGGTGAATACGTCGAGCAGACCTTGTTGCGCCGCCTGATCCGGCGCCTGGACAACCCGCACCTGGTGCCGTTGCACCGCATTGACCGGCACACCGCCGGGCTTGTGCTGTTTTCCGCCAACCCGCACAGCCGCAGCGCCTACCAGCGGCTGTTCCCCGAGCGGCGTATCGACAAGCGTTACCAAGCCATTGCCGCTGCCATGCCACAGCATGCCTTTCCGCTGGTGCACAAAAGCCGCCTGGTGCATGGCGAGCCATTTTTCCGCATGCATGAAGTGGAGGGGGAGGCCAACAGTGAAACCCTGGCCGAGGTGCTGGAGAAGAACGGTGAGCGATGGCGCTATGGGCTGTCGCCAGTGACCGGCAAGACCCATCAGTTGCGTGTGCACATGGCGGCTTTGGGGGCAGGGATCAGCAATGACCCGTTCTATCCGCAATTGCTCAACGAAGAGGATGACTACCAGCGGCCGCTGAAACTGTTGGCGCAGAGCCTGCGTTTCGAGGACCCGCTGAGTGGCGAAGAGCGCTACTTCGAGAGCCGCTTGCGGTTGGACTGGTAACACCGCAAGCGAACTTACCCGGGAAAGGGCCGGGCCTGCTGGCCAATCTCCACCCGCCGTTCACTGTCGCCGCCGCTACCGTATTCGCGGGTAAACCCGCTCCTACGCGTAGGTGATTCGGCACATTCCGTTGTAGGAGCGGGCTTGCCCGCGAACACCGGCAGAGCCGGTGCCCTCCACCGCGGTGGAGGGCCAAGTCGCGAGCTTCAGCGGTTGAAGCGCTCTACCAGCGAATACTGGCTGCCCGCCGTGCTGGTCAGTTCTTCGCTCAGCAGTGCCGAGTGCTGCGCCTGTTCCGCGGTCTGGTCGGCCAGTTCGGCAATGGTGCTGATGTTGCGGCTGATCTCGTCAGCCACTGCGGTCTGCTCCTCGGTTGCAGCTGCAATCTGGGTGGCCATGTCGGTGATATTGGCCACCGCTTCGCTGATGCCTACCAGCGCCTCGTCGGCCTGCATTACCCGATCGACGCCTTCCTGTGCCTGGCGGTGGCCGGTTTCCATGGTCAGCACTGCGTTGCTGGCGGTCTGTTGCAGTTTGGCGATCAGGCCGTGGATCTGCCCGGTGGATTCGGCGGTGCGCTGGGCCAACTGACGCACTTCATCAGCCACCACTGCAAAGCCACGGCCCATTTCACCTGCGCGCGCCGCTTCAATGGCTGCGTTAAGCGCCAGCAGGTTGGTCTGGTCGGCGATGCCCTTGATCACGTCGACCACGCCACCAATCTCGTCGCTGTCTTTGGCCAGTTGCGTAACCGTCTGGCCGGTCTCGCCCACTGCCGCCGACAGGCGCTCGATGGCCTCGCGGGTTTCTCCGGCAATCTGCCGGCCCTGGCTGGTCAGCCGGTTGGCTTCCTGGGTGGCATCGGCGGTGCGCTGTACATGGTTGGCCACTTCCTGAGTGGTGGCGGCCATCTGGTTTACTGCGGCGGCGACTTGCTCGGTCTCCACCCGCTGGCGCTCCAGCCCAGAAGAGCTCTTGTGCGCCAAGGCATCGGACTGGCGTGCTTGGTCGCTCAGGTGTTCGGCACTGTCTTGTAGCCGCGTCAGGCAGGTTTTCATGCGTGCGTCCTGGCTGAGCATGGCCATTTCCAGGCGCGCCTGCACGCCACGGCTGTCGGTGTACATCTGCGCGATCAGTGGGTCGGAAGTGGTTTGCTCGGCCAGGCGCAGCAGGCGCTTGAGGCCGCGCTGCTGCCAGCTCAGGCCGAGCAGGCCCAGTGGTACCGAAAGCCCTGCGGCCAAGGCAAAGCCCCAGGAATGACCCAGCCAGTTGCCGATCAGGAAGCCCACCTGGCTGATCAAGATGAACGGTAGCCAGTCCTGCAGCACTGGCAGCCACTTGTCGCGGCGCGGTACCGGCGGCTTGCCCTGGTTGATGCGCTGGTACAGGGCCTCGGCGCGGCGGATCTGCTCGGCGGTGGGCTTGACCCGCACCGACTCGAAGCCGACAACCTGGTTGTTATCGAAGATGGGGGTGACATAGGCGTTGACCCAGTAATGGTCGCCGGACTTGCAGCGGTTCTTGACGATACCCATCCACGGCTGGCCCTGCTTGAGGGTTTGCCACATATGGGCAAACACGGCAGGCGGTACGTCGGGGTGGCGCACCAGGTTGTGCGGTGCGCCAGTCAGCTCCTCGCGGGTGAATCCACTGATTTCGATAAAGGCATCGTTGCAGTAGGTGACCACACCCTTGGCGTTGGTAGTGGAGATCAACCGCTGCTGGGCAGGGAAAGTCCGTTCTCTCTGGGTAATCGGCTGGTTGTTACGCATGGGTGATAGTCCGCAGGGCTTTCGACAGGTATCGGCAAGCCGCTGGTTTTATTGAATGGATATTTGATTCATTGATTGCAGAGATTGAGCGCCGCCCCCGCGGCGCTCGGTTTCAAGAACGGAACGAATCTTCGGCCAGACTCAACCGGCGATCATCTGGCGCAACACATAATGCAGAATCCCCCCCGCCTTGAAGTATTCCACCTCGTTCAGGGTATCAATGCGGCATAGCACCTCGATCTGTTCCTGTTGGCCATCCTCGCGGGTGATGCGCAATGGCAGGCTCATGCCGGGGTGGATATGTGCGCCGTCCAGCCCCAGTACATCGATCTGCTCCTTGCCGGTCAGCCCCAGCTGTTTGCGGTTGTGCCCAGCCTTGAATTGCAGCGGCAACACGCCCATGCCCACCAGGTTGGAGCGGTGAATACGCTCGAAGCTTTCTGCCAGCACGGCCTTGACCCCCAGCAGGTTGGTACCCTTGGCTGCCCAGTCGCGGCTCGAGCCGGTGCCGTACTCCTGGCCGGCAATCACCAGCAGCGGGGTGCCTTCCTGCTGGTAACGCATGGCCGCGTCGTAGATCGACAGCTTCTCGCCAGTGGGCACATGCAAGGTGTTGCCGCCTTCTTCGCCTGCCAGCATTTCGTTGCGGATACGGATGTTGGCGAAGGTGCCGCGCATCATCACTTCGTGGTTGCCACGCCGCGAACCGTAGGAGTTGAAGTCGCGTGGCTCCACACCCTGTTCCCGCAGGTAGCGCCCGGCCGGGCTGTCGGTCTTGATGTTGCCGGCGGGGGAAATGTGGTCGGTGGTCACTGAGTCGCCCAGCAGCGCCAGCACCCGTGCGCCGTGAATATTGGCAATTTGTGGCGGCGGCCCGCCGATGCCGTCGAAGAACGGTGGGTGCTGGATGTAGGTGGAGTCAGCCTGCCACACGTAAGTGGCGGCCTGTGGCACCTCGATTGCCTGCCATTGCGCATCACCGGCAAACACTTCGGCGTACTCCTTGTGGAACATCGCCGTATCGACCTTGGCCACGGCCTCGGCAATTTCCTTTTGGCTCGGCCAGATATCCCGCAGGTAGACCGGTTGGCCGTCCTTGTCTGACCCCAGCGGGTCGCGCGTCAGGTCCAGGCGCACGCTACCGGCCAAGGCGTAGGCCACCACCAGTGGGGGCGAGGCCAGCCAGTTGGTCTTGACCAGTGGGTGCACGCGGCCCTCGAAGTTGCGGTTGCCCGATAGCACCGAGGCCACGGTGAGGTCGGCGCTGCCAATGGCTTTTTCGATCGCCTCGTCCAGCGGGCCGGAGTTGCCGATGCAGGTGGTGCAGCCATAACCGACCAGATCGAAGCCAAGCTGGTCGAGGTAAGGCGTGAGCCCGGCTGCCTTGAAGTAGTCAGTGACCACCTTGGAGCCCGGCGCCAGCGAGCTCTTGACCCAAGGTTTGCGTTGCAGGCCTTTTTCCAGGGCTTTTTTCGCCACCAGCCCGGCAGCCATCATCACGCTGGGGTTGGACGTGTTGGTACATGATGTGATCGCGGCAATCACCACGGCGCCATCGCGCAGGGTGTGGGTCTGGCCCTGATGGCTGTAGTCGATCTCGCCGGCCTGATCGGCGTTGCCCACCGCCACGCCGCCGCCACCTTCGTTTTCCAGGCGGCCAACCTCTTTGGCCAGCGGTTTGGGCTGCAGCTCGATGAAGTGGTCGAAGGCCTGGCTGACCTGGCCCAGTGCTACGCGGTCCTGCGGCCTTTTGGGCCCGGCCAGGCTGGCTTCGACCTCGTCCATGTTCAGTGCCAGCGTGTCGCTGAATGACGGCTCCTGGCCGGGCAGGCGCCACATGCCCTGCGCCTTGCAGTACTGCTCGACCAGCCTTACGGTCGCTTCGGGGCGGCCCGAAAGGCGCAGATAGTCCAGGGTGACCTGGTCGACCGGGAAGAAGCCACAGGTGGCGCCATATTCCGGTGCCATGTTGGCGATGGTCGCGCGGTCTGCCAGGGGCAGCTCGGCCAGGCCGTCGCCGTAGAATTCGACGAACTTGCCCACCACGCCTTTCTTGCGCAGCATCTGCGTCACGGTCAGCACCAGATCAGTGGCAGTGATGCCCTCTCGCAGCTTGCCGGTCAGCTTGAAGCCGATCACTTCGGGGATCAGCATCGATACCGGCTGGCCGAGCATGGCCGCTTCCGCTTCGATGCCGCCGACACCCCAGCCGAGGACGCCCAGACCGTTGATCATAGTGGTGTGCGAGTCTGTGCCCACCAAGGTATCGGGGAAGGCATAGGTGCGGCCATCAGCCTCACGGGTCCATACCGTGCGGCCCAGGTATTCCAGGTTGACCTGGTGGCAAATGCCGGTGCCCGGCGGGACCACGCGGAAGTTGTCGAATGCGCTCTGGCCCCAACGCAGAAAGGCATAGCGCTCACCATTGCGTTGCATCTCGATGTCGACGTTTTCGGCGAAGGCTTGCGGCGTGCCGTAGCGGTCGACCATTACCGAGTGGTCGATCACCAGGTCGACCGGTGACAGCGGGTTGATCCGTTGCGGGTCGCCACCAGCCTTGGCCATGGCGGCGCGCATGGCCGCCAGGTCGACCACGGCGGGCACGCCGGTGAAGTCCTGCATCAACACCCGCGCCGGGCGGTACTGGATCTCGCGGTCGGAGCGCCGTTCGCCAAGCCATTGGGCAATGGCGCGTAAGTCCTCTCCGGTGACGGTCGCGCCATCCTCCCAGCGCAGCAGATTTTCCAGCAGCACTTTCAGCGACATGGGCAGGCGCTGCAGGTCACCCAGCTGGCGGGCGGCCTCGGTGAGGCTGAAGTAGTGGTAGGTCTTGTCGCCGACCTTGAGGGGCTTGAGGGTGTTCAGGCTATCGAGCGAGGGCATTGCCAACTCCTTCTGCACCGGTGCCCGGCAAATATTCACGGTTTGCCTGCAGCACCGCTCTGTATCGGTCCGCACGGCACGGACCTGGCTGAATGGTCAGGTTAGACCGGTTTACGCTACCTGACCTTTTTCTGGACCGGCGGGGCGTGTCGCAGGTTCCGAACTTCCTTTATCATCGCCGCCCTGCCGGCGCCTGTGGTGCGCCAGCCGTAGTGGAGTGAGAGATGAATACCCTGTTCATGCATTGCCGGCCCGGTTTCGAGGGCGAGGTTTGCGCCGAAATCAGCGAACATGCCGCCCGCCTGGGTGTTGCCGGCTATGCCAAAGGCAAGCCGCAAAGTGCCAGTGCCGAGTTTGTCTGTAGCGAGGAGGGCGGTGCCGAGCGCTTGATGGGGGAACTGCGTTTCAACCAGCTGATTTTCCCGCGGCAGTGGGCACGTGGCGGTTACGTCGAACTGCCGGAAAGTGACCGCATCAGTGTGTTGCTGGCGCAGTTGGCTGATTTCCCGGTGTTCGGCAGCCTTTGGCTAGAGGTGCTGGACAGCAACGAAGGCAAGGAATTGTCCACCTTCTGCCGAAAGTTCGAAGTGCCGTTGCGCAAGGCCCTGGAGAAGGCCGGCCGCTTGGTAGACGACCCTGGTCGCCCACGCTTGCTGCTGACCTTCATCAGCGGCCGCCGGGTGTTTGTCGGCGTTGCATCGGCCAGCAACAGCGCCTTGTGGCCCATGGGCATCCCGCGCCTGAAGTTCCCTCGCGAGGCACCTAGCCGTTCGACACTCAAGCTGGAAGAGGCCTGGCACCAGTTCATTCCGCGTGAGCAGTGGGAGCAGCGCCTGGGTGATGACATGACCGGCGTCGACCTGGGAGCCTCGCCGGGTGGCTGGACCTACCAGCTGGTGCGCCGCGGCATGCTGGTGACAGCCATCGACAACGGGCCGATGGCCGAAAGCCTGATGGACACCGGCCTGGTCCAGCACTTGATGGCCGATGGGTTTACCTGGCAGCCGAAGCAGCCGGTAGACTGGATGGTGTGCGATATCGTCGAGAAGCCGGCGCGTACCACCTCGCTGATTGAAACCTGGCTGGGTGAGGGGCTGTGCCGCGAGGCGGTGGTCAATCTGAAGTTGCCAATGAAGCAGCGTTATGCCGAAGTACGGCGCCTGCTCGACCGTATGGAGGCAACATTCAAGGCACGCAAGATCAGGGTGTCGATTGCCTGCAAGCAGCTGTACCACGACCGTGAAGAAGTAACCTGCCACCTGCGGCGGCTCGACTTGAAGCCACGCTGAGGCCAGCACGTCGTTCTGCTTCTGCTTCTGCTTCTGCTTCTGCTTCTGCTTTTGCTTCTAAGCGCGCGATAGTTCAGGCGACGCAGATTGCGACTTCAGGAGGCCGAGTGCAGGGCTTGCGAAGGGAGGTGACGGGCATGGATGCCCGTCAAGCGCTGGGCCCCAGGATGGGGCCTGCAGCGCGGTCCTCCCGGGAGCAAGCCCGGAGCCGAGGGGACCCCGGAGCGCAGCGCAGGGGCCGGATGATGGGAGCCGACGGTTTTTGGTTCCTTTTTGCCACGACAAAAAGGGACCCGCCGTAAGGGCGGAAAGGTGACTATGCGCCACCGTCGCAAATGAATACCTACTTGATGTGGATGCTCACATCCAAGAAGCAAGAAGCAAGAAGCAAATTCGTCTGTTTTGACTCAGCGAACCGTCCGTTTGCGATGGCGACTCTGACTCACCTTTTCGCCCTTACGGCGAGTCACTTTTTGTCAAACGCGACAAAAAGTAACCAAAAAACGCTGCGCTCCCATCATCCGGCCCCTGCGCTGCGCTCCGGGGTCCCCTCACTCCGGCCTTGCTCCCGGCAGGACCGCGCCGAAGGCCCCATCCTGGGGCCTCAGCGCTTGACGGGCATCCATGCCCGTCACCTGCCTCCGCAAGGCCTGCGTTCGGCCTCCAGAAGTCGCGAAGATCAAGATCAAGATCAAGATCAAGATCAAGAGCGCTGGGTTTGAAAGCCGTGCTTGGACCGCGTCGCGCTATGCGCGACAATAGCGATCATTTTCGGAGCCCCCCATGACCGATTTCACCCCCGACGCCATCCTCGATGCCACCGGCCTGAACTGCCCGGAACCCGTGATGATGCTGCACCAGCACGTACGCAACCTGGCCGCTGGCGGCCTGCTCAAGGTCATCGCCACCGACCCGTCGACCCGCCGCGACATCCCCAAGTTCTGCAACTTCCTCGGCCACGAGCTGCTGCAGCAGCAAGAGGACGCCGGCACTTTCCTGTACTGGATCCGCAAGAAAGCCGACTGAATCGCTCTGGAACACGCCCGGCGTTGCGCCTACACTGCGCTCCCCAGACAGGAGAGCGCCATGCTGATAGTTGCCGACGAGAACATCCCGCTGCTCGATGCCTTCTTCCAGGGTTTCGGTGAAATTCGCCGCTACCCTGGCCGAAGCCTCGATGCTGCCAGCGTCAAGGATGCCGATATCCTGCTGGTGCGCTCCGTGACCAAGGTCGACCGTCAGCTGCTCGAAGGCAGCCGTGTACGCTTTGTCGGCACTTGCACCATCGGCACTGATCACCTGGACCTGGATTACTTTGCAGAAGCTGGCATCCGCTGGAGCAGCGCACCTGGCTGCAATGCCCGCGGCGTGGTCGATTACGTGCTGGGCAGCCTGCTGACCCTGGCCGAACTGGATGGCGTGGCATTGCCTGAACGCGTGTATGGCGTAGTGGGCGCGGGTGAAGTGGGTGGCCGCCTCGTGCGGGTGCTGCATGGCCTGGGCTGGAAGGTGCTGGTGTGCGACCCGTTGCGTCAGGCCGCCGAGGGCGGCGACTACGTCAGCCTCGAAACCATCCTGCAGCAGTGCGATGTGATCAGCTTGCATACCCCGTTGCAACGCGGCGGCCAGCACCCGACCTGGCACCTGCTGGGGCAGGCGCAGCTGGCACAGTTGCGCCCGGGCGCCTGGCTGTTAAACGCCAGCCGTGGCCCGGTAGTGGACAACGTGGCCCTGCGCGAGCTGCTGCTGGACCGTGAAGACGTGCACGCGGTGCTGGATGTGTGGGAAGGGGAGCCGCAGGTCGACCTGACGTTGGCCGACCTGTGCACCCTCGCTACGCCGCACATTGCCGGCTATAGCCTCGATGGCCGCCAACGTGGCACGGCGCAGATCTACCAAGCGCTTTGCCGCTTCCTCGGTGTGAACGAGCAGGTGCGACTGGCCGAGCTGCTGCCCAAACCACCGCTGGCGCAGATCGAGCTGGATGCCAGCACCGACCTGTCATGGGCCATGGCCACCCTGTGTCGCGCCGTGTATGACCCGCGCCGTGATGATGCCGATTTCCGCCGTAGCCTGAGCGATGATCCGCAGCAACAGCGAGCGGCGTTCGACCAGTTGCGCAAGCAATACCCACCTAGGCGCGAGATCGAGGGGCTGGCAGTGCGCTTGCACGGGGAGGCGCCGCAGTTGGCACAGTTGGTCAGTGCCTTGGGTGGGGTGTTGGTCTAAGCAAGCCTTGTCTTGATCTTGCAGGTAGGTGCGGTTGCCCGTTGGGGCGGCCAAGCCCACTGGCTGGGCAGATAAAAACCCGGCGCAAGCGCCGGGTTGCAAAGAATTCGCCGATCAACCTTTGCGTACGCGCTCGACACGGCTTTCTTCCAGGGCCTTGCAGGCCTGCTGGATCATCTGCTCGGTGATCGGCACTTCGCGCCCCTTGGCGTCGATGATCGAACCGCATACTTGCTGTTGCGGGGAGGTCTGGGGCTTCTGGTTATCACTGCCATGCTGCAAGCTCATGCACTGTCTCCTCTTCAGGTTCAAGCTCAGGGTAGCCCTGCGCCGTGACTGGCCTGTGACAGCTTCCGGGTCACGGCAGCAACAGTCCAGCAGAAACCCTGTGAAAGCTCCATAAGCTGTTTAGATCGATGCGTTATAGCAACCTTCATGCAGTCTCCCGACCGGGATGAGTGGTAGGCTGCCGCTTCCCCACCTTTTGTGGTCGTCGTCATGCCCGAATCGGTTTCCCCGCGCCAACGCCGCGCCTTGCGCCTGGCTTGGCAGTTCGTTCGCCCTTATCGCCGCCAGGTGCTGCTGGCATTGCTGGCGCTGGTGGTCACCGCTGCCATCACCCTGTCGATGGGCCAAGGTATCCGCCTGCTGGTGGATCAAGGCTTCATGACCCGCTCCGCGCACCAGCTCAATCAAACCATCGGGCTGTTCCTGCTGCTGGTGCTGGCGCTGGCGGTGGGTACCTTCAGCCGTTTTTATCTGGTGTCGTGGATTGGCGAGCGTTGTGTGGCCGATATCCGTCGTGCCGTCTTCAATCACCTGATCGGCCTGCACCCAGGTTTTTTCGAGGACAACCGCAGCTCCGAGATCCAGTCTCGGCTGACTGCGGACACCACCTTGCTGCAATCAGTGATCGGTTCATCGCTGTCGATGTTCCTGCGCAATGCGCTGATGGTCATTGGCGGTGTGGTATTGCTGTTCATCACCAACCCCAAGCTCACCAGCATCGTGGTGGTAACGCTGCCGCTGGTGTTGGCACCGATCCTGTTGTTCGGCCGTCGTGTGCGCAGCCTGTCGCGGCAGAGCCAGGACAGGGTCGCCGATGTGGGCAGCTACGTGGCTGAGACGCTGGCGCAGATCAAGACCGTGCAGGCCTACAACCACCAGGCGCACGACCGCGAACTGTTCGCCGATACGGTCGAAGCAGCGTTTACTGTTGCCCGCAAGCGGATTACACAGCGTGCCTGGCTGATTACCCTGGTGATCGTTCTGGTGTTGGGGGCGGTGGGGGTGATGCTGTGGGTCGGCGGCATGGATGTGATCGCCGGGCGTATATCCGCAGGCGAGCTGGCTGCATTCGTGTTCTACAGTCTGATCGTCGGCAGCGCCTTCGGTACCCTCAGTGAGGTGATCGGCGAACTGCAACGGGCCGCGGGTGCCGCTGAGCGCATTGCCGAACTGTTGGCAGCGCGAAGTGCCATCCTGCCGCCCGCCGTGGCGCAGCTGCTGCCACAGCAGCGGGCCAGCGGGCGAATCGAACTGCAGCAGGTGGTGTTCGCTTACCCCTCACGGCCCACGGTGGCAGCTGTCGACGGCCTGAGCCTGACCATCGAGCCCGGGCAGACCGTCGCCCTGGTTGGCCCTTCCGGGGCAGGCAAGTCGACCCTGTTCGATTTGTTGCTGCGCTTTTACGACCCACAGCAAGGGCGCATCCTGCTCGATGGCCAGCCGGTTACCGAATTTGATCCCGACCAGCTACGCCGGCAGTTCGCTTTGGTGGCACAAAACCCCTCGCTGTTCCGTGGCACAGTGGAGGCCAACATTCGTTATGGCCGGCCCGAGGCGACCTTGGCCGAAGTCGAAGCAGCAGCCCGCGGCGCCCATGCCGACGAATTCATCCGGCAACTGCCCCAAGGCTACCAGACACAACTGGGGGAGGGCGGCATCGGCCTTTCTGGCGGGCAACGCCAGCGCCTGGCGATTGCCCGGGCCTTGCTGGTCGATGCGCCGATCCTGTTGCTCGACGAAGCCACCAGTGCCCTTGATGCACAAAGCGAATACTTGATCCAGCAAGCGCTACCCAGCCTGATGGCCGGCCGTACCACGCTGGTGATCGCCCATCGCCTGGCCACGGTGCAGCATGCCGAGCGCATCGCGGTCATCGACCAAGGCCGGCTGGTGGCGGTCGGCACCCACCGTCAGTTGATCGAGGACAGCCCGCTGTATGCGCGGCTGGCAGCGCTGCAGTTCACCACGGGCTAGCGTGTCGTGGCTTTGTAACATTTCTGTAGTAATTGCCTGAGAAGATTTGCCTCAACTGTTGCGTAAGTGCTCGACCTGGCTGCCATTGCGTAATGGCAGCTTTTTTTTGGCCTGCCAGTAATGAGGCTGTACAGCGGCCTCAGCCTACTCCCTCTGGTTCCGAGACCCTCGATGTTGCGTAAATCCCTCAGAGTGCAAATTCTCTCGCTGCTCGGCGGCAGTGTGCTGGCGATGCTGCTGATCGCCCTGGTGTGTTTCCAGTTCCTGTCGTCCAGCGTGCGTGGCTACGCCGAGCTGGTCGACGGGCCGCTGCGGGCCTCGCAATTGATTGACGAAGCCAACCTGCAGTTCAAGATCCAGGTGCAGGAATGGAAGAACGTGCTGCTGCGCGGGCGCCAGCCTGCGGAGATGGACAAGTACTGGCAGCAGTTCCAGGCCCGCGAACAGCAAGTACAGCAACTGCTCGGGCAATTGATCGACAACAGCGATGCCAGGCTCAAGGTGTCGCTGCAGCAATTGCGCGACAGCCACCGCCAGTTGAGCCAGGCCTATGCGCAAGGCCGCCAGGCCTTCCTTGCGGCAGGCGGCGACCCGGTAGCGGGCGACCGGGCGGTCAAAGGCGTGGATCGTGCCGCCAGTGAGCAGATGAGCGAACTGGTCGAGCAACTGCGCGCCGATGCTCGCCAGCGTGCAGCCAGCATCAATGCCAGTGCCGAGCGCACGGTATGGTTGGGCCTGGTGGTGATGCTGGCTTCTGCGGGGCTGGTGGGGCTGCTCAGCCTGTGGCTGGTCAACCGAAGCTTGATCGAGCCGATCCGCCAGTTGATCGAGTACGTCGCGCAGCTCAGCCAGGGCTGCTTTGCTGCCCGGGTCGACAGCCGTCGGGAGGATGAGCTGGGGCGCCTGGCGCGAGCGGCCAACACCCTGCGTGACTTCCTTGCCGATACCGTCGGCCGGCTGCAGGACAACGCTCAGGAGCTGGAAGGTGCCAGCGGCCAGTTGCGCAGTATTGCCGGTGATATGGCCCGCGGTACTCATGACCAGTTCCAGCGTACCGACCAGGTGGCCACGGCCATGCACGAAATGTCCGCCACTGCCCAAGAGGTCGCTCGCCACGCCGCCGAGGCTGCCCGCGCGGCCGATGACGCCGACCACAGCGCCCAGGCCGGCGAGCAGGTGATGCAGCAGACCATCGACATCATCGGGCTGGTCAACCGCGAAATCGCCGGCACGGCAACGGTAATTCGCGATCTGGAGCATGACAGCACACGGATAGGCAAAGTGCTGGAAGTGATCCGCGGCATTGCTGAACAGACCAACCTGCTGGCGCTTAACGCGGCCATCGAAGCAGCCCGTGCTGGCGAAGCCGGGCGTGGTTTTGCGGTGGTCGCCGATGAAGTGCGTAGCCTGGCCCAGCGCACGGCAGCGTCGATTGCAGAAATTCACCAGATCATCGAGGCGGTACAGTCGGGGGCTGTGGAGGCGGTCAAGGCCATCGAAAGTGGCCAGCAACGTAGCCGGGAAGGGGCTGAGCAGGTCGAGCAGGCCGGCCAGATGCTGCAACGTATCACCCAGGCGGTGGAGGCGATCCGCGACATGAACCGGCAGATCGCCACAGCGGCCGAGGAGCAGACCAGTGTGGCTGAAGATATCTCGCGCAACCTGATCGAAATCACCCGAATTGCCACGGCCAACCAGGAAGCGGTGCAGCATACCGAGCAGGCGGGGCAGCGCCTGCATGGTTTGTCAGGGCAGTTGGGCGAAGTCACCTCCCGCCTGAGTGCCTGACTGGATCTGCAGGGGTTGCAGGTGCCCATATAGGCTGAAACCGCGCACTGACGTATTTTTCGCACACAACAAAAAGCCCGCACATGGCGGGCTTTCTGACAAGGATTTGGTCGGAGAGACAGGATTCGAACCTGCGGCCTTCTCGTCCCGAACGAGACGCGCTACCTGGCTGCGCTACACTCCGATGAACAAAATCCTACTGCATCCCGTTTTTGCTCGCAAGCCCTTGTTGTTTAAAGGGCCATAGCCTGAACGGGGCCTTGATCAGAGCTCTTTGACGGTGCGGATCTGGTCCTTGTTCAGGCGTGTGCGCTTGCCGTCGAGTTGCTCGAATTCATAGAAGCCAGAGTCTTCGTCGTAGGACGGTTTGTCGGTTGCCTGGATCTCCCGGCCATCGTTCAGGGTAATGACGGTTGGGGTCGAGCAGCCAGCAAGGGCGCCCAAACCCAAGGCAAGCAGGAAGGCGGGTAGGGTCCGTTTGATCATCGTGTTTCTCCAAGTGCGATGGTGCTAGATGACATTTATGACGCAGGACGTTAGTGCAAGTTCACTCCAAGTGCAGCATAGCGACTAATTTGTCCCCTTGACCCAAGGCAAGGCTTAGGGGGGCAACGCTGGAAAAGGTGCGCTGTGATATAACTGCGTCCATCTCATCCTGTTGTGACGGACACCCATGAAAGCCAAGGCAGATACCCCCTTCGTGGCGCTAAGCATCGCCGTACTCACGGTCAGCGACACCCGTACCTTCGACACCGACACCTCTGGCCAGATGTTCGTCGACCGCCTGAGCGCCGCCGGTCACCGCCTTGCCGAGCGCGTGCTGCTCAAGGATGACCTGTACAAGATCCGGGCCCAGGTCGCCACATGGATCGCCGATGACAACGTGCAAGTGGTGCTGATTACGGGCGGTACCGGGTTTACTGGTCGCGACAGCACCCCAGAGGCGGTGGCGTGCCTGCTGGACAAGCAAGTAGACGGCTTTGGTGAGCTGTTCCGGCAGATTTCCGTGGCCGACATTGGCACCTCCACCGTGCAGTCGCGTGCCTTGGCCGGGCTGGCAAACGGCACACTGGTGTGCTGCCTGCCGGGCTCCACCAACGCTGTGCGTACCGGTTGGGATGGCATCCTGGCCGAGCAGCTCGATGCCCGTCATCGCCCTTGCAACTTCGTGGCGCACCTGAAGCAGGCAGCGGCCTGTGACAGCCGTGGCTGAGGTCAGCCAGGCCCGGCCGCTGATGCCGGTGGAACAGGCGCTGGAGCAACTGCTGGCGCTGGCCGAAGCTGCACCGATCCGCGAGACCGAAAACCTGCCGCTGGCCGAAGCCGAGGGCCGCGTGCTGGCCACCGACCTGATGGCCTCGCTCGACCTGCCGCCCTGGCCGAACAGCGCCATGGACGGCTATGCCTTGCGCCTGGCTGACTGGCAGGGCCAGCCGCTGCCGGTCAGCCAGCGTATTTTCGCCGGTCATGCGCCCCAGCCGCTGCAACCGGGTACCTGCGCGCGGATATTCACCGGTGCGCCTGTGCCGGAGGGAGCCGACTGCGTCGAGATGCAGGAAAACACCGAAGTACTCGAAGATGGCCGGGTGCGCTTTCTCGAAGTGTTGCGCGCCGAGCAGAACATACGCCCTCAAGGCCAGGAAACCCGCAAGGGCGAGCAGGTGATGAGCGCCGGCACCCGCCTTGGACCGATCGAACTGGGCCTGGCGGCGACCTTGGGGCATGGCCGTCTGGACGTGGTGCGCAAGGTGAAAGTGGCGGTGCTGTCGACCGGTGACGAACTGGTCGAGCCAGGCCTGCCGCTTGGGCCCGGGCAGATCTACAACAGCAACCGCAGTCTGCTGATCAGCTGGTTGCAGCGGCTGGGTTGCGAAGTGGTCGATGCCGGCATCCTGCCGGATGACCTGGCGCGCACTCGCACCTGCCTGGCTGAACTGGGTGGTGTAGACCTGATTCTGTCCACCGGAGGTGTCTCGGTGGGCGAGGCCGACTACCTCGGTGCTGCCCTGCGCGAGGCCGGCGAACTGGCGTTGTGGAAGCTGGCGATCAAACCGGGCAAGCCGCTGACCTTCGGCCACTTCCAGGGCGTGCCGGTGATTGGCTTGCCGGGCAACCCCGCCTCGACCTTGGTCACCTTCGGTCTGCTGACCAGGCCCTACCTGCTGCGTCGTCAGGGTGTGATTGACGTTACGCCGTTGCGTTTCGACATGCCGGCTGGGTTTGACTGGCCCAAGCCGGGTACGCGCCGCGAATATCTGCGCGCGCGCATCGAGCAAGGCCGGGTGAGCATCTACAAGAACCAGAGCTCGGGTGTGCTGCGCAGCGCCGCCTGGGCGCAGGGGCTGGTGGAAGTGCGTGAGGGCAGCACGCCGAAGCAGGGCGACAACGTGCCATTCATCCCCTTCAGCGAGCTACTTGGCTGAGCGGCCCAGCCAGGCACTGGCCAGCGGCGCGGCCTCGGCCGGTGCCGCCTGAGTCAGGCGTATGTGCACAGTTTCCAGTTGTTGGGCAGCCACGCTCCAGTCGTGGCGCTGGCGGGCAAACTGGCGCCCGGCATCGCTCAACTGGCTCATGCGCCAGGGCTGATTGAGCAACTGGGTGATCAGCAATGCCAGTTGATCACCGTCGTCACTGCCCAGGTAGTGCTCGCCGTTATTCACGGTCAGGCCTGAAACGCCCTTTTCGGTGGTGATCACGGGTAAGCCTGCGGCCATCGCTTCGAGGATTTTCACCTTCGAGCCACCGGCATAGCGCAGGGGGGCAAAGAACAGTGCGGAACGTCGTTGCAGTTCACGCAGGTCGGGGCGGTAGCCGAACCATTCAATGCGTGGGTCGTTCCAGTGAAGCTTCCAGTTGGCCGGCATGGCATGCCCGGCGATCGCCAGACGCACCGCCGGGTTGCTCATCCACACCTTCGGCATGATGTCGTCCAGTGCCCACTCGATGGCCTCCAGATTGGCGCCATATTCGAAATTGCCGACGAACAACAAACGCTGGCTGTGCAGCGCAGGTTGCACCTGCTGGTAAAAATCACAGTCCACGCCGTTGACCACCACATTCACCGGGCGCCCGCTGATCTGCGCGATCAGCTCGGCATCGTGGGCGCTGACAGCCACCAGTTCGGTGGGCTGGCGCAGCACACGGTGTTCCCAGCGCCGGTAGCGCCAGCGGTCGAAGGCGTTGAGCGGGCGCAGCCACAGCGGCAGGCGATCGTGGCAGGCACCGCCCATTACCGACTCCAGGGTGTGCTCGCTAAGCATGTAGGGCAGCCTGCGAGCCTGCAGGGCTTTTTCGAACGGCTGGAAGCTGTAGCTGTGCTCGATCTGGATCACGTCCCAGGGTTCGTCCAGCAGTTGCTCGAACCGGTGCCGCAGGCAAGGCGCCAGGCCATTGATGATTGCCCGCATGGGGTAGTCGATGATGGGGGATGCCAGTAGGTTGAGTGGGCTGTGCAGCGGCCTGCGGGGTAGCACGATCAGGCGTTCGAGGAGTGGCTCGAGGGCCTCGCGTGCTGCATCGCTGAGAGGGATTTTCGACTGCACCAGCAGGGTGATCCGGTGACCGCGCTGGGCCAGCGCACGCAGCAGATGGTATTGCCGGGTCTTGTGGCCGCTGGTGGTCGGCCAAGGCAGGTAGGGCAGTGTCCAGAGAATGCGCATGACCCGAAGTCCTCAAGAAAGGCTGCAGATAGCAAAACGCGCCCGTTGGCAGCAGTGGGGGAGCCACTGCCGGGCGCGTCCATGGCAATAGGGGTATTTTCTGAGCATAGCCGGGATTGCCAAGTGTGGAAAAAATGACCGGCGACGCGATCAGTTGCCGGCGTGGCGCCGGCCCAGTGTTTTTTCCAGGGCATGCAACGATCCGGGCGGGCCAGTGGTCGAGATAGGGGGTGGTCCATTTTACGGAGACGCATACATGCAAGGGCGCAAGGCAATGCTGGTGCTGCACGGCAAGCAGGCGATGAACGAAGACGTGCGCAGCGCCGTGGGCGACCTGCGCGATAGTGGCTGGGTGCTGGACGTACGGGTTACCTGGGAGGCGGGCGACGCCCAACGGCTGGTCGCCGAGGCACTGGCAGCGGGCTACAGCCATATCGTCGCCGGTGGCGGGGACGGCACGTTGCGTGATGTGGCTGAGGCAATGGGCCTGGCTGCTGCTCAAGCCAGCCTGGCCTTGTTGCCCTTGGGGACGGCCAACGATTTTGCCAAAGCCGCTGGCATCCCCTTGGAGCCGGCACCGGCGCTGGCCTTGCTGAATGTCGCGCCACAACCGATAGACCTGGGGCAGGCTGGCGATCAGCTGTTCCTCAACATGGCCACGGGTGGCTTTGGCAGCCAGGTCACTGCCAATACCTCCGAAGACCTCAAGAAAGTGCTGGGCGCTGCGGCTTACCTGTTCACCGGGTTGTCCCGCTTCAGTGAGCTACAGGCGGCTTCGGTGGAGCTACAGGGGCCGGGCTTCCATTGGCAAGGGGATTTGCTGGCGCTGGGTATCGGCAATGGCCGACAGGCTGGGGGAGGGCAGGTGCTGTGCCCCGAAGCCATGGTCAACGACGGTTTGCTTGACGTCGCTATTCTGCCTGCCCCACAGGAAGTGGTGGGGGCTCTGCGGGACCTGTTGGGTGGTGACGGCCTGTTCGTTCGGGCCAGGCTGCCATGGGTCGAGATCAAGAGTTCGCAAGGGTTGGACATCAATCTCGATGGCGAGCCGTTGCAGGCTGCCAGCCTGCGCTTTCAGGCAAGGCCGGCGGCGTTGCACCTGCACCTGCCGGCCGGGTCGCCGTTGCTCAGTCATCCAGGCTGATGATTTTTTCGCGTACGGCGAACAGCACCAGGCCGGCCACGTCGTGAATCTGCAGGCGCTTCATGATTTGCGAGCGGTGAGTTTCCACGGTCTTGATGGACAGGCCCAGGCCCCCAGCGATCTCCCGGGTGGACTTGCCGCGCACGATCAGGCGCAGGATCTCAAGTTGCCGTGAAGTCAGATTATGCCGTTCGCCAGCGCTTGGCTTGCCTTGTTGGGTGTGCCGCAGCGCCTGGTTGATGACGGTGTGGGCGATGGCCGGGCTGAGGTAGCGCTCACCGTGGCGGACGGCACCCAGCGCCTGTTCCAGCTCGTTGGCGCTGGTATCCTTGAGCAGGTAGCCGTGGGCGCCGCTTTCCAGGGCCCGCATGATCAGGTCCGGGTCGGTGTGCATGGACAGGATCAGCACCTTGCAGGTACTGCCGCTGGCCCGCAGTTGGGTGAGGGCGTCCAGGCCACTGGTCGAACGCATGGAGATGTCCAGCAAGATGATGTCGGGCGCCAGTGCGCGCACCTGGTCCAGTAGCTGGTTGCCGTCGTCGGCTTCGCCGACCACGTCATAGCCGGGGATGTCGCAGACCAGTGCGCGCACCCCGGCGCGGATCAGCGAGTGGTCATCTACCAGCAGTAGTCTACAGGTCATGGTTGATAATACTCCTGGCGCGTTGCTGGGTGCGCGGGGACCACGGGAACATCGCTTCGATCTGCGTGCCTCGGCCAGGCTGACTGGTGATCTCGAGGCTGCCCTGCAGCGCGATTACCCGCTCCTGCATGCCGGCCAGGCCGCGCTGACCGGCCTCGGCCGGGTGCCGGGCAGGGGCGAAACCACGACCATCGTCGTGGATCGACAGCGCCAGCCCCTCAGGGGTGCGTTGCAGGCGGATGACCAAGTTGTGTGCCTGGGCGTGGCGCAGCATGTTGGTCACTGCCTCCTGGGTAATACGGAACACTGCCATGGCCACGGCTTCGTCGATGCCGCCCAGGCGCTGGTTGCACGCCAGGCTCCAGTGCACGCCGCTGCTGGCCAGGGTGCGTACCAGGTGTGCGCGCAGGCTGGCTTCCAGGCCAAGGCTGGCCAACTGCCGGGGGTTGAGCAGCGCGGAAACATCGCGCACGTTACCGAGGGTGTCATCCAGCGTGCTGCGCAGGGCGTCGCAGTGCCCCTGCAACTCGTCGGGCATGCGCCGTTGCAGCCACTGCAGTTGCAGCTTGGCAGCGGTGAGCAGTTGACCGATGTCGTCGTGCAGTTCCCGGCCCAGATGCTGGCGCTCGTCTTCTTGCACCTTGAGCATGCGCTCGGCCAGCTCGGCGGGGCGCAGGTGGATCGATCTGGCGCCCAGGCCCAGTTGTACAACAGCCCCCAGCGTGGCGACCAACTGCAGCACCAGCAGGCTGGCCGGGATTGTCTGGTTGGCCAGGTACAGCGCCATGTTGGCAACCAGTGAGGCCACGCACAGCCCGACTGTTGCCCAGCGCAGCACGGCGGCGCGGGAGCAGCAATGCAAAGAAGTCTTCAAGCGTGGAAACATAGGTAGGGAGGCCACTGAAGTATTGCTGATGGAGGCCTTGCACAATGCTGCTCAGAGGCTTTGGCGCAGTACTTTCGTTGTTTTTTTGAACACGTATTCTTGCCACCGTTGTTCCGGTCGCAAGCGTTTGTGGGGGCGCATATTACCACTTTGCATTGCATCGGTCGCGGCCGGGTAACGCGTTGAAACGCCTACTGGTCGGGCGCTTTCGGGTAGCAAAGTGCCACCCTTTAATCGCGCTGTACCCACTTGTGCTGTAACTAGCGCGGCAATGATTCAACGGCATGCACCGAAAGCCTGGTGAACTTTCAAAGTTCGACCATGGTCGGGTTTCAATAAAGTTGCTTAGTTGCACTTTGCGTCAGGTTAATGCATGCGGTTAGAGCGGTTGGGGAGAGTGCCGGTTGCCGCGTCACTGTGCGGGTGAATGCACGCGTTGCCTTCTTCATCGCAGGACGCACAGGCTGGCGCAAAGGGGGGTTGTACGACCTTGGCCAATTCACCCAGCAGCACCAGTTGCTCGCCGATGTCCAGGTTCAGCCGCCCTGTACGGCTATCGACCAGCTCCAACTGCCAGGCCAGCAAGGTCAGGCACGCCCCTATCGCGGGTAGGGCTTCACGCTGCAGGCAGCCACCGTGACAGGCCGGGGCGAGCAACTGTTGCAGGGCGGTGGTGTAGTGGGCAACTTCACGCAGGCCCAGGCGCGTAGCTTGACGGGCGATAGTGTCGAGGGTGTTGTTCAGGCAACTGCAGGCATCCGGGTCATTGTCTATAAGCTCCAGATGCTGCAGGCATTCCTGGGCCTGGGTCAGCAGTACCTGGGCATCCAGCAGAAAGCCCTGCAGGGCGTCATCGAACGATAAGGCAGTGTCCATCATCATATCCCCGCGCGTGGGGTAGGCGCAGGGGGCGGGCACGCCGAAACGATAGCTAGCAAAAGCCTGACTCCATTCATGCAATGAGAATGGCGTCACATTAATGGCTAAAGGATATCGCGAACATCAGGTTGCACCCGATTGCTGCTAAGGGTTTCCCTGATCAACGGCTAGGGTAGGGAACTTTTGTCGTGCCCCTGATTTGCCCCGGCGTGTCGGCAGTAAAGCATGATGGTAAAGTGATATCAATTATCCGCGCGGCATTTTCCTGCAAGGGTCAAGGTGTGCGTGAAGCCGCCGATACAGGGTAGATGACTTCACCTTTTACGACTCAAGCCTGGGGGCTTTCCAATGGCTGGCATTCTCGACACGGTAGACCAACGCACACAACTGGTGGGTGAGAACCGCCTGGAAATTCTGATGTTTCGCCTGGCCGGTCGCCAGCTGTTCGCGATCAACGTGTTCAAGGTGCAGGAAGTACTGCAACTGCCCAAGCTGACCCTGATGCCCCAGCGCCACGCCTATGTCTGCGGTGTGGTCAACCTGCGTGGGCAGACCCTGCCGGTGATCGACCTGTCCCAGGCGATCGGTATGCGCCCGCTACAGCCGGGGCCGGACAGCACCATCATCGTCACCGAATACAACCGCTCGGTGCAGGCCTTCCTGGTGGGCGGTGTCGACCGCATCGTCAACATGAACTGGGAGTCGATCATGCCGCCGCCTTCCAGTGCCGGTCGCCAGCACTACCTGACTGCCATCACCAAGGTCGATGAGAAGCTGGTGGAGGTGATCGACGTGGAAAAGGTGCTGGCCGAGATCGTGCCCTACAACGCCCGGGTCTCTGGCGACAAGCTCGCCGACCCAGTGCTGGCCCGCGCCCGCGGCCGCGAAGTGCTGCTGGTGGACGACTCCAGTGTGGCCTTGGCGCAATTGCGCGATACCCTGTCCCAGCTGGGCATGAAGCTGCATGTGGCCAGTGATGGCCTGAAGGCGCTGCGCATGCTCAAGGCTTGGGCCGACGCCGGCGAGGACGTGTGCGAAAAGCTGCTGATGGTGTTCACCGATGCAGAAATGCCGGAGATGGACGGCTATCGGCTTACCACCGAGATCCGCAGCGATGCCCGTCTGCGCCAGCTCTATGTGGTGCTGCACACTTCGCTGTCGGGCAGTTTCAACGAATCCATGGTGAAGAAGGTGGGCTGTGACAACTTCCTTTCCAAGTTCCAGCCTGATCGCCTGGTCGATGTGGTCAAGCAGCGCCTGCTGCTGGATACCACCGCTGCGTGAACGTTGTGCCGGCCAGGTATAAGCTTGGCTTTTGGCATGAAGCGAGGCAGCAGGGATGTTTCTCAGTGAGTTGTATCGATACCCGGTGAAGTCGGGGCAGGCGCAAAGCCTGAAGGCATCACCGGTGGGGTTGCTGGGGTTGCAAGGCGACCGGCGCTGGATGGTGGTCGAGGAAGAAAACGGACGCTTCCTGACCCAGCGTGCCTGGCCACAACTTGGCCAGATCGACGCGAGCGATGACGACAGCGGCCATTTGCTGCTGCAAGCCCCTGGACAGGCGCCGTTGCGGGTGCCAGTGCCGCCTGCCGATGACGCCCTGCGCGGCGTGACGATCTGGCGCGATACCCTGCGTGTGCCGGACGCTGGCGATGCCGCGGCGGCCTGGTTGAGTGAGTTGCTGGGCAAAGCCGTACGCCTGGTACATTGCCCGGAGCAGCGTGCGCGTTACCTGCCCAATGGATACGGCTTCAACAGTGACCGTGCGGCGTTTCCGGATGGTTTCCCCTTGCTGCTGATTGGGCAGGGCTCGCTGGATGAGCTTAACCGGCGTATTGGCCGCCCCATGTCGATGCGGCGCTTTCGGCCCAACCTGGTGGTGCAGGGCGCGGAGCCGTTTGCCGAGGATGGCTGGAAGCGGATTCGCATCGGCAGCTTGGTGTTTCGCGTGCTCAAGCCCAGTGTGCGGTGCATCTTCACGACCATCGATCCAGCCACCGGGGAGCGCAGCGCTGACCGTGAGCCGATGGTTACGTTGAAGACTTTCCGCGAAAAAGAAGGCGACGTGCTGTTCGGCCAGAACCTGGCTGTGGATGGCAGTGGGTGGCTGGAGGTGGGGATGGAAGTAGAAATCCTGGAATAGGTGTGTTGCCTGTGCCGGCCTCTTCGCGGGTGAACCCGCTCCTACAACGACCGCGTAACCCTTGCAGGAGCGGGTTCACCCGCGAAGAGGCCGGTTCAGGCTCAACAGCAATCACATGTCATCGAAATACCGTTCATGCCAATCCACCAGTGGCTGCGGTGAATTCAGCTTCTGCCCGTATATCACTGAATACGACAGCACGTTCTGTACATACTGGCGCGTTTCGTCGAACGGGATCGACTCCACCCACACATCGAAGCTCAGGTGCTTGGCCCCTTTGAGCCACTGTCGAACGCGCCCGGGCCCGGCGTTGTAGGCTGCCGAAGCCAGCACCCGGTTGCCGTTGAACTGGCTGTGTACCTGGCTCAGGTAGGCCGCACCCAGCTGGATGTTCTTGTCCGGGTTCAGCACTTGCGCCGGTGAGGCCAGCGGGATGTTGAACTTGCGTGCGGTTTCCTTGGCGGTGGCCGGCATCAGTTGCATCAGGCCGCTGGCGCCCACGGGTGAGCGTGCGTCTTCCATGAAGGCGCTTTCCTGGCGAGTGATGGCGAATACCCAGCTCGAATGCAGGCCGCGAACCTTGGCTTCACGCACCAGCGTGTCGCGGTGGGCCATGGGGAAGCGGATGTCCAGGTCGTCCCAGTACCGGGCCTGGCTGATGGTGCGGATGGCCGGGAAGTACCAGCGCAGCTCATAGCCCAGGCGTGCCTGTGCAACCATTTCGTCACGGGTGAAGTGGCGGCTGACGTGGTACCACTCACGACGGCCGTCGACGATCTGACCGCGGGCGTGGAATTCCAGTGCGCGCTGGATGCCGGGCGTGTTGCGAACCTTCTTGACCAGCTGGGGGCTCAGCAGCAGCGGCTTGTTGTTCAGCTGGTACGGTGTTTGTGACCGGTCGGCGGCGAGGAAGCCATAGAAGTCACGCTCACGCGCTGCGGTCTTGTACAGCAGCGGGATCTGCGGGTTGTTGGGCTGTGCCAGCTCCAGGCTGCGAGCCTGCCAGTACTTCCAGCGGCTGGTGCTGGCCAGGTCCTGGGGAAGGCGCTTGGTCAGCTCGTAAGCGTCCTCCCAGCGGCCCAGGCGCAGCAGCAGGCGAAGGCGCCATTCGCTGACAGTGTTGTCACGCAACTCGGGGTCATAGCGGGTCATCAGGTCGAGCGCGCGTGGGTCGTAGCGGCGCGCGAGGGTCAGGCCGATTTCGCGGGCGATGGCCACCTTTTCGTCACGCGAGAAGTGCATGCGCTGGGCGTAATCGTCGAGCAGTGCCATGGCCCGCTCCGGGTTCTGCCGGGCCAGGCGACGAAGGCCGAGGCTGACCACGTCGGACATGGCCTCGTTGACCGGGGTAAAGCGCGACGGCTGGTTGAGCAGCTCGGGCTTCTGCGCGACGTCGACCAGCAGGCGCCCCTGCGGGCCGAGGGTGGTCAGGGTCTTGACCAAGGTGTTGGCCAGGCCGTAGTTGCGTGCCTGGGCTGCCAGCTTGGTGCGTTCCCAGCGCTTGGCCTCGGTCAGCTGGCCTTCGGCTGCCCACATGCCGAACAGCGTGTCGCAGGCGGCAGGTTGCGATTTGCCGACGTTCCACAGCTTGTCGGCGGTGGCGTAACCTTCGGCGCGCAAGCCGTGGCTGAGCTGGTATTGGCCGTTGAGGCAGTCCAGTTCGGTGAAGTTGAGCTTGGGGTCGTAGTACTTGACGAAGGTATCCCACTCGCCGCGTTCGGCCAGCCAGCGCAACCAGCGCAGTTTCATCCAGTTGGCCTGGGGCAGGTCGCCATGCTTGGCCAGGAAACCTTCGATTTCCTGGTTGCTGGCGCTTTTCAGGCGGGCGGTGAGTTCGTCGTAGGCCAGGTAGGGCGTCAGCGGGTAGTCGCTCAACGCCTGGGCATAGCGCAGGTACGGGCCTTTGTCGCCTTTGGCCAGCGCTCGCTTGGCTTCGTCATAGTACTGGCGTTGCAGGGTCAGGTCGGTGGCCTGCGCCGCGCTGGTGGCAGCGGTAAGCAGCAGGCAGGATGCGATATGTAACAGGCGGCTGCGCATGATACGTCCGGGCAGTTGAACCATGGGAAGTGTCGGCGGAGCCAGCACTGTTGAAAGCTATTGCCTTAGCTTAGCTGTTTGCCGGCCGTGGGTGAAAGCACTGTGCTTGTATCGGGATATTAAGTTCGACCAGATGTCGCCAGGTGCCCACCGGTTGGCCTGGCGGATGCCGTCGGGGGCCAAGTCAGGTAGAATGCGCGCCCGATTTATGGAGACGAACATGACCCTGCTCAAATTCAGCGATGTGTCCCTCGCATTCGGCGCCATGCCGCTGCTGGACAAAGTGTCCTGGCAGATCGCTCGTGGCGAGCGGGTGTGCATCATCGGCCGCAACGGCACCGGCAAGTCGAGCATGCTGCGCCTGGTCAAGGGCGAGCAGAAGGGCGACGACGGCGAAATCTGGCGTGCGCCTGGCCTGAAGATCGGTGAGTTGCCACAGGAACTGCCGGTGGCCGACGAGCGCACGGTGTTCGACGTGGTAGCCGCTGGTCTGGACGGCGTGGGCGAGTTGCTGGCGCAGTTCCACCACCTGAGCATGAACATCCAGGGCGATGAAGACCTGGAAAAACTCATGCACGTCCAGCACGAGCTGGAAGCCCGCGACGGCTGGCGCCTGCAACAGGTGGTGGAAAGCACACTCAGTCGCCTGCAACTGCCGGCCGACAAGACCCTGGCCGAGCTGTCCGGTGGCTGGCGCCGCCGCGTACTGCTGGCCCAGGCGCTGGTGTCCGAGCCCGACCTGCTGCTGCTCGACGAACCGACCAACCACCTGGACATCGGTGCCATCGCCTGGCTCGAAGAGGCCCTGCGTGGCTTCAACGGCGCGGTATTGTTCATCACCCACGACCGTTCGTTCCTGCAGAACCTGGCCACCCGTATCCTCGAACTGGACCGCGGCGGCCTGATCGACTGGAACGGTGACTACGCCAGCTTCCTGGTGCACAAGGAGGCCGCACTGGCCGCCGAAGAAACCGCCAACGCGCTGTTCGACAAGCGCCTGGCCCAGGAAGAAGTGTGGATTCGCCAGGGCATCAAGGCCCGCCGTACTCGCAACGAAGGCCGCGTGCGTGCACTGAAGGCCCTGCGTGTAGAGCGTGGCGAGCGCCGTGAACGACAGGGCAAGGCCAACATCCAGATCGAAGCCGCGGATAAATCCGGCAAGCAGGTGATGGTGCTGGAGAATGTCAGCTTCCATCACGCGGACGGGCCCCTGCTG
Organism: Pseudomonas sp. Kh14; assembly: GCF_900291005.1. Classification (NCBI taxonomy): domain Bacteria; kingdom Pseudomonadati; phylum Pseudomonadota; class Gammaproteobacteria; order Pseudomonadales; family Pseudomonadaceae; genus Pseudomonas; species Pseudomonas sp. Kh14. Next base: position 175,872 of record NZ_OLKJ01000022.1, read on the forward strand.
GTCAAGGACTTTTCCATGGTCCTGCAGCGCCAGGATCGCATCGGTCTGCTGGGCGCAAACGGCACTGGCAAGACGACGTTGCTCAAGATGATGCTGGGCGACCTTGAGCCCACTGCGGGCAAAGTGGAGCGCGGCACCAAGCTTGAGGTGGCCTATTTCGACCAGATGCGCCACCAGCTCGACCTGGAAAAGACCGTGATCGACAACCTGGCTGAAGGCCGTGATTTCATCGAGATCGATGGCCAGAACCGCCACGTGCTGAGCTACCTGGGCGACTTCCTGTTCAGCCCCCAGCGCGCGCGTACGCCGGTCAAGGCGTTGTCGGGTGGTGAGCGTGCACGGTTGCTGCTGGCCAAGCTGTTCAGCAAGCCGGCCAACCTGCTGGTGCTCGACGAACCGACCAACGACCTGGACGTGGAAACCCTCGAGCTTCTGGAAGAGGTGCTGTCCAACTACAAGGGCACCGTGCTGATGGTCAGCCACGACCGGGCCTTCCTCGACAACGTCGTGACCAGCACCCTGGTGTTCGAAGGCGAGGGCAAGGTGCGTGAGTATGTGGGCGGTTACGAGGACTGGATTCGCCAGGGCGGCTCGCCGAAGCTGCTGGGTGTGACCGAGAGCAAGGGTGGTAAGTCTGCACTCAACAGCGCGGTGGTGGAGAAGGTCGAGGCCAAGCCTGAGCCTGTTGCGGCGCCGGTGGTGGAAGAAGCTTCGAAGAAGAAGCTCAGCTACAAGCTGCAGCGTGAGCTGGAGATGCTGCCGGGGCAGATCGATGAGCTGGAGCAGCGTATGGCTGAAGCCCAGGAAGAAGTGAATGCGGCGGGCTTCTATCAGCGGCCGATTGCAGAAACTTCGGCGGTGCTGGCACGGATCGAGAAGCTGCAGGGTGAGCTGGATGTCTTGGTGGAGCGCTGGGCTGAGCTGGAAGGCTGATTGGCGTTAGCCTGTTCCGCCTTCTTCGCGGGTAAAGCCGCACCTGGAGGGATTGTCATACCCTCGCAGGTGCGGGCTGGCCCGCGAAGAGGCTGGTTCAGGTCCAGTCAATCCTTCTTCAGCAAGCGTACCGCCAGCACGTCACACGGCGCACCGTGCAGCACATCGTTGGCCGTGGAGCCCAGCAACAATGCCAGGCCGTGACGGCCATGGCTGCCGACAACGATCAGGTCGCACTTCTGGTCCTTGGCCAACTGGTGGATTTCCTGGCGAGGCTGGCCGTAGGTCAGGTGCGAGTCGCCGCGGTTGATTTCCGGGTATTTGTTGAACAGGCGGTCCATGCGCTCCTTGGCCTGGTCGAACTGCTGCTGTTGCAGCTGCGACAGGTCCATCGGTACGTCACCGCCGAAGGCCATGGCCATCGGCTCGACGATGTGCACCAGGGATACCTTGGCATTCGAAGGCTCTGCCAGCGCCATGGCGCGCTTGATCACCGGGTCGCATTCTTCGGTCAGGTCGACGGCGACCAACAAATGTTCGTATTGCATGAGCGGTACTCCTGACAATCGCGATAGAAGAAGTATGGTCGCTTTAGGGCGGGTCTACCGTGAAAAATGGCTAACCAGCTCATTTGCAACGCTTTATGGGAACTACTGATATGACGGTATTGCTGGTGGTGTCAATCCTTGCGCTGATTCTCAGTCCGCTTTCCTGGCTGCGCAGCTCGCGCAAGCAGAGCGAGCAGATGAAGTTGCGCCTGGAGGCGCGGCGCATGGGTTTGGCCATGCAACTGGCGCCGCAGCAGTGGCCGCACTGGCTGGAAAAGGAGCCGCCAAGCCCTTGCCCGCAGTATCACCGAGCCCGTCGCCGTGGGCATGAGGACAGCTTCAGCTTCTGGCAGGTCAGCCCCGGGGTGTGGTGGAACCAGTGGCGTGAGCCCTGCGAAGACCCGCGCTTCATGGGCGCCTTGTCGCGCTTGCCGACGAGTGTGTACAAGGTCGAGGCCGATGCGCGGATGATTGCCCTGTACTGGACCGAACGTGGCGATACTGCTGTGTTGCAGGATGTTGCCTACGCCCTCGAAACCTTGGCTTGAGCGCCGCCCATGCGCGCCCCCGGTAGGCGCGGATTCGCCTGCGAACACCGGCAGAGCCGGTGCCAAACTGCGCGGTGCCTGCTTCGCGGGTAAACGCGCTCCTACGGGGGCGGCGTCCAGGCTGGTCAATCTGTTCTGTAACGACAAAGCGGCGGCTCGGCATAACCCCGAAGGGGTGGGGTGCCAAGTCGCCGCTTTGCGTTCTGCTGCGCAGAAAAGGCCAGGCAGGCCGGGTTATTCATTCAAGCAAGTGCCAGTGTAGTCGCCTTGGCTTGTCGCGCAAGCGCAAAGCAATCAGCCAATGATTGTGGTCAATCGCTGACATGAATGACCGGCGATCACTGTCATCATGTTTTGTACCCGCACGATAGAAAATGACTGGAAAGTCGCGTTTTCGCCATGCTCGTGAGCATTTGACAACGCCCATCTTTTCGGAGAATGTGTGCACACCCAAATCAAACGGGCGTATGAATTGAGCGTTTGTATGTCATGACGCCAAGCCATACGTCCGACTAGCGCGCTGACGGGTGTGCCTGGGGCAAGGCAGCTTAGGCCTGCTTCTGCTGCAGCGATCGGCGTGTACAGTTCAGCTTCCATATCGTGGAGATCAGTTGATGATTTACGAAGGTAAAGCCATCACGGTTAAGGCTCTTGAAAGTGGCATCGTCGAGCTCAAGTTCGACCTCAAGGGTGAGTCCGTCAACAAGTTCAACCGCCTTACCCTGAACGAGCTGCGCCAGGCCGTCGATGCCATCCGGGCCGATGCTTCGGTCAAGGGCGTGATCGTCAGCAGTGGCAAGGACGTGTTCATCGTCGGCGCCGACATCACCGAGTTCGTCGACAACTTCAAGCTGCCTGAGGCCGAACTGGTCGCTGGCAACCTGGAAGCCAATCGCATCTTCAACGCCTTCGAAGACCTCGAAGTGCCGACCGTGGCTGCCATCAACGGCATCGCGCTGGGCGGCGGCCTGGAAATGTGCCTGGCGGCCGACTACCGGGTCATGTCCACCAGCGCCAGGATCGGCCTGCCGGAAGTCAAGCTGGGTATCTACCCGGGCTTCGGCGGTACCGTGCGCCTGCCGCGCCTGATCGGCTCGGACAACGCCATCGAGTGGATCGCCGCCGGTAAGGAAAACCGTGCCGAAGATGCCCTGAAAGTGGGGGCCGTCGACGCCGTGGTCGCCCCTGAGCTGCTGCTGGCCGGTGCCCTCGACCTGATCAAGCGTGCCATCAGTGGCGAGCTGGACTACAAGGCCAAGCGCCAGCCGAAGCTGGAAAAGCTCAAGCTCAATGCCATTGAGCAGATGATGGCCTTCGAGACTGCCAAGGGCTTCGTCGCTGGCCAGGCCGGCCCGAACTACCCGGCCCCGGTCGAAGCGATCAAGAGCATCCAGAAAGCCGCCAACTTCGGTCGCGACAAGGCCCTGGAAGTCGAAGCCGCAGGCTTTGCCAAGCTGGCCAAGACCTCGGTCGCCGAGAGCCTGATCGGCTTGTTCCTGAACGATCAGGAACTCAAGCGCAAGGCCAAGGCGCATGACGAGATCGCCCACGACGTGAAGCAGGCCGCCGTGCTCGGCGCCGGCATCATGGGCGGCGGTATCGCCTACCAGTCGGCGGTCAAAGGTACGCCGATCCTGATGAAAGACATCCGCGAGGAAGCCATTCAGCTGGGTCTGAACGAGGCCTCCAAGCTGCTCGGCAACCGCGTCGAGAAGGGCCGCCTGACCCCGGCCAAGATGGCCGAGGCCCTCAACGCCATTCGCCCGACGCTGTCCTATGGCGATTTCGCCAATGTCGACATCGTCGTCGAGGCTGTGGTCGAGAACCCGAAGGTCAAGCAAGCGGTACTGGCGGAAGTGGAAGGCCAGGTGAAGGACGATGCGATCCTCGCTTCCAACACCTCTACCATCTCGATCAATCTGCTGGCCAAGGCGCTCAAGCGCCCGGAAAACTTCGTCGGCATGCACTTCTTCAACCCGGTGCACATGATGCCGCTGGTTGAAGTGATCCGTGGCGAGAAGTCCAGTGACGTGGCGGTCGCCACCACCGTGGCCTACGCCAAGAAGATGGGCAAGAACCCGATCGTGGTCAACGACTGCCCGGGCTTTTTGGTCAACCGCGTGCTGTTCCCGTACTTCGGTGGTTTTGCCAAGCTGGTCAGCGCCGGTGTCGACTTCGTGCGCATCGACAAGGTCATGGAAAAGTTTGGCTGGCCGATGGGCCCGGCCTACCTGATGGACGTGGTCGGCATCGACACCGGTCACCATGGCCGTGACGTCATGGCCGAAGGCTTCCCGGATCGCATGAAGGACGAGCGCCGCTCGGCGGTCGACGCGTTGTACGAGGCCAACCGCCTGGGCCAGAAGAACGGCAAGGGCTTCTACGCCTACGAAACCGACAAGCGCGGCAAACCGAAGAAGGTCTTCGATGCCACCGTGCTCGACGTGCTCAAACCGATCGTGTTCGAGCAGCGTGAAGTCACTGACGAAGACATCATCAACTGGATGATGGTCCCGCTGTGCCTGGAGACCGTGCGTTGCCTGGAAGACGGCATTGTCGAAACCGCCGCCGAAGCTGACATGGGCCTGGTCTACGGCATTGGTTTCCCTCCCTTCCGCGGTGGTGCGCTGCGTTACATCGACTCGATCGGTGTGGCCGAATTCGTCGCCCTGGCCGATCAGTATGCCGACCTGGGGCCGCTGTACCACCCGACCGCCAAGCTGCGTGAAATGGCCAAGAACGGCCAGCGCTTCTTCAACTGAGCGGTCAACGAGCTAGAGCGAGAGATTTGATATGAGCCTGAATCCAAGAGACGTGGTGATTGTCGACTTCGGTCGCACGCCAATGGGCCGCTCCAAGGGTGGCATGCACCGCAATACCCGCGCCGAAGACATGTCGGCGCACCTGATCAGCAAACTGCTGGAACGCAACGGCAAGGTCGACCCGAAAGAAGTCGAGGACGTGATCTGGGGCTGCGTCAACCAGACCCTGGAGCAGGGCTGGAACATCGCCCGCATGGCTTCGCTGATGACCCCGATCCCGCACACCTCTGCGGCGCAGACCGTCAGCCGCCTGTGCGGCTCGTCCATGAGCGCCCTGCACACTGCTGCCCAGGCGATCATGACCGGTAACGGTGATGTGTTCGTGGTGGGTGGCGTGGAGCACATGGGCCACGTCAGCATGATGCACGGCGTCGACCCCAACCCGCACCTGTCCTTGCATGCCGCCAAGGCTTCCGGGATGATGGGCCTGACTGCAGAGATGCTCGGCAAGATGCACGGCATCACCCGTGAGCAGCAGGACCTGTTCGGCTTGCGCTCGCACCAGCTGGCCCACAAGGCCACGGTCGAAGGCAAGTTCAAGGACGAGATCATCCCGATGCAGGGCTACGACGAGAACGGCTTCCTGAAGGTGTTCGATTTCGACGAAACCATTCGCCCGGAAACCACCCTCGAAGGTCTGGCGTCGCTCAAGCCTGCGTTCAACCCGAAAGGCGGTACGGTCACGGCCGGTACCTCGTCGCAGATCACCGACGGCGCCTCGTGCATGATCGTCATGTCCGGTCAGCGTGCCATGGACCTGGGTATCCAGCCATTGGCGGTGATCCGTTCGATGGCAGTGGCCGGTGTCGACCCGGCAATCATGGGTTACGGCCCGGTGCCATCGACCCAGAAAGCCCTCAAGCGTGCGGGCTTGACGATGGCCGATATCGACTTCATCGAGCTCAACGAAGCCTTCGCTGCACAGGCCCTGCCCGTGCTGAAAGACTTGAAAGTGCTCGACAAGATGGATGAGAAGGTTAACCTGCACGGCGGCGCCATTGCTTTGGGCCACCCGTTCGGTTGCTCCGGGGCGCGGATTTCCGGCACCCTGCTTAACGTCATGAAGCAAAATGGCGGTACGTTGGGTGTTGCGACCATGTGCGTCGGCCTGGGCCAAGGTATCACCACTGTCTTCGAACGCGTCTGATCGCGTAGCGGGACAGCAGCCGGGGCCTAGTGCCCCGGTTTTGTTTTTTCAGGTTTTATTCAGGAGGTGTGCAACATGCAGATACAACCAGGCGTATACCGGCATTACAAAGGGCCTGAGTACCGTGTCTTCAGTGTTGCGCGGCACTCCGAAACCGAAGAGTGGATGGTGTTCTACCAATGCCTGTATGGTGATTACAGCTTCTGGGTACGTCCCCTGTCGATGTTCCAGGAGTCCGTCGAATTTGACGGCGAGCAGGTGCCACGCTTTGCTTTGGTCAAGGCCGAAGAGGGGCTGCCCGGGTTGCTGGGCAAGTCGCACGCGTGATCGTCCGAGCTTGACCTCACACTTTTGCCACTATATATAGCGGTGCCGCGTCTGGCACTTGGCGCGTTTTTTATCTTCAGATTCAGGAATACTCCGATCCATGGGCAAATCGCTGGTCATTGTGGAATCCCCGGCCAAGGCCAAGACCATCAACAAGTACCTGGGCAACCAGTACGTGGTGAAGTCGAGTATCGGCCATATCCGAGACCTCCCCACCAGCGGTTCGGCCAGCGCGAGCAAAGAGCCGGCCGCCAAGCGTGGCAAGGCTGCGGGTGAGGCGCCGGCGCTTTCGCCGAAAGAGAAGGCCCGCCGTCAGCTGGTGGCACGCATGGGCGTCGACCCCGACCATGGCTGGAAGGCCAAGTACGAGATCCTGCCTGGCAAGGAAAAGGTGATCGAAGAGCTGCGCCGCCTGGCCAAGGATGCCGACACCATCTATCTCGCAACCGACTTGGACCGCGAAGGGGAAGCCATTGCCTGGCACCTGCGCGAGGCCATTGGGGGTGACGACACCCGCTACAAGCGCGTGGTGTTCAACGAAATTACCAAGAAGGCCATTCAGGAGGCCTTCTCTCAGCCAGGCGAGCTGGACATCGACCGGGTCAACGCCCAGCAGGCGCGGCGTTTCCTCGACCGCGTGGTCGGTTACATGGTTTCGCCGCTGCTGTGGGCAAAGATTGCCCGTGGTCTGTCCGCTGGCCGTGTGCAGTCGGTAGCGGTGAAGCTTGTGGTAGAGCGCGAGCGTGAAATCCGCGCGTTCATCCCGGAAGAGTACTGGGAGATCCACGCCGACCTCGGCACCGCCAAGAACGCCAAGGTGCGTTTCGAGGTGGCGCGCGAGAAGGGCGAGGCCTTCAAGCCGCTGAATGAAGCTCAGGCCATGGCTGCGCTGGAAAAGCTCAAGGCTTCCAGCTACAGCGTGGTCAAGCGTGAAGACCGCCCGACCAGCAGCAAGCCATCGGCACCGTTCATTACTTCTACCTTGCAGCAAGCGGCCAGTAACCGCCTGGGCTTCGGTGTGAAGAAAACCATGATGATGGCGCAGCGCTTGTACGAAGCGGGTTACATCACCTACATGCGTACCGACTCGACCAACCTGTCGGCTGACGCCCTGGATATGGCACGCAGCTACATCGAACGGGAGTTCGGCAAGCAGTACCTGCCGGAGGCGCCACTGGTTTACGGCAGCAAGGAGGGCGCCCAGGAGGCGCACGAAGCGATTCGGCCTTCTGACGTGAATACCCACCCGACCAAGCTCAGCGGCATGGAGCGTGACGCCGAGCGCCTGTACGAACTGATCTGGCGCCAGTTCCTGGCGTGCCAGATGCCGCCAGCGCAGTACCTGTCCACCAGCGTTACCGTCGCTGCCGGCGATTTCGAGCTGCGCGCCAAGGGCCGCATCCTCAAGTTCGACGGTTACACCCGTGTGCTGCCACAGCAGAGCAAACCGGGCGAAGACGATGTGCTGCCAGAGATGGTGCAGGGTGAAGCACTCAAACTGATCCAGATCGACCCGAGCCAGCATTTCACCAAGCCACCTGCACGCTTTACCGAAGCCAGCCTGGTCAAGGAAATGGAAAAGCGCGGTATTGGCCGCCCATCGACCTACGCGGCGATCATTTCCACCATCCAGGACCGTGGCTATGTGACGCTGCACAACCGCCGCTTCTACTCCGAGAAGATGGGCGACATCGTCACCGAGCGTTTGTCGGAGAGTTTCTCCAACCTGATGGACTACGGCTTTACTGCCGACATGGAAGAGAACCTCGACGACGTGGCCCAGGGCGAGCGTGACTGGAAGAACGTGCTCGACGAGTTCTACGGCGATTTCAGCAAAAAGCTGCAGACTGCCGAGTCCAGCGAAGACGGCATGCGTGCCAACCAGCCGACCATGACCAACATTCCGTGCAAGGAATGTGGTCGGCCGATGATGATTCGCACGGCCTCTACAGGTGTGTTCCTGGGTTGCTCTGGCTATAGCCTGCCGCCGAAAGAGCGCTGCAAGGCTACCGTCAACCTGGTGCCGGGCGACGAGATTGCCGCTGACGACGAGGGCGAGTCGGAATCGCGCGTGTTGCTGGGCAAGCACCGTTGCCCGATCTGCGCCACGGCGATGGACGCCTACCTGCTGGACGAGAAACACAAACTGCACATCTGCGGCAACAACCCGGATTGCGCCGGTTACGAGATCGAAGAAGGCAACTACCGCATCAAGGGTTACGAAGGGCCGAGCCTGGAGTGCGACAAGTGCGGTAGCGAGATGCAATTGAAGACCGGCCGTTTCGGCAAGTTCTTCGGCTGCACCAACCCGACGTGCAAGAACACCCGCAAGCTGCTCAAGAGCGGCGAGGCGGCGCCACCGAAGATGGACAAGGTGGACATGCCGGAGCTCAAGTGCGAGAAAGTCGACGATACCTACGTGCTGCGCGACGGTGCTTCCGGGTTGTTCCTGGCTGCCAGCCAGTTCCCCAAGAACCGCGAAACCCGTGCGCCGCTGGTGATGGAAATTGTGCCGCACAAGCATGAGATCGACCCGAAGTACCACTTCCTGTGCGATGCGCCGCAGAAAGACCCGGATGGCCGCCCGGCGGTGATTCGCTACAGCCGCAAGACCAAGGAGCAGTACGTGCAGTCCGAGGTCGATGGCAAGCCGACCGGCTGGAAGGCGTTCTACGACGGTAACGCCTGGAAGGTTGAAGACAAGCGCTGATCCATCGGTGCTGTAATGTGGGGCCGCTTTGCGGCCCCAATCATTTATGATGCAGATATCCGCCTTGTAGCCTTATGGGAGGGCACTGAAATGGCCCAGGAACTCTACACCCGTACCAACCAGAAACTGTTCTTCGCCGGCCTCGCCCTTGAGTCCATGGCCAAGGCGGAACAAAGCCAGGCCATGAATGCCCAAGGCCTGGTTCAGGCTGAGCGCGAGTCGGCGCTGTTCCACCTGTATGGTGCTCTGTTGGGGCTGTGCCATGAGATCGGGGGCTTTTACCGCCTGCCGGTTGTCGCAACGGTGGAGCAAGCCCTGGCTGACGATGCCCTGAACGGTATCGCCATCCCGGAGGTGGCCGAGTTGCTGGAGCTGGCCCGTCAGCGGGAAACCTGGCTGGCGCAAATGCTCGGTGCTTATGCCGATTTGTTCCGACCGCCGGTCGCCAGAAAAGCGCCGAAAACCGACGTTACCCAGCCCCTGATTCAAGCTGTCAATCTTGATGAGCCTGAGCATCCAGCGCTGTCGCGTGCCGAGCTGGAAAGCTGGCGCAATGACCTTAAAAGTTTGGTGAGACGTTTCCGTGACGCGTTGAGTGAGTGCTGATAGCCGCAACGGCTGGTACAATAATCGCCTTTCGCGGAGAACTGCCATTTATGTCTACGTCTTTTCTGGAAATTGTCGAGTTGCCTGACGGCCGCATCGAACTTCGTCGCGCCGAGGATGAGGGCTCTCTGGTAACCCTGGATTTCTCGGAAGACGCCAAGGTGTTCCTGCAGGGTCAGCATGTGGAAGTGGCCAAGGCCATGCTCAGTGTGGGTGTGCAGATGGCCGGTCGCCTGATGGATGGCGAACTCGAGCGTGATGAAGGGCCGCGTGTGCTGCACTGAGTGTGCAGCAGCGTATCAGGCTATTTGAAGTGACAGGCAAAGCCTGAACATCAGCCGAGGCGGATGTTCAGGCTTTGTGCGTTTCCGGCACTGGCTGCACGTAGCAGTTGCTGGCGTGCAGTGGCATTGACGTTGCCCAGCCAGCTCACCACGGTGTGGCTGAGGCCCAGGTGCAAAGCCTCACAGGCCAGTTGCAGCGCGCTTTGATTGCTGCGGGGTTGCAGCAGCAGAATACGTTCACGGTTGAGCCCGGCATCGCGCAGCCAGGCATGGGTCAGGCTTGGCGGTGGGGCGATCAGGGTCAGCCAGCGGGTCTCGTCCTCTTCGCTCAGTTCGCGCAGCACGGGTGCCAGCAGGCTTTGGCAGTGGCCAGGGGCACCGCGCAGCGACAGTTCGCTGAACAGCTCGGGCTGACTGCTCTTGCGCGCCGGTTCCCTGGCTTTCAGGCCAGGCAGCACAGGCTGGGCGAGGAATGCTTCGAACAGGGGCAACTGGGCTTGTTCGGGTGCGTGAATGAACTGCTGCATGACGCCTCCTGGATCAGCGGCGAATAACGCCGACGCTCAAGCCCTCAATCACCAGCTCCTGTTCTTTCAGGTCGACTTCGATGGGGGCGAATTCGGGGTTTTCGGCAAGCAGCCAGACTTTGCTGCCTTCGCGCTTGAAGCGCTTGACGGTGACTTCGTCACCGATACGCGCTACCACGATCTGGCCGTTGCGGGCTTCACGGCAGGTGTGCACAGCCAGCAGGTCACCGTCGAAGATGCCGACGTCCTTCATGCTCATGCCGTGTACACGCAGCAAATAGTCGGCTTGGGGGTGGAAGAAGGCAGGGTTGATGTTGCAGGATTGCTCGATGTGCTGTTCGGCAAGAATCGGCGCACCGGCGGCGACCCGGCCGATGATCGGCAAGCCGGCTTCTTCGGCCTTGGCTTCCAGGCCAGGGATGCGGATGCCGCGGGAAGCGCCCGGCGTCATTTCGATCGCGCCCTTGCGGGCAAGGGCCTTGAGGTGCTCCTCGGCGGCATTGGGCGACTTGAAGCCCAGCTCCTGAGCAATCTCGGCGCGAGTAGGCGGGAAGCCGTTGTCTTCCAGGCAGCGCTTGATGAACGCGAGAATTTCGGCTTGGCGTGGCGTCAGTTTCAACATGGTAAGCGCTCTGTCTTTTTGTACAGTGACTGGGATTATATACAGTACTGGGTGCGCTGCAAGCCAAAAGGCGCAATAAACAGAAGAGGTGGCGCTTGCAGTGGGCCGGCTGGCGCTTTTAAATGGCGACCGCCCAGTCACGGAGCCTTGACAGAAGCAGGGCTGAAACGTATGTTTCAAACACCTGTTTGTCTGACGGAGTAGTCGGAGTAGTCATGGCCCAATCGGAAACCGTTGAACGCATTCTCGACGCTGCCGAGCAGCTGTTCGCGGAAAGGGGGTTCGCCGAAACCTCGTTGCGGCTGATTACCAGCAAGGCCGGGGTCAACCTGGCGGCAGTCAACTATCATTTCGGCTCCAAGAAGGCGCTGATCCAGGCTGTTTTCTCGCGTTTCCTTGGCCCATTCTGCGCCAGTCTCGAGCGTGAACTGGAGCGCCGCCAGGCCAAGCCGGAACACAAGCCCAGCCTCGAAGAACTGCTGGAAATGCTCGTAGAGCAGGCGCTGGCCGTGCAGCCGCGCAGCAACAACGACCTGTCGATCTTCATGCGCCTGCTGGGCCTGGCGTTCAGCCAGAGCCAGGGTCACTTGCGGCGCTATCTGGAAGACATGTACGGCAAGGTGTTCCGCCGCTACATGCTGCTGGTGAACGAGGCTGCGCCGCGCATTCCGCCACTGGAACTGTTCTGGCGTGTGCACTTCATGCTGGGTGCCGCGGCCTTCAGCATGTCCGGTATCAAGGCCCTGCGGGCGATTGCCGAGACCGACTTCGGCATCAACACCTCGATCGAGCAGGTGATGCGCCTGATGGTGCCGTTCCTGGCGGCAGGCATGCGCGCTGACAGCGGTGTGACCGACGAGGCGATGGCCACTGCGCAGCTGCGCCCGCGAACAAAGACCGGTTCGGCTACCGCCAAGGCCTGAAGGCTGGGCGTGGCGGGGCGCTTCCGATAAGCTAGCGCCCATGCCCGATTTCGATCTACTTCGCATCACCCTTGCTGACCAGTGCCTGTATGGCTCCGCCTGTGGCCAACGGCGCGTGTCTGCCGGTGTCTGCTGCCCCCCGGTGGGCCTCTCTCTGTCTTCAATGAAGGATTACCCATGACTGTCAGCCTGCAAGGCTCCCTGATGGTGGATATCGCCGGTAAATGGCTGACCGCCGAAGACCGTCAACTGCTTCGCCAGCCGGAAGTGGCTGGCCTGATCATCTTCGCCCGCAATATCGACAACCCGCGCCAGGTGCGCGAACTGTGCGCGTCCATCCGCGCCATTCGCCCCGATCTGATCCTGGCAGTGGACCAGGAAGGCGGGCGCGTACAGCGTCTGCGCCAGGGCTTTGTGCGCCTGCCGGCCATGCGTGCGCTGGCCGATAACGACAATGCCGAGTACCTGGCTGAGCAGTGCGGCTGGCTGATGGCGACCGAGGTACTGGCGGTTGGCCTGGACCTCAGCTTCGCTCCGGTGCTCGACCTGGACCACCAGCGCAGCGCCGTGGTGGGCAGCCGCGCCTTCGAGGGGGACCCGCTGCGGGCAACGCGCCTGGCCGGCGCGTTCATCCGTGGCATGAATGCGGCGGGTATGGCCGCGTGTGGCAAGCATTTCCCGGGGCATGGCTGGGCCGAAGCCGATTCGCACGTGGCCATCCCCACCGATGAGCGCAGCCTGGAACAACTGCGCCAGGCCGACCTGGTGCCGTTTACCCGCCTGAGTGGGCAGCTGGCGGCAGTGATGCCGGCGCATGTCATCTACCCGCAGGTTGACAACCAGCCCGCTGGCTTCTCGCGGCGTTGGTTGCAGGACATCCTGCGTGGCGAGCTGGGCTTTGACGGTGTGATCTTCAGTGATGACCTGTCGATGGCCGGTGCGCATGTGGTTGGCGATGCAGCCAGCCGTATCGAAGCGGCGCTGAGCGCCGGTTGTGATATGGGCCTGGTGTGCAATGACCGGGCGGCGGCGGAGCTGGCACTGAGTGCAGCGCAGCGCATGAAGGTCAAGCCGTCGCCGCGGATTGCGCGGATGCGTGGGCAAGGGTTTGCGCGAACCGATTATCGCCAACAGCCGCGCTGGCTGGAGGCGTTGGGGGCGTTGAAGGAAGCTCAGCTGGTCGATTGACTGCGCGGGCCTGTCCGTTCCCGCAAGTCGGGTTTGTCCGCGAATACGGTGGCGGCAACGGTGAACGGCGAGGGGGGAATTGGCCAGCAGGCCCGGCCCATTCGCGGGTGAACCCGCTCCTACGCTCTATCCCCCTTTGGCCTGCCGTCCGCGCTTTCCGGGCAATGGCGCAAACAGGGCCTCGATTTCTTCATCGCCAAGCCGCCACTGCCCAGCCTGCCCGCCGTCCAGCAGGCTGGCTGCCAGTGCTGCCTTTTCCTGCTGCAACAACTGAATCTTCTCTTCCACCGTTCCCCGGGTAATCAGTTTGAACACGAACACCGGCTTGTCCTGGCCGATGCGGTAGGCACGGTCGGTAGCCTGGTTTTCGCTGGCCGGGTTCCACCAGGGGTCGAAGTGGATCACGGTGTCCGCCGCCGTCAGGTTCAAGCCTACGCCCCCCGCCTTGAGGCTGATCAGGAACACTTCGCTTTCACCTTGCTGGAACTGCTGCACGGGCGTGCGACGGTCGCGAGTGTCGCCGGTCAGCAGGCTGTAGCGGATCTTGCGCTTCTCGAGCTCCTGCTCGATCAGCGCCAGCATCGAAGTGAACTGTGAGAACAACAACACCCTGCGCCCTTCGCTGAGCAGTTCTTCGAGCATTTCCAGCAGCGCACCCAGCTTGCCCTTGTCGGCCTGGTTGCCTTTGCTTTCTACCCCCTTGACCAGGCGCAGGTCACAGCACACCTGGCGCAGCTTGAGCAACGCGTCGAGGATCACGATCTGGCTGCGTGCGGCGCCATTGCGGGCGATTTCGTCGCGGACCTTCTGGTCCATGGCCACTCGCACGGCCTCGTAGGTATCGCGCTGGGCATCACTGAGCTCGACCCAGTGCACCATCTCGGTCTTGGCCGGCAGTTCTGTGGCCACCTGCTCCTTGGTGCGGCGCAGCAGGAACGGCCGGATGCGGCTGGCCAGGTGGGTCATGCGCTCGCTGTCACCGTGGCGTTCGATCGGGTTGCGGTAATCCTGGTTGAAGCGCTTCAGGTCGCCCAGCCAGCCGGGCATCAGGAAGTGGAAGATCGACCACAGTTCGCCCAGGTTGTTTTCCATCGGCGTGCCGGTCAGGCACAAACGCTGCCCGGCCTGTAGCTCGCAGACGGCGAGGGCAGCCTTGCTGCTGCTGCTCTTGATGTTTTGCGCCTCGTCCAGTATCAGCACGTGCCAGGCCTGGGGGCGCAGCTGTTCGAGGTCGCGTGGCATCAGGGCGTAAGTGGTCAGGACCAGATCGTACTCATGCAGCTTGGTGAAGTGCTTGCTGCGCCCCGGTCCATGCAGTGCCAGGACGCGCAGGTCGGGGGCGAAGCGCTGGGCTTCGTCCAGCCAGTTGGGTATGAGGCTGGTCGGCATGACTGCCAGGGCCGGTGCACTCAGGCGCCCGGACTGTTTCTCCAGCAGCAGATGGGCCAAGGCCTGCAGGGTCTTGCCCAGGCCCATGTCGTCGCCGAGGATGCCGCCGGTACCCATCTCGCGCAGGGCCTGCAGCCAGTTCAGGCCTTGCTGCTGATAAGGGCGCAAGCTGGCCTGCAGCCCGGTGGGCGGTTCTACCTGCAGGTCCCGGGCATCGCGCAGACGCCGGCCCAGATCGCGTACGTGCTCGCCACCTTCCCAGTGCAGGGGCAGGCCTTCGATTTCGTTCAGGCGCGCGGCGTCGGCACGCTCCATGCGCAGGGACGGGCCTGCCGTGTCCTCGTGCAGGTAGAGCTCGCCCAGGGTACCCATGACTGCCTTGATGCGGCCGTAGGGCAGGGCGACGCGCAAAGCCGGGGCATCGAGACGGCCGCGATTGAGGTCGATCAGCAGATGTTCGTCATCACTGCGCCGGGCCAGTTCGCTAGGGCGTAGCAGCTCCGGGCTGCTGCGCAGCAGGTGCAACACGATCGGCAGCAGGCTGTGGCGCTGGCCATCGACCACGATGCCTAGTTCCAGGTCGAACCATTCATGGCCAGGCGCTTCGTCGATGGTTGCATACCAGTCGTCCACCTCCTGCAGGTTGAAGGCGAAGTCGCGGTGAATATCGATGTCCCAGCCGGCTTCGCGCAGGCGCGGCAGGCCTTCGCGGGCAAAGCGCAGCCAGGCTTCGTCGTCAGGCAACTGGTGCATTTCGCCGGCGCTGTCGGGTAGGGCCTTGCTCTGCCGTGTGGCGGGTTTGAAGCCGAAATCGCGCAGCACCTTGCGCAGCGCCTGCTCGGCTTGAGCCTGGCGGCGAATGCGCTGGCTGGTGCTGCCTGCCAGGCGGGTCAGCGGCTTCTCGTCGGTGCCGCTGGCCTGCAAGCCGTCATAATCGAACGCCAATGCGGCGCGGTGTTGCATCTGCCGTTGCATGCGACCGGTTTTCGGCATGTAGGCGGTGTATTCAAGGCTGCCGAGAGCAAGAAGGGGCTTTGGCTGGATGTTATCGAGCAACTGCTCCTGCACTTGCGTCGGGGTCGGCACCTTGTGGCTGAGGGCATTGAGCTTGTGGCTCAGGGGTACGACCAGGTGTTCCGGTACATCGGGTGCGATAGTCAGCTGCACGGCGACGTGCGGATCCAGGCTGTGCTCGACCTTGCCCACTTCACGGGTCGGCAGGTCCAGGTAGTAAAGCGGCAGCAGCGGGATGACGCAGCGCAGCATCGCTTCTCCGCTGTACCACCGCCCCCGGTAATTTCCGTTGTCCAGGCGTACCCAGCGAAACTCGGCGTGGCGCACCGGGCCTTCATGAAGCAGGGGAAGGTCGGTATCGAAGAACATTCGGCCGGTTTCGAGGGCGCGCTGGAACAGCTCGCCACCCTCATGGCCCTTCAGTTTGTAGCCGCGATCCTGGCCTCCGCCCTGATTCAGGGCCGAGAGCAGGCGCAGAATGCGGATGTCTTCGTCTGTTACGAAGCGCGGTGGCTCGTAGAGAAAATCGTAAAGGGACTGGACGCGGCTGAAGCGGATGCCGTCCTCCGTCCGCGTGCCCTTGCGCACAAGCAGGGCGCAGCCGGCATCGTCGGTAAGCTGCAGCTGATAGCACACCATGCGCCCACGCTTGTCTTCGGTAGCGTCGGCTTTGGGCGGGGCCTGCTCCAGGCCGCTCAACCAGTGCTGCAATTCGGCAGACAAGGCGCCTGGGGTGGCTTGCGTGACCTCGCTACGGGAAAAGCGGTCGCTCACACAGAAAAGGACAGCGGCGCAATGCTTGCAATTGTGACGTACCGGGCAATCGCAGTCACCGCGCACATGGCAGCGGCCGCCCGCTACGTGCAACTCGATGCGTTGCCGGTAGTGGTTGTTGCCGCTCCCTTGGCAACTGGCCGTTATGATTGGCCCATGAATGCCTTCCGGTTCGGCCCTGCCTTCCTCGGCATAGCGCTCACCGCGCTGCAGGGCAGCTTTGCTGAACGATTGAATCCAGTTCGGATAGGCGTTCACCATTTCGGCGGCATCGTCCTTCATGGGCTTACTGCTCCATCATCTCCGGGTCCATCACCGGCATTTTCGGCGTGCCTGGTGGGGTCACCTTCAGCAGCACCGCCAGGTGCCCGCCGTCGAGAAAGGTCAGCTGGCCGCCCTTGACGTTGCTGTTGCTCTGCCTGAACTGCTCGCTTTGCAGCACGCTGCCGTTGCCATCCAGCTGGTTGACCCAGAAGTTGGCCTCGACGGTAATGAAGCGGCCTTCAGCGATGCTCAGGTTGCCTTCGATAGGGAAGTGCCCGAACTGTTCGGTGCCTTCGCCCAGGGCGATGCGGCTGGGTTCGCTGCCCACCTGCTGTTGCCAGGCCTTGTGCATCAGCACCGTGTAGTCGGCGGTGGCTTCCAGGCGGGTGGCTTCATCTTCCAGTGCGGGGCGGCGCTCGGCGTCTTTCGCCAGGCGTGGGGCGCCAGCGCTCCAGTCTTCGGGGGCGAACGGGCTGGTGAAGGCGGGCACGCTGTTCTGCCGCACCAGAATCATTTCTACCTGATACAGGCCTTCGGCGAAGGCAGCTGGGGCGAACAGCGCCAGCAGCAGGGTCAGGCAACGGATGGCACGCATGAGTCTTCCTTAGGCAGGCTGTGGGGTCAGGCGCTCGAACAGCGCCTCCAGGGTATTGAAACGTTCGTCGGGGCGTTCCATCGGTACCAGGAAGCGGAACTGGGTGGCGCCTTCGAACTTGTAACGTTTGGGCTGACCCTGGATCAGCTTGATCAGGGTCAGTGGGTCGACCGGTGTTTCGGCTTCGAACTCGAGCTTGCCACCGTTGGGCCCCGCATCGACTTTCTTGATGCCGAGCTTTTCCGCGTGCAGCTTGAGTGACGTCAGGCGCATCAGGTTCTTGGTCGGCTCTGGCAGCAAGCCGAAGCGGTCGATCATCTCGACCTGCAAGTCCTTGAGGCCTTCTTCGTCGGCAGCCGAGGCGATGCGTTTGTACAGGATCAGGCGCGCATGCACGTCAGGCAGGTAGTCCTCGGGGATCAGTGCCGGCAGGCGCAGGTTGATCTCCGGGCCGCCGCCCAGTGGTTGCTCAAGGTTCGGCTGGGTGCCTTTACGGATTGCCTTGACCGCACGTTCGAGCATTTCCATGTACAGGGTGAAGCCCACCGCCTGGATCTGCCCGCTCTGGCCTTCGCCCAGTAGCTCGCCGGCACCGCGGATTTCCAGGTCGTTGGTTGCCAGCACAAAGCCTGCGCCAAGGTCTTGCGTGTTGGCGATCGCCTCCAGGCGTTTTTCGGCGTCGGCGCTCACCTTCTGACGGGTAGGTGTGAGCAGGTAGGCGTAGGCCTGGTGGTGGCTACGGCCAACCCGGCCACGCAGCTGGTGCAACTGGGCCAGGCCGAACTTGTCGGCGCGCTCGATGACAATGGTGTTGGCGCTGGGCACGTCGATACCGGTTTCGATAATGGTCGAGGCCACCAGCACGTTGAAACGCTTGTGGTAGAAATCGCTCATCACCTGTTCCAGCTCGCGTTCGCGCATTTGCCCGTGGCCGATGCCGATGCGTGCCTCGGGCACCAGCTCGGCAAGGTCGGCGGCGCATTTTTCGATGGTTTTCACATCGTTGTGCAGGTAGTACACCTGGCCACCGCGCAACAGTTCGCGCAGCAGCGCCTCCTTGACCGTGCTCTTGTTCTGTTCCATGACGAAGGTGCGCACCGACAGGCGGCGTGCTGGCGGCGTGGCGATGATCGACAGGTCGCGCATGCCCGCCACCGCCATGTTCAGCGTGCGCGGAATCGGCGTGGCGGTCAGGGTGAGGATATCGACCTCGCTGCGCAGCGCCTTCAGCTGTTCTTTCTGGCGCACGCCAAAGCGGTGCTCTTCATCGATGATGGCCAGGCCCAGGTCTTTGAAGCGCACGTCGTCCTGCAGCAGCTTGTGGGTGCCGATGAGGATGTCGATCTTGCCTTCGGCAAGGTCCGCAGCGGCGGCGGCCACTTCCTTGGCCGACTTGAAGCGGCTCATCACTTCCACGGTCACGGGCCAGTCGGCAAAGCGGTCGCGGAAGCTGTTGTAATGCTGCTGGGCGAGCAGGGTGGTGGGCACCAGTACGGCCACCTGGCGGCCACTGTGCACGGCGATGAACGCCGCGCGCATGGCCACTTCGGTCTTGCCGAAGCCCACGTCGCCGCAGACCAGGCGGTCCATTGGCTTGGGGGCCAGCATGTCGGCGCGCACGGCCTCGATGGCGGCCTGCTGGTCCGGAGTTTCCTCGAACGGGAAGCCGGCGCTGAAGGTGGCGTAGTCGGCCGACGGGTCGGCAAACGCGTAGCCCTTGCGCGCGGCGCGGCGAGCATAGATATCGAGCAGTTCGGCGGCCACGTCGCGGACCTGTTCAGCGGCCTTGCGCTTGGCCTTCTGCCAGGCCTCCGAACCCAGCCGGTGCAACGGTGCCAGGGCGTCGTCGCTGCCGGTGTAGCGGGCGATCAGGTGCAGGTTGGCCACCGGCACATACAGCTTGGCGTTCTCGGCGTATTCCAGCGTCAGGAATTCGGCGGCCTGGCCATCGATTTCCAGGGTGGCCAGGCCCAGGTAGCGGCCGACGCCATGGTCGATGTGCACCACCGGCGCACCTTCGCGCAGCTCGGTGAGGTTCTTGATGACCGCGTCGTTGGCGGTTTCGCCGCGCTTGTCACGGCGCCGGCGCTGCATCACCCGCTGGCCGAACAGTGGGCTTTCGGCAATCAGGGCCAGCCCTGGATCGTCCAGCAGCAGGCCGTCGTCCAGCGGGGCGATGGTGATCGCCAGGCGCTCGGCACCGGTAATGAAGTCGTCCCAGCCTTCGACGGTATGCGGGCGCAGCTTCAGACGTTCGAGCAGCTCCAGCAGCACTTCCCGGCGGCCTGCTGATTCGGCGGTGAAGAGTACGCGGCCGGGGAACTGGTCGAGGAAGTTGGCCAGCTCGGCCAGCGGCTGGTTGGCCTTGGCCTCGATGGCCAGGTTGGGCAGGGCGCGCGCCGGGAAGCGCTCGCGGCCCACGCCAGGCTCCAGCTCTTCGCTGCTGACCACCACCCGGGGCCATTGCTTGAGCCGGGCGAAGCAATCTTCCACCGGCAGGAACAGCTCGGCCGGCGGCAACAGCGGCCGGCTGAGGTCGCCGCGGCGGTCTTCATAACGCCCGCGCACGTCGTTCCAGAAGTGCTCGGCGGCCTGTTCCACCCCGGGTAGCGAGAACACCTGGGTGTCGGTCGGCAGGTAGTCGAACAGGGTCGAGGTTTCTTCGAAGAACAGTGGCAGGTAGTACTCGATACCGGCGGGGATGATGCCGCTGGCCAGGTCCTGGAAGATTGCACTGCGGCGGAAGTCGACGTCGAAGCGCTCGCGAAAGCGTGCCTTGAAGCGGGTCACTTCTTCCTTCTGCATCGGGAATTCGCGTGCTGGCAGCAGGCGCACCGAATCCACCTTGTCGATCGAGCGCTGGGTCTCGGGGTCGAAGGTGCGCAGCGTCTCGATCTCGTTATCGAACAGGTCGATGCGGTAGGGCAGTTTGCTGCCCATCGGGAACAGGTCGATCAGCGCGCCGCGCACGGCGAACTCGCCATGCTCGTAGACGGTGTCGACACAACGATAACCGCTGGCCTCCAGGCGCAGGCGCATCTGTTCCACGTCGATGGTCTGGCCCACATCCAGCACCAGGCTGCTGCCCAGCAGAAAACGCGTGGGCGCCAGGCGGTGCAGGGCGGTGGTGATCGGTACCACGAGGATGCCGTGGCTCAGCTCCGGCAGGCGGTACAGGCTGGCGATGCGCTGGGAGATGATGTCCTGGTGTGGCGAGAACAGGTCGTAGGGCAGGGTTTCCCAATCGGGGAACGGCAGCACGGGCAGGTCCGGGGCAAAGAAGCGCAGCTCCTGCTCCAGACGGTCGGCGGCCTGGCTGTCGGCCGTCAGCAGCAGGGTGAAGCGGCCAGCGCTGCTGGCGGCTTCGGCGATGGCAAGGCTGAGGGCGGCACCGGGCAGGTTGCCCCAGGTTTGTTTGCCGGCCGTGGCCGACATTTGCGGTAGGCGCAGAACTGACACGGGAGATTGCACTCCAAGCGTTGCGGCAAAGAGACCGATTGTACCGGTGACGGTGCCGGCTGTCAGGCTCGAAAGGGCATGAACGCTGGCTTGCGTCACTGCGTCAGGCACTCATTGCCGGTTCCGCGTTGGGGCGTCATAATGTAGCCCCTTTTTTCTGTCCCTACATGTGGAAGGTTCCCGTGACTCAGAAGCCCGACCAGTGTCTTGGTGAGTGGATTGATCGTGAAGCCCTGGCTGAAGCGATGATCCCGCTTATCGGTCAGCTCTACCGCAATAACAATGTGGTGAGCTCGATTTATGGCCGCAGCCTGATCAACCGTTCGGTTATCTCGATTCTCAAGGCGCACCGCTTTGCGCGCCACCGCCAAACCGACGAAACCGAACTGTCCGTCCACGAGACATTCCCCCTGCTCAAGGCCATGAGCGAGCTGAAACTGGGCGCCGCATCGGTCGACCTGGGCAAGCTGGCCAACAAGTTCAAGCAGGAAGGCAATGGCCGCACTGCCGAGCAGTTCGTCCGTGAAGAGTTGGCCGACGTGGTCGGTCAGCAGAACGCTTCGGCGCGCAAAGGCACCGACGTTGTCCTGTACGGCTTCGGTCGCATCGGCCGCCTGCTGGCGCGCATCCTGATCGAGAAGACCGGTGGTGGTGACGGCCTGCGTCTGCGTGCCATCGTCGTGCGCAAAGGCGCCGAAAACGACCTGGTCAAGCGTGCCAGCCTGCTGCGCCGTGACTCGGTGCACGGCCCGTTCGATGGCACCATCACCATCGACGAAGCCAACAACACCATCACTGCCAACGGCAACCTGATCCAGGTTATCTACGCCAAGAGCCCGAGCGAAGTCGACTACACCCAGTACGGCATCGACAATGCGCTCATCGTCGACAACACCGGCGTATGGCGTGACGCCGACGGCCTGGGCCAGCACCTGGCCTGCCCGGGTGCTGCTCGCGTGATCCTCACCGCACCTGGCAAGGGCGCGCTGAAGAACATCGTGCACGGTATCAACCACGGTGATATCACTGCCGATGACAAGATCATCTCGGCGGCCTCCTGCACCACCAACGCCATCGTGCCGGTGCTCAAGGCCATCAACGACCAGTACGGCATCGTCAACGGCCACGTCGAAACCGTTCACTCGTTCACCAACGACCAGAACCTGATCGACAACTTCCACAAGGGCAGCCGCCGTGGCCGTGCCGCGCCGCTGAACATGGTAATCACCGAAACCGGCGCCGCCACCGCTGCTGCCAAGGCACTGCCAGTGCTGAAGGGCAAGCTGACCGGCAACGCCATTCGTGTCCCGACGCCGAACGTTTCGATGGCCATCCTGAACCTGAACCTGGAAAAGGCCACCACCCGCGACGAGATCAACGAGTACCTGCGCCAGACCGCCATGCACTCGGAGCTGCACAAGCAGATCGACTACGTGGCTTCGCAGGAAGTGGTTTCGACCGACTTCGTCGGCTCGCGCCACGCCGGTGTGGTTGACGCAGAGGCGACCATCGCCAACGACAACCGCGTTGTTCTGTACGTCTGGTACGACAACGAATTCGGTTATAGCTGCCAGGTGGTTCGTGTGATGGAAGACATGGCCGGTGTGAACCCGCCAGCGTTTCCACGCTGATTCGCTTGTAAGGAAATGAAAAAACGGGAACCTTCGGGTTCCCGTTTTTTTTATTCTGAATGTGTGTTGTCAGAGCCGGCCCTTTCGCGGGTAAACCCGCTCCTACAGGACTATCGCTGCCCCTGTAGGAGCGGGTTTACCCGCGAAGAGGCCAGCCCCGGCAACCGAGAAACCAAACCTTGCGCACAGCCCTACTGTTCATTCTGCTGCTACTCACCGCCTGCAACCAGGGCCCCACCCTGGAACGCCTGGGTGGCCCGACCATGGGCAGCAGCTACAGCATCCAGTACGTCCGCGAGCCTGGTGGCCCGCTGCCGGCCCAGGTGCAGATGGCGGTGGAAACCATCCTGCACGACATCGATCACCACTACTCGACCTACCGCGGCGACTCCATCGTAAGCCAGTTCAACCGCTTACCTGCGGGCCAGTGCCTAGCCTTGCCGCCTGATATGCTCGAGTTGGTCAGCCTGGGCCAGCACCTTGCCGAGCAGAGCGATGGCGCTTTCGATCTCACGGTAGAGCCATTGCTCGACTTGTGGGGCTTCGGCCCTCAGGCCCGTCACGAGCAAGTGCCCGAACCACAGGCACTGGCCCAGGTACGCCAGCGCGTGGGTTACCAGCACTTGCGCGTCAAAGGTCGAGCCCTGTGCAAGGATGCCCCGGTGCAACTCGACTTCAACAGCATCGTCGCCGGCCATGCTGTCGACTTGATCGCTGCGCGCCTGCAGGCCATGGGTATCAGCAATTTTGTCGCCGAGGCCACTGGGGAGCTGAAGGCGGTTGGCCGCAAGCCTGACGGCAGCCCTTGGCGTATTGCCCTGGAACTGCCCCGCGAAGACCGTCAGGTCGCCCGCCAGATCATCCCGGTCAATAGCCTTTCAGTATCAACCTCGGGTGACTATCGGCACTATTTCGAGCAGAATGGCCGGCGCTATTCGCACACCTTCGATGCCCGCCTCGGACGCCCGGTCGAACATGACCTGGCTGCCGTTACGGTGCTGGACACCTCAGCACTGCTGGCCGATGGCTATTCGACGCTGCTGCTCATCCTGGGCCCACAGCGAGGCTGGGATTTTGCCGTGGCGCATGATCTGGCTGCGGTTTTGGTGACTCGAGCAGAGGGAGGCTTCGTCTCCCGAGCTACGCCCGCGTTCGAACGGGCAGTGAAAGGCCAGTGAAAGCACAAGCAGGGATGATTGCCGCCAGGGAATGGGTGAAGCATATGTAGTGCGGGCAAAATTGGCCTACGACGCGACCAAGGGTTAATGTGCGCGGCGTTCAGGGTTGATTAGACTGCACCCGAATTTTCTCATGGCGCCCCGGCGGCATGATCGTGCCCCGCGAGCGACCGTGGCTTGCGGGCCAGTTCTGAAGGAGTACGCATGGCTGTCTACAACTACGACGTAGTGGTGCTGGGTTCCGGCCCGGCCGGTGAAGGCGCGGCAATGAACGCCGCCAAAGCAGGGCGCAAGGTAGCGATGGTCGATGACCGTCGCCAGGTCGGTGGCAACTGCACCCACTTGGGTACCATTCCGTCCAAGGCACTGCGTCACTCGGTGCGGCAGATCATGCAGTTCAACACCAACCCGATGTTTCGTGCCATCGGCGAGCCGCGCTGGTTCTCGTTCCCGGACGTGCTGAAAAGCGCCGAGAAGGTCATCGCCAAGCAGGTGGCATCGCGCACCGGCTACTATGCCCGTAATCGCGTCGACGTGTTCTTCGGCACTGGCAGCTTTGCCGACGAGCAAACCGTGGAAGTGGTGTGCCCGAACGGCGTGGTCGAGAAGCTCAACGCCAAGCACATCATCATCGCGACCGGCTCGCGCCCCTACCGCCCGGCCGACATCGACTTCCACCACCCGCGCGTGTACGACAGCGACACCATCCTCAGCCTCAGTCATACCCCGCGCAAGCTGATCGTGTACGGTGCCGGCGTGATCGGTTGCGAGTACGCTTCGATCTTCAGTGGCCTGGGCGTATTGGTCGAGCTGGTCGACAACCGTGGCCAGCTGCTGAGCTTCCTCGACTCGGAAATTTCCCAAGCGCTGAGCTACCACTTCAGCAACAACAACATCACCGTGCGCCACAACGAAGAGTATGAGCGCGTCGAAGGCCTGGACAACGGGGTGATCCTGCACCTCAAGTCGGGCAAGAAGATCAAGGCCGACGCCTTGCTGTGGTGCAACGGCCGTACCGGCAATACTGACAAGCTGGGCCTGGAAAACATCGGCATCAAGGTGAACAGCCGCGGCCAGATCGAGGTCGACGAGGCCTACCGTACCACCGTGCCGAACATCTACGGTGCCGGCGACGTGATCGGCTGGCCAAGCCTGGCCAGTGCCGCTCATGACCAGGGCCGGTCGGCCGCTGGCAGCATTGTCGATAACGGCAGCTGGCGCTTCGTCAACGACGTGCCGACGGGTATCTACACCATTCCCGAGATCAGCTCGATCGGCAAGAACGAGCAGGAGCTGACCCAGGCCAAGGTGCCGTACGAAGTGGGCAAGGCCTTCTTCAAGAGCATGGCGCGTGCGCAGATCGCCGGCGAGCCGCAGGGCATGCTGAAGATCCTGTTCCACCGCGAAACCCTGGAAATCCTCGGCGTGCATTGCTTCGGCTACCAGGCTTCGGAAATCGTCCACATTGGCCAGGCGATCATGAACCAGCCGGGTGAGCAGAACAACCTGAAGTACTTCGTCAACACCACATTCAACTACCCGACCATGGCCGAAGCCTATCGGGTAGCTGCCTATGACGGCCTGAACCGGCTTTTTTGAGCGGCTCCGACCGGTGGCCTGAGCCGGTCGGAGAGACCGATTTCAACCCTACCCGAGGGTGGTCTTGGCCAAACCGGGAAAGTCTGTAATCAGGCTGTCCACACCAAAGTCAGCAAGCCGGCGCATCAGTGCCGGCTCGTTGACCGTCCATACCGACACATGCAAACCCTGGCCCTGTGCTTTGAGCAGGCGCTCGGGGGTGCACAGCGTCCAGTTCAATGCCAGCAGTTCGCAGCCGTAGTTCTGTGCCACCTTCAGCGGGTCGAGCCAGGCGTATTCGGCCACCAGCCCACGCTTCACGTCTGGCACCAGTTCCAGGGCGGCGCCCAGTACTTCGCGTGAACTGGAGGTGATGGTCACCTTGTCCAGCAGGCCATATTGCTGGGCCAGTTCACGGATTGCCAGGACGGTGGTGGCTGCGCGGGTGCGCGAGGCGCTTTTCACCTCCAGTTGCCAGTGCTCGAACGGGCATTTTTCGAACAGCTCTTCCAGTTTCGGGATCGGGCAGGGCTGCACATGGCCCGGGCCGCCTTTGCGGGCATCGATCTTGACCAGTTCGGCGGCCGGGTGCTCGACCACTTTGCCGCGCCGGCCCGTGGTGCGCTTGAGGGTGGGGTCGTGGATGACCATCAGTTCGTTGTCGGATGACAAGTGCAGGTCCAGCTCGCAGCGGGTCACGCCATGGGACAGGCATTGCTGAAAGCTCTTCAGGGTGTTCTCGGGTGCTTCGCCCTTGGCGCCGCGATGGCCGTAGATCAGGGTCACGTTCGTTCCTTCAAATCAGGGAGAAATTGGCTCAGGAGGCGGAGTCGTTCAGTTCCAGCTGCTGGCGCCGTTGCTGTTGCTGGCGCTGCAGGATGTAACGGGCCAGCAGTTGCCGTTGGGCGTCGGTCATGTCGATGAACTCGGTGCCGACCTCGAAGCCGCCCTCAGGGCGAGGGTCGCAATGGGTGACCTTGCCGCGCAGCAGCAGGCCATGGGCGCGCGGCATCAGCACCATTTTTACTTTCACTCGGGTACCGGGGGCAATCTGTGTGGCTTGGGCGAATTCGATGCCGCCTTCGGAGATGACCACCGGCAGCGGCTCGCCGACCTCGCCAAGCAGGGTTTGCCCAACCACCGCGCTGAGCAAGTCGAGGCGCTTGTTCTGTGCCCGCAGGAACGCGGCGAGCGTACGGTCCTTGTCGCTTAGCTGGCGCAACAGGTGTTGCGACTCGAAGTCGGCCAGGTGCAGCTCGCTGAGCAGGTTGAATAGCGGCGAATCATCTTGCAACACATCTGGGTCAAGGGCTTCGGCCGCGCTAAGGGGGCTTATTTGAAGTGCGATCCGATCTTCGATGCGGTAGTATTCGCGGCGATCTTCTTCGTCTAATGTCGTCATGGCGAACCCAAGGTAGCGGCGGTGGTCCGAGTGTAAAGCCGCCGTAGGCGCCTCGCCACAAGGACGTTCCCTTTCATCCGAACAAGCCCCGACATGTTCAGACCTCTTTTCGCATTCATCGGCACGCGTTATACCCGTGCCAAACGTCGCAATCACTTCGTCTCGTTCATTTCCCTGACCTCGATGATCGGCCTCGCCCTGGGCGTGGTGGTAATGATCGTGGTGCTGTCGGTGATGAACGGTTTCGACCACGAGATGCGCACCCGCGTGTTGGGGATGATTCCCCATGCCACGCTGGAGAGCGGCCAGCCCATTGCCGACTGGCAGGCCCTTGCCCAACAAGTAAAGCAGAATCCGCAGGTGGTAGCGGTTGCGCCGTTCACCCAGATGCAGGGCCTGCTGACCCATGATGGCAAGGTGCAGAAGGTGCTGCTCAATGGCATTGACCCCGCTCGCGAGCGCGAGGTGTCGATCATCGACAACTTCGTCTTGCAAGGCCGCCTGGACCAGTTGGCGCCGGGCGAGTGGGGCATCATGATCGGCGACAAGGCGGCGGCCAAGCTGGGCGTTGCCATCGGCGACAAGCTCACCTTTGTCGCCCCCGAGGTCAGCGTGACCCCCGCCGGCATGTTCCCGCGCATGAAGCGCTTCACTGTGGTTGGCACCTTCCACGTTGGCGCGGGCGAGATCGACGGCTACCTGGGCCTGACCAACATCAGTGACCTGTCCCGCCTGCACCGCTGGAAGCCCGACCAGGTCCAGGGCCTGCGCCTGAAGTTCGACGACCTGTTCCAGGCGCCGCGCGTAGCCTGGAGCATCGCCCAGCAGCTGGGCGACCAGGAATTCTATAGCCGTGACTGGACCCGTACCCACGGCAACCTGTACCAGGCGATCCGTATGGAGAAGGCCATGATCGGCCTGCTGTTGCTGCTGATCGTGGCGGTAGCGGCGTTCAACATCATTTCCACCCTGGTGATGGTGGTCAACGACAAGCGCGGTGACATCGCCATCCTGCGCACCCTGGGCGCCACGCCCGGGCAGATCATGCTCATCTTCATGGTCCAGGGCACGGTGATCGGGGTGATCGGTACCCTGATCGGCGCCGTGGTCGGGATCTTCGCGGCACTGAACGTGAGCGCGGCGATCGCCGGCATCGAGACACTGATCGGCCACAAGTTCCTCAACGCCGACGTGTACTTCATCGATTACCTGCCGTCGCAGATCCTGGCCCAGGACGTGTACATGGTCTGTGGAGCGGCACTGGTCCTGAGTTTCTTCGCCACCCTGTATCCGGCCTGGCGTGCGGCCCGCACCCAGCCTGCAGAGGCGCTACGTTATGAGTGAGTCGCGCATGAGTGATAAAGCCGTTCTGAGTTGCCGCAACCTGGGCAAGTCCTACGACGAGGGCCCGGAGTCGGTGCAGGTGCTGTCCGGGCTCAACCTGGAACTGCGGGCCGGTGAGCGGGTGGCCATCGTTGGCAGTTCCGGCTCGGGCAAGAGTACCTTGCTCAACCTGCTGGGCGGCCTCGACCGGCCGACCCAGGGCAGCGTGTGGCTGGCAGGCGAAGAGCTGTCGGCACTGGGCGAGCGTGCCCGTGGCCTGCTACGCAACCGCGAGTTGGGCTTCGTCTACCAGTTCCACCACCTGCTGCCGGAATTCACCGCTATCGAGAACGTGTGCATGCCGCTGCTGATCGGCCGGACGCCCATCCCCGAGGCCCGGGAGCGTGCCGAGGCGCTGCTCAAGCGGGTAGGCCTGGGCCACCGCTTGAACCACAAGCCGGCCGAGCTTTCCGGCGGCGAGCGCCAGCGTGTGGCGATTGCCCGGGCGCTGGTCAACCGCCCCGGCCTGGTGATGCTCGACGAGCCGACCGGTAACCTCGACCACCATACCGCCCAAGGCATCCAGGAGCTGATGCAGGAGCTGTCCAGCGCTTCGCGCACGGCATTCCTGGTGGTCACCCACGACCTCAACCTGGCGCGGCAGATGGACCGTGTGCTGAAGCTCGACGATGGCCACCTGGTGGCCATCTGATCGACTGCCGGGGTGGCAGGTGCTGCCCCGTTTTCCTGTTTCCATTGGGTGATTTCGTACATGTTCAGACCCTTGCCCATCTTTATCGGCGCGCGCTACACCCGAGCCAAGCGTCGCAACCACTTCATCTCGTTCATTTCGATGACTTCGATGATCGGCCTGTCGCTGGGCGTGCTGGCAATGATCGTGGTGCTGTCGGTGATGAATGGCTTCCAGCGCGAAATGAGCTCGCGCATTCTCGGCCTGGTGCCGCATGCCGCCATCCTCGGCGTGCAGCCGCTGGACGACTGGCACAAGGTGGCCGACGCAGCCATGAAAAATCCGGCGGTGATGGCTGTGGCGCCGATTACCGAGATGGAAGGCATGCTGTCGTACAAGGGCGCCATGCAGCCGATCCAGGTGGGTGGTATCGACCCGGCCGAGGAGGGCAAGGTTTCCATCGTTGGCCAACACATCGTCCAGGGCCGCCTGCAGGGCTTGCAGCCAGGTGAGTTTGGCGTGGTCATCGGTGAACTGACCGCACGCCGCTTTCGCCTGAACACCGGCGACAAGCTGACCTTGATCGTGCCGGAAATCAGCAAGGAACCGGGTGGCATCACCCCGCGCATGCAGCGCCTCACCGTGGTTGGCATCTTCAAGGTCGGCGCCGAACTGGATGGGTCGCAGGCCTATATCCATGTTGCTGATGCAGCCGAGATGCAACGCTGGGCGCCAGGCCAGGTGCAAGGTGTGCGGCTTAAGCTGCACGACCTGTATGCCGCTCCGCAGGTGTCCAAGGCGATTGCTGCCGGGCTTGGTGACGCCTACCGGGCCGATGACTGGTCGCATACCCAGGGCAGCCTGTTCAGCGCCATGAAGATGGAAAAGACCATGATCGGCCTGTTGCTGATGATGATCATCGCGGTCGCGGCGTTCAATATCATCGCCACCCTGGTAATGGTGGTGAACGACAAGGGCCCGGACATTGCCATCCTGCGTACCTTGGGCGCCACACCGGCGCAGATCATGGGCACTTTCATGGTCCAGGGCAGCCTGATCGGCATTGTCGGCACACTGATTGGTGGCGTACTGGGCGTGATTGCGGCGTTCAATGTCAGCCAGATCGTCGGCTGGCTGGAGCGGGTGAGCGGGCAGCACATCTTTACGTCGGATGTGTACTTCGTCAGCAGCTTGCCGTCGCAGTTGCAGTGGGGGGATGTGGCGATCATCTGCACCGCCGGCCTGGTGATGAGTTTCCTGGCGACCATTTACCCGGCCTACCGGGCATCGCAGGTGCAGCCGGCGATTGGCCTGGCGGTTTGATGTTTGCCTGAGATCCTGGGGGCGTAAAGCGCCCCAGGGTTACCGATCTTGAGTGAACTCGATCAAGAATCGGGTCCACCCATCCTCGCATTCTGCCCGTATACGTCCGCCATGGGCCTGCACGATCGACCGGGTAATCGCCAGGCCCAGCCCCGCATGCTCGCTGCTGCCTTCCCGTCGAGCCGGGTCCACCCGGTAGAAGCGGTCGAAAAGTCGCGGTAGCGCGGCCGGGTCGATAGCCAGCCCGGAATTGGCCACGTTGATCGTCGGCCCCGGCCCCAGGGTTACCTTGATCTGTCCGCCTGCCGGGGTAAAGCGCATGGCGTTGTCCAGCAGGTTGGACAGTGCCCGGCGCAGCATATGCCGGTCACCGTGCACTACGGCTTCACCCTCGCGCAGCATCTGCACGTCCCTGTCTTCTGCCAGGGGCGCGTAGTACTCCAGCAGCGCATCCACCTCGTCATGCAGCGCCAAAGGCGCGTCCCCCGGTACCAGCAGGCCGTGGTCGGCCTTGGCCAGAAACAGCATGTCGTTGATCATCTGCGCCATCCATTGCAGTTCTTCCAGGTTGCCATGCAGCGCCTCTCGGTATTCTTCGAGGCTGCGTGGGCGGGTGAGGGTGACCTGGGTGTGCGTCAGCAGGTTGGACAGCGGCGTACGCAACTCGTGGGCGATATCGGCAGAGAACGCTGAGAGGCGCTGGAAGGCATCGTCCAGGCGCTGCAGCATCGCGTTCATGCTGCTGGCCAGCTCGGCCAGCTCTTCGGGCATCTGCGCCACCGGCAAACGGGTGGTGAGCGAACGCGCTGACACGCTGGCGGCTACCTGGCCCATCTGCCGCAATGGGCGCAGGCCGCTGCGGGCGGCCCAGGCACCCAGTAGTGCGGTGGTTAGCGCCGACAGGCCGACAGTCAGCCAGATCAGCCGTTGCATGCCCTGCAGGAAGTGCTGGTGGTGGGTGATGTCGAGGTACAGGGTCAGTCGCGGCGACTGCATGGTGCCCTGTTTCAGGGGGACGGACAGACTACGGTAGTCGATGCCTGGCGCATGCAGGGTGGCCAGCCCGGTGGCCAGCGCTGCTTGCGGCAGCCCGCTGCGGCTTTCGAACCAGGTGGCGCCATTGCTGGCACTGATGCGCAGGGCCAGGTCGGCCTGGTGACTCAGTTCATCGCGCAGGGCAGGCAGGCGGGCCTGGAGCTCATCAGCCGTGCTGACACCAGCCAGTTGCGTGCGAAACAATGACAGGCGCGAGTCCAGCAGTTGTTGGTCAAGTTCGACGAAGTGCTGCTCGCTGGCCCGGCTGAACAGCAGGCCGGCGCCCAGCGAGACGGTGGCGGTGCAGGCGGCGAACAGCAGGGCCAGGCGGCTGCCGAGGGAAACCCGGCGCATCACTCGTTGCGCTCTTCGAGTACGTAACCCATGCCGCGTACGGTGTGGATCAGCTTGTTGGGGTGCGGGTCGTCGATCTTCAGGCGCAGGCGGCGGATGGCCACTTCGATCACATTGGTGTCGCTATCGAAGTTCATGTCCCACACCTGCGAGGCGATCAGCGATTTTGGCAGCACCTCACCCTGGCGGCGCAGCAGCAGCTCAAGGAGTGAGAATTCCTTGGCGGTCAGGTCGATGCGCAGCCCGGCGCGCTCGGCGCGGCGGCGGATCAGGTCCAGGCGCAGGTCGGCCAGGCTCAGGATCGTGTCCTGGCTCGGGCTGGTGCCACGGCGCAGCAGGCTGCGTACCCGGGCCAGCAGTTCGGAAAAGGCGAACGGCTTGACCAGGTAGTCGTCGGCGCCCAGTTCCAGGCCATGCACGCGATCCTCGACGGCGTCGCGGGCGGTCAGGAACAGCACTGGCGTATCCAGGCCAGCCTGGCGCACGGCCTGAAGAATCTGCCAGCCGTCGCGGCCAGGCAGCATCACGTCGAGGATCAGCAGGTCGTGGTCGCCGGTCAGGGCCAGGAACTGGCCGGTCTCGCCATCGGTAGCCAACTCGGTGGCAAAGCCGGCCTCGCTCAGGCCTTGGCTCAGGTACTGGCCGGTGCGGGCCTGGTCTTCGACGATCAGCAGTTTCATGCACTGTCCATATTCTGAAAGATTGTGCGTAGCCTATGGCGTCGCTTTACCGCTAGCACAGGGGTAATGGGGTGGGTGAAATGATACGTGACGATGTGCCCGCTCGCCCAAGCTGACGAAGTTGTAATGTGCCTGTCAGGTAGCTGCCAGTCGCCCCCGGCTAATGTGGCTTCATCCTGCTGTGTATTTCCGGAGTCATCATGAAACACCTGTTCATTGCCGCCACACTTGCCCTGGGTAGCCTGCCGGCTTTCGCTGGCCAGGCCCAGACCTTCGCCTTTGGTGAACCTGCCCCGGCGGCCAAGGCCACCCGTACGGTCAACGTGGTGCTCAAGGACATCGCCTTCGAGCCCAAAAGCCTGCAGGTAAAAGCCGGTGAGACGGTGCGCTTCGTACTGGTCAACGAGGGCAAGCTGCCGCACGAATTCAACCTGGGCGACAAGGCCATGCATGCCGAACACCAGAAGGAAATGGTTGCCATGCAAGGCAAGATGTTCACCGAGGCCATGAACCACGAAGGTATGGATCACGGCAAGATGATGAGCCACGGCCAAATGATGGACCACGGTGACGGCCATGGTCACGGGGGTGGCAACACTGTGATGGTTATGCCCGGCCAGCGCGCCGAGCTGACCTGGACCTTCCGCCAATCGGCACCCATCGAGTTTGCCTGCAACGTGCCGGGTCATTACCAGGCGGGTATGGTCGGGACATTGACCATTGAGTGACTGGCCCTGCAAGGCGGGGTGCAAAACCGGTAGACTAGGGGCATTTTCGAACCTCTAGGTCAGTTTCCATGCATCCCGCTGCCGAACATTCCCCGCTGGGCAAGTCCAGCGAATACATCGCCACCTACTCCCCGGAGCAATTGTTCCCGATCCCGCGTACTGCCAAGTGGGCCGAGCTGGGCGTTACTGCACAGACCTTGCCCTGGCAGGGGGTGGATTACTGGAACTGCTTCGAGCTGAGCTGGCTGCTGCCTTCGGGCAAGCCGGTGGTGGCGATCGGCGAGTTCGCCATCCCGGCTGATTCGCCAAACATCATCGAGTCCAAGTCATTCAAGCTGTACCTCAACTCGCTGAACCAGACGGTGTTCACCTCGCTGGGCGCGTTGCAGGCATGCCTGGAAAAAGACCTTACCGCCGCTGCCGGCAAGCCGGTGGGGGTGAAGGTGCGCACTTTGGCCGAGGTTGAAGCCCAGGGTGTGGTGGCGTTGCCGGGGCAGTGTATCGATGCACTGGATGTGGCCATCAGCAATTACGAGCAGCCGCAGCCAGAGCTGTTGCGCTGCGACCCGGCGCGCATGGTGGAAGAAACCCTGCACAGCCATCTGCTGAAGTCCAACTGCCCGGTCACCGGCCAGCCGGATTGGGGCAGCGTAGTGGTCGAGTACAAGGGCAGGGCGCTGGACCACGCCAGCCTGCTGACCTATCTGATCAGCTTCCGCCAGCATGCAGACTTCCATGAGCAGTGTGTGGAACGGATTTACCTGGACCTGAAGAAACTGCTGCAGCCGGAGCACCTGACGGTCTATGCGCGCTATGTGCGCCGGGGTGGGCTGGACATCAACCCGTATCGCAGCACCGGGGCGATCAGCCCGGACAACAAGCGCCTGGTTCGGCAGTAATTACAGGGGGGGCCGCTTAGCGGCCCCCGCTATTTCAGATCCCCATGCTGTGCAGCGAGTTGGCAATGCTGCGCAGGGTGGCTGTGAGGTCGGGGTGGTCGGCCTCGAAGCGTTCGATCGCCAGGTTTACGCCGTCCACCAGGTTGTTGTCTGGCGTGGCTTCCTCAAGTTTCAGTTGCGCCTCGATCTGGCGCGCCTCTTCGTGCAGGGCGGCCAGCTCTTCTTCCGAAAGCGGTACGTTGCGGTCCAGTTGCTCGCGCAAGCTGTTCAGGCGCTCTTGCAATTCGCGGGCAGGCATTGGCTATTCTCCATCAATGGCTTGGCAAGCCATGGACCTCGGCGACGTGGCAAAGGTTCTGGCCTGTCTTCAGGGTAATCTACCTGCTGGCGATTTGCATGATCCGCGTCAAGGCTGCTGTATCAGGGTTTTTCACCCTTGCGCCGGCGCTGGGCGATGTCCACCAGGCAGGTGTCCAGCGCTTCCAGATGGTCGATCACCGAGTGCACGCCCAGGCTGAATAGCGCCAGCGTCGCCTTGCTACGCGCCAGATCCTGCTCTTGCGGGCTCATGGCTTGCCATTGCGCAGAAGTGCGGTCGCATAACGGGCTGCAGGCGGCCAGGCCTACCGTCCACAAGCCGGCGTTAAGGCCAGACTGCAGCAGGCGCGGGTCGCCGCTGACCAATACGCAGCCATCCAGGCGCTCGCTGTCCAGCGCCATCAGTGCCTGCCAGCAAGCGTTCGGCGCTGGCCAGTGCACGCCATTGACCGCATGCCCTGGAAGCCAGTCGGGCAGCACATGGGCCAGGCGCTCGCTTTGTGCGGTATTGAGGTCATCCAGCCAGATGCACGGCACTTGGCGCTGACGCAGGCTGGCAAGGGTGGCGAGGGCGCCGGGGGCGGGTGATGGCGCGCCATGGGTGGCCTGCACCAGGCAGCCGCGCAAGCCGAACAGTACAGCGGTGAAGGCGGGCGCAGTGTCCATGGCAACTTCCCTCAAATGGTTCGAAGGCTATGCGTTGATTGTTACCGTCCTGTGACATCGGTCGCCGAGCAACAGTTGTTCACAAAATATGGAGCAAAAATGTGTAAGGCTGTTTATCAGCCCGCAAGTCTCTATACTGCCGCCTTAACAGCAGCGCGACCTGTTGCGCTTGCGGCCGAGAAATTCGATGGAGAAACATCTATGCGTAGGATCGGTGCCAGTGTGATCGAACGAGTCACCCAGGCCTGTGTCTGTGCCAGCATGCTGCTGGCGCCCGTGGCAGCCACCCAGGCGGCCACCGAGGAAGATCCCTGGGAAGCGGTCAACCGCCCGATCTTCCGCTTCAACGATACCCTCGACACCTATGCCCTCAAACCCTTGGCCAAGGGCTACCAAGCGGTCACTCCACAGTTCCTCGAAGATGGCATCCACAACATCTTTCGCAACCTGGGGGACGTGACCAACCTGGCCAACAACGTGTTGCAGCTCAAGCCGCATGCGGCGGGCGTTGATACGGCGCGGTTGATCGTCAACACCACCTTCGGCCTGGGTGGCTTCTTCGATGTGGGTACCAAGATGGGCCTGCAGCGCAACGACGAGGACTTTGGCCAGACCCTGGGCTACTGGGGTGTGCCGAGCGGGCCGTATGTGGTCATCCCGCTGCTGGGCCCAAGCACTGTGCGTGATGGTGTGGCCAGGTACCCGGACACCTACACCAAACCTTATCGCTACATCGACCACGTGCCTACGCGCAATTCGATCTTCGCGCTGGACCTGATCGACACCCGTGCCAGCCTGCTCTCGGCCGAAAAGCTGATTCAGGGTGACAAGTACATCTTCATTCGCAACGCCTACCTGCAAAACCGCGAGTTCAAGGTGAAGGATGGCGAGGTCGAAGACGACTTCTGATCTGTGAACCTGGGGCCGCAAAGCGGCCTCAGGATCAATGCATGGCCAGGATCCGCAGCCCGAACTTCTGCTGCCCGCCCGGCTGGTCGGCAATCCATACCACTTCGGTGCTGGCATGCAGCCCCTTCAGCGCCGGATGGTCGGAATCGATCCGTACCTCGATCAGATCACCCACCAGAAAGCGCTGCGGCGCCTGCACCTGCATGCCACCGCTGGACAGGTCCAGGCACACCGCCGCAATCACCTGGCCTTCGTGCAAAAGGCTGACCTCGGTGTCGATGCGCATGCGAATGAAGTCGCGTTTCTCGCTATGGCTGGAGGGCGTGTGGGGCATGCTGCATCCTTCCCGTCGGGTTGCGCTGGTCGACTTTCTTATAACTCCCGGTGATTTGCCCTGTAAAGAGCGGCGAGGTCGACCCCAGCATGCTTGAAACCCCTGCCGGATGGGAGTACCGTCTGCGCCTTACAAGGTACCTCTGACAGTTGCCGGGCAGGTGTTCTTGTCCTACAACTCAAGTAGAGTGTGACCATAAAGAATTCCCGTAGCTGGCCGTCTGCCTTGCCGACACCGCTGCACCAACCTAAATCGGCGCCGTTCGCCCACATGCAGAAAACCAGTGCAACGCTGCTGATCATCGATGACGACGACGTGGTCCGTGCCAGCCTCGCCGCCTATCTTGAAGACAGTGGTTTCAGCGTCCTCCAGGCCGGTAATGGCCAGCAGGGGCTTCAGGTCTTCGAAGAACAC
Source organism: Pseudomonas sp. Kh14 (assembly GCF_900291005.1). NCBI lineage: Bacteria > Pseudomonadati > Pseudomonadota > Gammaproteobacteria > Pseudomonadales > Pseudomonadaceae > Pseudomonas > Pseudomonas sp. Kh14. The sequence goes on from NZ_OLKJ01000022.1 coordinate 212,015, forward strand.
CAGCCCGACCTCGTGATCTGCGATCTGCGCATGCCGCAGATGGGCGGCCTCGAACTGATCCGTCAAGTGAGCGAGCGCGCGCCGCAGTTGCCGGTGATCGTGGTGTCCGGTGCCGGCGTCATGAGTGATGCGGTGGAAGCGTTGCGCCTGGGCGCCGCCGACTACCTCATCAAGCCGCTGGAAGACCTGGCCGTACTCGAGCATTCGGTGCGCCGCGCCCTCGACCGCTCGCGCCTTGTGCTGGAAAACCAGCGCTACCGCGACAAGCTCGAAGCCGCCAACCGCGAACTGGAGGCCAGCCTGCACCTGTTGCAGGAGGACCAGACCGCCGGTCGCCAGGTGCAGATGAACATGTTGCCGGAAAGCCCCTGGGTGGCCGGCGAGTTCGCCTTCGAGCACCAGATCATCCCGTCGTTGTACCTTTCGGGTGATTTTGTCGATTATTTCCGCGTGGACGAGCGGCGCATTGCTTTCTACCTCGCCGATGTATCCGGGCATGGGGCGTCGTCGGCCTTTGTCACCGTGCTGTTGAAATTCATGACCACGCGCCTCATGTTCGAGCTCAAGCGCAGCAGAATGCGTGAGTTCAAGCCGTCTGAAGTGCTCAGCCACATCAACCGCGGCCTGATCAACAGCAAGCTGGGCAAGCACGTCACCATGGTCGGCGGGGTAATCGACGAAGAGTCCGGCCTGCTGACCTACGCTGTCGGCGGCCATTTGCCGTTGCCGGTACTGTACACCCCCGAGCATTGCCGCTACCTGGAAGGCCGCGGCCTGCCGGTGGGGTTGTTCGATGAGGCCACCTACCAGGACCTGGTGGTGGAGCTGCCTCCGCAGTTCAGCCTCAGCCTGATGTCCGATGGCATTCTGGACCTTTTGCCGGGTGATACGCTCAAAGATAAAGAAGCCGCCTTGCCGGAGATCGTCAAGGCAGCAGGTGGCAGTCTGGATGGGCTGCGTCAACGATTTGGATTGGCTACGCTTGGGGAGATGCCGGATGATATCGCCCTATTGGTGTTGAGCAGGAACCTTCAATGAGTACCGGTAGAATTCAGTTCGCCGAGCAGAGCGGTACCTTCGTACTGAAATTCGTTGGTGAAGTGCGCCTGACCCTGTGTTCGGCGCTGGATGCGACGATCGAGAAGATTTTCACTGCGCTGAACTTCTCGGCGATTGTCATCGACCTGACTGAAACCGAGAGTATCGACAGCACCACGCTGGGCCTGCTGGCGAAGCTGTCGATCCTGTCACGGCAGAAGGTGGGCCTGCTGCCGACGGTGGTGACTACCAATCCGGACATTTCACGGTTATTGCAGTCGATGGGCTTCGATCAGGTGTTCAACATCGTCGATCGGCCGATACCCTGCACCGATTGCCTGACCGACTTGCCGTCGCAGGACCAGAATGAAGATGTGGTGCGCTCCAAGGTGCTGGAGGCGCACAAGATCCTCATGGGCCTGAATGACTCCAACCGCGAAGCCTTCCATGATCTGGTCAATGCGCTGGAGCGTAGCTGATCTATACCTGTGCCGGCCTCTTCGCGGGTAAACCCGCTCCTACACAGGGATCTTAACCCTCCGTAGGCGCGGGTTTACCCGCGAAGAGGCCGGCACAGGCTGTAAAAATTCTGAATCTCACTGCTCCCGGTTTTTAAACTCTGTAGCCTCACCCCCGCTCGCATCCAGCTGATACACGCGCGCTGGCCGCCCCTGTTCATCAAAAAACACCTGTCCCAGCCCGGCACCATTCCACAACCGTTCCCCCGCCTTGCTATGGTTCGGCGTGCGCGGCACCACTTCCATCTCCCGCCGCTTGGTAAACCAGTTCAGGGGTGAACGCGGCGCATACAGCCAGCGGTTGAGCCGGTCGAGCACATCCAGCAAACGGCGGGGGAACTCGTTCTTGATTCCGCTGCTGGTCACCTGCCACAAGTGCGGGCTGCGCTGGCGGTGGCGAATCAGCACCTCATACACGAACGAGTAATGCACATCCCCCGACAGCACCACGTAGTGCCCCGGCGTGCGCGAGTGGCGGAAGATATTGAGGATGACCTGCGCTGCACCGCGGTGGGCCATCCAGTTCTCGGCATCCACCAGCAGCGGGTAGCCCAGCCAGCTGAACACCTTCTGCACCGTCTCGATCAGCTTCACCCCGAAAATCGGAGCAGGCGACACGATGACCGCCGAGGGGTGATCGAGCAGTGCTTGCTGCAATTCACTCAGCGCTTCCCAGTCCAGCAGGCCGGACGGCTTGGCCAGGTTACTTTCGCTGCGCCAGCGCCGCGTACGGGTGTCCAGTACCAGCAGCGGTGGTTCTGTAGGCAGGCTGAACTGCCAACCCTGGAAGCGCAGCAGCTCGCCGATCAGCTCATCCTGGTTCTGGCGGGTCAGCACCTGGCACTGTTCGATCAGCGGATTGCAATCGTCCGGGTTGTTGCCCCAGGCCTGGCAGAGCAGGTAGCCGAGCAAGGCGTTGCCAATGATCCTTCGCGAGAATGGGTGGCCGTAGGCAGTTTCCTCCCACTGCGCCGAGAGGTTCCAGTCGTCGGTGATGTCGTGGTCGTCGAAGATCATCAGGCAGGGTAGGTGGGCCATCACTCGCGCCACCTGACCGAGATTGTCGGCAAACCCCTGGATCAGCGGCAGCTCTTGCCGGTATCGGGCTTGATGCTCGTCGCTGAGCCCGCTGGGGATGCCCAGGTCCACCAGTTGCCAGGGCAGCGGCGACCACACCAACAGGTACATGGCCATGACTTCGGCGAACGTCACCAGGTGGTTGTCGGCGTTGCTGGACGAGAAGATCGGCTTGCGCTTGCCGCCGAAGAAACGCTCGCGCAGGGTGTCGTTGCGCTCCAGCGCCGGCAGCAGGTCGGCACGGTGGTAGTAGCTGGCCGGGTGCTGGTACAGCGCCTGGCTGTCGGCTACCACCGCACCCTCCAGTTGCTCGTCGAACAAGCCCAGGCGCGAGATCAGGCTATGGATGGCGCGCAGCATGGGGCCAGCGACATCGTCGGCGTAAACCTGGTCGCCCGTCATCACTAGCACGGCGGGGCGGTCTTCGGGCTTCTTGCACCCCTGCAGCAGCCGGTCGGCGCACAGCAGGCCGTCGGCAGCAGGGTGGTGCGGCTTGCGGCAGGAGCCGTGCAGCAAATGGTCGAGGCGCTCACGCAGCACCAGGCTCGGGCGTGGGTTGCCGGGGTAGAGCAGGTGTGGGGCCCAGTCGGCGATACCCTGGCCGTTGATCAGCAGGTCGTAGTCGAGCAGCTGGTTGCAGGGCAGGGGGCTGGCGAATTGGATGTCCAGCAGGTGAACGTAGGCATGCCGGCCAATAGGCACCACTTGGCAATCGACTTGGGCCTCGCTTGCCAGGCAGACGAACTCGGGCTGCAGTGGTTGGGTAGTGACCAGCCAGACGGCCAGACGCTGGGGTTCCAGGCGGCGCAGTACCGGGCCGGCGAGAACGAGGGGCAACGGGTTAGGGGAGGTCATCGACAGCTCGGGTGGCTATGGCGGCCTGTTCGCGGGCAAGCCCGCCCTTACATCGATCGGTGTAGGAGCGGGCTTGCCCGCGAACAGGCCCGAGAATTCAATACACAACTAAGGCGTGGCAAACAAAACGGGCGGAAAATACTGAACACTTCCCGCCCGTCAGGCAAACACGAACTGTATCAGGCCTTTTCAGCCATCAACTTCTCCAGCTTTTCCTGGTCCCGCGCAAATTGGCGAATACCTTCGGCCAGCTTCTCGGTGCCCATGGCGTCTTCGTTCATCGCCCAGCGGAACTGGCTTTCGTTCAGGTGCTGCTTGGCTTCACCGGCTTTGCCCGGTTTCAGCACCTGCGGCAACTCACCCTGATCATCACTCAGCTGCTGCAGCAGCTCGGGGCTGATGGTCAGGCGGTCACAGCCTGCCAGTTGTTCGATCTGGCCGATATTGCGGAAGCTGGCGCCCATGACCACGGTGTTGTAACCATTGGCCTTGTAGTAGTTGTAGATGCGCGTGACCGACTGCACGCCTGGGTCCTCGGCGCCCACGTATTCCTGACCGGTGCTCTTCTTGTACCAGTCGTAGATGCGGCCCACGAACGGCGAAATCAAAAACACCCCGGCATCGGCGCAAGCCTGGGCCTGGGCGAAGGAGAACAGCAGGGTCAGGTTGGTCTGGATGCCTTCCTTCTCCAGCTTTTCGGCGGCGCGAATGCCTTCCCAGGTGGAGGCCAGCTTGATCAGCACACGCTCTTTTGCCACTCCGGCCGCCTCGTACAGGGTGATCAGCTGACGGGCCTTGTTCAGCAGGGCTGGCTCATCGAACGACAGGCGTGCATCCACCTCGGTGGAGATGCGCCCCGGGATGACCTTGAGAATGCCCGAGCCTACCGCCACCGCAAACTTGTCGCAGGCCAGGTCGACATCACCCTTGGCGTCGGCCTTCACCTGTTTCAGCAGGTCGGCGTAGCCCGGGATGGCAGCAGCCTTGAGCAGCAGCGACGGGTTGGTGGTGGCATCGACCGGCTTCAGGCGGGTGATGGCGTCCAGGTCCCCGGTGTCGGCGACCACGGTGGTGAACTGCTTGAGTTGTTCCAGCTTGGAGGTCATGGGCGTGCTCTGTCCTGTGCATTTACTCGACATTACCCGAGCCCCGGCAGCCGCTCAAGGGCCGCCGAAACCCTGCGGACCCGCTGGCCCGCACAGGGCTGTACGAAAGGTGAAGATTCGAGTCGCAAGCAAGCCCGAGGTTCCCTCCCTCTGAGGTTACCGCCCCTGCAACAACTCCACGGCCTGGTCAAACACTGCCAAGGGTTCGGCCGCCTTGTGAATGTCTGCCGACAGCAGCTGACGGAAGCGCCGCGCCCCTTTGAATCCTTGGGCCAGCCCCAGAATATGCCGGGTAACGTGGTGCATCGCGCCGCCACTTTCCATATGCGCCACGATGTAAGGCCGCAGTTGCGCCAATGCCTCGCTACGGCTGACCACCGGCGCATCGCTGCCAAACAGCTGCTGGTCCACCTCGGCCAGCAGATAAGGGTTGTGATACGCCTCGCGCCCCAGCATCACGCCATCGAAGGTTTCAAGGTGTGCCTGGCATTCGTCCAAGGACTTGATCCCGCCGTTGAGCACGATCTCCAGGTCCGGGAAGTCTCTTTTCAACTGCGCTGCGATGTCATAGCGCAGCGGCGGAATCTCGCGGTTCTCTTTCGGCGACAGCCCTTCCAGAATCGCGATGCGTGCATGCACGGTAAAACTCCGGCAGCCGGCCTCACGCACCTGGCCGACGAAGTCGCTCAGTTCGGCGTAGCTGTCACGGCCGTTGATACCAATGCGGTGCTTCACCGTGACAGGCGTCGATACGGCATCACGCATGGCCTTCACGCAGTCGGCCACCAGCGCCGGGTGAGCCATCAGGCACGCGCCGATCATGTTGTTCTGCACCCGGTCGCTCGGGCAGCCAACGTTGAGGTTGACCTCATCGTAGCCCGCTTCTTCAGCCAGCCGCGCACAAGCGGCCAGGTCGGCCGGCACACTGCCACCCAGTTGCAGGGCCAGCGGGTGCTCAGAAGCATCGTGGCGCAGGAAACGGTGGGCGTCGTTGTGCAGCAGGGCGCCGGTGGTGACCATTTCGGTGTAGAGCAGGGTTTGCCTGGAGAGCAGGCGCAGGAAGAACCTGCAATGCCTGTCGGTCCAGTCCATCATGGGTGCAACGCTGAAGCGGCGTGACGGCTCAGGGCGCGTGGTTTGTGGCTTTGAAGCGTTTTCTAGGAGCATTCTGGGCTACGCAGTTATGTACCATTTTCTGGGGGCGTGTTGGGTTTGACAGTGGTGCGGGCTACCGCCGCCAATCACACTCGTACCACCGGAAATCATGGCAACGATCAGAGCAAGGAAAAAGGCCGATTCGACGGTTAGCTATACCGTCCAGGTCCGCCTCAAGAAAAAGGGTGTCCTAGTCTACCAAGAGTCCCAGACATTCGCCCGCAAGCAGGCTGCTCAAGCCGGGGCGAAAGATGGTTGGCGTGGAAGATCTGCATTATCACGATCTGCGCCACGCAGCGTGAGCTGGTTATTCGAAAATGGATTGGGATATCCCTGCGGCGTTACACCCCCTCTGAGGAGCGTGAAGCGAACCTAGCATAGAAGCTACACTGCACGCCCCGATCACCCACGACAGCCTGCTCCAATCCATCGCAGGTTCATGAAAAGGAAGTCAAGCAAATGGATGTACCTTGCACCTCTCTGGACGAAGTCCGTCAACGGATCGATGAAATCGACCGCAGCCTCGTTTCGCTTCTCGCCAAACGTGGAAAACTCGTGACGCAAGCAGCGGGCTTCAAGAAAACCACCGATGATGTGCGTGCGCCTGCCCGGTTCGAGCAAGTGATCAGGAAGGTTCGTGAGATGGCTGACGAAACCGGTGCCTCGGCTGAGGTGGTGGAGCAGGTCTATCGGGCGATGATATCGGCCTTCATCGCTGAGGAGCTGAACACCCATGCGAAGTTGGCCGACGAGGCTTCAGCATCGTGATGAAACGCGGGGCTCATATGCAGCCCCGCCGCTTTCTCCTGCTTGCTATCTCTGGCTCAACGCCGCAATCGAGACGCCGGAGGCAACGAAGGTGAGGCCTGCGCCCACGTTCAGCCCATTCACCAGCCGTGGCCGCCGGTACAGGTAGCGAGACAGTCCCGTGGCGAAAATGCCCATCAAGGCAAACCCCAATGCCGTGAGTACAGCGAACCACACGCCGTAAACCATCATCTGCACACTGACCGACCCGAGTGCGGGGTCGACGAACTGGGGAATGAACGCCAGCACGAACAAACCTGGCTTGGGGTTGAGCGCAGCCGAAAGCAGACCGGTCAGAAAAATGCTGGGCAGAGATTGCCTGGACGCCGGCTGAAAGCTTATCAGGCTACGAGCGCGCAGAACCTTGATCCCTAGCCAGAGCAGATAGCCGGCACCAATGAGCTTGATCACCCAAAATGCGAGCACCGAGGTTTGCATCAGTAGGGTCAAGCCTAACGAAGCAGCTGCAACGTGAAACAGAATGCCTGCGCCTGACGCCATGCCGGATACAGCCGCTGCGACTTTACCCTGGCTGAGACCGCGGCCAATGGCCAACAAGTTGTCAGGGCCCGGTGCCAGCACCAACAGTACGCAGGCGGCGGTATAGGCGAACCACACGTTCATGGGAAACACGGCTCTCTCCTTAAGCCTGATGAAGCATCCATCCTGACGGTGGGAGACGCCAATAGCAAGGCGGAACCTCAAGGGCTGTTAGCACTGGCGGGCTCGGCCCTGCTTGGTTGGCTGAGGATTTTCCGAACACGTCAGGACGGGGCAGACTACCTGTGCTGACACAGTCGTCCGCTCAAGCGCCAGTTCGGTTATGTGAAGCCTCGCTTTCGTGGCTTGGCCAAGAACACTGCACAACGGACCACGTTGTTTGCGCTGTCGAACCTGTGGATGGGGCGCCGGTAGTTATTGAACGCTGCGCTATCGGCCGAAAAATGGGCTGGCGCGGTCGAGATGTTGCTCATTACGCGCTCGGGAAAACGTGATCGGCGTTTACCTGGCAGTCTGTCGGCATGCGAGAACTTTGGTGTCTGTGTCAGGTCCAACCCGCACTTAGCCACCCACTCGCGCCTCCGGAGCCGAACAAAAAATGAAAAAACCTTTGGTTGCTGTCTTTGCTTGTGCATTGGCACTTGGGATGACGGCATTCTTGCCTGCCGATATCTCCCCTATCAGTTCCGCCTATGCCAAGGGCGGCGGTGGTGGCGGCGGCGGTGGTGGCGGTGGTCATGGCGGTGGCGGCGGACATGGCGGTGGAAACGGCGCCGGACATGGCGGTGGCATGGGAGGGCATAGTGGAAGCGGGAAGGGCCTTGGAAGTGATCACGCTGGAAAGGCGACACGCGATCATGGGGTAAGCGGCAATCATTACGGAAGCTCGCGCAACAGCGACAACGGTCATGGCACCACCACCTCGGGTGTCGCTCACTCCAAGGACACTCGCGGTTTGGCCAAGTCCACGGCCATCTCTCGAACGACGCCAGGCGATCATAATTCGAAAGGCCTCAGCAACGCTGTCGGGTCTTCTTCAAAAAATGATCGATGATTTGACCGCATCCATGCAGTACCGGCTTTAGCGTGCACGAAAGCTCAGCGTAGGCCCGGCTAAATGAACGGGTCACCCCCACACCCTGCGAGGGCTGAGCTTTCGCAGGGTGTTTTGTTTTGGAGGCCATCATCACGAGCGAGTCAGCACGGGGCGGGATCGATCTCGGTAACCACAGTTGCCACCTGCATGGCCAAGACACGTTGGGCCAAGCGGTGTATCGCAAGAAGTTAGACAGCACGATCAGCCACACAGCCCAGATTCGCATCCCAAGTGCAGGGGCGCTTAGCTGGCGTAGCAAGTTTCTGATTGGCCAGGCCTGCATTTTGCTGCTGCGCTCTGTGTCGTAGCGGCCATGCTCCAGGTCGCATCTGGATGCGGCCTTAATCTTACCGGTCAGTATAGTCAGCTCCGTCCCTTTGCCGGAGTGCCTTGAATTGGACAATACCCGTGAGCGTTTGATTGATGCCGCGCTGAAGCTGTTTCTGTCGCAAGGTTTATATGTGACGGGGGTAACGGCCATTGCCGCGATGGCGGGTGTTACCAAGATGACGCTCTACAGCCATTTCCCCTCCAAGGATGCGCTGATAGTGGCTTGCCTTGAGGAGCGTGACCGACGCTGGCGTGAAGAGGTAGCGCGCACCCTGGACAGGCATCCTGAGCCGGTCAGTGGCATGCTTGCTTTTTTCGATTTGTATGAACGTTTTCTTTTAAAAGATAGCGAGCGCGGGTGCCTGTTCGTTAACAGTGCGGCTGAATTCCCCCAGTTTAGCCACCCCGTGCATTTGGCAGTGAGCAGGCATAAGCAAGGGATACGCGAAAACCTTGCTGCCTTGGCCATAAGCGCCGGTATAAACGACCCCGACGCAGTTGCCCAAGGGTTGTTTATCTTGTTGGAAGGCAGTTTTGTCAGCGGCGCGATGGGCCAGGACATGCGGGTATTCGACACTGCCCGACAGATAGCTCATTGCTGGATCCAGAGGCAGGAGCAGGGCGTATGACCCTGGGCTTGTTAGCGGCCATTGCCGCCACCTTTTCCTGGTCACTGCTCTACATCTTTCCGGGGCTGGTCGGTGACTACAGCCTTTTTGACCTGGCGGTGGTGAGCTATGCCTTTGCCGGGTTAGGTAGCCTGCTGGTGCTATTCGTTTACCGTAGCCAAGTGCGGCAATTGCGACTGATTGACTGGGCCTGTGCCGCACTGCTGGGCTTCTTGGGATACATTGGCTACTTCTTCCTGATCACCACTGCGGTCTTGGCAGCCGGGCCGGTGATCCCTCCGGTGATGATGGGGTCAGTACCGATCGTGCTTGCGATTGCCGGCAACCTGCGCAGTGCCAGCGTGCCCTGGCGCGCCATTGTCGGGCCACTGCTGGTGGCGGCCCTGGGCATCAGCCTGGTCAATCTGAGCGTGTTTGATGCTAGCCGTGCGGCGGTAGTGCTCCCGACCGCGTCGTTACTGCTTGGGTTGCTTGCATCGTTGTTGGCAATCGCATTCTGGACCGGTTTTGGTCTGTTGAATGAAAGTGCTTTGGCTCGACGCCCAAGCATGTCTCCCATGTTGTGGTCAGCCATGTTGATCTTCATGTGCAGCGTCGAAATGCTGGCGTTCATCCCGGTTGGGCTGTACTTGAAACTGTCTCATTTCGCTAGCCATCCGAGCGGATTGGCAGGTACTCAGGCGCTGATCGTCTGTGGGCTGATTCAGGGGTTAGGGGCCACCCTTGCAGGTGCCTGGGCATGGTCAATCGCAACGCGGCGTCTTCCGCTGGCGCTGAGCGGGCAATTGATCGCCAGCGGGACCATTTATGCAACTACGATGGGCCTGCTCATCAACCAACGCTGGCCGTCTCCTATGGAAGCGCTTGGAACAGCCTTGTTGTTCGTAGGGGTGGTGTGGGCCATTCACGCCTTTTATCGCAAGCAAACACGCCTCCAGACGCATGGCGAGGCATCCAGGGTACGTATCTGATCCCCGGCTCGGTTGCCCGGCCATGCGTCTGGGCCGGCCAAGTTGGCTACGCCCGCTGTGCATGGCTCAGCCTATTTCAGCGGCACGTAGATGTCCGTCTGCCATTGCTCCAGTGGTGTTTCCGGATAGACGCTCAGGTAATGAAAGAACAACGGATGATCACGCAGTTCTTCGTTGCTCGATGGCAGCCAGTCACGATAAAGCGGGTAGATGGTTTCGCCAATATAGTCAGGCGAGCCGGTATGTCGAATCACGGCACAACGCCCTGCCGGTATAACCCGTTCATGCACGCCGAAATCGTTGGGGTGCACTGCCTCGTCTATCTCGCCGCACACGGCAAAGCGAAAGGCGTGGGCCGGGGTGGTGTCGGGGTTGTCGTAGGGGATACCGAAGGTACGGCTGCTGGCCACAGGCGACTGGCCACTTTGCATGCGCCATTGGCGAAAACGCGCGACGCTTTCGCTGACCAGGCCGGGCGGCCCTTGGTGTTCGAGCGCGGCCACGCGGGTTTCGGCGAAATTCACGATACGGATCTGCATGGTGATACTCCTGGATCGGTGAGGAACATTGAATACCGCACTCCAGGCCTGCCAGTTCGGCGCCTTGGCGAACGTGCTCGGCGCCATGCCGAAGGCGCGCTTGAACGCTCTGGCAAAGGCTTCGGGGCTTTCGAAACCGGCGCCGAATGCGGCCTCCAGTATGGGCGTCGCGGGCGAGGCGACCAGTTGATGCGCTGCGCGTCGAAGCCTCATCAGTTGCACATACCGTGAAACCGGAACGCCCATGTAGGCCGTGAACTGCCGATGGAAGTGAAACACCGAGAAGTTAGCGATGCGGCTCAAGGCATTCACCGACAGGTCACCTTCGAGGTGGCTGTCGATGTAGGCAAGCACGGTTTCGAACCGTTTCATGTAGCTAGGGTTGTGCTGTGAGTCAGTCAACGAACGGAATCTCTGGAAGGTGCGGTAAGCGCTAGCATCCGTTGTTCAGGCACCGGGGTGCCTAGCCGTGATTGCTCTATCGGGTGGCTTGATGTGCTGCCAAGAGTTATGAGTCAGGGTTACAGGGTGAGTACCAAGGGGCAGCAGCGTCGACGTGAACATGTTTCTGCTTCCTGGGCAGGAACGGAGTATCAAGCGTTCCCAGCGCTATCGAAATCCAGTCGGCAAACTCACCTTGGGCGCGTGACCAGAACAAGGTCGAGCCGCACTCCGTGCAGAACTCGCGCGTAACCGTCGGTGATGAAGAAAAGGCCTTGATGCTGGTAGCGCCGCGCAATATTCGCAGCATGCTGCGCGGAATACTGCCGTACGAAGCGAATGCGGCGCCGTGACTTTTGCGGCACTGGCTGCAGTGGCAGTGGGTCACTGCCTTGGGTGGGGTGAGTAGCAGGTAAGAGACTGCTGCACACAAGCAGCTTCCTTGGTATGCCTCTGTCATTGGCGCTTCCGTGCAGGTGGGAAAGCGCCAGCGTAAACGCCTTGGTTCGATCAGTCGACTGGCCTGCGATCACGGGCGAGCAAAGCTGTTCAGCCCGATCCAGAGGCGCTAACGGCCCTGAGCGGACATCATTTGCGAATAGTGCTGAATGGCCGTAAGTTTCTTTATCCCTGACTCAAGGACCGAGCCATGACTAATACCCCCGAAAAGATACTGTTTCTTCCCGGCGCCTCCGGCAACACACAATTCTGGTGCCCGGTCGCCGAAGCCCTCGAAACGTCAATTGCCGCGCAACACATGGGCTGGCCTGGATTTGGCAGTACACCAGCCAAGCCGAACATCACCGGTTTGAAGCATCTCGCCGAGATGGCGATCGCAGAAATCGACAGGCCCACGGCCTTGGTGGCGCAATCAATGGGCGGGGTTGTCGCAGTGCTTATCGCACTTGAGCGCCCCGACTTGGTCACTCACTTGGTTCTAGCCGCCACCTCGGGCGGCTTGAACCTCCCTGCTTTGGGTGCTACGGACTGGCGCGAGGCGTTCGAAGCAGATTACCCAACCCTGCCACGCTGGTTCCTGGATGATCGCACCGACCTGTCCAGCCAATTGCACGAACTGCAACTCCCGGTACTGCTGCTTTGGGGCGCAGAGGATGCGATCAGTCCGATCACGGTTGGTCAGCGGCTAGTGCAATTGATACCCGATGCCACGCTGGAGGTGTTCCCCGAGGCCGGCCATGATCTCGGCCATACGCATGCCAAGGCTGTCGCGCGACTGATCGACAAGCACCTTGGCTGAAGGCAGCGTTGGTGAAGGGCTGGTTGTTCCCGTCTTCCAGGCCTGCTCCGTCATCCTCGCAGGAAGCGACGGCAACAGCAGCGCCTGCGGGCCGATAGGCAATCAAACGCTACGTGTCAAGCCGCCATCGACCTTGATGTTCTGCCCGGTGATGTAGGCAGCGCCTTCGCTGGCAAGAAACGCAATGGTGGCGGCGATTTCCTCGCAGGTGCCATAGCGTCTGAGCGGCACGCTGTCGCGGCGCTGTTCGGTGGCTGGCAGGCTGTCGATCCAGCCGGGGAGGACGTTGTTGATCCTCACGTTGTCCCCGGCAAATTGGTCGGCGAAGATTTTGGTGAATGCGGCCAGGCCCGAGCGGAACACTGCAGACGTCGGGAACAGCTCACTCGGCTCGAACGCCCAGGCGGTGGAAATGTTGATGATCACGCCCCCTTTCTGGCGCTGCATGTAGGGCGTCACCAGGCGAGTCGGGCGAATGACATTGAGCAGATAGGTGTCCATGCCCTTGTGCCAGTCTTCGTCGCTGATTTCCAGGATTGGCGCGCGCGGACCATGGCCGGCGCTATTGACCAGCACGTCGATGCGCCCCCACTTTTCCACCACGGCATCGACCAGGCGTTTCAGGTCCTCAACCGACTGGTTGCTACCTGTTACGCCAATACCACCAAGCTCGGCAGCCAGGGCTTCGCCCTTGCCCGAGGAGGACAGGATGCCAACCTTGAACCCGTCAGCGGCCAGGCGCCGTGCCGCTGCCGCGCCCATACCACTGCCACCTGCTGTGATGATCGCAACTTTTTCTACTGACATGCTGCCTCCGGAACGTTAATGGCTGAATGCTTAGGCGCACTAAAATTAGCAGCAGTCCTAGCAGCGAGGGAGACAGCTAAACTTCAGCAAGGCAGTAGATTAACTATTGCCTGCTTGTTGCTTGAGCCAGCGCTGGACGATGCCTAGAGACTCCGGCTGCTGCAACTTTCGTGGCCACACCAGGTAGAACGACTTATCGAGCCTGAGTTGCTGAGCGAAGACCTGGGTCAGCCTGCCCGCGACGATGTCATCACTGACGAACGCCAGGCTTGCCAACGCAATACCCTGACCACTGATGGCGGCATCAATGGCCAATGAAGTCTGGTTGAACCGCAGGTTTCTGGCAGTCGCTTGCCCGTGTTGCGGGAACACTTGTGCCAGGAACCGAGGCCAGAAATCATGGGCATCGTGGAGCAGGGTGAGCGCTTGAAGCTGCTCGAAGCTGGTGGGGGTTTTGCTGGCTTCGAACAACGTTGGGCTGGCCACGGCGACGATACGCTGTTCCATCAACAGTTCGCTGTTCAAGCCCGTGCCGATGTCGGGCTTGCCATAGCGGACTGCGAGATCCACGCCGTCGGTATTGAAGTGGGACAGCCGATCTGTGGCCAGTACACGTAAATCGATGTCCGGATGGCTGTGCGCAAAGCTGCCCAACCGGGGAATGAGCCATTTGGAGGCAAAGGTTGGTGTCACGCTGACCGTCAGGTGAGACGCTTGTGGCCGCAGCAGGCGGGTTGCCTCATCGATCATCGCCAAAGCGTTGCGAATGCTGCCGCTGTAGCCCAGCCCCGCATCGGTCAGTGCCAGGCCCCGGGGCAGGCGCTCGAACAAACGAAGGTTCAGGCTCGCTTCCAGCCCGCGTATCTGTTGTGCCACTGCCGCCTGGGTCACCCCCAGCTCTTCGGCGGCCAGGCGGAAGTTCAGGTGGCGGGCAACCACTTCGAACACACGTAGCGCATTGAGTGAGGGCAAATCAGGGAAACCGTTTGGCATGGGGATGGACAGGGTCGGGCTGGAGGATTCAGCCACGAGGCTACTCGTCGAGCGCCTGTAAAGAAACCCGCGCCACCGCAGCCAATCCACCTCGCTGCGCAGCAAGCCCTCTGTTGGCGGCTGGCCAATTCCATCGTTCGGCTTGACGCGTGAAATTTTTCGTGTAAATTTTCATGAAAAATAAGTCTAAAAATTTCACGGCAGTCCGAAACGATGAAGATGCACGAAGAGGTTGAAGCCCTCGCGATCCTTATTCACGACCTGCGCAAATTCAAGAACCTGACCTTGGGTGAACTGGCCGAGCGCATCAACCGTTCGGTGGGTTTCCTCTCCCAGGTCGAGCGGGGCGTTTCGCGCCCGACCGTGGCAGACCTCACCGCTATCAGCGAAGCGCTCGGCGTATCAACAGCGTATTTCTACAACCTGAGCAAGCCCCGCAGCATTGGCTGGGTCACGCGCCCCCACGAGCGGCGCACGCTGTACCTGGAGTCGGGCATCACCGACGTGCTGGCCTCGCCGACCATCGCAGGCGCCTTCTCCATGCTCGACAGCCTTCTCGAGCCGGGCGCCACCAGTGGGGAGGCGTACTTGAGCGACCGTTCCGAGCAGGGCTGTTTCGTGCTCGAGGGCGAACTCACGGTGTGGCTGGACCAGGGCGATGCCGTGACCCTGCAAGCCAACGACTGCTTCCAGCTGCAACCCCATGCGCCGTTCCGTTACGCCAACCTGACGGATAAAACCACCCGTGTGCTCTGGGTCTTCAATTGAATTCGTTCACCTCACAAGGATAAGAAGATGAGTGTCATCTTTCCGGATCTGCTGGCTGAAGTGCGCTCGTTCCGAGCAGAACACCCGGCAATTCGCTATGTCGACCTGATTGCGCTGGACATCCCCGGGCACTTCTACGGCAAGCGCTACCCCATGGACATGCTGGAAAAAGTCGCAGCCGGTGCGCCACTTAAGCTGCCACAGAACTGCGTGCTGCTGGGTACCCAGGGCGGCCTTTACCCGATTGGTGACTATTGCTTCGCCGACGGCGACCCGGATGCCGCCCGGCGCCTGGTGCCGGGTACGCTGAAGCCGGTGCGCTGGGAAAAGGAAGTGATCGCCCAGATGCTGATCACGTCCGACGGCACTGCAAAGCCGATCGAATTCGAGCCTCGTGAAGTGCTG
Organism: Pseudomonas sp. Kh14; assembly: GCF_900291005.1. Classification (NCBI taxonomy): domain Bacteria; kingdom Pseudomonadati; phylum Pseudomonadota; class Gammaproteobacteria; order Pseudomonadales; family Pseudomonadaceae; genus Pseudomonas; species Pseudomonas sp. Kh14. Next base: position 227,309 of record NZ_OLKJ01000022.1, read on the forward strand.
GCGCGTGTGCTTCAGCGTCTGGCCAAGCGTGGCATCCGCCCGGTGGTGGCGTTCGAACTGGAGTTCTACCTGTTCGACCGCAAGCTTGATAACGGCCTGCCACAGTATCCACGTGACACGGCGACCGAGGATGAAGACGATCAGCCGAACATGCACATCGAGCGGTTGTCACGCTTCTCGTCGGTCCTGCACGAGATGGTCGATGGCGCCAACGAGCAGGGCGTGCCGGCGAACGTCATCACCGCAGAGCTGGGCCCAGGCCAGTTCGAGATCAACTTCTCGCACAGCGACGATGCCCTCAGTGCGGCGGACTGGTCGGCACTGTTCTGCCGCAGTACCCGCGGTATCGCGATGAAGCACGGCTACCGTGCCAGCTTCATGAGCAAACCCTACCTGGACGCGCCAGGCAGCGGCATGCATGTGCACGTCAGCCTGTACGACGCTGCCGGCAATAACATCCTGGCGGGAAGCGAACAGCGCAAGCTGCGCCATGCGGTGGCAGGCTGCCTGGAACTGCTGCCGCACTGCATGCCGATCTTTGCCCCCAACCACAATGCCTACCGACGTTATGGCGCCATGGTCAACGCGGCGAGCAAGGCCAGCTGGGGGTTCGAAGACCGTGACGCGTGCATCCGCATCCCTGAGTCCGACCCGCGCAACCTGCGCATCGAGCACCGCCTCGCTGGCGCCGACGCCAACCCGTATCTGGTGCTGGCGGCCATTTTGACCGGGATGGAGCATGGTCTGGATCGCGGCGTGGAGCCCATCGCCCCGCTGAACGACAACCGCCAGAGCGGCATCGACTTCCCCAAGGATGCCCTCAGCGCCTTGGCCGCCATGCGTCACCACCCGGTGGTCAACGAAGGCCTGGGCAGCGAGTTCGTGATGGTCTATTGCGAAAACAAATACCAGGAGCAACTGGACTTCATGCACCACATCGATGCCCGCGAATACCGCTGGTTCCTGTAGGTGCCGAGGTTGGAACAGCGACGCTGCACCCTCCCTTTCTACCGTTTCAATACAACGCGCAATATGGATTTGCCGGAGGAAGATATGCCACGTGTGCCCGTGATCGGCATTACCGCATGCACCAGCATGATTGAGCTGCATGCAACCCAGACCATCAGCGAGAAGTACGCGCGCGCGGCAGCCAAGGCGGCGTGTGGGCTGCCCATCGTCATTCCCAGCCTCGGTGAGTTGATGGACAGCGCCGATATTCTCGACGTGGTGGATGGGCTGATCTTCACCGGTTCGCCGTCCAACATCGAGCCGTACCACTACAACGGCCCGGCCAGTGCCGCGGGCACCCATCACGACCCTCTGCGCGATGCCACCACGTTGCCGCTGATGCGCGCCGCCATTGCCGCCGGCGTACCGGTACTCGGCATTTGCCGCGGCTTCCAGGAAATGAACGTGGCGTTGGGTGGCACCCTGCACCAGAAGGTCCACGAGACCGGCATGTTCATGGACCACCGCGAAGGCAAGGATGAGCCCCTCGACAAGCAATACGGGCCGCGCCACACCCTGCATGTAGAGCCTGGCGGCATGCTCGACCGCATGGGCTTGCCGGCGATATTCGACGTCAATTCCATCCACGGCCAAGGCATCGACGTACTGGCCCCCGGGCTGAGGGTGGAGGCGCTGGCACCCGATGGCCTGGTGGAAGCGATTTCGGTCGAGAGCAGCAAGGGCTTTGCCCTGGGCGTGCAATGGCACCCCGAGTTCCAGGTCATGGATAACCCCCATTACCTGGCCATCTTCCAGTCCTTTGGCAAGGCCTGCCGGCACCGCTCGGTGCTGCGCCAGAGGCTGTTGCTGTCTGCCTGAGCAGCCAACTTTCCCACCTGAAAAAAATACCCTCGCAGCGCGGCTGCGCAACTTGATGGAGTGAAGTCAATGAGTGAACAGAATTCGCAGACCCTTGCCTGGCAAACCATGAGCCGCGACCATCACCTGGCCCCGTTCAGCGATGTCAGGCAACTGGCTGAGAAAGGCCCACGCATCATCACCTCGGCCAAGGGCGTGTACCTGTGGGACAGCGAGGGCAACAAGATTCTCGATGGCATGGCCGGCTTGTGGTGCGTGGCGGTCGGCTATGGTCGCGATGAGCTGGCCGAGGTCGCCAGCCAGCAGATGAAGCAGTTGCCTTACTACAACCTGTTCTTCCAGACCGCGCACCCGCCCGCGCTGGAGCTGGCCAAGGCGATCGCCGAGGTGGCCCCGCAAGGCATGAACCACGTGTTCTTCACCGGCTCCGGCTCCGAAGGCAACGACACCGTGCTGCGCATGGTCCGCCATTACTGGGCACTGAAGGGCCAGAAGAACAAGAAGGTCATCATTGGCCGCATCAACGGCTACCACGGCTCTACCGTGGCGGGCGCGGCCTTGGGCGGCATGAGTGGCATGCACCAGCAGGGCGGGGTGATCCCGGATGTCGTGCACATCCCGCAGCCATACTGGTTCGGCGAAGGCGGCGACATGACCGAGGCCGACTTCGGCGTGTGGGCGGCCGAGCAATTGGAGAAGAAGATCCTCGAAGTTGGCGTGGACAACGTTGCTGCCTTCATCGCCGAGCCGATCCAGGGCGCCGGTGGCGTGATCATTCCACCGCAGACCTATTGGCCGAAGATCAAGGAAATCCTGGCCAGGTACGACATCCTCTTCGTCGCCGACGAAGTGATCTGCGGGTTCGGCCGTACCGGTGAGTGGTTCGGCACCGATTACTACGACCTCAAGCCTGACCTGATGACCATCGCCAAGGGCCTGACCTCCGGTTACATCCCCATGGGCGGGGTGATTGTGCGTGACGAGGTGGCCAAGGTCATCAGTGAAGGCGGCGACTTCAACCACGGCTTCACCTATTCCGGCCACCCTGTGGCGGCAGCGGTGGGCCTGGAGAACCTGCGGATCCTGCGTGACGAGCAGATCATCCAGCAGGTGCACGATAAAACCGCGCCGTATCTGCAACAACGCCTGCGCGAACTGGCCGACCACCCGCTGGTAGGCGAAGTGCGCGGCCTGGGCATGCTCGGTGCGATCGAGTTGGTGAAAGACAAGGCCACCCGTGCCCGTCATGAAGGCAAAGGTGTCGGCATGATCTGTCGCCAGCACTGCTTCGACAACGGCCTGATCATGCGCGCTGTAGGCGACACCATGATCATCGCGCCACCGCTGGTGATCAGTATCGAAGAGATCGACGAATTGGTAGAGAAAGCCCGCAAGTGCCTGGACCTGACCTATGAGGCTGTTCGGTAACGGCAGAGGGCCTGGTTAGCTGTTCTCAGCACCTGTGAGATCGAGCGCCGCCCGCGCGGTGCTCGATCGGAGCCGCAATCGTACATTTCACGTCAGGCACCACCCGCAAAGCATTTTGCTTTGTGAAATGAATCCTGTACTTTTCTGGGCATCCATTTCCCGTCTGAAAGTCGCGATTCAACCATGAAAGTGCACGAAGAAATCGAAGGCCTGGCAGTACTGATTCGCGACCTGCGCAAGTTCAAGGGCCTGACACTGGGCGAACTGGCACAGCGCATCGGCCGTTCGGTGGGCTTTCTGTCCCAGGTCGAACGCGGCGTATCACGCCCGACCGTGGCCGATCTCACTGCCATCAGCGAAGAGCTCGGTGTATCCACAGCCTACTTCTACAAGCTGGACAAACCCCGCGAGCTCGACTGGGTGACCCGCCCGCACGAGCGTCGCACGCTGCACCTGGCGGGTGGCATTACCGATGTGCTGGCATCGCCCTCGATAACGGGCGCGTTTTCCATGCTCGATAGCCATTTGCAGCCGGGGGCCAGCAGTGGCGAGGAGTACCTGGACGACAGCTCGGAGCAGGGTTGCTTCGTGCTCGAAGGCGAACTGACGGTGTGGTTGGGCGATGCTGAACCGGTCACGCTACACGCCAATGACAGTTTTCAATTGCAACCCCACGCCCGTTTTCGTTACGCCAACCTGACCGACAAGCCCACACGCGTGCTTTGGGTGTTCAGCTGAGGGCCGTCGCAAAGGCATGCGCATTGTGCTTCGGCTAGCCGGGAAAGTTGGCCTGCAAGCAATGTGCAGGCTGCATGGGGTATCCTTGCACCACGCAATCAACTTCGAAGCAGTGAATGAACAATGGGTTTTGAACAACTAGCTGAGCTACGAGACCGCCTGCGGGCGGAAAAAGGGCAGGTAAAGGCCGATAGCGCGAAACCGCCCAAGCGCAAGTCGCCCCCGCAGGCGAAGCCGCGTGAGATGGACCCGGCGGTGGCAGCGATCTGGCCACTGCAGAAGCATTTTCCCTTGGCTTTCCCGGTCAACCCGGCCCCCAAGGTGCCGCTCAAGGAGGGCATTTTCAAGGATGCCGAGCAACACCTGGAGCTGCTTGGGTTGACCCGCGAACAGCTCAAGCTGGGCATTTCCACGTGGTGCCGGGGCGCTCGATACTGGGCAAGCATGGTGGAGAATGCTCCTCGCCTTGACCTGAATGGTCAGGCCGCAGGTTCTGTGACCGCCGCTCAGGCGCTGCATGCCAAGCAGCAAGCTGCGCGGCAACGCAGCCAGGACCGACGCAATCGTGCGAAGTCAAAGGCCCAGGCTCCGGCCCCCGCCGCCGACACCGTAACGGTGCAGTCCACCGACTGAACTCAGTCGCGTTCTGCCGTGTAGCCATGCTGGATGGCAGCCCATTGCGGGGCTGCCGTCTGGCAGGCCCGGTAATGGACCAGGTTCGGTTTCGAGGCCTGGTGCATGTAACGATGGTTTCAAGACCCACCTGATATGCAAGCCGTGGCAGCTGATGCCGGGGCGTAATCACGTGCGTCGGTTTCAGAATGCGCCTGGTCGCTCGTATACAACCCCTCGGCGCTACAAGTGCCATGCTAGCAGGATGCCCAAGGGTCAGTGCGCGCAGACGTGCGGCCGTGGGCGAGGAGGCCACCCGTACCACGCAACTGTGACGTGGACGGTGCGCCGCAGCAGAACACGCCGGAAACCTGCCCCTTAAAACAATCAGGCAGGGTCCGTGATGCCGAGGTCCGCTGTATGCCTGATGAATTGCTCCACCTGCCTGTAATCCAGCGCATTCTGGCCCGCGACAAGGACACCCCCGGTGCCCTGTTGCCGATCCTGCATGCCGTCCAGCACGAGATAGGTTACATCCCCGATGCCTCGGTCCCCGAAATTGCCCATGCCCTGAACCTCAGCCTGGCTGAAGTACGTGGGGTAATCAGCTTTTATCACGACTTCCGCACCGCGCCGCCCGCGCGCCACACCCTGCGCCTGTGCCGTGCCGAGTCGTGCCAGAGCCGTGGCGCCGAAGCCCTGGCCGCGCAATTGCGTGAACAGTTGGCACTGGACGACCACGGCACCAGCGCCGACGGGTCCATCAGCCTGCGCCCTGTTTACTGCCTGGGTGCCTGTGCCTGCTCGCCAGCGCTGGAGCTGGACGGCCAGGTGCACGCGCGACTCACCCCTGAGCGCCTGCGAGACTTGGTCAATGGTTGCCGGGAGGACTCAGCATGCTGAAGCTGTACATTCCCTGTGATTCCGTAGCCCGTGCCGTGGGTGCCGACCAGGTCGCCGAGGCCCTGCTACGCGAGGCCGAGCGCCGCCAGTTGCCGCTGGACATCCAGCGCACCAGCTCGCGCGGGCTTTACTGGCTGGAGCCGCTGATCGAGTGCGACAGTGCGCAAGGGCGCCTGGGTTTCGGCCCGATTACGCCACACGATGTGCCGTCACTGCTTGATGCCCTGGCGGGCGAACCCGGTGGCCACTCGCTGGCACTGGGGCCGGTCGAAGAAATACCCTATCTCAAGACCCAGCAACGCTTGCTGTTCGCTCGCGCTGGCATCACCCGCCCATTGTCGCTGGACGACTATCGTGCCAACGGCGGTTTCGCAGGCCTGGAGGCCGCTGTGGCGCTGGACGGTGCCGAAGTGGTTGCCGCAGTACTCGACTCCGGCCTGCGTGGCCGTGGTGGTGCGGCGTTCCCGGCCGGCATCAAGTGGCGCACCGTGCGTGATGCTGGCGCCGGGCAGAAGTACGTGGTGTGCAACGCTGACGAGGGTGACTCGGGCACGTTCGCTGATCGCATGCTGATGGAAGGCGACCCCTTCCTGCTGATCGAGGGCATGATCATTGCCGGCCTCGCCGTGGGTGCCGACAAGGGCTATATCTATGTGCGCTCGGAGTATCCCGATGCCATCCGGGTACTCGACCAGGCCTTCGCCATCGCGCGTGACGCTGGCTATCTGGGTGCTGACGTAGCCGGCAGCGGCCAGGCGTTCGACCTGGAGGTGCGGGTGGGCGCCGGCGCCTATATTTGCGGCGAAGAAACCGCGCTGCTCGAATCCATCGAAGGCAAGCGTGGCATCGTCCGCGCCAAGCCACCGCTGCCTGCGCTGCAAGGGCTGTTCGGCCTGCCGACGCTGGTGCACAACGTGCTTACCCTGGCTTCGGTGCCCATCATTCTGGCCAAGGGTGCAGCGTTCTATCGCGATTTCGGCATGGGCCGCTCGCTGGGCACCATGCCGTTCCAGCTGGCCGGCAACATTCGCCAGGGTGGCCTGGTCGAGCGCGCGTTCGGCCTGACCCTGCGCGAGCTGGTGGAAGGCTATGGCGGTGGCACGGCCAGTGGCCGGCCGCTGAAGGCCGCGCAGGTCGGTGGCCCGCTTGGTGCCTGGGTACCCCCCAGCCATTTCGACACCCCACTGGACTATGAAGCGTTTGCTGCCGTGGGCGCGATGCTCGGCCACGGCGGTGTGGTGGTGGCCGACGATACGTTGAACATGGCCAGCATGGCGCGTTTCGCCCTGCAGTTCTGTGCCGAGGAGTCCTGCGGCAAGTGCACCCCGTGCCGTATCGGTTCCACCCGGGGCATGGAAGTGGTCGACCGGTTGATCGCCAGCAGCGACATCACCGAACGCCATGACCAGGCGCTGTTGCTGCGCGACCTGTGCGACACCCTGCAGTACGGTTCGCTGTGCGCCATGGGCGGTATGACTGCCTATCCGGTGGCCAGCGCGCTCAAGTACTTCCCTGCCGATTTTGGGCTGACCACCACGGAGGCCGCACAGTGATCAATTTCTTCGACCCCGCTTCTGATAAAAGCAGCGACCTCGGCACACCGGCCCGCGAAAGCGACGTGCAGGTCAGCCTGAGCATCGACGGCCGCGCCATCAGCGTGCCTGCTGGCACCTCGGTCATGCGCGCCGCCGCCATGCTGGGCACCAGCATCCCCAAACTGTGCGCCACCGACAGCCTCGAAGCCTTCGGCTCCTGCCGCATGTGCATGGTGGAAATCGAAGGCATGCGCGGTTACCCGGCATCCTGCACCACGCCAGTCAGTGAAGGCATGGTGGTGCGCACCGAAACCCCGCGCCTGGCCGGGCTGCGTCGCAACGTGATGGAGCTGTACATTTCCGACCACCCCCTGGACTGCCTGACCTGTTCGGCCAACGGCAACTGCGAGCTGCAGACCGTGGCCGGCCAGGTGGGCCTGCGTGAGGTGCGCTACGGCTATGACGGCGCCAACCACCTGGACGAGAAAAAAGACGTTTCCAACCCGTATTTCGACTATGAGCCGAGCAAGTGCATCGTCTGCAGCCGCTGTGTGCGCGCCTGCGAGGACATCCAGGGTACGTTCGCTCTGACCATTACCGGGCGTGGTTTCGAATCGCGGGTGGCGGCAGCGGGTGGCGAAAACTTCCTTGCTTCCGAATGCGTTTCGTGCGGCGCCTGCGTGCAGGCCTGTCCGACCGCGACCCTGACGGAAAAGAGCTTGGTGCAGCTTGGCCAGCCTGAGCGTTCGGTCATTACCACCTGCGCCTACTGCGGCGTTGGCTGCTCGTTCCGCGCCGAAATCAAGGGTGACCAGCTGGTGCGCATGGTCCCGGACAAGAACGGTGGCGCCAACCACGGCCACGCCTGCGTCAAGGGCCGCTTTGCCTGGGGCTACGCCACCCACCCGGACCGCATCACCAAACCGATGATCCGCAAGCGCCTGGAAGACCCGTGGCAGGAAGTCAGCTGGGACGAGGCCGTGACCTATGCTGCCAGCGAGTTCCGCCGCATCCAGCTCAAATACGGGCGCGACTCCATCGGCGGTATCACCTCCAGCCGTTGTACCAACGAAGAAGCCTACCTGGTGCAGAAACTGGTGCGCACGGCGTTTGGTAACAACAACGTCGATACCTGTGCACGGGTGTGCCATTCGCCCACCGGTTATGGCCTGAAGCAAACCCTGGGTGAGTCGGCCGGCACGCAAAGCTTCGACTCGGTGATGCAGGCCGACGTTGTGCTGGTGATCGGCGCCAACCCCACCGATGCGCACCCGGTGTTCGGCTCGCAACTCAAGCGCCGCCTGCGCCAAGGGGCGCGGCTGATCGTGATCGACCCACGGCGCATCGACCTGGTCGACTCGCCGCACGCCCGCGCCGACCTGCACCTGCAACTGCGCCCGGGCACCAACGTGGCCATGCTCAACGCCCTGGCCCACGTGATCGTCACCGAGGGCCTGCTGGCCCAGCGCTTCATCGATGCCCGCTGCGAAACCGAAGACTTCGCCCGTTGGCGCGACTTCGTCAGCCTGCCAGACAACGCCCCCGAGGTGCTCGGCCCGGTTTGTGGTGTGCCCGCTGAGCAGATCCGCGCTGCGGCCCGGCTGTATGCCACCGGCGGTAACGCGGCCATCTACTACGGCCTGGGTGTGACCGAGCACAGCCAAGGCAGTACTGCAGTGATGGGCATCGCCAACCTGGCCATGGCCACTGGCAACATCGGCCGTGAAGGGGTAGGGGTGAACCCGCTGCGCGGGCAGAACAACGTGCAGGGCTCGTGCGACATGGGCTCGTTCCCCCACGAGTTGCCCGGCTACCGGCATGTCTCCAACGAGGGCGTGCGCGCCGAGTTCGAACAGGCGTGGGGCGTGACCTTGCAGCCCGACCCGGGTCTGCGCATTCCCAACATGTTCGAGGCGGCGCTGGATGGCAGCTTCAAGGCGCTGTACTGCCAGGGTGAGGACATCGCCCAGAGCGACCCCAACACCCAGCACGTCACCGCGGCCTTGCTGGCCATGGAGTGCGTGGTGGTGCAGGACATCTTCCTTAACGAAACTGCCAAGTTCGCCCATGTGTTCCTGCCGGGCAGTTCCTTCCTGGAAAAGGACGGCACCTTCACCAACGCCGAGCGGCGTATTTCGCGGGTGCGCAAGGTCATGGAACCGCTGGCTGGCAAGGCCGACTGGGAAGCTACCGTGGCCCTGGCCAACGCCCTGGGCTACCCGATGAACTACCGCCATCCTTCCGAGATCATGGATGAGATCGCCCGCCTGACGCCGACCTTCCGTCGTGTCAGCTACGCTGAACTCGACCGCCATGGCAGCCTGCAGTGGCCGTGCAACGACGCTGCCCCAGACGGCACGCCGACCATGCACATCGACCAGTTCGTGCGTGGCAAGGGCCGCTTCATGCTCACCGGCTACGTGCCCACCGACGAAAAGGTCAACAACCGCTACCCGTTGCTGCTGACCACCGGGCGCATTCTCAGCCAGTACAACGTCGGCGCCCAGACCCGGCGTACCGGCAACGTCGCCTGGCATGACGCCGACCGCCTGGAGATCCACCCGACCGACGCGGAAAGCCGTGGCATCCACGACGGTGACTGGGTCGGCATCGGCAGCCGCGCCGGGCAGACTGTGCTGCGTGCCAAGGTCAGTACGCGAGTGGCGCCGGGAGTGGTGTACACCACCTTCCACTTCCCCGAGTCGGGGGCCAACGTGATCACCACCGACAACTCCGACTGGGCCACCAACTGCCCCGAGTACAAGGTGACGGCAGTGGAAGTGGTGAAAGTGTTCCAGCCATCGCAATGGCAAAAGCGCTATCAGGACTTCAGTGATGAACAGCAGCGGCTGCTGAAAGAGCGCCGCACTGCGGAGAAAGCCGAGGTTCGCCGATGAGCAGCGAAAACCTGGTCAAGATGGCCAACCAGATTGCCCATTACTTCGACAGCGAGCCCGACCGGGCGCTGGCGGTGCAAGGGGTGCGGCAGCATTTGCAGAGCTTCTGGACGCCGGCCATGCGCCGGCAGCTGGCGGAATGGAGCGAGGCCCATGTGGGGGAGGGGCTTGACCCGAAGGTGCGGGAGGCGTTGGTCTAGATCCCCGGGCGGCAACGGAACCTTGGGGGCGGGTTTGCCTGCGAATGTGGCGTTGAAATCAATGACGCATTCGCGGGTGAACCTGCTCCTCCAAGGGGCCTGCATATTGCCTACTCAGCCGCGGGCCAGCTCCGCCAGGTGGGCGATTGCTTCTTCGCTCTTGAGCACCAGCACATCACCCTGCAGCGCATCCAGCACCACTTCCGAGGTATTACCAATCAACGCCCCGGAAATGCCCGTGCGGCACACCGTGCCCATCACCGTCACCACGGCATCGAGCTTCTGTTCGGTATGGGGAATCAACACATCCGCCGGCCCTTCAGCCACATGCAGGCATTCTTCCCTGATGCCGTATTCAGCCTGGAACGCGCTGCACGCTTCACGGTAGCGCTTTTCGATCGTATCGCTCAGCTGGTACGCCGGGTCCGACGCTGACAGCATCGGCGACGGGTGGGCACTGATGACATGCAGTTCTCCCTTGGCCAGTTTGGCAATCTCGAAGCCGTGGTCGATGATGCTGGCATGCAGGCGGCGGTGGTCTTCGTCCTGGTTGCCCACGTCCACCGCCGCCAGGATCTTGCCGCCGGTCCATGGCCGCTCGCTCTTGACCATCAACACGGCACACGGGCATTGGCGCAGCAGTTTCCAGTCGCTGGGGGTGAGCAGGGCCTTTTTCAGCGGGTTGTCCGGGCGATGGTCCTTGATCACCAGTTCGCAGCCTTCGGCCTGTTGTACATGGATGATGGTGTCGTGCAGGTTGTCGCGCCAGCCCTCTTCATGGGTGACATTGTCGAAGCCGTCATCATGCAACTGGCTGCTCAGCAGGCTCAGCAGCGCACTGTGATCATGCCGTTTGTCGCACATCAGCAAGTGCAGGCGCGCGCCGGTGATGCCGGCAATCAGCTTGGCCCGTGTAAGCGCCCGGCTGTGGGCGTGCGCGGGGTCGAGGACGACGAGGATGCTGCGGACGGCTTGCATGGGCGTTAACTCCCTTCGATGATGGCGACCAGTGCCTGACTATAGTCGGCGCTTCGCCCTCCAGCGCTTGATGTACATCAAGCATAGTCACTGGCGTCGCCAGCCGCCGCCGGTATAATCGCCGACCCTGCCTGTTCTGTGTGGTTGCACGCTTATGTCCCTGATCCCCGAAATCGAAGCCTTTCTTGGCTGCCCGACGCCAGACGCCTGGATCGAAGCGGCGCTCGCCGACCAGGAAACCCTGCTGATCGACCACAAGAACTGCGAGTTCAAGGCCGCCAGCACGGCCTTGAGCCTGATCGCCAAGTACAACACTCACCTTGATCTGATCAACATGATGTCGCGCCTGGCCCGCGAGGAGCTGGTGCATCACGAACAGGTGTTACGCCTCATGAAACGCCGCGGTGTGCCGCTACGCCCGGTGTCGGCGGGGCGTTACGCGTCGGGCTTGCGCCGACTGGTACGCGCCCACGAGCCGGTCAAGCTAGTGGATACACTGGTGGTGGGGGCGTTCATCGAGGCGCGCAGTTGCGAACGTTTTGCCGCACTGGTGCCACATCTGGATGAAGAGCTGGGCCGCTTCTACCACGGGTTGCTGAAAAGCGAAGCGCGCCACTACCAGGGCTACCTGAAACTGGCGCACAACTACGGTGAGGAGGCGGACATCGCCCGCCGTGTCGAGCTGGTACGCGCTGCGGAAATGGAGCTGATCCAGTCGCCCGACCAGGAGCTGCGCTTCCACAGCGGCATCCCGCAGGCTTTGGCCGCCTGATGGGCACCAGGCGGCGCAGGCCTTAACTGCGCCGACCCAGTAGCAGGCCTACCACCAGCCCGAGGCCGGCGGAAATGGCCACGGTCTGCCAGGGGTGGCCGCCGATGTAGTCCTGAGTGGCGTCCACCACCGGTTGCGCCTTGCTGCGCACGTTGCTCGCAGCCTGGCGTGCCTGGCGCAGCTTCAGGCTCACCTGGGCGCGCAACGTCTCTGCTTCTTCGCCGACCAGTGCGGCACTGTCGTTCAGCAGTTTTTCCGATTCTTCTATCAGCGATTGCAGTTCGCTGAATACCTGGTCCTTGATCTGATCGCTGTCAGCCAGCGTGGCGTTTTTCCGGGCCATGAACTCGTCCTCGTCAATGGGGTTGTGAACAATGGATGCCGCCACGTCGGGAAAGTTGCGGCGGCTTTCCGATGATGGGTTGCCTGGGTGTAAGATAGCGGCCATTTTCAAACCTGCAGGTACCTTCATGAGTTTCAATCTGGCCAACATGAGCTTCGAGGAACGGGCGCAGATCGAGGCAGAGAAGGCCCGGTTGTTCGAGATGTGGCAGAACAACCTGGGCAAAGCCAAGGGCGAAGCCGCCCGGCTGATTGCCGAAAAGCCACGGCGCAAGGGCAAATGGGCCGAGTGGGTGCGCGCCGAACTGGACGGCATGACGCCGCCTGAATACGCCAGCATGGTGCGCAGCGAAGTCAACAAGCTGATGGCCGCAGCCAGCGCCAACCGCTGAGCACACCCGCCCGGCGCTTATCAGTAGGTGCCCTTGGGCAAGTCCAGCTTGCCTTCATCGGTAAAGCGCACGGTCCCCAGCGGCCCGCCGGCCAGTTTGCCGTGCAGCTTGTAGGGTAGACCCTGCAGCGAGTCCAGCTTGCCCAGCCCATAGGCCTGGCGCAGGAAGGAAAACGCCGTGATGCTTACCGGCACCACGATCACCGCTTCGTCGTAGCGGCCAATGTGCCCCTGCTGATCACTGACCCCAGCGGCCAGCGGCTGGCCGTTTACTTCCAGGTTCAAGGCGATGCCGTTGTAATCGATCGGCGCCTCATTGGGGTTTTGCACTCGCATTTTCACCGCCATGCGCAGTTCCAGCTCCTGACCGGGCAGCGGTTCGATGCCGATTACGCTGATGTTTACCGGGTCGCGTGGCTGGAACAGCGCACAGGCCCCCAGGCCACAGGCCAGCAGCAGGATCAGGAACAGGCGGGTGTAGCGGTAAAGACGGGCAGTCATGGGCTGTGACCTTGCCGGAGTGGAGCTGGCAGTGTGGCAAATGCGCGTCGGCGTTGAAAGTATCGGTTCATATGAAAGATACTGTTTCTCATTAACGCCCGATAACCTCTCTTAGTGGCTGTTCCCAATCATGCTGACTTCACCCATGTCGGGCCTGCTGGCAAGTTTCCAGGAGCACTACGACGACCTGCTGCAGTTTCTGACACGGCGCATGAGCGACCGCCAGCGGGCGGCCGATGTGGCGCAGGAAACCTACCTGAAGCTGGTGAACATCGACGAGCAGGCGGTGCCGGTGTTGCACGCGCGCAGTTTCATCTTTCGCGTGGCCGGCAACCTGGCGATTGACGCCTTGCGCCGTGAGCAACGCATCGCCGCCTGCCACGACGACAGCGACGGAGCCTGTGAGGTGGCCTGCCCGGCGCCGGCACCCGAGGCGGCGTTGCTGGCCCGCGAGCGCTTGCAGATTCTTGACCAGGCGCTGTTGCAGTTGCCCGACAATGCCCGCCAGGCGCTGTTGCTCAACCGTGTCGAGGGCCTGACCCAGAAGCAGGTCGCTCAACGCCTGGGGGTTTCCGAGAGCATGGTGGCAAAGTATATCGGCCAGGCCCTGCGCCATTGCCGCGGCCGGTTGAAACAGGCGGGTGTGGCGGCTTCGGTGGTGTTGCTGGTCGCCGCCGTGGCGGGTTGGCAGCAAGCCCCGATGCTGTTGGCCGATTACCACACCGCCGTGGGCGAGCGGCAGGTCATTACCCTGACAGATGGAACACGGGTGACGCTGAACAGCGCCAGTGCCTTGAGCGTGGCGTTCAGCGAGCATGAGCGGCGTGTGGTACTCGATGCGGGTGAGGCGCTGTTCGAGACCGCCGATGATTCACGTCCGTTTGTGGTCGAAACGGCCGGTGCGCAGGTGCAGGGCAATGCTGCCACCTTCAGCGTGCAGCGCGATGGCCACGTCGTGTTGGCTCGCGGTGAAGCAAAGGTGGGTGAACATGAACTGGCAGTGGCGGCCGATGCCGGCACGCAGATGGCCTGGCAGCGTGGCAAGCTGATCTTCAACGGCAAGCCGCTGGGGCAGGTGCTGACCGAGCTTGAGCGATACCGGCATGGGCGCATTGTGTTGTCCGACAGCAAGCTGGCTGCGATGGAAGTGAGCGGGGTGTTTGACCTGGATGAACCTGAGGCCCTGTTGCGGACGTTGGAGCAACGGTATGGCCTGAAGGTGACCTACCTGCCGTGGTTGGCCGTGGTGCATTGATCAGCCTGTGTCGGCCTCTTAGCGGGCAAGCCCGTTCCTGCACAGATCGCACAATCTTCAGGCGGGCGCAGTCGTTGTAGGAGCGGGCTTGCCCGCGAAGAGGCCGGGCAGAAACAAAAATATTTTTCATTTGGCACTGCAAGTTCCTGCAAGCCAGATCGTCGTAGTGAGACTGATCAGCAACCCATTCTCATTTACGACTTGTCAGGAAGCTCATTCGTGCCTCTGATGCTCAAGCCCTTGCACCGCCGTCGCGGTTCTTTTCACCATGCCTTGATGTCTTGCAGTGCCTTGGCCCTGTTGCTCGGCCCCCTGCACGCAGGGGCCGCGACGACTGCCGAACAGACCCAGATGCAAGCTCGCCAGGTCCAGCTCGACCTGCCAGCCCAACCGCTGGACCAGGCGCTGACCACTTTCGCCGACCAGGCCGGCCTGCACCTGCTGTACACCACAGGCGATGTCGCCGGCCAGGTCAGCCCGGCGTTGCAGGGCAACTTCAGTGTCGAGCAGGCCCTGCAGCAGTTGCTGGCTGGCAGCGGCATGAGCTGGCAGTTCAGCGAGGCTCGCACCGTCACCTTGCGCAAGGCCGAGGCCGTGCCGCAGGCGGTCAACCTCAAGCCGATCGAAGTCAGCGTAGCCTCGCGCACCAGCACCGCCATCAGCGAAATCCCCGGGACCGTCTGGGTGGTCGACCAGCAGCAATTGCGCGAGCAGATCGACAGCGGCGTCAGCCTGAAGGAAGCCATCGGCAAGCTGGTGCCGGGCCTTGACCTGGCGCCGGAAGGGCGCACCAATTACGGCCAGAACATGCGTGGGCGCAACGTGCTGGTGATGATCGACGGGGTCAGCCAGAACAGCTCCCGCGGCCTGTCGCGCCAGTTCGACAGCATTTCGCCTTTCAACGTCGAGCGCGTCGAAGTGCTGTCTGGCGCCAGCGCCATCTACGGCGGTGGCGCCACCGGCGGCATCATCAACATCGTGACCAAGAAGGGCGAGCCTGGCCCGGCGCGCTTCGAGACCCAGTTGGGGGCCAGCAGCGGTTTCAACAACAGCGACGACCTGGCCACCCGCTTCGCCCAGTCGGTCAGCGGCGGCAACGAGCGGGTCAATGCCCGGTTGGGCGTTTCCGGTGAGCAGAACGAAGCCTTCTACGATGGTGCTGGCGACCAGATCTTCATCGACAACACCCAGACCGACCTGCAGTACAACCGCACCATCGACGTACTCGGCACCTTGGGCCTGCAGCTGAACGACCAGCAGAGCCTCGACCTGTTGGCCCAGTACTACGACTCGGGCAACCATGGCAGCACGGGTATCTACTTCCCCAACCTGAACTACAACGCGCCATCCGACCTGGAAGACGCCGAACTGCGCAGCGGTTATTCATCGGACCTGGAGCCGCGTACGCGGCGCTTGCTGCTCAACGCCAATTACCACCACACCGACGTGCTGGGGCAGGACTTCTACCTGCAGGCCTCGTACCGCAAGGAAGATGACAACTTCTACCCGTTCCCGTACTACAACCGTGCCACGCCCACCGGCTCGCGCGGGGTGTACTTTGCCGCCTCGCAGCAGAATTTCGAGGTCACCAGCCTCAAGGGCCTGTTTGCCAAACAGTGGGATACGCTGAAGCTGACCTACGGCGTTGACCTGGATCGCGAGCGCTTCAACGCCGAGCAGACCACCTTCAACGCCCAGACCTCGTCCGAGTCGGGTGGCCTGGAGCTGGAAAAAGACAGCAAGGCCGCACGCTACCCCAGCTACCGGGTGGATGGTGTGTCGGTGTATGCCCAGCTGGACTGGCATGCCACTGACAACCTGACATTGTCCGGTGGTGCCCGGCGGCAGCAGATGGACGTGGATGTCAGCGATTTCAAGGGCGTGCCAGGTGGCAGTAACGACTATCAGGTCAACCTGTTCAACATCGGTGCCATCTACGACTTCAAGAACGGCCACCAGGTGTGGAGCAACTATGGCGAAGGCTTCGACCTGCCTGACCCGGCCAAGTACTACGGCAAGCCAGGCCTGAGCGTGGCCGATAACCCGTTGGCCGGTATCAAGAGCCGCCAGGTGGAATTGGGCTGGCGCTATGCCGACCTGGATTGGGATGCGCAGGCCGCGCTGTATTACATCTGGTCGGACAAGATCATCAACGTCGATTCGCAAACGCTGACCATCGACGTGAAAGAGCAGAAAAGCCGCGACTTCGGCTTTGAAGGTGCACTGACCCGGCACTTCCAGACCGGCTGGGAAGCTGGCGGCACATTGCACATGACACGCTCCGAGGAAGAGGCCGAGGATGGCGGCTGGATCAAGCGCGATGCCCGTTATGCCTCGTTGTCCAAGGCCACCGCATTTGTCGGCTGGAAGGGCGATGGCCGCAGTGCACGCTTGCAGGCCAACCATGCCTTCAGCCTGAAAGATGATGCCGATCACGAGATTGACGGCTACACCACCTTCGACCTGCTGGGTAGCCAGGATACCGGTTTCGGCACCTTCAGTGCCGGTATCCAGAACCTGCTGGACAAGCAGTACAGCACGGTATGGGGGCAGCGTGCGACGTTGTTCTATTCGCCGACCTACGGGCCGGCGTATCTGTATGACTACCAGGGGCGTGGGCGGACCTACACGCTGAGCTGGAGCATGGCTTACTGATTGTGGTGGCCTGAACGGGCCTGTTCGCGGCGGCAACGGTGAACGGCGGGTGGAGATTGGCCAGCAGGGCCGGCCTCTTCGCGGGTAAACCCGCTCCTACACGACGGCCTGCGCCCAGCCATCGATGCGTGTCCACCCTCGATCAGGCGTAGGAGCGGGTTTACCCGCGAATACGGTAGCGGCGGCAGCGGTGAACGGGGGGTGGAGATTGGCCAGCAGGGCCGGCCCTTTCGCGGGTAAACCCGCTCCTACACGACGGCCTGTGCCCAACCATCGATGCGTGTCCACCCCCGATCCGGCGTAGGAGCGGGTTTACCCGCGAATACGGTAGCAGCGGCAGCGGTGAACGGCGGGTGGAGATTGGCCAGTAGGGCCGGCCTCTTCGCGGGTGAACCCGCTCCTACACGACGGCCTGTGCCCAACCATCGGTGCGTGTCCACCCTCGATCAGGCGTAGGAGCGGGTTTACCCGCGAAGGGGCCGATTCAGGCAAACGCCGCCAGCAAATCCTGCGCAAATACATGGGCTGCCTCGCCAACCCCCTGTGCCCGGTGCCGGGCCAGGGTGAACGGCACCCCAAAATCAAGCTCAGGGTCCAGCGCCCATATCAGCCCATCGGCCTCCCAGGCCTGTGCGCAATGGCATGGCAAGTAGCCAATATGCCGCCCAGACAGAATGAACGTCAGCACGCTTTCGATCTGCTCCGCCACTGCCGTGCTGCGTCTGCTCTGGAACGGTTCGCCCCCTTTGAGAAAACGGTACGGATGGCGCACCTGGTCCATGTCCAGCAACCGCTCAAGCCCAATATCCGTTTCGCCATACAGCACATGCCCCTTGCCGCAATACAGCCGCTGTCGTTCCGCGAACAAGGGCTGGTAATCAAAGGCCGCCTGGTTGCCGGAAAAGTAGCTTATGGCATAGTCCAGACGCTGCTCCAGCAACAGCCGTTCCAGCTCCGCCGGCGGTGCACTGACAAGCTCCAGTTGCACCGATTCCTCTCGCCTGCGAAATGCCGCAATGGCCGCCGCCAGTTTCAGGCTCACCGCCTTGTCCTGATTTTCCGCCATGCCAATGCGCACAGTTCCCAGCAGTCGCCCGGCAACGCCGTTGGCCTGCTGGCGAAACTGTTCGATGTTCAGCAGCAGCCCACGCGCCGCGTCCAGTAGCAACTCACCTTTTTCCGTCAGGCGAAACCCACCCTTGCCGCGGCTGCACAGGCGGTAACCCAAACGTGCCTCCAGTTGCGCCATGCGCTGGCTGATAGTGGGCTGGCTCAGGCCCAGCACGCCTTGAGCGGCGCTGAAGCCACCCGCCTCGACTACAGTGACGAACAGCCGCAGCAGGTGCAGGTCGGGATCGTGCACTTGTCCGAGCATTACATTGCTCCTGATGAATGTCAGCTTTGCAAACTTGCCATTGGTGCAATGTAACCCGGCTGGCATGCTCGCGGCATCCACCCATTTACCGAGGTGTCCGCCATGCGTCGATCGTTGTGCCTTTTATCTCTTGTTCTAGCCCTGCCGCTGCAGGCCGAAGAAAAGGTCGTCAACCTCTACAGCTGGGCCGATTACGTCGCCCCGCAAACCCTGCAGCGCTTCGAACAGGAAACGGGCTACAAGGTGCGTTACGACACCTTTGACACCCCCGAGGTGCTGGAAACCAAGCTGTTGACCGGTGGTAGCGGCTACGACGTGGTGGTGCCGTCATCCACCGTGCTGGCCCGGGCGCTCAAGGCCAATGCCCTGCAAGCGCTGGACGCTCAGACCATGCCTGGCTATGGCAACCTCGACAAGGACCTGCTGGGCAAACTGGCCGAGGTTGACCCCGGCAACCGCCATGCCGTGCCGTACACCTGGGGTACGCTGGGCCTGGGGGTAAATGTGGAGGCAGTACGCCAGCGCCTTGGCGATGTACCGCTGGACAGCCTCGACCTGTTGTTCAAGCCCGAGTACGCCACCCGCCTGAAGGGTTGCGGCATCGCTTTGCCTGACTCGCCCCAGGAGGTGATCGGCGTAGCCCTGAATTACCTGGGCAAGGACCCTTACAGCCAGAACAAGGATGACCTGGCTGCCGCGCAGAACCTGCTCAGCCAGTTGCAGCCGTCGATCAGCTACGTTGCCAACGGCCGGCAGATCAACGACCTGGCCAATGGCAGCGTGTGCCTGGCGCTGACCTACAACGGTGACGCAGCGATGGCCGCCGACCAGGCCCGTCGTGCCGGCAAGCCTTTCGAGGTGATCTACCGCATCCCCCGCGAAGGCACGCTGGTATGGCAGGACAACCTGGTCATCCCCAAGGACGCCCCGCACCCCGAGGCCGCACGGGCGTTCATCGCCTTCATGCTCAAGCCAGAGTCGGTGGCAGCGCTGACCAACACGCTGTTCTTCGCCAATGCCAACCAGGCTGCCACGCCGCTGGTGGACGAAGCGGTGCGCAACGACCCGGATATCTATCCGTCGGCCGAGGTGCGTCAACGCCTGTATGCCGACCGCAGCATGGCCTTGGCCGACCTGCGCCAACGCAACCGTCTGTGGACTGCCTTCCGCAGCCGGCAGTAGCCCATGACAATCAAGGAGCCCGACCGTGGACCAAGCCGCAAGCAATGACCAGGCCATGACCCGCGATAGCCTGTATGGTACCGCCGCAGAAAGCACCTACGCCGGTGTTGTCAGTTTTTCCCGCCGTCGCTACAGCCGCGACTTGCGCGGTGTGGATGTGGTGGTCAGCGGTGTGCCGTTCGACACGGCCACCAGTAACCGCCCCGGCGCGCGCTTCGGCCCGCGGGCGATCCGTGCGGCCTCGGTCCAGCAGGCCTGGGCCCGCCACTGGCCGTGGGCATTCGACCCGTTCGACCACCTGGCGGTGATCGACTATGGCGACTGCCCCTTCGACAGCGGCACGCCGCAGTCGGTACCGGACAGCATCGAGGCCCATGCCGAGCACATTCTGCAGGCGGGTTGCGCCATGCTGACCCTTGGTGGCGACCATTTCATCAGCTACCCGCTGCTCAAGGCTCACGCCCGCCGCCATGGCCCGCTGGCGCTGATCCATTTCGATGCGCACAGTGACACCTGGCCGGACGAGGCGGGCAAGCGCATCGACCACGGCACCATGTTCTGGCATGCCGCCCGCGAAGGCCTGGTTGACCCGGCCCACTCGGTGCAGATTGGCCTGCGCACGACCAATGACGACAGCCAGGGCTTTGCCATTCTCGATGCCAGGCAAGTGCACCGCCAGGGCACAGAGGCGGTAATTGCAGCGATTCGCCAGCGGGTGGGCGAGCGGCCGGTGTATCTGACCTTCGACATCGACTGCCTCGACCCGGCCTACGCGCCCGGTACCGGAACGCCAGTGTGTGGCGGGCTAAGCACGGTGCAGGCGCTGGAGATTCTGGGTGGGCTGCGTGGCATCAACCTGGTAGGCATGGACTTGGTGGAAGTGGCGCCAGCCTATGACCATGCCGATATCACCGCGTTGGCCGGGGCAACCCTGGCCATGGAGATGCTGTGCCTGTATGCGGCGCGGCACAAGGTGGATAACGGCCAGTAGAAGGTTGCGGCCATTGGAGGGCGAAGCAGCCCTCCGCGGCCCATACTGAAACATCAGGAATCAACTCCACCCGCATTCACACTTTTGCCGCGAACCCCTCGCGCCTTAGGCTATCAAACCCACCAGGCGCGGCATTTTCGTACAGGAGGTGAAGCATGACCCCGACATTGCCCATCCTGGCCCTCGGCCTGGCCTTGTGCCTGCCCGCGCACGCGGCTGCGCAGCAGCCCGTGCAACGTGCTGCCGGCAACAACAACCCTTACAACAGCCCGATCCAGCGGGCCAACCCCAACAGCCGTCAAGGCAGCATGCCGGCTGCGCCACCGGTACGTGGCCCGTCCACCGACCCCTACCAGCGCCCACCCACCCTGGACAACCGCGGCATCGGCAATGGCGACAACCTGCGCCGTCAGCAGCAAACCCCGAACCTGGAACCCACCCGGCCACCGCGCGACAACCCTCGTGCGCCTTAAGCCTACTTGAAAGGAATCCGGCATGCTTCGAGCACCCTGGCTAGTCACCCTGACCGCCGCTGCGCTACTGCCACTGTGGGCGCATGCGGCGGCCGAACAGCGGTTCCCCAGCGAAGAAGGTACCTTGATCGTCGACACGCTTGCCGATGGCCTGCGCAACCCCTGGGCCCTGGCCTTCCTGCCCGGTGGCAAGGACATGCTGGTGACCGAGCGCGCCGGCAACCTGCGGCTGGTCAATGCCGAAGGCAAGGTTGGCCCGTCGATCAGCGGTGTACCCAAGGTCTGGGCCGAAGGCCAGGGCGGCTTGCTGGATGTGGCGCTGTCGCCGGAGTTCGGCAAGGACCGCACCGTCTACCTGTCCTACGCCGAGGAGGGCAGCGACGGCAAGGCCGGTACTGCGGTCGGCCGCGGGCAGCTGTCCGAAGACCGCGCCCGGCTGGAGAATTTCACCGTGATCTTCCGCCAGCAGCCCAAGCTGTCGGTGGGTAACCACTTCGGCTCGCGGCTGGTGTTCGACCGCGACGGCTACCTGTTCATCGCCTTGGGCGAGAACAACCAACGCCCCACTGCCCAGGACCTGGACAAGTTGCAAGGCAAGGTCGTGCGTATTCTGCCGGACGGCGAAGTGCCCAAAGACAACCCCTTCGTCGGCAAGGACAACGTGCGCCCGGAGATCTGGTCGTACGGCCACCGTAATCAGCAAGGCGCCGCGCTCAACCCCTGGACCGGCCAACTGTGGACCCACGAACACGGCCCGCGCGGTGGTGATGAAATCAACATCCCAAAGCCTGGCAAGAACTATGGTTGGCCGATTGCGACCCACGGCATCAACTACTCGCTGCTGCCAATCCCCGAGGCCAAGGGCGAGCGTGTGGACGGCATGGTCGACCCGCACCATGTATGGGAAAAGTCACCGGGTATCAGCGGTATGGCGTTCTACGACAGCCCAACGTTCAAGGCCTGGGACCACAATCTGTTCATAGGGGCGCTGGCCACGCAGGAATTGATCCGCTTGCAACTGGATGGCGACAAGGTGGTGCACGAGGAGCGGTTGCTCGGTGACCTGAAGGCGCGTATCCGTGACGTGCGGGTAGGGCCGGATGGTTACCTGTATGTACTGACCGATGACAAGGACGGTGCGCTACTCAAGGTCGGCCTGGCCGACTGACGCGCGCCTGCACCGAGGGTGACAGTCGGGTAGAATGCGGCATGGCCCTCGACCCCCAAACCCTCTACCAGCAAGCCCTGAGCACTCGGGGCTACGTTGCTGACCCTGCCCAGGCCCGCGTCGTCGAGGCCTTGCAAGCCTGCTTCCAGTCCCTTGAGCAGGGCCGCCCTACCCAGGGCCTCTACCTCTGGGGCCCGGTCGGGCGCGGCAAGACCTGGCTGATGGACCAGTTCCACCAGTGTCTGCGCATACCGAGCCGGCGCCAGCACTTTCATCACTTCATGGCCTGGGTGCATCAACGCCTGTTTCAGCTCAACGGCACCGCCGACCCGCTGTTGGCCCTGGCGGCGGAGCTGGCGCGGCAGATCCGCGTGCTGTGCTTCGATGAATTGTTCGTCAGCGACATTGGGGATGCGATCATCCTCGGCCGCCTGTTTCAGGTATTGTTCGATCAGGGCGTGGTGATCGTCGCCACCTCCAACCAGCCACCCGAGCAGCTCTACCGCGATGGTTTCAACCGCGAGCGGTTCCTGCCTGCCATCGCCGCCATCGGTCGTCACATGCAGGTCCTGCCGGTAGCGGGCGAGCAGGATCACCGTCTGCACCCCGGTGAAGCGCGGCAGCGCTATTGGGTAGCCGAGGCGGGGCAGGCCAGCCAGCTGGGCGAGGTGTTTCTCCAGCTCAGCCCGGAAGATGCCGGCACTGATCAGCCCTTGGGTATTGGCTCAAGGCACATTCACGTCGTGCGGCGCAGTGAGCAGGCTATCTGGTGTCGTTTCACCGATCTGTGCGATCAACCCTTGGCGGCCATGGAGTTCATGGCCTTGTGCGACCGTTTTCCCTCGATTCTGGTATCCGGCATTCCGGCGCTGGGCGGGGAGCTGCGGGCGGGGCGTATTGCCCGTGGCACCGAAGATGGCGCGGCGAGGGTAGTGGCGGGCGACCGTGAACTGCCTGCGCTTTCGCCCAAGGACGATGCGGTTCGCCGCTTCATTGCCCTGGTCGACGAATGCTATGACCGCCGGGTGGCGTTGTACCTGGAGGCACAGGTGCCGCTCGATGCCCTCTACACTCAAGGGTATCTGGCGTTCCCGTACCAGCGCACCCTGAGCCGGCTACGGGAGATGCAACTGCAACGCTTCGCCTGAAAAGGAGCCGACCATGCAGCCGTTATCGCATTATCTGCTGACCCAGGCCTATAACAATGGCTGGGCCAATCACCGCCTGTACAAGGCCTGCCTGCAACTGACCCAGGACGAGTTCGTCGCCCCGCGTTGCAGCTTCTTCCCGTCGATCAAGGCCACCCTCAACCATTTGCTGACGGTGGATTGGTTCTACCTGCATATGCTCGAGTGCGAGCAGCGCGGCGAGCAGCCCGATGCCGACGGCGAACGCTTTTTCGACCCGGAACAGCCGTTTGCCACCTGCACCGATCTGCATGCCGAGCAGGCCCAGGCTGACCACCGTTTGATCGCCTACTGCCGGGGGCTGAGTGATGGCGACCTGGGCCGCTATGTGAGCGTCGTGAGGCCTGATCGGGTGCAGCGCGAGCAGCGGCTGCGTTTGCTGGCGCATCTGTTCGAACATCAGGTGCATCACCGTGGGCAGGTGCACGCAATGCTCAGTGATACTGCGGTCAGGCCACCACAGCTGGATGAGTTTTTCTGCGAGGAAGAGGCCGAGCTGCGGGCGGGCGACTTTGCCGAGCTGGGCTGGACAGAAGCACTGGTCTGGAACGTGTAGAGGAACCCTGTGGCAGCAGCGGGCGTGCGCAAAATCTCAAAGCCTGCGTGCTCCCACAGGGGCCAATCATTGGCTCATTTGCCCAGCCATTCGACCAGGGTGCGATTGAACCGCACCGGTTCCTCGATTTGCGGCGCATGCCCCATGCCTTCGAACGTGATCAGTTCACCTTTGGGTATCAGCTTGGCCACCTGCGGCCCCAACTCTGCATAGTTGCCCAGCCTGGCCTTTACCTCCGGCGGCGCGATATCGCTGCCGATGGCCGTGGTGTCCTTGTCGCCGATCAGCAACAGGGTCGGCATCTGCAGGTGCTTGAACTCGTGGTACACCGGCTGGGTATAGATCATGTCGTAGATCAGTGCCGAGTTCCACGCCACCGCTTCATGCCCCGGCCCTTTGTTCAAGCCCACCAGCATCTGCACCCAGCGTTCATATTCAGGCTTCCAGCGCCCGGCGTAATAGGTCTTGCGCTCATAGGCACGTACGCCTTCGGCATCCAGCTTGAGTTCGCGGGCATACCACTGGTCCACGGTGCGGTAGGGCACCCCCAGGGCTTTCCAGTCTTCCAGACCGATCGGGTTGACCATTGCCAGGCGTTCCACCTGCTGGGGGTACATCAGCGCATAGCGGGTGGCGAGCATGCCGCCGGTGGAGTGGCCGAGCACAATGGTTTGCTTCACACCCAGCTGTTCGAGCAGGGCATGGGTGTTGTCGGCCAGTTGCTGAAAGCTGTACTGGTAATGCGCCGGTTTGCTCGACGTACAGAAGCCAACCTGGTCGGGCGCGATGACCCGGTAGCCGGCCTTGCTCAGGGCGTCGATGGTGGTTTCCCAGGTGGCGGCGCAGAAGTTCTTGCCGTGCATCAGCACCACGTTGTGGCCGTTGGCCTGGCCCTGGGCGGGTACGTCCATGTAGCCCATCTGCAGGGCCTGGCCCTGGGACTTGAAGTCGAAATGCTTGAGGGGGTGCGGGTAGCTGAAGCCTTCGAGCTGTGGGCCGTAGGTAGGCGACTCGGCAGCGATGGCCGAACTGCTGGCAAGGCAGGCCAGGGCAAGGGCGGTTGCGCGCAACATGGGGGCACTCCGTGTAGGGCCAGGTTGAATGGGGCGACTGTAACAGGCAGTGGACCACGCGAAACCTGAAAGGTGTTACCAGGCGTGAAACCAGCCCAGGGTAATCATCGCAAGCACCGCATAGCGGCCAGCCTTGGCCAGGGTCACCAGCAACAGGAAGCGCCAGAATGGCTCACGCATGATCCCGGCGATCAGCGTAAGCGGGTCGCCGATCACCGGCATCCAGCTGAGCAGCAGCGACCATTGCCCCCAGCGTTGGTAGCGCTGCTGCGCACGCGCCAGTTGGGCTGCGCTGAAAGGGAACCAGCGTTTGTCGCGCAGGTGCTCGATGGCCCGGCCCAGCAGCCAGTTGACCACCGAGCCGAGCACGTTGCCCAGGGTGGCTACCAGCAGCAGGGTCGCCCAGGCCTCGGGCTGGCGCAGCAACAGACCGACCAGCACGGCCTCTGATTGCAGCGGCAGCAGGGTAGCGGCACCAAAGGCGCTGAGAAACAGCGCCCCCAGGCTGAGCATCAGTAGTTGGCGACCACGGTGTCCTGGCCATCCTGGGTCACCCCGATGACCTGGTAGGCATCCTTGTGGTCACCCATCTCCATGCCGGGCGAGCCCATGGGCATGCCCGGCACCGCCAGGCCCCTGAGGTCGTTGCGCTTGACCAGCAGGCGCACCTGCTCGGCCGGCACGTGGCCTTCGACGAACTTGCCGTCGATCACCCCGGTGTGGCACGACGCGAGGCGTGGCGCCACGCCGAGGCGTTGCTTGACGGTGCTCATGTTTGGCTCGACGTGGTCGTTGACGGTAAAACCGTTGTCACGCAGGTGGCTGATCCAGGCCTTGCAGCAGCCGCAGTTGGGGTCGCGGTAGACGTCGATGGTCTCGGCGGCCTGGGCCAGGCCGGTGACGGCCAGCAGGCTCAGGGTCAGCAGGTGTTTGCGCAGCATGGTGAAGCACTCCTCTAAAAACGCAGGCGGATACCGGCGACCAGGCGGGTCTGGCCCAGATCTTGACCGTCTTCTCGGGCTTGGTTGGCACGCGAGCCGTGCAGGCGGTTGAAACTGAGCCCGACGTAGGGGGCGAAGCCGCGCGTGATTTCGTAGCGCAGGCGCAGGCCCACCTCGCTGTCGGCCAGCCCCGCGCCTTGTTCGCGCCCGGCGTCGTTGCGCCCGTAGAGGTTGGCCTCCAGGGTCGGCTCCAGTATCCAGCGGTTGGTCAGCAGCATAGCGTAAGCGGCTTCCAGGCGCAGCGCGGTCTGTTGCCGCTCGCCTGCATAGGCGGTGGCTTGCAGTTCCAGGCCGTACAACGGTGTGCCCTGGATGCCGAAGGCGGCCCAGGTTTGGCCACTGGCAGGCTTGAAGTCCTGGCGTGCACCGGCCACCAGTTCCCACCACGGGCTCACGGCATGGCCCCACAGCGCCTGTAGCTCGGCCTTGTGGGTCTTGCCCTGTTCGCGTTCGCCTTCGGTGCGCAGCCACAAGCGGTCGATATCGCCACCGACCCAGGCGGTGGCGTTCCAGTTCAGGGCACTGCTGCTCTCGAAGTTCTGGTATTCGAGCTTGTCCACGATCACTGCCCAGTTCAGCGCCCGGTCATGCGCCTGGTGCCCTGGCAATGGCGGGAAGGCGGCGCGGCGGTCGGCGTCGGTGATGACAGGCAGGGGCGTGCGAGGTTGGCTGAGGGAAGGCTGGTCATGGCCCATGCTTTCATGGGGCATGGGCATGGCCTGATGGCCCACCTGCCCGTGGTTCGTGTGTTCGGAACCAGCGGCCATCGCCCGTTCACTGGCGAGCAAGGTCAGCAGCGCCACGCCTGCCACGAGGCTGCGGTTGCGGGTGTCATTCATCGACGCGTACCTCGCGGAGCATGCCGGTCTCCATGTGGTAGAGCAAGTGGCAGTGGTAGGCCCAGCGGCCCAGCGCGTCGGCGGTTACCCGGTAGGCGCGTCGGCTGCCGGGCGGGATATCGACGGTGTGCTTGCGCACCAGGAACTGGCCATGCTCGTCTTCCAGGTCGCTCCACATGCCGTGCAGGTGGATGGGGTGAGTCATCATGGTGTCGTTGACCAGGATGATGCGCACGCGCTCACCGTAGATCAGCCGCAGCGGTTCGGCGTCGCTGAACTTGATGCCGTCGAACGACCAGGCGAAGCGCTCCATATGGCCGGTCAGGTGCAGTTCGATGTCTCGCGATGGCGGGCGGCCGTCCGGGTCGGGGTAGGGGCTGCGCAGGTCGGCGTAGGTCAGCACGCGGCGACCATTGTCACGCAGGCCTATGCCAGGATCGGCCAGGTTGGGGCGCGGTGCCATGGTCTGCATGTCCACCAGCGGGTTGTCGGTTTCACTGACCGGGTGTTGCTGCATGGCTGACATCGCGGCGTGGCCCATGCCGGCCATGCTGCCGTGGTTCATGCCCTGCGGGTTGCTGTGGTCCATGCCCGCCATGGCATCCATACCGCCGTGGCCCATGTCCTCCATGCTCAGCACCGGGCGCGGGTCGGGGGCAGGCACCGGTGCCTGCAGCCCGGCCGCACGGGCCAAGGTGCCGCGGGCAAAGCCGGTGCGGTCCATGCTCTGGGCGTACAGGGTGTAGGCGGGTTGGTCACCCACGGTCACCAGCACGTCGTAGGTCTCTGCTACGGCAATGCGCAGTTCATCCACGCTCACAGGGGTCACCGGCAAGCCGTCGGCGGCGATCACCGTCAGCTTCAGCCCGGGGATGCGGAAGTCGAAGTAGGTCATGGCTGAGGCATTGATCAGCCGCAGGCGCACGGTTTCGCCTGGCTGGAACAGGCAGGTGAAGTTGCCTTGTGGTGGTTGGCCGTTGAGCAGGTAAGTGTAGGTGGCGGCGCTGACATCGGCGAGGTCGGTTGGACTCATGCGCATGCGCGCCCAGGCCGTGCGTTCGGCGACGGTGGGGCTCCAGCCGTTTTCGGCCACGTCATCAATGAAGTCGCCAACCGTGCGCTTGTGGAAGTTGTACGCGTCGGACTGCTTCTTCAGCGTCGCCATCAGGTGTTCCGGCGCCTGGTCTGACCAGTCGCTCAATAGCAACACGTGATCGCGCTGGTAGCGGTGCGTTTCGGGCTCGCGTGGCTCGATCACGATTGCCCCGTATACCCCGGCTTGCTCCTGCAGGCCCGAATGGCTGTGGTACCAGTAGGTGCCGCTCTGGCGCAGTGTGAACTGGTACAGGTAGTCGCCGCCGGGCTCGATGCCAGCGAAGCTCAGGCCAGGCACGCCGTCCATGTTGGCCGGCAGGATGATGCCGTGCCAGTGGATCGAGGTGTCCTGCGCCAGTCGGTTGCGCACCCGCAACGTCACGGTGTCCCCTTCGCGCCAGCGCAGCAGTGGGCCGGGCAGGCTGTTGTTGACGGTCAGTGCGGTTCGCGGCCGGCCCGTGATGTTGACCGGGGTCTGGCCAATGAACAGTTCGAAATGCTGGCCGGCCAGGTCTCGGCCTTCGGCGGCCTGGGCCAGCGGGCGCCACAGCCCCAGGCCCGCCAGCGTGCTGGCGGCGCCCAGGCCTTTGACAAACGTACGGCGGGAGGGGTTGCGCAACATGGCGTGGCCTCATGCGGAAGAGCCACGATGTTCGCTGCCGCCGGCTGTCAGGTAGCTGAGGTGCACATTACAGTGTTGTCAGCTTGCTGCTTCGTCGATGCGCAGGTCGCGCATCAGCAGGCCGTAGTCGAGGGCAACCTGTTCCGGGATCGGCAGATACACCACGTGGCCATCGCCCGGTGCTACCTCGATGGCGTGCTGCTGGCGGTTGCACAGGCGGTGCAGGTCGAAGTGGTAGTTACCGCGCGGGGTCATCAGCTCCAGATGGTCGCCCACGGCGAAGCGGTTCTTCACCTTGACCTCGGCCAGGCCGTCGATGCGCACGCCGGTCAGTTCGCCTACGAACTGCTGGCGCTCGGATACCGAGTTGCCGCGCTGGTAGTTCTGGTACTCGTCGTGCACGTGGCGGCGCAGGAAACCCTCGGTGTAACCGCGTTGCGCCAGGGATTCGAGGTTGCCCATCAGGGCGCGGTCGAATGGTCGCCCGGCCACCGCGTCGTCGATCGCCTGGCGATACGACTGTACCGCGCGGGCACAGTAGAAGTGCGATTTGGTGCGGCCCTCGATCTTCAGCGAATGCACGCCCATCAAGGCCAGGCGCTCGACGTGCTGGATGGCGCGCAGGTCCTTGGCATTCATGATGTAGGTGCCGTGTTCATCCTCGAACGCCGGCATTTCAGTGCCGGGGCGGTCGCTTTCCTGCAGCAGGAACACCTGGTCGGTGGGTGCACCCAGGCCCAGGGTGGGCTGCACTTGGCGCACGATGTCACCGGTGGCGTTTTCGGTGGCCGGCGTGGCGTCGTACTTCCAGCGGCAGGCATTGGTGCAGGTGCCCTGGTTGGCGTCACGCTTGTTGAGGTAGCCCGACAGCAGGCAACGGCCGGAATAGGCCATGCACAGGGCGCCGTGCACGAACACTTCCAGCTCCATGCCCGGCACCTGCTGGCGGATTTCCTCGATTTCGTCCAGCGACAGCTCCCGCGACAGGATCACCCGGCTCAGGCCAAGTTGCTGCCAGAACTGTACGCTGGCCCAGTTGACGGTGTTGGCCTGCACCGACAGGTGCACTGGCATCTGTGGGAAGTGTTGGCGCACCAGCATGATCAGGCCGGGGTCGGACATGATCAGCGCGTCCGGCGCCATCTCGATCACGGGTGCCAGGTCCTTGAGGAAGGTCTTGAGCTTGGCATTGTGCGGCGCGATGTTGACCACCACGTAGAAGCGCTTGCCCAAGGCGTGCGCCTCCTTGATCCCCAGTGCCAGGTTGGCGTGATCGAACTCGTTGTTGCGCACCCGCAAGCTGTAACGCGGCTGGCCGGCGTAGACCGCATCGGCGCCGTAGGCAAACGCGTAGCGCATGGTCTTGAGGGTGCCGGCGGGGGCCAGCAGTTCGGGCTTGGCAGTAGGGTTCATGTGCGCACCGGGGCAAAAAGGCCGAGATGCTAGGGTCGATGGACAAGGCGCGTATTGATTTGCGTCAAGTGAGCGCGGCACTTTTGTCCAGGTGCGGTGCACTAATCACTCATAAGCCATTTGAGGAACTGCAATGAACGAAACCGCGCTACAGAACAAAGCCCTGGCAGTACTCCTGGCGCTGGTGACCATTGCCTTCTTCTGGATTCTTCTGCCGTATTACGGTGCAATCTTCTGGGCAGTGATCCTCGGCATCCTGTTCGCCCCGCTGCAGCGTCATTTGCTGATCCGCTGCGGGCGGCGGCGTAACCTTGCCGCGGCCACGTCCACGCTGGTGTGCCTGCTTGTGGCGATCCTGCCGGTGATCATCATCAGCGCCCTGCTGGTGCAAGAGGGCGCCACGCTGTACCAGCGCATCGAAAGCGGGCAGCTGGACATTGCCGGTTACGTCGAGCGCGGCAAGGACATGCTCCCGGCATTCGTCCAGCGTGGGCTGGACAACATGGGCATGGGTAACCTTGACGGTTTGCGTGACAAGATCACCAAGTGGGCAACCCAGGGTAGCCAGGTATTGGCCAGCCAGGCGTTCAGCTTTGGCCAAGGCTGGCGGTGTTCGGCCTCAACGGTTTCGTGATCGGGCCATTGATTGCGGCGCTGTTCGTCTCCAGCTGGGCGATCTTTGCCGCGACCAAGCCGCAGGTGCAATTGCCGCAATAGCGTTCTAGCTCAGGTTTGTCGGCCGTAGGAGCGGGTTCACCCGCGAAAGGGCCGGGCCGGTTGGCCAATTTCCACCCGCCGTTCACCGTTGCCGCTGCTACCGTATTCGCGGGTAAACCCGCTCCTACGCCGGATCGGGGGGGACACAGGTCGGTGATTGGGCGCAGGCCGTCGTGTAGGAGCGGGTTTACCCGCGAAGAGGCCGGGCCGGTTGGCCANCCACCCGCCGTTCACCGTTGCCGCTGCTACCGTATTCGCGGGTAAACCCGCTCCTACGCCGGATCGGGGGTGGACACAGGTCGGTGATTGGGCGCAGGCCGTCGTGTAGGAGCGGGTTTACCCGCGAAGAGGCCGGGCCGGTTGGCCAATTTCCACCCGCCGTTCACCGTTGCCGCTGCTACCGTATTCGCGGGTAAACCCGCTCCTACGCCGGATCGGGGGNCCAATTTCCACCCGCCGTTCACCGTTGCCGCTGCTACCGTATTCGCGGGTAAACCCGCTCCTACGCCGGATCGGGGGGGACACAGGTCGGTGATTGGGCGCAGGCCGTCGTGTAGGAGCGGGTTCACCCGCGAAGAGGCCGGCCCTGCTGGCCAATCTCCACCCGCCGTTTACCGTTGCCGCTGCTACCGTATTCGCGGGTAAACCCGCTCCTACGCCGGATCGGGGGTGGACACAGGTCGGTGGTTGGGTACAGGCCGTCGTGTAGGATCGGTGATGGACCCAGGTCGGTGATTGGGCGCAGGCCGCGGTAGGAGCGGCCTTGTGTGGCACAAGGGCCGCTTCCACAGCGAAACCGCAGGGGTCAGAAGGCTTGAGGCATCTCGCCCTTGGCCAGGCGCCGGTTGATGTCGGCAATTACTTCGGGCAGGTCGTTGATGGTGTCGATCAGGTAGTGCGGGCGGGAGCCGGCAAACAGTGCATGGATGCGCTGGCGCTCGCTTTCCAGTTTCTCGGCACTCAACGCCCGGAAGCCTTCCCAGGTCAGGCCCAAGGCATTACCCGAGCAGACCAGCGCCACGGTCCACATGCCGGCACGGCGGCCTTCAAGAATGCCAGGCACGGTGTCGTCCACCTTCACGCAGGCCGCTACATCGTCAATCCCCAGCGCAATCACGTTGGCCAAGGCCTGGGCCGGCCATGGGCGGCCGTTCGGGGTTTCATCGGTGGCCACTACATGGTCGGCTACGTAGCCGTTCTGCGCCGCCAGTTCCACCACCTTGTCCATCACCACTTTCGGGTAGCCCGAGCACGAGCCGATCTTCAGGCCGTCCTGGCGTAGACCGGTGAGGGTGTCCAGCGCACCGGGGATCAGTGCCGAGTGCACGGCGATCTTCTCGATCTGCAGCGGCATGAAGCGGTTGTAGATGGCGGTGACGTCATCATCGGTCGGGGTACGGCCGAACACCTTGCGGTAGCGCTCGGCAATTTCCGGTACGTCGCACAGGGTGCGGATATGGTCCCATTTGCCCATGCCCATCGGGCCTCGGGCTTCCTCGATCGACACCTGCACGTCGAACTCGGCAAAGGCCTCGACAAAGATCTGGGTGGGAGCGAATGAGCCGAAATCTACCACGGTGCCAGCCCAGTCGAGGATGGCGGCTTGCAATTGGGTGGGGTTGTTGTAGTTCATGTGCGCAAATTCCTGAGTTCGGGTGGGCAAAGCGTCAGATGTCCAGCACTTCCATTTCCCGCAGCACGTCGGCCACGGCATTCACGGCGGCCTGCATGCCGTCCGCCCCGACCACACCGATACAGCCGACGCGGAAGGTTTCGACCTGGGTCAACTTGCCCGGGTAGAGAATGAAACCCTTGGCCTTGACCCGCTCGTAGAAGTCCTTGAACTGGTAGCGGGCATCGGTGGGGGCGTGGAAGGTGACGATGATCGGCGCCTGGATCTCGGCGGGCAGGAAACTGCGCAGGCCGATGGCTGCCATGCCGTCGAGCAGCGTCTTGCAGTTGTCTGCGTAGCGCTGGTGGCGGGCCGGAAGGCCACCTTCCTCGTTGTATTGCTGCAGTGCTTCGTGCAGTGCCGCGACCACGTGGGTAGGCGGAGTGAAGCGCCATTGCCCGGTCTTGGCCATGTAGGCGTGCTGGTCGTGCAGGTCCATGGCCAGCGAGTGGGCATTGCCTTCGGCGGCCGCCAGGGCGTTTTTTTCGGCGAAGACGAAGCCCATGCCGGGTACGCCTTCCAGGCACTTTCCGGAGGCCGCGATCAGCGCTTCGAAGGGGATTTCGCGGGCATCGATCGGCAATGCTCCGAACGAGCTCATGGCATCGATGATCAGGCGCTTGCCATGGCGTTTGATCACCTGGGCGATCTCGGGCAGCGGGTTGAGGATGCCGGTGCTGGTTTCGCAGTGGATCAGCGCCACATGGGTGATGGCCGGGTCTTCGGCCAGCAGCCGATCGACGTCGGCGGCGGTGGTCGGCTGGTCTTCGGCCGTTTCGAAGGTGCTGTAGGTGCGGCCCAGCACTTTGCAGATCTTCGCCAGGCGTTGGCCGTACGCGCCGTTGATCAGTACCAGAACCTTGCCATCGCGTGGCACCAAGGTGCCGATGGCCGCTTCCACGGCGAAGGTACCGCTGCCTTGCAGGGGAACGCAGTGGTGGCTGCTGGCGCCGTCGATGATGGCCAACAGTTGTTCGCAGACGCTGGCAGTCAATTGGTTGAAGTCACGGTCCCAGGAGCCCCAGTCCACCAGCATGGCTTGGCGGGTGCGGATTGATGTGGTCAGGGGACCTGGGGTCAGCAGAATCGGGGCGTTGCTCATTCCGTTATTCCTCACAAGCGGTGGGCTGAAACTACGGGGCCTAGGTTGCAATTCGCGCTGCCATCAATCAAATTGTTTGTTGTTATCCCAGCTATAAGTCAGGCCGATGAATATGAATCTGTTCCAGCTACGCGCCTTCGACGCCGTGGCCCGTGAGGGCAGTTTTACCCGTGCTGCCGAGCGCCTGTTCATCAGCCAGCCGGCGGTGACCGGGCACGTCAAGGCCCTGGAGGAGCACTACCAGATCACCTTGTTGCGGCGTACTGCACGGCGCGTGGAGCTGACCGAAGAGGGCACGCGCCTGGCGGCCATCACGCGCGCCATGTTCGGCCTGGCCGAAGAAGCGCAGGCCATGCTCGAGGCCAACCGTCAGTTGCTGACCGGGCGCCTGGAGGTAGCTGCCGACGGACCGCACCGGGTCATGCCGATGCTGGCGCTGCTGCGTGAACGATACCCAGGCGTCACCGTCAACTTGCGTCTGGGCAACGCACAGGAGACGTTGGCTGCGCTGCTCGGCGAGCATGCCGACGTGGCGGTGCTGACTGAAATCGAGCCGCGCAAAGGGCTGCATCTGCAAAATCTATGTGAGTCGCGCCTGTGTGCGTTGTTACCCGTGGGGCACGCCTGGGCCGGCGCGCGGGAGGACTTGCCGTTGGCCGAGCTGCACCAGCAGATCATGGTGCTGCGCGAGCCTGGCTCCACCACCCGGCGCACCTTCGACAAGGCCTGCATCAAGGCGGGTGTGCAACCGCGTGTTTTGCTGGAGCTGGACAGCCGGGAGGCGGTAACCGAGGCAGTGGCCTCGCAGCTGGGGATTGGCGTTGTTTCTTCCACTGAAGTGGCCAATGATCCCCGTGTGGTGGCACGATCCTTGGCCGGCGAGGGGCTTGTCAACCAACACGTGATCGGCTGCCTGGAGCGCCGTCGGGAACTGCGCCTGATTCAGGCATTCCTGAGCCTGGCAGCGGGGCTGTGATGGCTGTTTGCAGCGGGGCACCCTAATATGGCCGGCAATCAGCCGACAGGACCGTCGATGAGCGACAAAGACACCATTTCCATGCAACTGGTGCGCGAAGCGCTGTTGCAGACCTGCCCTTCCGGTGAGCCTGACAGTGGCTTGCTGGCCAGGGCGGGCATCGCCGTTGAACAACTGCACCTGCCAGAGGCAAGGGTCAGTGCCGAGTCCTATGCCCGCCTGTGGCGCTTGCTGGCCCGGCGCTGCAACGACGAGTTTTTCGCGATGGACCCGCGCGGTCTGTGCAGTGGCAGCCTGGCGTTCATGTGCCGTGCCAGCATGGGCCAACCGACTCTGGGTGCAGGCCTGGAAACCTCGCTGGCCTTTCTGTCGCTGATGCTTCAAGACATGCAGCCCAGCCTGGTGCGCCAGCAAGGGCTGGCCGAAATTGTCATCAATGAGCCGCGTGACGAACCGCGCCGCGCGTTCACCTATTTCACCTTCTGGATGATCGTGCATGGCGTGACCTGCTGGCTGGCCGGGCGGCGTATCCCGATTCTGAGCATTGATCTGCGTTGTGCCGAACCCCCCTTTTGCGACGACTACCGGGTCATGTTTTCGGAAAACCTGCATTTTGAGCGTCCACGCACACGCATGATCATTGCTTCGCAATGCCTCGACTTGCCTCTTCGGCGCAGCGAGGAGGAACTGCAGCGTTTTCTTGCCGAAGCGCCGGGCAATATCCTGGTCAAGTACCGTGACCCGGCCAGTCTCGGGCGGCGTATCCGCACCGACCTGTTGCGCCTGGCCCCTGCGCAATGGCCCGATGCTGACCGCCTGGCTCGACAGTTGTGCCTGTCGCCATCGACCCTGCGGCGGCGCCTGGCAGAAGAGGGGCAGAACTACCAGGGCTTGAAGGACAGCGTACGACGGGAGCTGGCGATCGCCTGGCTCAGCCAGGAAGACGTGGCCATGGGCGAGCTTGCCGAGCGTTTGGGGTTCGCCGACAGCAGCTCGTTCTATAAGGCATTTCGCAAGTGGTTCGGCTGCAACCCGGGGCATTATCGGGCATTGATCCAGGCGCGAGGGGCAGGGCACTGAAGGGCGAACGCTTCCCGCCGTAGTGCGTTACCGCGCGGGCCCAGAAGGCTTTCCGAGCAGGCGCCGATCGAACCCGTTCCCTCTGCATCCTGGTCCGGCATTTGAACAACATGGTTGGCTTCGTCAAATAGCTAGGGAACCCACCATGATCATCAACGCGACGGGCCATGACCCATTCATCGGTGCCCGATTACCTGAATGGCTCAAACGCGCGTCAAGGGGCCAGATCAACACTCTGCGCACCAGCCTGAACGCGCACCACGCCAGCCAGGCACGCTTGAGTGGCCTGACACTTGAGTTACTGCCGCTCCAGCAGTTTGCCGAGAAGCACCTGGCGGCTTTGCTGGATGCACCGTTGCCGGACGGGCAGGTATTTACCCAGCTCGAGTGGCTGCGGGTGGCGCCACACTTCGGCACACTGCCCGGTACCTTGCAACAGACATACGGGTACAGCCAGACGCGTGAGAACGGGTTACTGCGGCTGATGCGCAACTTTGCTGCGAATACCCGCTACTACGAGGGCACGGGGCTGGTTTTGCCAGGCAGCGACAAACCATTGAATGCATCGCTGGAAGCATTGATTACGGCCTGTCGCAATCTGGACGTAGGTCAGCGTTATCAGGACGCGTTGCAAAGGATCTTCCCGCCAGCTACCCAGGCGGTGCTGGCTGAAGACAAACGTTCGGGGTTGAAGCTGGCGACCGAGCTTGCGGCTTTGCAGGGAAGCATAAGCGTCGATGTGCAGCTTGCCTTGCGTGAAGTGCTGGACCCCGCTCAGGAGCGGCGACAACAAGGGCTCGAAGGCAAAGCCATGCTGTTGAGGGCAATAGGGAAACCTGTGGTCGATGGCTTGCTGATTCACCTGCATGACAAGGCGGGAAATGAACGGGGCATCGTACTTTACCTGCCTGGTGATCCCCGGCAGGCATTGCGGTTCTTCGACAATGCCGCCTCCATGAACAGTACCGTGGCGAGGTTGTTGCAAGATCCCGGTTACTGGCAGTACTTCACACAGCTCATCAGCCTTGAGCACCGTGCAGGTTTTGTCAGTACCCTCGGCAAGCGCCTGAAAGACAAGCTGCCGGACCTGGAGCTTGAGGGTGAAACACCTGGAGGAGGGGTTTTCACGCAACTGGCGACTCGGCAAGTGCAACGGGTCAAGGAAGATGCCCGGTTGCTGCTGGTACCAACCGCTGACGCTGATAGCCGGGCGATTAGCGCCAGACACGCTGAGTGGAAGGCGGCAGGTCTGGACCTGGTAAACCTCGCCGGCCTTTTCATCCCGGCTGTGGGGGGCGTGCTGCTGGGGCAGGTGGTTGCCCAGACGTGCGCCGAAGTGTTCGAAGGGATGAGGGATTGGTCGAAGGGGCACCAACACGAAGCGCTGCAGCATCTGCTGGGGGTCGCCGAAACCTTGGCGGCTACCGCGGCGACGGTGGCGGGTGTCAGTTTTGTGCGCAGTGCGTTTGTCGCGGGCCTGGAGCCGGTAAGCGTTGGGAATGGGCGCGGTCGGCTGTGGCAGTTCAACGCCAGGAATTATCGATCATTGCCGGGCCCTGTCGATCTGCTCGAGGAGGAGCGCGGTGGCGAGGCGGGCTGCCGCTGGGTCCGTATCGATGGACGTTCCCTCGAAGTGCACCAGCCCGTCGCCGATGGCCCCTATCGCCTGCGCCATGCAGCGAGTGAGGGGGGCTACGGGCCGGTCGTGTTGCACAACGGTGAGCGTGGCTGGCAGCTGATGCGTGAACAACCCTTAAGCTGGCAGGCGCCTGCCCGCATGCCGGATGCATTATGGCCACAGCTTTCCCCTGTCGACGCGCATCAGGCCGAGCAGATAATGCGGGTGGCAGGTATCGATGCAGACTTGTTGCGCGGCGTTCTCGTGGAGAATCGCCCGGCGCCGGTGAGCCTTGGCCAAACGTTGCGCGCCTTCCAGGCGCATGCACGCATTCAAAGGTTTTTCCAGCGTGTTCGGCTGAAGGCGTTGATGCCATCGGACAGGGAGCTGCTGGCCTGGTGTGAAGCAAGGCCAGGCGTGGGCGCCGGACTGGAGCAGATGCAGGTGCATGAGGCCGGGTTGCGGCCGCAATTGTTTGCTCACCTGACAGAACAGTCACTGGCAGCAGACCCGCTCAGCATGTTGGTAAAACGCGACTTCCCGGGTTTGCCTTCGGCCTACATAAATGAAGTAACCGGCCAGGCGCATGAGCTTGAGCACCAAATGGCGCGGGTCGAGCGGCGGCTGCCATTGCCGTGCGCGAAGAACGCCCGTTCGCTCTTGCGTCTGGCTCGCCTGAGCCGGGGGCTGGCGGGGTTGTATCTGAGCACGGCGTACAGTGATGTCACCGGCGAGTTGGCCCTTGCGTTGCTGGATAGCTTCGAACTCGAGCAACTTGACCTCGACTTGCGCGACCGCGGGCTGGATGGGCGGTCTATCAGGCGCCTCGGTAGCGGCGGGCGAACCGAGGCAAGAAGAATAGTGGTCCGGCATGAAGGCAGGTTTCTGATCTACAACGGGTCAGGTGTGCCACACGTGCTTATCGCTGACGAGCCGGGATGTATCTTCGAGGCGCTTTTTGCCGCACTGACATCAGAGCAGCGGGCAGCGATGCAACTGGTGGGCAGTGCGGCGGCGAGCCAACTGCGTGAGAAGCTTCTGGCGCGGTTACCCGCTACCCATTGGGATATCGCGCGCATGCTCGGCTGGCCAGAGGAGCAGGCCTGGCTCAATCCAGGGCGTCGCATGGACGATGGGCGCGTGGGATACCCGCTCAGTGGTCGCCCTGGCGCTGCTCCCAGGGATGAGCGAGCGATCATTCGCGATCAGCTACGATCGCTTTATCCTGGCCTGGACGAGGCCGCGCTCGATGTGGAGCTGGCGCGTGTGCAACAAGGCCCGCAGCCAGTCTTCGAGCGCCTGGTAGAACTGCAGGAAGCACATGACCAGCTAGTGCTGTACCTCAACCGCTGGGTCGGTGCCGAGTTGCAGGAGGGTCGACGCGCCGACCGCAGGTTGACGGCCGACAGCATCCTGCGAGCCTGGCGACTGCAGGGCGAGCCTGTTTCGGCCGGCGAGGGGCAAACACAGGGGCAGCGCTTGTCGATGAGCGGTTTGAGTTTGCGCACACTGCCGGCACTACCGCCGCACATCGATTTCCATCGCATTACCCTGCTGAGCGTGAACGACACCCTGATTACTGACATTCCGGCCGACTTCCTTCGCCCGTTTACTGCCTTGACGCACCTGAACCTCAACAACAACGCGTTGATGCGTCTACCAACAGGCATTGCCCATTTACCGAATCTTCAATCGCTTCGGTTGGCGCATAACGAGATACGCCTCGACGCCCAGGCGATCAGCGTTCTGCATGGTTTGTCCAACCTTGTGCATCTTGATCTCAGTCATAACCGGCTGGAAGCGCTCGACATGAGCTT
The DNA here is from genome assembly GCF_900291005.1 of Pseudomonas sp. Kh14. Classification (NCBI taxonomy): domain Bacteria; kingdom Pseudomonadati; phylum Pseudomonadota; class Gammaproteobacteria; order Pseudomonadales; family Pseudomonadaceae; genus Pseudomonas; species Pseudomonas sp. Kh14. The sequence goes on from NZ_OLKJ01000022.1 coordinate 266,300, forward strand.
CCACCAACTTTCTCGGCTGACAAGCCTGAACCTGCGTCATTGTCGGCTGGGCAGCTGGCCGCGTCGCCTGGAGCTCTGTGGTCTACTTGAACGTGCTGACTTGCGCAACAACCAACTCCGCGAAGTGCCCACCGAGATCCAGCTGATGCCTTATGCATTTCGACAGGCCATTCTGATGGAGGACAACCCCTTGTCGGTCATGCAGCAACGAAGGTTGTATGCCCTCGATGTGATCGAAGAACACCGGCACTCACCTGAGCAGTTGGGGTCAGTTGACCTGGCCAGGGCCCGTACGCGTTGGGTAGGCCATACGGATGCGACGGTTCAGGCCGAGCGTGAGGCCGTGTGGCTGCGGTTGCTGGCGCAAGCAGGTAGCAGCGGGTTGTTCAGGTTGTTGGCTCGCCTGGAGATGACTGCGGACTACAGCCAAGCGGGTGAAGGGCGGGATGCGCTGGTTGACGGGGTATGGACACTGCTGGCTACGCTGGACGGCGACCCGGTGCTGTGCCGGCGGATTTTTGAGCGGGCCGGCCTGCCGCTGTCATGTTCGGACGCCGTTGCCAGCCATTTCAGTGCATTGCAGGTATTGGTGAGGCAGGCGCAGGCCGAAGCCGCCGCAGTCAACCCTGAACGCAGGGGCGAGTTGCTTGAACTGGGCAGGCAACTGTTCCGGCTGGATCAACTGGAAGGGATTGCCTACCAGGATGGCCGGCAGCGTCTGGCTGCCAGTGAACATGTTGACCAGTTGGCATTGGGGCTGGCTTACAGGGTGCAACTTCGTAGCCGTTTGCGGTTGCCCAACCAGCCGTATGCCATGCGCTATCCCGAGTCTGTCGCGCTGACACAGGCCCAGGTAGAGGATGCGTTCCTGCGGGTTACGCGCGCGCAGACCATCGAGGGCCTGACCGATAGCCTGAGCCAGCGCGCGTTCTGGCGCCGTTACCTGCGCCAGCAACATGACCAAATGTTCGATGCCCTCAGTGCGGATTACACTCGGCGCACGCTTGAGCTGCAGGCTCAACGTCCTGTCTTGGCGCCCGCGGCCTTCGAGCAGCAACTACGCCGGCTGCAGGAACAGCAGGTCCTCGATATCGAGCGCCTGGTCGCAGGGCTCACCCAGTCCTACCTGCGTGCAGCCGAGCGCGCAGAGGGGTGATTAGCGGCGGCCAAACCAGTCATCCAGATTGACAGCTTTGGCCATTGCCGCCGCGCATGAGCGGCGCGAACATCGTCGGACCGATGCTTCAACTCCAAAAACAAGAAACCAGGAGTCCGATGATGCGCGATTACGCCGAGGCCGCTCGTACGTTCGACCATGACCAGGCCGTTGTGACGGCATTGCACGGCAACCTTGAAGCCCTTAATGCCTGTGTCGAATGCTGTGACCGGCATGCCGGTGACGGCAGGCTGGCACTGATTCATGAGGACCGCGATGGTAACAGCGCGCGCTATAGCTTCGATCAGCTTCAGGTGCAGGCTGCCCGGTTCGCCAATGTGTTAAAGGCGCAGGGGGTAGGCGCCGGAGACCGGGTTGCCGGCTTGATGCCGCGTACCCCTGAACTGCTGGTGACCATCCTCGCTACCTGGCGCCTCGGGGCGGTTTACCAGCCCTTGTTCACCGCGTTCGGCCCCAAGGCCATCGAGCACCGGCTTGAGCAATCCCATGCCCGAGTGGTGGTCACCGATAGCCACAACCGCGCCAAGCTGGACGACGTGCATGCCTGCCCGACCATCATCACTGTCAAGGCCCGCAGTGGTGAGCTGGACTTCCAGCAATGCCTGGAACGCGCAGCGGACGTATGTGAGCCGGTGATGCGCTCAGGCAACGATCCATTCCTGCTGATGTTCACTTCCGGAACCACTGGCCCGGCAAAACCCCTGGAAGTGCCACTGCGTGCGATCGTCGCGTTTCAGGGCTACATGCGTGATGCCATCGAGCTGCTGCCCGAGGACAACTTCTGGAACCTGGCCGACCCGGGTTGGGCTTACGGCTTGTATTACGCCGTTACCGGTCCGTTGTCGCTGGGGCACGCCACCACGTTCTACGATGGCCCGTTCAGTGTCGAGAGCTGCGCCCGGGTGATCGACAAGCTGGGTATCACCAACCTGGCCGGTTCGCCGACCGCGTATCGCTTGCTGATTGCGGCGGGCAAAGATTTCTCGGCACCGATCAAGGGCCGCCTGCGGGTGGTCAGCAGTGCCGGCGAACCGCTTAACCCCGAGGTGATCCGCTGGTTCGCCGACGAGCTGGGCGTGACCATTCACGATCACTACGGCCAGACCGAACTGGGCATGGTGCTGTGCAACCACCATGGCCTGCAGCATCCGGTGCACCTGGGTTCTGCCGGCTATGCCATCCCCGGCCACCGCATCGTGGTGGTGGACGAGCAGGGCAACGAACTGCCAGCCGGCCAGCCAGGCATCCTCGCCGTTGACCGTGAGCAGTCGCCGCTGTGCTGGTTCGGCGGTTACCACGGCCTGCCGACCAAAGCCTTCGTCGGCAAGTACTACCTCAGCGGCGACACTGTCGAGCTGAACCCGGATGGCAGCATCAGCTTCGTTGGCCGTAGCGACGACGTGATCACCACCTCCGGTTACCGGGTGGGGCCGTTCGATGTGGAAAGCGCGTTGATCGAGCACCCGGCGGTGATCGAGGCAGCGGTGATCGGCAAGCCCGACCCGGAGCGTACCGAGCTGATCAAGGCGTTCGTGGTATTGGCCAGCGGCTACGCCGGCAGCGTCGAGCTGGAAGAAACCTTGCGCCAGCATGTGCGCCAGCGCCTCTACGCGCATGCCTACCCCAGGGAAATCGAATTCGTCAGCGAGCTGCCCAAGACCCCGAGCGGCAAGCTGCAACGCTTCATCCTGCGCAACCAGGAAGTCGCCAAACAACAAGCGCAACAGGCCACCCCTGCCAGCGTCTGAAAGGAAAGTACTCATGCACATAGCCAATAAACATTTCATCGTCAGCGGCGCCGCTTCCGGGCTGGGTGCTGCGACTGCACAGATGCTGGTCGAGGCTGGCGCCAAGGTCATGCTGGTCGACCTCAATGCCCAGGCTGTCGAAGCCAAGGCCCGCGAACTGGGCGACAATGCCCGTTTCACCGTGGCTGATATCAGTGACGAGCAGGCGGCCCAGTCGGCTGTCGATGCAGCTGTCAGCGCCTTTGGCAGCTTGCATGGGTTGGTCAATTGTGCCGGCATCGTCGGTGCCGAGAAGGTGCTGGGCAAGCAGGGCCCGCATGGCCTGGCCAGCTTCGCCAAGGTCATCAACGTCAACCTGATCGGCAGCTTCAACCTGTTGCGTCTGGCTGCGGCGGCCATGGCCGAAGGGGCTGCCGATGAGAGCGGCGAGCGTGGGGTCATCATCAACACGGCCTCCATTGCCGCCTATGACGGCCAGATTGGCCAGGCCGCCTACGCTGCCTCCAAGGGGGCCATTGCCAGCCTGACCTTGCCGGCCGCGCGCGAACTGGCACGCTTCGGCATCCGCGTGATGACCATCGCTCCGGGTATCTTTGAAACCCCTATGATGGCCGGCATGAGCGAAGAGGTACGTGCTTCGCTGGCTGCCGGCGTACCGTTCCCGCCCCGCTTGGGCCGCCCGCAGGAATACGCCGCGCTGGCCCGCCATATCATCGAGAACAGCATGCTCAACGGTGAGGTCATCCGCTTCGACGGTGCGCTGCGCATGGCTGCCAAGTAAGGAGAGCGAACATGACCCTCGCCAATGACCCCATCGTTATCGTCAGCGCCGTGCGCACGCCCATGGGCGGGTTGCAGGGCGACCTCAAGAGCCTGACTGCGCCGCAACTGGGCAGCGCCGCCATTCGTGCTGCCGTGGAACGTGCCAGCATCGATGCCGCCTGTGTCGAGCAGGTACTGTTCGGCTGCGTGCTGCCGGCCGGCCAGGGCCAGGCGCCGGCACGCCAGGCCGCGCTGGGCGCCGGGCTGGACAAACACACCACCTGCACCACCTTGAACAAGATGTGCGGCTCGGGTATGCAAGCCGCGATCATGGCCCATGACCTGCTGCTGGCCGGCACCGCAGACGTGGTAGTGGCGGGTGGCATGGAAAGCATGACCAACGCGCCGTACCTGCTGGACAAAGCCCGTGGCGGCTACCGCATGGGCCACGGCAAGATCATCGACCACATGTTCATGGACGGCCTCGAAGACGCCTACGACAAAGGCCGCCTGATGGGCACCTTTGCCGAGGACTGTGCCCAGGCCAATGCCTTCAGCCGCGAAGCCCAGGACCAGTTCGCCATCGCCTCGCTGACCCGAGCGCAGGATGCCATCAGCAGCGGTCGTTTTGCCGCCGAGATCGTGCCGGTGGAAGTCACCGAGGGCAAGGAAAAGCGCGTCATCAAGGATGACGAGCAGCCGCCCAAGGCGCGCCTGGACAAGATTGCGCAGCTCAAACCGGCGTTTCGTGAAGGCGGCACCGTGACGGCGGCCAACGCCAGTTCGATTTCCGACGGCGCTGCGGCGCTGGTACTGATGCGCCGCTCCGAGGCCGACAAACGTGGCCTCAAGCCATTGGCCGTCATCCACGGTCACGCCGCCTTTGCCGACACCCCGGCGTTGTTCCCGACCGCCCCGATCGGCGCGATCGACAAACTGATGAAGCGCACCGGCTGGAACCTGGCCGAAGTCGACCTGTTCGAAATCAACGAGGCCTTCGCCGTGGTCACCCTGGCGGCCATGAAACACCTCGATCTGCCACACGACAAGGTCAATATCCACGGCGGCGCTTGCGCCCTCGGCCACCCGATCGGCGCTTCTGGCGCACGTATTCTGGTCACCCTGTTGTCGGCCTTGCGCCAGAACAATCTGCGTCGGGGTGTGGCGGCCATCTGCATCGGCGGTGGCGAGGCCACGGCCATGGCTGTTGAATGCCTGTACTGAGGTGAACCATGCTGGTAAATGACGAGCAACAACAGATTGCCGACGCGGTACGTGCTTTCGCCCAGGAACGCCTGAAGCCGTTTGCCGAGCAATGGGACAAGGAACATCGCTTCCCGAAAGTGGCCATCGACGAAATGGCCGAACTGGGCCTGTTCGGCATGCTGGTGCCGGAGCAGTGGGGCGGTAGCGACACCGGTTATGTGGCCTATGCCATGGCCTTGGAGGAAATCGCCGCGGGCGATGGCGCCTGCTCGACCATCATGAGCGTGCACAACTCGGTGGGTTGCGTGCCGATCCTGCGCTTCGGCAACGAGCAGCAGAAAGAGCAGTTCCTCACCCCGCTGGCCACAGGTGCGATGCTCGGAGCTTTCGCCCTGACCGAGCCGCAGGCTGGCTCCGATGCAAGCAGCCTGAAGACCCGCGCCCGCCTGGAAGGCGACCACTACGTGCTCAATGGCAGCAAGCAGTTCATTACCTCGGGGCAGAACGCCGGCGTCGTGATCGTGTTTGCAGTCACCGACCCGGAGGCTGGCAAGCGAGGCATCAGCGCCTTCATCGTGCCGACCGATTCGCCGGGCTACCAGGTAGCGAGGGTGGAGGACAAACTCGGCCAGCACGCCTCCGACACCTGCCAGATCGTTTTCGACAATGTGCGCGTGCCAGTGGCCAACCGGCTGGGCGCGGAGGGTGAAGGCTACAAGATCGCCCTGGCCAACCTTGAAGGCGGCCGTATCGGCATCGCCTCGCAAGCGGTGGGTATGGCCCGCGCGGCGTTCGAAGTGGCGCGGGACTATGCCAACGAGCGCCAGAGCTTTGGCAAAGCGCTGATCGAGCACCAGGCCGTGGCGTTTCGCCTGGCCGACATGGCAACGAAAATTTCCGTTGCCCGGCAGATGGTATTGCACGCCGCCGCCCTTCGTGATGCGGGGCGCCCGGCGCTGGTGGAAGCGTCGATGGCCAAGCTGTTTGCCTCGGAAATGGCCGAAAAGGTCTGTTCGGATGCCTTGCAGACCCTGGGCGGTTATGGCTATCTGAGTGACTTCCCGCTGGAGCGGATCTACCGCGACGTTCGGGTTTGCCAGATCTACGAAGGCACCAGCGACATTCAGCGCATGGTCATTGCGCGCAATCTTTGAAGGAGCAGACTGCATGGCATTCGAAACCATCCTGTTGGACATCCACGGCAAGGTCGGCCTGATCACCCTCAACCGGCCGCAGGCGCTCAATGCGCTGAACGCGCAGATTGTCGGCGAGATCAACCAGGCTCTGGACCAGCTCGAGCGCGACCCGAACATCGGCTGCGTGGTGCTGACAGGCTCGGCCAAAGCCTTTGCCGCTGGCGCCGACATCAAGGAAATGGCCGAGCTGCAATACCCGCAGATTTACGTCGACGACTTGTTCAGCGACGCCGACCGCATTGCCAATCGCCGTAAGCCGATCATTGCTGCCGTGTCTGGATTTGCCCTGGGCGGCGGCTGTGAGCTGGCGATGATGTGCGACTTTATCCTCGCTGCGGACAATGCCAAATTTGGTCAACCGGAAATCAACCTGGGCGTTCTGCCGGGCATGGGCGGCACCCAGCGCCTGACGCGTGCGGTGGGCAAGGCCAAGGCCATGGAGCTTTGCCTGACCGGCCGCCTGATGGGGGCGGAAGAAGCCGAGCGTGCAGGCCTGGTGGCGCGGATCGTGCCGCAAGCAGAGCTGGTGGAAGAGGCGCTGAAGGTGGCCGCGGCCATTGCCAGCAAGTCGATTCCGGTGAGCATGATGGTCAAGGAGAGCGTCAACCGAGCATTTGAAGTCACCCTCAGCGAGGGGGTTCGCTTTGAGCGTCGGGTCTTCCATGCGGCTTTCGCCACCGAAGACCAGAAAGAAGGCATGGCCGCATTCATCGCCAAGCGTGAGGCACAGTTCAAGGACCGTTGATCAGACTCGGTTCGTTGCCGTTGCCGTTGCCGTTGCCGTTGCCGTTGCCGTTGCCGTTGCCGTTGCCGTTGCCGTGGCTTTTGCTTCTAAGTGCGCGATAGTTCAGGCGACGCAGATTGCGACTTCAGGAGGCCGAGCGCAGGGCTTGCGGAGGGAGGTGACGGGCATGGATGCCCGTCAAGCGCTGAGGCCCCATGGATGGGGCCTGCAGCGCGTACTCCCGGGAGG
>NZ_OLKJ01000023.1:0-17824 GCF_900291005.1 Pseudomonas sp. Kh14
TCAAACGCGACAAAAAGTAACCAAAAAACGCTGCGCTCCCATCATCCGGCCCCTGCGCTGCGCTCCGGGGTCCCCTCACTCCGGCCTTGCTCCCGGCAGGACCGCGCCGAAGGCCCCATCCTGGGGCCTCAGCGCTTGACGGGCATCCATGCCCGTCACCTGCCTCCGCAAGGCCTGCGTTCGGCCTCCTGAAGTCGCGAAGATCAAGATCAAGATCAAGATCAACGGCAACGGCAACGGCAACGGCAACGGCAACGGCAACAGCAGGCGGATGGGCACTGCCAGAATCTCAGTTTACTGCTGGCCCAGCAGCTGAGCTGGGGTGCCGACCGGCGGATTGTGAGCAGTGGAAGCAAATTCGCACCCATTTGCAGTTGCTCCACGCGGCGTGGCGCCTTAGACTGCCGCCCCCGTAAAAGAGTGCCGGTTGGCGCTTGAAGAATTCCGCTGGCGATGCACAGGCATCGACGGCACATGAATCGCCCAAATGCACATTTTTTCATAGAGAAATCGATGACCAAGGAACAGTTGCTGGCCATGTCGGCCGATGACTACATGAACGCCGACCAGCTTGCCTTCTTTACTGAGCTGCTGCAGGCGATGAAAGTCGAAACCCATGAACGCATCGAACTCAGCCGCACCACCATCGAAGGCCTGGACACTCCGTCAGACCCTGCCGACGTGGCTTCGGTCGAAGAAGAACGTAGCTGGCTGGTAAATGCCATCGACCGCGACCAGCGCCTGCTACCACAGCTGGAAATGGCCCTGGACCGTATTGCCGACGAAAGCTTCGGCTGGTGCGATGACAGTGGTGAGCCCATCGGCCTGAAGCGCTTGCTGATCAGCCCGACCACCAAGTACTGCATCGAAGCCCAGGAGCGCCACGAGCAGCTCGACCGCCACCAGCGCCAGGTATAAAACCGCGCGTGGTGCCAAGCCCCTCGGAGCTATCCCTGGGGCTTTTTGCGTTTCTCGACGAGACCGTTTTTGTTGCGCCTTACGAAACACTGCTGTACCGCGATGCGCTGTTTCCGCGTCACTGTCAGGCGTATCATGGCTTTATCGTTAGGGTGCTAATTAAATTCCGGAGGGGATGATGAATAGCCGAGTCGATGTGGCTGTGATGATAGGGTCGGGTGTGCCGGCCACCTTGCAGGCGCTGGGCAAGCGTATTTGCTGGGTAGTGCTGGTCAATGGAGAGCGTCGCGGCACCGCCTTCGCCACGCGCGAAGAAGCGCTTGAGTGCCAGGCTGCCTGGCAGCAGCAGCTGAAGAAAGGGCTGGCTGCCTGAAAATGTTTATTGCCTCTCGACGGGTTTCGGTGTTTTCGGGCATATTTGTCCTACAGTAATGCGCACATGGATGCCAGGGCTTGTCTTCTTGCAGGCTCACGCCATTGGTTGCGTTTTCTGGCGAGTGATTTCAGGCATCACGCTTCCCAAGCCGGGAATGAGCCAAACGCCTTCGGTTGAGGGCGAGTCTGGCAAACCAGAGTAAAGATTCCTGCACGCTGCATCGTCGGCGAGCACAGACATTTCGCATATCGCTTTATTACTCTTTTTGCCTATCGATAAGAAATGGCCGTGCCTCCCCGAGCTTGGGTGAGGGCGGGTTGTAACCGGTTGAGGATTACTTCATTGGCAGTCAGCACACTTGATACGCATGCGTTGTTCGCCCTGGGCGACTTGCGCGGTAAATTGGCCCAACTGTTTCAGGGCCGCTTCATCTATGTCACCGAACAGAGTCCCGAAGGCCTGTACATGGCCGAAATCGACACCGAGAGTGCACTGGTGGTCGATGACAAGCAGCGCCTTGAACTGAAAGTCGGCGACCACTTTCGTGCTGCCGTATTGCCCAGCCGCGAAGGTGGCAAGTTGGAAATGCGCTTTCGCGACATCAAGTTGAATGTGTATGGCGTGGGTGATTACGCCTTCGTTTCTGTGCCGGAAGGCGAGGGCATCGTATTTCGTGAAGGCCATGGCGTGATGCTGGTATTCGCCGCGCAGCAGCAAGTGCAGGAAGGCCTGGGCAAGTTGCTTAAAGCAGTGACTGGCAAGGTCGCCAAATGGCGCAAGGGTGAACTGACCACCTTCAAGGCCAGTGAATGACCGACAGTCACGACTCACCAGCCTCGCGGGCCGAGTTTCATCGGCAGCACCAGGCAGATGCCGTGGCTGAGGCAGAACGTTTGCTGGCCGGGCGTGAGAAGCTGCAAGGCGCCTGGTTGACTTGGGTGGCGGCTGAGCTCTATCGCCTCAGCCCGCCACCGTATGCCGCCATGGTCCGGCGCGAGTTGCAGCGTCTCAGCCAAGGTTGAGACGGCAAACCTTCAATTGCCACGGTCTCGGCCGCTGCTGACCTCTTCAGGCACCGGCTCTTTCGACATGCGCTTGCGGAATAGCGCCGCCCGCGCCAGCAACAGCGTGGTTATCGGCACGGTGATCGACAGCAGGATCGGAATCAGCCACGCGTGGAGCACCGGGGTGCCCTTGAGCCACGAAAAGTAGATGATCGAGGCCAGTGCAACGCACCAGGCACCAAGGGTCGAGGCCAGCGCTGGCGGGTGCATGCGCTGGAAGTAGTCTTTCAGGCGTACCAGGCCTATAGCACCGACCAGCGCGAACAGGCTGCCGGTGAGCAGTAGCGCGGCGGTGACCAGCTCCAGCCAGAAGGGCAGTACCAGGGCTTCAGTCATTCGATCACCTCACCGCGCAGCAGAAACTTGGCCAAGGCAAACGAGCCGACGAAACCAAACAGTGCAATCAGCAGGGCACCTTCGAAGTAGGTGTCACTGGCATAACGGATACCCAGCACCAGCATGGTGAGCATGGCCAGGATGTACAGGTAGTCCAGGGCCAGCACGCGGTCTTGGGCGGACGGGCCACGGAACAGCCGGATCAGCGCCAGGCCCATGGCCAGGGCGAAGATGAACAGGCTGGCGAGGACGGCATTGGCGAGCAGGCCTGTCATTGGAAAATCTCCATAAGCGGGCGTTCGTAAGTGTCCTTGAAGTGCTGTATGAAGGCCGCTTCATCGTCCAGCTCAAACACATGCAGCAACAGCACGCTGCGGTCCAGTGCCAGTTCGGACCAGACTGTGCCAGGCACCACGGTGGTGATCATCGACAGCGCTGCCAGGCCGTGGGGGTCACGCAATGCCAATGGTATGTGAACGAACGCAGAGCGGGGCGGTTGCTTGCCGGCCCGCAGCACACCACGGGCCACCAGCAGGTTGGAGGTGATCACATCGATGCCGACCCGGCAGATGAGGCGGGCGATGACCAGGGGGCGCCGTACGTGTGCATGCTGCGGGCGCAGGGGCGCCATCAACAGTGGCGCCAGTATGCCAAGTGCGGCGCCCAGCAGCAGGTTGCCGGGGCTGATCGAGAGGTTCAGCAGCAGCCACAGGCCGAACAGCGAGACCGATAGCAGTGGAGCGGGGAACAGTCGGTTCATGGCTGCACCTGTACGTCGCGCGAGGTGGGGCCAGGAATCGGCTGGGCGGCCATCACGGCTTTGATATAGGCATCGGGGGCCTGCAGGCTGGCGGCAGTGTCCTGGGTGTAGCGCAGCAACGGCTCGGCCTTGAAGCTGAGGATGAGGCACAAGCCGAGCAGGATGACGATGGGCAGGCATTCATAGCGCCGCAGCACCGGTGACGGGCGCTCTTCGGGCTTCCAGAAACGCTGGATGCCGACGCGGCCGAAGGCGATCAGCGAGGCCATGCCGGACAGGATCAGCAACGCCACCAGGCCCCAGCCGGCGGCACTCAGCGGCTGCTCGGCCGGTACGCCGAGGCCCAGTGGATTGAACAGCGCGCTGATCAGGTTGAGCTTGCCGACAAAGCCCGACAGCGGCGGCATGCCGATGATCAGTAGTGCGCAGGCAATGAAGCTGAGGCCGAGGAAGGCCATGGTCCACGGGATGATCTGGCCGATTACCACCTGCTGTTCATCGTCGAGGTTGATGCCCTTGGGCGGGTGCAGCGATTCCAGTGGCGGTGGCATGGCGTCTTCTTCTTCGTCCAGCGGCGCTTCATTGGCTGAGCGTGAGCGTTCGACCAGTTCGGCGAGCAGGAACAGTGCGCACAGCGCAAGTGTCGAGTTGACCAAGTAGAACAGCGCCGCGCCGGTCAGGGCCGCCTGGGCAAAACCCACCGCACCCAGCAGCGTGCCGGCCGAAACCAGGATACTGAGTGCCGCCATACGCTCCAGGCGCTGTGCTGCCAGAATCGATACCGCTGCCACCGCCAGGGTAACCAGGCCGCCGTAAATCAGCCATTCGCCGCCGAAATGCGCCGAGGCCCCGGCCTGCCCGGAGAACAGCAGCGTCCACAGGCGCAGCACGGCGTACAGGCCGACTTTGGTCATGATGGCGAACAGTGCAGCCACCGGCGCGCTGGCTGACGCGTAAGCTGGCACCAGCCAGAAGTTCAGCGGCCAGATACCGGCCTTGACCAGGAAGGCCACGGCCAGGATTGCCGCGCCGGCATGCAGCAGGCCACGGTCGGCCTCCGGTACCAGTGGAACCTTCAGCGCCAGGTCGGCCATGTTCAGGGTGCCGGTCACGCCATACAGCATCGCTGCGCCGATCAGGAACAGTGACGAGGCAAACAGGTTGATAGCGATGTAGTGCAGGCCGGAACGCACCCGCGCACGCCCCGAACCATGCAGCAGCAAGCCATAGGAGGCAGCCAGCAGCACTTCGAAGAACACGAACAGGTTGAATAGGTCGGCGGTGAGGAAGGCGCCGTACAGCCCCATCAACTGGATCTGGAACAGCGCATGGAAGCTGGCCCCTGCACCGTCCCAGCGGGCACGGGCAAACAGCAGGGCGCTGAAACCGATGACCCCGGTCAGGCTCAGCAAGAGCGCGGACAGGTGGTCCACTACCAGCACGATGCCAAACGGCGCTGGCCAGTTGCCTGGCAGGTACACGCCGATCGATGCTGCCTGGCCCTGTGTGCGCACCCACAGCAGCAGAGAGACCGCGATTGCCAGGCCGGTGAAGGTTGACAGCAGGTTCAGACTGGCCTTGATATGCCTGTGCTTTTCACCCAGCAGCAACATCATCGCCGCCGTAATCAGCGGCAGTAGAATGGGGGCGACAATCAGTTGGCTCATACCACTCATTCGTCACGCTCCCGGCCGTCCACGTGGTCGGTACCGGTCAGGCCGCGCGAGGCCAGCAGCACCACCAGGAACAGCGCGGTCATGGCAAAACTGATGACGATGGCGGTGAGCACCAGTGCCTGTGGCAGCGGGTCGGTGTAATGCAATAGGTCCTGGGTAACGCCATCCTTGATGATTGGCTCCTTGCCGATGAACAGGCTGCCCATGCTGAAGATGAACAGGTTGACCCCGTAAGAAAGCAGACACAGGCCCATGATCACCTGGTAGGTACGCGGGCGCAGGATCAGCCACACCCCGGAGGCAGCCAGCACGCCGATGGCGACTGCAATCACTTCTTCCATCAGGCGGCTCCTGCTTGGCTGGTTTTTGCCGGGTTGCCCGGGCGATAGGCGCGCACCGACTGGTGCGCCAGGGCCGTGAGGATCAGCAGGGTCGAGCCGACCACGACGGTGTATACGCCGATATCGAAGAACAGCGCGCTGGCCACGTGCACATCACCTAGCAACGGCAGGTGCAAGTGGGCGGTATGGGTGGTGAGGAACGGGTAACCCAGCAGCATGGCGCCGGCCCCGGTCAGGGTCGCGCACAGCAGCCCGGTGCCCATCCAGCGCAGCGGCCGCAGGCTCATCTGCGCCTCGACCCACTGGGTGCCGGCCACCATGTACTGGAGGATGAACGCCACCGACATGACCAAGCCAGCGACAAACCCGCCGCCGGGCTGGTTGTGCCCGCGCATGAACAGGTACATCGACACCAGCAAGGCGATCGGCAGCAGCAGGCGCACCAGCGCTGCCGGCACCATCATGAAGCCCAGCGCGGTATCGGTGGCATGCCGCGGGTTGATCAGGTCGGTGACCACGTCTGGCGCCAACTGGCGTTGTTGCGCCGGCAGCTGCATGCTCTCTTTCGGAGGACGGAAGCGCCGTAGCAGGGCGAACACGGTCAATGCCACAGCCACCAATACGGTGATTTCACCGAGGGTATCGAAGCCGCGGAAGTCGACCAGCATGACATTGACAACATTGGTGCCGCCGCCCTGAGGCAATGCGCGGCTCAAATAGAACGAGGAAATGTCGTTGGGCGTCGGCCGGGTCAGCATGGCGTACGACAGCAGCGCCATGCCGCCACCCACCAGCACGGCCAGCAGCAAGTCGCGCAGGCGGCGCAGGCGCGCGCGCTCCAGGCTACCCGGCAGCGGCGACACGCCTTCGATACGCCGTGGCAGCCAGCGCAGGCCGAGCAGGATCAGCACGGTGGTGACCACTTCCACCACCAACTGGGTCAGTGCCAGGTCGGGCGCAGAGAACCAGACGAAAGTGATGCAGGTCATCAGGCCGCAGACGCTGACCATGATCAGTGCCGCCAGGCGGTGGTACTTGGCCTGATAGGCGGCGCCGATGGCGCAGGCAATGGCGATCAGCCACAGGGCGACGAACACGCCCGAACCGGGAATCTTCGGGCGATCACCCCAGCTCAGGCCGCTATACAGCATAGGCGTGAGGCCCGCGAGGAACGCGGCGAATACCAGCATGAACAGCTGCGACTGCAGTCGGCGGGTGGTGAGCACGCGCTCGATGCGACGCGCCAGCAGCATCAGGTGAACCTGGCCGTGCTCGAACAGTCGCTTGCCATTGAAGCGCTCGATCACGGGCGGGTAGGGGAAGCGGCCCAGGCGCAGTTGCTTGCGCAGCAACAGGTACAGGACTATGCCGCCGCTCATGGCGACCAGGCTCATGATCATCGGCGCGTTCCAGCCATGCCAGATGGCCAGGCTGTATTCCGGCAGGGTACCGCCAACCACCGGCAGGGCCGCAGCGGCCAACAGGGGGCCGACCGACTGGGTGGGGAAGATGCCCACTACCAGGCACGTGAGCACCAGCAGCTCCACCGGAGCACGCATCCAGCGTGGCGGCTCGTGCGGGGTATGGGGCAGGTCCTGGGCCGTCGGCCCGAAGAACACATCGACGGTAAAACGCAGGGCATACGCCACGCTGAAGGTGCCGGCCAGGGTGGCGATTACCGGCAGCGTGGCCTCGACCCAGGCGGTGGAACTGATGAATACCGTTTCGGCGAAGAACATTTCCTTCGACAGGAAGCCGTTCATCAGTGGCACGCCGGCCATCGACGCGCTGGCGACCATGGCCAGGGTCGCGGTGTAGGGCACCAGGCGGATCAGGCCGCTGAGGCGGCGAATGTCACGGGTGCCGCTCTCGTGGTCGATGATGCCGGCGGCCATGAACAGCGAGGCCTTGAAGGTGGCATGGTTGAGAATGTGGAATACCGCGGCGACGGCAGCCAGCGGGCTGTTAAGACCCAGCAGCAGGGTAATCAGGCCCAGGTGGCTGATGGTCGAATAGGCCAGCAGGCCCTTGAGGTCATTCTGGAACATGGCGGCGAAAGCGCCGAGCAGCAGGGTGAGGGCACCGGCACCGCCGACGATCCAGAACCACTCCTCGCTACCGGAAAGTACCGGCCACAGGCGTGCCAGCAGGAACACCCCGGCCTTGACCATGGTTGCAGAGTGCAAATAGGCCGACACCGGTGTGGGCGCTGCCATGGCGTGGGGCAGCCAGAACTGGAAGGGAAACTGTGCGCTCTTGGTCAGGGCGCCGATGAGTATCAGGGGCAGCAGCACCGGGTAAAGCGCATGCTGGCGGATGGTATGCCCGGCAGCCAGAACCTTGTCCAGGTCATAGCTGCCGACCACATGGCCGAGCAGCAGGGCCCCTACCAGCAGGCACAAGCCGCCTGCACCGGTTACCATCAGCGCCATGTAGGCGCCGCGACGGGCGTCGGCGCGGTGGTGCCAGTAGCCGATCAGCAGGAAGGAGAACAGGCTGGTCAGTTCCCAGAAGAACACCAGTTGGATCAGGTTGCCGGAGATGACCAGGCCGAGCATGGCGCCCATGAAGGCCAGGAAGAACGCGAAGAAGCGTGGTACCGGGTCTTGCGGTGACATGTAGTAGCGCGCATACAGCGATACCAGCGTGCCAATGCCCAGTACCAGCAACGAGAACAGCCAGGCAAAGCCGTCCATGCGCAACACCAGGTTCAGCCCCAGGCTGGGTAACCACAGGAACTCTTCGCGAATGACGCCACCATGGGCAATCTGAGGGTACAGAAGTGCTACCTGGACGGTGCCGACCAGGGCTACGAGCCCGGCAAGAATGGACTCGGCGTTACGTGCGTTGTGCGGCAGCACAGCTGCCAGGCAACTGCCCACGAACGGCAGAAGCAATAGCACTATCAAGGACATAGCGGCCTATTCTGGAGAAGTTTGCAAGAATCATACGTGCCGAGGTGTTTATCACCAACACGCAAGCTGTCGCAGAATCCTACAAACCGGCTGTGACAAGCGGTTTTTTTATAACAGTTTTTTACAAAGAATAGCCGCTGCTGACTGTTTTACAGCCCCGCCTGGCGTTCGCCCGGGTTCTGCACATCGCGTGTTTCGACGGTTTCGCGAGGGCGCCGCACCTTGAGTTCACTGACCACCACGGCGACCACGATCAGCAGGCCGCCGAGCAGCGCCACGCCAGGCAGGCGCTCGCCAGCCAGACGCCCGACGATGCCGGCCCACACCGGTTCACCGGCATAAATGAGTGTGGCGCGGGTAGGCGAGACCGACTTCTGTGCCCAGTTCATCGCCACTTGGATCACTGCACTCATTGCGCCCAGGCCCACTGCGCTGGCCAGCAACAGCCAGGAGAAGTCGGGGATGCGCTCCTGGGTCGGCACGATCATCAGGAACGCCAGCAGCGATGCAGTCGCCAGTTGCACCACAGTAACCCGGCGCACATCGACCTGACCGGCGTAGCGGCTGATCAGAATGATTTCACCGGCGATGGCCACGGCGCTGATCAGGGTGACCAGTTCGCCCTCGCTGAAACGCAGGCTGCCGCCTTCCGGCCCGGCCAGCAGCATCAGGCCGATGAATGCCAGGCAGATACCCATGCTGGGCATCAGGCCAGGGCGACGCCCCAGCACCAGCCACTGCAGCAGCGGCACGAACGGGACGTACAGCGCAGTGATGAACGCTGACTGGCTGCTGCTGATGGTTTGCAGGCCCATGGTCTGCAGGCCATAGCCGAGCATGATCGACACGCCGATCAGCATGCCGGCCTTCAGTTCGGTGAAGGTCAGGCCGGGCAGCGCTCGCGCCGAGACCACACCAACGAACAGCGCGGCTGCCGCAAAGCGCAGGCCGACGAAGAACATCGGGCCGCTGACGGCCATCACGTTATGCACCAACAGGAACGTGCCGCCCCACAACATGGTGATGAATACCAGCACCAGTTCGGCCTTGCTCAGGCGGAAGGTGGCGGCAGGGGTGGGCTTGTTGCTGGGCTGGTTCATGGTCTTGCACACTCGGAAAGGGCGGCGCACAATCGCCGCAAAAGTGGGCAGTATACTGCGCAATCTCGACCAGTGAGCAATATAGTGCACAAGGATTCTTCGCACCGGGCATCGGTGCTGCAACATGTCAGCCTCAATGTGCGCCGCCTGCGCAACGCCGCCGGCTTGAGTCAGGCGGCGCTGGCCGAGCGTTCAGGGGTCAGCCGGCGCATGCTGGTCGCGATCGAGGCGGGCGAGAAGAATGTCAGCCTGACCACATTGGACCTGATTGCCGAAGCCTTGGGCGTGGCTTTCAGTACCCTGATCCAGGCGCCGGAGCTGCGCGACCCCGGGCGCATTGAAGAGCTGGCGTGGGCTGGCGAACACCCGCAGAGCCGAGCGGTGTTGCTGGGCACCAGCCCGGCAAGGCGCGAGGTGGAACTTTGGGAATGGACCCTGGCACCGGGGGAGTGCTATTGCAGTGAGGCCGATGCCGAAGGCTGGAGCGAGCAGATCTACGTGGTCGATGGGCAACTGACGCTGATCATCGAAGATGTCGAGCATCGCTTGCAGGTGGGGCAGTTCCATGTGTTCCCCAGCAATTGCCGGTATGCCTACCGTAACGATGGCGTGGTGGCTGTTCGGTTTGTGCGCAATGTGGTGATTTGAGGCAGCAGGCTTTGGGGCTGCTGTGCGGCCCCAAAGGTCTCAAGCCGATCAGTTTTTCAGCAGCTCGTCGGTCTTCACCACATCGGCATAGGCAAACGCCAGCGCCGCCATCGCCGAATCGTGCACATGAGCCGCCGGCACCTGCTTGCCGTCGAACGTCAGTGGCAGGGTTGCGCAGGCATCGTGCGCCACGGTCACTTGATAGCCCATATCGGCCGCAGCCCGGGTGGCAGCATCAATGCACATGTGGCTCATGCTGCCGACGATGGTCAGCGCCTCGACGCCATGCCGGTCCAGCGTGTGCTCAAGATCGGTACCGAGAAAGGCGTTGACCTTGTGCTTGAGCACCACCGGCTCGCCCGGCAATGGCTCGACCTTGGTGTGGATGGCCGCACCCTGCGAACCGGGGGCAAAGAAGGGGGCATCGGCAGTGTCGAACTCATGCCGCACATGCACCACCAGGTCGCCGCGCTTGCGTGCTGCTGCCAGCAGGCGGGCGGCGTTGTCGGCTGCCTGGTCGACGCCATCGAGGGGCCACTTGCCGCCGGGGAAGTAGTCGTTCTGGATGTCGATGATGATCAGTGCCTGCTTGCTCATGCTGCCTCCTGTGGCAGTAGTCGTCGAGAGACGTTAGTTATAGGCTGTGTTCACCCACCTGAGGATTGGCGCGAACGACACTATGCGGGCAAAAACTGACACCAGCGCTAACCTGGATATCGGCTTGCTGTTGTACCCCGGCGTGCAGCGCGCCGCTGTGCATGGCCTGGCCGACCTGTTCCTGGTGGCCAACCGGGTGGCGGCCGAACTGGGGGCCGTCGAGTTGCCACACATTCGCGTCAGTTGCTGGCAGGCAGATGAGACGGGGCAGTTGTTGCCTGCGTCGGATAACTCTGCTGTCACCGTACCGGGCCTGCGCGTCCTGATCATTCCGCCAAGCCTGGAGTCGGCCCCGCAAACCGAATTGCTCGAACGCCACCGCGCGCCGCTGTGCCTGCTGCACGGGCGTGGTACGGTGCTGGCGTCGGTATGCATCGGTGTATTTTTCATTGCCGCCAGCGGTTTGCTCGACGGGCGCCCGGCCTGCACGCACTGGAACTATGTGCAGGCGCTTGCCCAGCGCTTCCCCAGGGTGCGGGTAGAGGCCCAGCAGCCGTTGCTGGATGACGGCGACATCGTGACCTCGGCAGGGTTGATGGCCTGGACGGACCTCGGCTTGCGCTTGCTGGAGCGCTTTTTGGGGGCGACGGTGGCTCAGGAGACCGCTCGCTATCTGGCCGTCGATCCGGTCGCGGCGCCGCTGCCCGGCGCTGTGTTCAACCCGCGCCTGGACCACGGCGACGAGGCCGTGTTGAAGGTGCAGCACTGGTTGCAGGGCAATGGCGGGCAGGATGCCGACCTGGCCACGATGGCGGCCTGCGCGGGGCTCGAGGCGCGCACTTTCTTGCGGCGCTTTCGTGCCGCTACCGGGCTGCGCCCGACCGAGTATTGCCAGCAGGTGAGGGTGGGGCGGGCGTGCCGCTTGCTGGAGTTTACCCGGCGCACCGTCGAACAGATCGCGTGGGGTGTCGGTTACCAGGATCCGGGCGCGTTTCGCAAGGTATTCCAGCGTGTCATCGGCCTTACCCCGAGTGACTATCGGCGGCGGTTTGCGGTATCCAGCCAGGGTCTGTAGAAACCACTTGACCTTGACTTTGCTTGAGGTTTTACCCTGCTCGGCATCGCGCTGCATGCGTACGTAGCCAGGAGACTGTCGATGTTGGCAACACCTCATGCCTTGTGGTTCACCCAGATGATCGAATACGAAGTGCCCAGTATGTACCAGCAAGCATTGGCTCAGGCCCTGGTGGAGCGTAGTGAAGCATTGGCTGCGCGTTGCGAAGGGCTGCAGGGTGTGAGTATCCAGGCCAGCGACGATGGCTGCCGAGTATTGCAGTACCTGCAATGGCAGTCACGCCAGGCCTGGGCTGCGGCGGCCGTGCACTTCGTCGAGGAATCGTTTCTTGACCTGCTGGGCCAGCATCAGGCACGCGGTGTCAACTTCGCCGCCTACCAGGCCCTGCGCAGCCTGGTGCGCGGGGACGATGGCGTCCTGCATTGCCAGATGGGCGGTCCTCAGGCATACCAAGGTGCGTAGTGCGGGTAGCGATCCAGGCGGGCACCGATGACCATTTCGCTGATCCATGCCGCCAGGAGCGAGCTATACGCTTTCTGGCTCTGTTCGCTGGACAGCGCGTGGTCGGCGCCGTCGACGATGCGATGGGTGAGCGAGTGGGCGTTGACGAACGCCGAGCGGTAATTCATCAAGGTACTGTGCGGCACGTAGTCATCCTGCTCGGACTCCACCAGCAATACATCCCCGCCGAATTCGGCGCACGCGGCCAGCGCGCGGTTGTCGGCCGGGCCCAGGGGGCGCTGGCGATAGGCATTCAGGCGTTGACGGTCAAGGGTTTGCTTCGGGCTGCCCCATTCGTCATCCCAGTACATGGCAGGTACCCGCAGGGCCAGCCACCTGACCGGCCGTTCGCGGGTCAGCAGAGTCGCCAGGTAACCGCCATAGCTGCTGCCGATAATGGCGATGGCGCTGTTGTCGACCGCCGGGTGGCTGACCAGTCGATCGTAAGCCACCAGCAAGTCCTGCAGGTTTTGTTCACGGGTGACCGTGAGGCGCTGGCTTTCAGTTTTTTCGTGACCGCGCAGGTCGAAGGTCATGCACACGCATCCCAGTCCGGTGATATGCCGGGCGCGGGCCAGGTCACGTTGCTGGCTGCCGCCCCAGCCGTGTACGAAGAGAATGCCCGGCATTTTGGTGCCCGGGCTGACCAAGGTGCCGGCGATGTGGTCATTCTCGACCTGCAGTTCAACGGTTTCACTCTGAATGGCCATGGTCGCGAATCCGCGCAAATTTGCTGAGTTGTCCGAGTTCACTGTCGTTTCCTTGGTAAAAGAGGGTGGCGTCAGCGGGCAGGTCGGGGTTGCCGAATACTTCGTGGGTGGAAGCACGCACCCGTTGCAATGCGGGGTCATCGGCAAATGCCTGCAGGGCCAACAGTTCGGCACTGCTGGCACCACCCAGGCGCCAGGATTGTTCGAGCACCCCGCTGCACAGATGGCCCGAAGGGCTGATGCCGCGGGCGATGTCATAGTTGCGACGTGAGGCGACAAAGCCCGGGAAGTGCTGCTCGGCGGCTTGTTCGTAAACCATGGCCTGGTTGATGGCAAGGCGCAGGTGGTCTTCTAGTGGGAGCTGTAGCAACGCCTGATAGTCGCCACGTACCACCACCAGGTCAGAACCGCCGTAGACCTCGGTACCCTGATGGTCACGTGTCAGTTGCTGGGTGCCGTGGTAGCTGCAGGTCAAGCCGGCGACGCGCACCTGGCCGACGCTGAAGGTTTGCACCTCGCTCAGGTCTTCTTCGAGCACCAGGCCCCACTGCGCCAACGTTTGGTCATCCATATCGGCCAGCAGAGGCTCCAGGGCATCTGCAGTGGTGATGACCTGTTGCCCACGTCCTGCGCAAGCCAGTACCGGCTTGACCCTCAGCGGGCCGTCGAGCAGCAGCAACTGTGCGGCAGTGCGAGCGTCGGCTTTGCTGAACACGGTGTAGCCGCGCAGCAGGGCATCGCTGGCCTGCCGGGCGAAGTCGTCGGTCCAGCCCGGCGGGAAGCTGGCCCCGGCGGGTAACGGGTGAGAGATCGCCTTGGTCGCCATGTAGGGGTACGGCACCATGCCGCCAAACAGGTCCTGCTCGCTGCAAATACCCAAGGCGGCATATCGTCTGGGGTCGATCAGGGTCTCGGTTGGCAGGTAATAGTAGGCATCGGCAGCGTCTGGCGGCCGCATGGGCTGTATAAGTGGGCAGCCCAGCAAACGTGCCAGGCCTTCGGCAAGCTTGAGATGAACGCCGTGCTCGTGTTCGGGCGTGTGGTCGCGGGTGTCAAGCAACACCACGCCGGCTTTCGGTTCGATGGCACTGGGCATAGTCATTTGCCTGTGTGCAATGAATGTACTGTGTGTGAAGCCGGTGTCCTGGGGAAGTTCAGGGAAACTTGATCGGTGGTCCTGGTCCTGTTGTAGGAAGTGTCCTATTGGCACAGGGCGTCGTGGGCAAGGCATGCCGTATCTTGGTCGTCGCGATTGCAGCGCCCTGGCGGCTGTTCCATTATCGGCCTATTGGATCAACCGTTATGAAGCCGCAGGAGAGCGCATGAACGTCCAGACCACCCTTGAGCAAAGCGTGCCGCAGCGACTGGTGCACGTGCGCCAAGCCATGGCGGCAGGAGGCATCGATGCCTTGCTGGTCCCCTCGGCCGACCCCCACCTATCCGAATACCTGCCCGGTTACTGGCAGGGGCGCCAGTGGCTTTCGGGGTTCCATGGCTCGGTTGGTACGCTGGTGGTCACCCCCGGCTTTGCCGGGCTGTGGGTCGACAGCCGCTACTGGGAGCAGGCAGCTCAGGAGCTGAAGGGCAGCGGCATCGAACTGATGAAACTGTTGCCGGGCAAACCCGGGGCGTTGGAATGGTTGGGCGAAAATGTCGAGCCCAACGGTCGCGTGGCAGTGGATGGTGCGGTCATGGCCCTGGCTTCGGCGCGCCAGCTGGCTGAGCGGCTGAAGGCGCGTGGAGCGCAGCTGGTAACAGACATGGACCTGCTGGGTCAGGTCTGGGACGGGCGCCCGGCGCTGCCAGGTAACCCGGTGTACCAGCACCTGCCGCCCCACGCCACGGTGAGCCGGGCGGAAAAGCTCGCGCAATTGCGCCAGGGCATCCAGGCCAAGGGTGCCGACTGGCACTTCATCGCTACCCTGGATGACATTGCCTGGCTGTTCAACCTGCGCGGCAGCGATGTCTCCTACAATCCGGTTTTCCTGGCCTTTGCCCTGATCAATCAGCAGCAGGCCATCCTGTTCGTGGGCCAGGACAAGGTGGACGAGCACCTGCGTCATGTGCTGGAGGTCGATGGCATCGAGGTGCGCGACTACAGCGAAGCAGGCAAGGCGCTAGGCACCGTTCCTGCGGGGGCGCGGCTGCTGGTGGACCCGGCCCGGGTCACCTGCGGCCTGCTGGACAACTTGGCGGCAGAGGTGATTCTTGTCGAGGGGCTAAACCCCACCACGCTGAGCAAGTCCTGCAAGGGTGACGACGACCTGGTGCATATTCGCCAGGTCATGGAGCAGGACGGCGCAGCCTTGTGCGAGTTTTTCGCCTGGTTCGAGGCGAACCTCGGCCGGGAGGTCATTACCGAGCTGACGGTTGACGAGCAATTGAGTGCCGCGCGTGCTCGACGGCCAAATTTCGTGTCACTGAGCTTTTCTACCATTGCCGCCTTCAATGGCAATGGCGCGATGCCACACTACCGGGCCACCGAGCAGTCGCATGCGCTCATCGAGGGTAATGGCTTGCTGCTGATCGACTCGGGCGGTCAATACCTGGGCGGCACTACCGACATTACCCGCATGGTGCCGGTCGGTAACCCCAGCCAGGCTCAGAAGCAGGACTGCACCCGTGTACTCAAGGGCATGATTGCCTTGTCGCGTGCCACGTTCCCGCGAGGGGTGCTGTCGCCGTTGCTCGACGCCATTGCCCGGGCGCCGATCTGGGCTGACCAGGTCGACTATGGCCATGGTACCGGCCACGGGGTGGGCTACTTCATGAACGTGCATGAGGGGCCTCAAGTGATCGCCTACCAGGCGGCACCTGCACCGCAGACGGCGATGCAAGTGGGCATGATCAGCTCGATCGAGCCGGGGACGTACCGCCCGGGGCAGTGGGGCGTTCGCATCGAGAACCTGGTGGTCAACCGCGAAGCGGGGAAGAGTGCCTTTGGTGACTTCCTGCAGTTCGAAACCTTGACGCTGTGCCCTATCGACACCCGCTGTCTGTTGCCCGAGTTGCTGACCAAGGAGGAGGTGGAGTGGCTGAACGGCTACCACGCCTGCGTACGTGAGCGCCTGGCGCCCTTGCTCCAAGGGGATGCGCTAGCCTGGCTGGAGATGCGTACTGCACCGCTGTAACGCAGCGGAAAAAGGGCAGTTTGCGAACTGCCCTTTTCTCTATTTACAGATGATGATCATGCTCCGGCTGGTGTAACCCGCCGGGTTGATGCCGAACAAATAGTCACCGGCCTCTTCATCGCTATCGCCCGAGCGCGCAATGACCCGGTAGCCGCGCGTGCTGCAGGCGCTTGCGGCCTTGCTGTAGCAATTGTCCCACGAGGAAGAAAGACCGGAGCAGTTGATATGCAGGCCCTTCTTGCCCCTTTTGACCTCGGTCTTGGCTGTGGCGGCACATCCAGCAATGGCCAAGATGGCCAGGATGAGAAAAATTCGTTTCATTCCTGTCCTTAAATGCAGGGCAAATCAGTTGTCACGACCCTGTCGTTGTCGCTTCGGTTCTTCCTGAACCTTCCCCCAAGCGTCCGTGTTCGGCCCAGTAGATAGCGTAAAGATGATGATTCTGTGACAGCTTAATCAGCGAGACAGGCTGCTACAATCATTAATCCTTTCTCAAATGAAAATATTTCTCATATCAGTCTGCTGCGATGGCCGGGCTGGGCGCCTTGCGCATGGACAGGGTGGTGCCGACCGAGGCGGTAATGATTGCCAGAATCGCCAGCCATTGAGTGAGCGTCAGCACCTCGCCGAGGAAAAGCAGGCCGGACAATGCGCCAAATGCCGGTTCGATGCTCATCAGGGTGCCGAACGTGCGCGCCGGAATCCGCGTGAGGGCAACCATTTCCAGGCTGTATGGCAGGGCGGTGGACAGTATTGCAACGGCAAACGCCATGGGGATCACGGCAGGTGTGAGCAGAGCGCTACCGGCGTGGGCGATACCGATGGGGGCGACGAACAGGGCCGCGACCACCACCCCCAGGGCCGCGCTCTGGATGCCGTGCTCGGCCCCTGCACGTTGCCCGAACAGGATGTACAGCGCCCAGCACACACCCGCCCCCAGCGCATAGGCGGCGCCCACTGGGTCGAGTGCCTGGCCGCTGTGACCTGCCGGCAGCAACAGCAGCAGGCCTGCGATGGCCAGGGCAATCCACAGGAAATCGATCGCTCGGCGCGAGGAGAAGATCGCCACGGCCAACGGGCCGGTGAATTCCAAGGCGACGGCGATACCGATTGGTACCGTTTGCAGGGCCATATAGAAGAGGAAGTTCATGCCGCCCAGTGCCATGCCGTAGATGACCACATTGCGCAACGTGTTGGCGGTCATGCGTACCCGCCACGGGCGCAATATAAGCAGCATGATGATGCTGGCGAAGATCAGGCGCAGGGTGGTGGTGCCTTGTGCGCCGACGATCGGGAACATGCTTTTGGCCAGGGAGGCGCCGGACTGAATCGATGCCATGGCGATAAGCAGTAGGCCGATCGGGAAGAGGGTGGCGGCCAGGCTGCGGGGTTGGGTGTTCATTTAAGTGCGGCAATCCTTGGGCGGGGGAGGTGGTGAGCAATATAGTGCGCAATTGGTGGGGGAGGTGGTAGCCCTCAAGCGGCTTTGCCAGAAATATTTCAAATCATTGAAATTAAAGGTTGACCTTCTCGATGGCCTCCCTATAATGCGCACCACTCCAACGCGGTAGCGAAGCAAAGCTAGCCACTGTATTGAGTCAAGTGTTTGAAGCTAAACGAGTTTCTCGCAAAAAACTTCAAAATAAACGCTTGACAGGCTCTGAGGAAAGCGTAGA